>CAVOKC010000016.1:0-32819 GCA_963696465.1 uncultured Gammaproteobacteria bacterium | reverse complement strand
GCGCGGGGCCGGATCTCGACCGGTCGGTCGGCGATGATCGCCGAGCACGTGACCAGCAAGGCCCTGTTCATGGAGCCGGATCCGGACGCCGACGCGGCCACCGCCGCCCAGGAGTTGCAAGCCGCGGGGCTAAGTGGATTTGACGAGCGTGTTGAATGCGTTTTGATACCTTGGCAAGTCCAGGATGAGGCGGCGCTTGCCGCCGCCTCATCCACCTCTAACCTGCCGAAGTACTTACTTGGCCGTGCGGCGACGCGCCACACCGACCAAGACCGACCAGACCGGAACCCAGCAACCAAGCCGCAGCCGGAACCGGAACCGTAGACACTGGTTCGCCAGCGAGGCTGTAGGTCACCGCGCCGTCAGCAGCCAGCGTCAAGGAAGCCAGGCCATAGGCGTTTTCAAAACGCACCTTGGTCGCCTGGTTGAAGCCGAGACCGGCGCTGAGGGTATTGGCACTGTAGAAGCCCAGCGACTGACCCAAGGTACCGGCATTCTGCCAACCCGTCAGCACCATTACCCCAGTTACCACCCCAGGAGCTGTCACCGGCATACTGCAGATCACCGGTGTCCGTGGAGAAGCAGGACGCGCGGGTGGTGCAGCTGAAGCCATCCGGACCGGTCTGGTTGTTGGCATTGCTGAAGAACGGGGTAAAGATGTTATTCGCACGTTCGCGACACCGTCGCTGGATACGCTGATGGCCGTTGTAGCGTGCCCAGGGCGGCCGTACCCAACAGCTGTCTCTGGTTGCCCGTACCGGTCGAATCGGCGGCCGTGATGTTCCAGAAGATGTTAGACGCGGTGTTGTTGCCGAACAGGCTGCTGAACACCGGATCAGCCGCGAAATTCAGGGTCAGGCCGGCCTGCCGGGGTCATCATGGCGGGCGTGACATCGGCTAAGGTTCAGGCCGAGGTCGCGGATATAGGATTCCTGGGCGACGTTGTCCCAACGGTACAACACCAGCGAGCTGTTGCCGGTATTGGCCAGTATCGATGGCGGCGTTGGCAGTACCGGCAGCGGCGAAGGCGATCGCGGCGGCTAGGGTTTTCATTTTCATCATGGTGTGACTCCTCAAAAGTTTTAAGTTAGTTCCGTGGTTGTTCCCGCCATCCGCCACATGCTGTGCATGTCCGACCGCGGCTTTCGCTACAACAGACTGCTGAAAAAACAGGGCGTCGTTCCGCGCACGGCCGCGCCCTGGGCTTCTGCCATTCCGCTACTCGGCAGCGCCCAACAAAAAAGCCGGGTTGCCCCTGACCTGTTCAGTGGCAACCCGGCCGTCTCATAAAGACCCGTTGGCTTTCCGACCCCGCCTCGCGACGGGTGTGGCTGTGGCACTGCCGAGCGAACCTGCGTACGACTCGCGCGAATCGATCTGCGCGCGCATCCGCTTTCGCTCTGTCAGCGGACGGGCGACAGTCTCGCGGTTGTTTATGACGTCTGGATGAAGCGCAGGTGAATCTTTTGTGCGCGCTGTGGAAACACATCCAGTGCGATGTGCGGCGCAGTCTGCCGGCTAGGTGTTACAGAGAAGTGACATGTACGCATAGGTCATGCGCAGAGTGCATGGACGATCACTAAGCGGTTGCCAGAGTGAATGTTTACGCTTTGTATGACACGCGAGGATGTCGCAATGATTGCCGTGCTATCGAGAGATGAACCACTCGAGCATCATAAAGTATGGACGATGTATGACACCTTCTTAAGTTGACATAACGTATTCATCCGCATCACAGCGATTGTATTGACTGGAAACACACACAGACACATTCGTAAGAAATCTGTATCCGAATAGTCATATCTCTGCCACACCACCTCGTCACAGTGCGCACACCAAAACCAACTAAGGGAATCGTCCGACATGCTCAAGACCACCTGCATCTCCGTGCGTCTACGCGGCAGCGATATCGACAAGATCAAGTCGATCGCGCGCCGGCTCGATGTGAGCGATTCGGAAATCTTCCGCTTTGGTATCCGGCTGGCGATGTCGCGGCTGCTGCCACTGCTCGATGAGAAGGCTTGCGGATTTCGGGTGCTACCCGTGTTCGTGGAGAACGATGCCGAGCTGGTCCGGCACTTCGATATGGACGCCACGCACCTGGAGCGCGTGATCAACGCGCAATGTGTGGACGACGCCAGCCGCGTCGATCAGGCCGATCTCAACCTACTCACGCTGCATGGCCTGCCCTCGGATTACCTGCGCCTGCGCCTGCAGGAACTGGTCGGCGAATCGCTGGAAGGACAAGCGGTCTGGAAAGCACTGCGCAGTTATCTCTACCGCAAATACGGTCGCGGCATCGACAACGTAGAAAACCATCCTATGGACGAAGCTCACGGTTCAGCAGCGCCGAAACTGCTGCATCAGTCTTAATCTAAGTTCAACTAAAACCATCAACGCAACAAAATATTTCTATCACAGCAAATAACGAGGAGAAGATAATGAACAAAGCAACGGGCAGTACACGAAGTGGTTGGAACGTACGGGCAATTGCACTCGCGATGGGAATGGCATTCGCAGTCCCCGCCGTACAGGCGACCTCGGTGGATTTCCGCGACATGTCGTTCGCCGATGCGAAGGGCCAAGGGTCATATCAATTCAGCGCAGACGGGGTCCAAATCACTCTGTCGACCAACCTGCAGGACGCCGTGCTCTGGTGGGACGAAAAAGATGGCTTCGGTGTGACATCGCAATCATCGTATGAGGCCGATGAAATCGAAGGTCCGGAGAAGCTGTTCGTCAGCTTTTCGAAACCGGTGACCTTGGCGCAATTCTCGGTCAGCGACTTGTTCTACGAGCATGGCTACTATGAAATGGGTTTCTACGATGTAGAAGATCAGGGCAGCGAGCAGGGATTCCTTGCCACGAAGGGCGTAGACAATGGCGAACGTTCCGTCGACCTGAATCAGGATCTCAGCCTGATTTCGTTCAGTTCTCTCGGACGTGTCGAATGGCAGCATCATGAATTCTCCCTCATGGGTTTGAATTTCGACTACCGTGGTGGCGAACCGAATCCAAGTGCCGTTCCGGTTCCGGCTGCAGCGTGGCTGTTCGGCTCGGGTCTGTTGGGTGTTGCTGGCCTGTTGCGCCGCCGCGCATAACATGGCGCTACTCGGCAACGGAAAAGGCCCCTTCGGGGCCTTTTCAATTTAGGGAATCTCCGATTTATTCATTGAAGATCACGCCATGATCCGTGGCCAGCGATCATGCACGGCATCGTCGCGTTGCGGGTCGACGGTCACGACATAGAGGCGTTGTTCATGGCCTTCGCGCACCACCACGCCCTGAATCCATTTGCCTTTGGTCAGGTCGTACCAGTGGCTGTTGCCTTCGATGTCTTTTTCCATGAAGCTCTTGATCGGCAGCTTCACCGGCTTGGGAAACCACTTATCCCAGCGTCCCGCGTAAATCGAATCCAGCCTTGCCCAACCACCGAGCGGCAGCACACCGGCCTGTTCCTTGCGCCGTCCCCACGGCAGCAAGATCACATCGCCGTCTTTCTTGCGCACCGGCAATTGCGCCTTCGGATTGGGGAAATACACCCGGATATCCGCGCCGTTGAAACTGTAATAGACGCCGCCGCACATGATTAAATAGTCTGCCGATGGCCATGGGGTTTCCACGCGGGAGCGATCACATCAGGCATGTCGGAGCGTTGCAAAAGACGCGCAGGCGTCAGCGTGAATTGGCCGTAGCGACGGTTGATCGCATCCATGACGGCATTGGCACGCGCACGTTTCGGGTCTTGTGCGGCATCGGCAAAAAAATCCAACTGGCCTTCGATGCCACGCGGATCGAGCGCGGTGACTTGCACTTGACCCACGCCCTCCCCCGACCAGCATTCGGCGAGCATGCGTCGGCATAAGATCATCAGCGGCGCGCCGTCGTGGGTCGCGCAGGCGGTTTTGTAGTGGCTGCCGAGCCAGCCAAACTCGGTGCGCAGGCCGATGAAATAGGTTTGCGCAACCAACTCATGTTTGCGTAGACGCGTCGCGACTTTGAAGCTCATGTGTTCGAGATAGGTGAGGATAACGGCGGACGCCTTGGTCTGCGGCGGCATCACCTTGCCGTGGCCGATACTCTTCGGTGGCGCGATGCGCGTCTCGACCGGCGCCGGATCGAGACCTTGCGCCATCAACCAGATGCGTCGACCGATATTGCCGAAGCGTTTACCCAATTCACTGACGGGCAGTTTGGCCATGTCGCCGCAGGTGATCACGCCGCGCTCGGCGAGATACCGGCCGATGCCGCCGGCGATACCGCACAATTCCGTGACGGGAACCGTGTGCAGCCGCTGCGCCGCATCCCACGGCGCAATCACCGTCAGACCATCGGGCTTGTGCAGCTTGGCGGCGTATTTCGCGGTGGTTTTATCGCCGGACACGCCCACCGAACACAACACGCCGGACGCCTCGTACACCGCCGTCTTGGCACGTTGCGCAATCTGTTCCGGCGTACCGAGCAAACGCTGGCAATGCGTGACATCCAGAAACGCCTCGTCGACCGAGAACACCTCCATATCCGGCGTGATCGTGGTCAACGCCTCCATGATGGCGGTGGACACCTGCGCATAGCGGTGCGGGCGCGCCGGGATCTGAATGAAATCCGCACACAGTTGTTTAGCCTCGCGCACGCGCATGCCGGTCTTGATGCCATAGGCACGCGCCTCGTACGAACTGGTGATGATGCAGGTGCCGGTCAGACCGTTGGTGATACCAATGGGACGACCTTGCAGTTCAGGATAATCGCGCTGCTCCACCGAGGCGAAGAACGCATTCATGTCCACCAGAATGATGGCGCGCGGCCACAACGCGGTCTGCATACATGCGCCCCTAGCGGTAGCTGCGCAGTTGGCCGGTGACAATCCCTTGTATACGCACGCGGTGCGCCGGATAGATCATCGTCGGCATCGCGGGGTTCTCCGCGATCAGCTCGATGGCGCCGTCCGTGCGCTGTTTGAAACGTTTGAGTGTGGCCTCTTGTTGATCGATCAAGGCGACGACGATGTCGCCGTTCTGCGCGGTATCACGCTGTTCCACCACCACGGTATCGCCGTCGAGAATACCGGCGCCGATCATCGAATCGCCGAACACGCGCAGCGCATAACGATTCGGGCCGAGCAGAAAATCGGCGAGGTTGAGCGTCTGTTCATCGGCAATCGCCTCGATGGGCCGACCGGCGGCGATGCGCCCAAGCAGCGGCAGACTCAACGCCTCCTCGGCGACCCGCTCGGTGAGCGTAATGCCGTGATGCCGCCCTGCTTCGACCCTGAGATAGCCCTGCTCGACCAGCGCCTGCACATGCCGATGCACCACGCCCTTGGAGCGCAGACCCAAACCGTCCGCGATTGCGCTCAGGCTGGGGGCATGGCCGTGACGGGCGAGATGCTCGCGGATAAAACGCAGGACATGGGTCTGACTGGGGGTGGGCATGGCGTTCTCACTTCGTAGCCTATACCAGGATCATAGGCTACGAAGTGAGAACGATCAAGGGTGGCGTGAATCGCGGTAGATCGCCGGGCTCGGGGCAGCGGCGCCGGGACGAAGGCGTCGAAGGCCTCGCCGCACTGGCGACCTTGAGGTAACGGCCTTGCAGGGTTCGCTTCATCGGGGGTGGCAACCTAAATTAACGGGCGACACTATTTCAGGTTGATGGCGCTTCGTAAAATAAGACCTGCGGCAACAGACGCGGACCAGCGCTCAGCTATACATCGCCAACTTATCCGCCAAGCGCAGCCAGCCGCGGGCGATGCGGTAGATCAACCAGACGGTGACCGCCACCAGCAGACCAACGCCGATGGGAATGCCAATCAAGGTCGTGATCAGCACTACGGCAATGATCAACCATAGCAACGCAAACCAGAACGTGCGGATCTGCCAGCGATAATGCGAGGCTAGCCAGGTGTCGCGTGCGTCGCCGCGCTTCACATAATTCAGAATGACCGCGGCAATCGAGGGTAGGCTGCCGACAAAACTGCCTATCACGGTCGGCGCGCCGGTGATACCCAGGACAATGGCGACCGCGTGCAGTGCATAGACGATATGCACTACCGTCACAGCCGATTGCATGGGTTCAACGACGCGTAGTTCGCTATTGAGAGACACCGCTAAATTCCTCGGTCGATGATTGAAATGACGTGCGCTATTTCCAGGTGTGTGTAGTCACGGGCATCACTGCGCAAACACCGATGTCAGGAACGTCTGCATGCGTGCCCAGGATGCCGCATCCGCCTGCGCGTTATACGCGAGCGGCATATTGAAGCGTTTGCCGTAATCGTCAGCGTCGGGATTGGTGAAGCTGTGTTTAACGCCGGAATAGTTCACCACTTCGACATTGACGTTGGCTGCACGCATTTCCTGCTCGAACGCCTCGACCTGTTCGGGTTTGACCATGACATCGTCCGCGCCGTTGAACACCAGCACGCGCGCCTTGACCTGACCGGCCCGCGCCGGGGTTTGCGTGCCCAGTGCGCCGTGGAAACTCACCACCCCATCCAGATCCATGCCGACGCGCGCCATGTGCAGCACCATGCCACCGCCGAAGCAATAACCGATCGCGGCTATGTGCTGTTTGTCGACGCTCGGCTGCTGTTCCAACACTGCACGGGCCGCGCGAAACGGCGCTCCGCCTCGGGCATATTATTGGCCACGGCCTGCATGAAGGCCATGGCATTGTCCGGATGATCGGCGACTTTACCATCACCGTACATATCCACCGCAAACGCGGTATAGCCAAGTTGCGCGAGCATCTCCGCGCGTTTGCGTGCGTAGGCGTTATGTCCCCACCATTCGTGCACGACCAATACGCCGGGACGTGGCCCGCTGATGGCGTCGTCGTAGGCGAGATAGCCGGTCATGCGCGCGGCGCCGACGGGATATTCGATGACTTGAGTTTGGATTTCCGCGTGCGCAAGGGACGCGGTGAGGATCAGTAAAAAACCCAGCAGACGTTGCGACATGATGTTCTCCCTGAACAGTAGCTTCGACGTCGCGTAGCATGCCAGAGCCGGGCGCGGCATGCGAGTTCTACAATGATCCTATAAACCGCATTTGCCACGGAATCACACGGACAAGATCATAAGCTTCACGGCGGTGAATAGTCGCTCCAGGAATGTACTGTGTTTCAGTGTCTTCCGTGTGTTTCCGTGGCTGAAATGATTTATTTAGGATGATCAAGGCCCAACTTCAGCGCCCGCGACGCGATTGCGCCAGGGCCAGATTGGCTTGTTGGCAAAAGTGGCGGAACGCCATGAAGGAGTCGTCATCCAGTGTCCGTTCGCTGGATTTTCGGTCGGCGTAGAACAGGCCGATGGAACGGCCATTGATTTCCACCGACATGACGAAGAACTGCGCCTTGCCTGTCAGTTCGTAGACATCTGACGTCATCAGTTTCACAAGCCGCGGATCGGCATCCGGCCCGCCAAACCACAGCGGCTGCCGCACATCCAGTGCGTGACTGAAAATATTCGCCTTGAGCGGCGAGATATCGAACAGGAATTTTTCACGCATATCATCCTTGTCCCAACCCAAAGCATAGCGTGCGCGCAGGCGCGTGCGTTCTGGGTTGAGCATGGCGAACAAGGCCCTATCCATGCCGATACCGCGCGAGATACCTTCCAACACCATTTCCAGCAATAAATTAATGTCGTGCTGCCCATCCAGCATCCCCGATAACTCGCGCAGGATGGTCAGTTGCAGCATCGGATCAGGCAGGGCAAATTTCGGCTTGACGGTTTCCTGTCGTGCCTCTGCGCCAGCACGATGCTCGGCGGTTTTGCGCTGCGCATCCGGCAGCGGGATACGATCACTCGCCGTACCGACGCCGAAATACTGCGCCGTCTTGGCGGCCTCGCTGGCATTCTCATGCACCAGCTTGGTGACATCCTGGAGCGGCATATACAGGGTTTCGGCGACACGACTAATGAAGCGCTTGACCTCCGGCGAATCCCAACCTTTCTCCGCCTTCTGTGCCAATTCCTGCGCCATGCGCACGCTACCGACGCGCGGATCCTTGTCGCCTTTGTTCTCCAGGGTATTTTCCAACAGCTTGCCCAATTGCCATTTGCGCGCCAAGCTCAGACTTAATTCATTGAGTTCGAATCCCAGCACCGCACGCTCGGTGCGCGCGCGATCACAGTCGGGACGTTGCAGGGCTTCATCGAGCTTGGGGGCAGCATCGCTTTTCAAACTCCAGAAGGCCAGATCACCGATGTTGCACAGCAAGGTGGCGATGAACACCTCCTCAGGCGAGGGATCGCGGCGCTTTACCGCGAACGCGCGTGCCTGCACCGCCGCATGAAACGAACGCGCCATGTGCTCCGCAACCCGCGATTTCTGCGGACTGCTGTTGATCGCATCGATGACGGCAATGGACAGGCATAGACTGCGCACGGTGTCGAAACCCAGCAGCACCACGGCGCGCGACACGGTGCTGACGCTGCGTCCTGATTGGCTTAGGCAATACATCGGACTGTTGGCCACGCGCAGCAGGCGCGCGGTCATGGCCGCATCCTGAAGCACGACCCGTGACAGTTCCGCCGCTGAGCTTTCTTGATCGGAGGCTATGCCGGAAATGTCTTTGATGGTCCTGGCAAAGGCCGGCATGCCCTTGTCGCTGAGTTTTTCCACCCATTCGGCGAGGCTGCGCGGGGTCTTATCCGGGGCGGCCTGCGTAGTGTCGTCATCGGCTGGCGATATATTGGGGGTGTCCTGGGTCATCGGGACTGTCATCCGTGAGTCGGGGTGAATGTGAATTGGCACTGCGTTGATCGGGGCATGACTACTGTGTCGGTTGTCGCACGGCTTAACTTAACGGGCGGTTGAAAAATGCGCCGCAGCGTTGCTGCACTTGGCAGAGCCCAGTTGGGACGCTAGGCTTGAGCGCCCACGGAGGAGCCCTCGATGCACGTTACCTTGGTCCATGTCCGCGTCATCCCTGAACATGTTCAGGATTTCATCGCCGCCACCCGCGCCAACCACCTGGCCTCGGTGCGCGAACCGGGCAATCGGCGTTTCGATGTCCTGCAATCAGCGGAAGACCCCACCGAGTTCGTTCTCTACGAGGCCTATGCGAGTGCCACCGACGCGGCAGCGCATAAAGCGACCGCGCATTACCTGACTTGGCGTGACGCGGTCGCGGGATGGATGGCGCAGCCGCGCCGTGGTGTGTCCTATCACGGCCTGTTGCCGGAGGCCTCATGATTGCGCCGTTTTCGCTGGCGCGCTTGCCGCGGATCGAATTCGGCGCCGGCAGTGTTAACCGCGTACCGGCACTGGCCGCCGCCTACGGCAGCCGCACTCTGATTGTGTGTGGTGCCCGCGCCGTGCAGGCCACCGCGCAGTGGCAACAGCTCCTCGATGGACTGCGCAAACAGGACCTGAGCTGGGATGTTTTGCATGTCGGCGCTGAGCCGTCGCCGCAGTTGGTCGACGACGCCGTCGCGCAATTCCGCGCTGGCGACTTCGATGTGGTCATCGGCATCGGCGGCGGCAGCGTATTGGACGCGGCCAAGGCCATCGCCGGGTTATTGCGCAACGGCGATTCGGTCATGGATTATCTGGAAGGTGTCGGTCCGGAGAAACCCTATCGCGGACCGGCCACGCCGTTCATCGCCGTTCCCACCACGGCGGGCACCGGCAGCGAAGCGACTAAAAATGCCGTACTCAGCACACATGGCAAAGACGGCTTCAAAAAATCCTTCCGCGACGAACGCCTGGTGCCGGAATATGCCATCGTCGATCCGGACCTGTTGGCCAGTTGCCCGCCCGAACTGATCGCCGCCAACGGCATGGATGCACTGACGCAACTGATCGAATCCTATGTCTCGCTGCGCGCCAACACCTTCACCGATGCGCTCGCCATCAGCGGTCTGCGCGCCGCGCGCGACAGTCTGTTGCCTTGGTATGAAGGCACAGGCGATCAAGACTCCGCGCGCAGCCGCATGGCCTACGCGGCGCTGATCTCCGGCATCACCCTGGCGCAGGTCGGTCTGGGTTCGGTGCATGGACTGGCCGCACCGATGGGCGCGTTCTTCCCCATTCCCCACGGCGTGGTTTGCGGCACGCTGGTCGCCAGCGCCACGCGGGTGAACATTGAAGTGATGCAGGCGCGCGAGTCGGACAATCCCGCGCTGGACAAATATGCGCGGCTGGCGGAAATCCTCTGCGAGCGGCGCATCCGCGAACCGGCGGCGGCCTACACGGCGTTGATCGATTTATTAGAAGGCTGGACCGAACGCCTGCAACTGCCACGCCTGGCGCGCTACGACATCACCGCCGCGGATATCCCGCACATCGTCGCGCACAGTCGCGGCAGCAGCATGAAAACGAATCCGGTGTTGCTCACCGATGGCGAAATCGCACGGGTGTTGGAGGCACGACTCTGACGATGAAACCGTTTGCCGAATCCTGCGCAGAAAACCAACGGCCGATCCTGGAGGTGTTACGCCGCGAATTCGCAGCGGTACGACGCGTGCTGGAAATCGGCAGCGGCACGGGGCAACACGCGGTGTTCTTCGCGGAACAGTTGCCGCATCTGATCTGGCAGACCAGCGATGTCGCCGCGTATCACCCCGGCATTGTGGCCTGGATCGATGACGCAGGACTCGCCAATGTCCAACCACCGTTGGCGCTGGATGTCGCACATGATCCTGGCCTGAGGAAATGTTCGACGGCGTCTTCAGCGCCAACACCGTGCACATCATGAGCTGGCCCGAGGTCGAAATCATGTTTGCCGGTGTTGGCCGCGCACTCATGACCGACGGACGCTTCTGTCTGTATGGCCCGTTCAATTACGGCGGAAAATTCACCAGCGCCAGCAACGCCCGCTTCGATCAATGGCTGAAGGCGCGCGATCCCAACAGCGGGGTGCGGAATTTCGAGGCGTTGGAACAGTTGGCCGCAACGGCCGGGATGCGTTTAGCGCAGGATTACGCGATGCCAGCCAACAACCGCACCTGGTGTGGACCAAAATGTGAACCACATTGGCCCGACAAGGCGTTAGCACCACCATCACGCCGTTTCGGGCATCGGAGCACCCTGATCATCCTGTCGCTCGATGTGGGCGTGCACGGATGGCCGAGCCAGGAAGTCCGCCAGATTGATGGCCGCCAGATAGTCGAAAATCTGCTTGCTGAGGCTGGTCCACAGATCGTGGGGCAGGCAGCGCTCGCCGTTCTGGCAGTTTTCTTTTCCTTCCCAGTTAGTTGCGTCTACTTTCTCATCCACGGCAGTAATGATATCGGCAATCGACACCTCAGAGGCGGGTTTGGCCAGACGGTAGCCGCCACCGGGGCCACGCACGCCCTCGACCAGTCCGTCACGCCTCAGCTTGGCGAACAACTGTTCCAGATAAGACAATGAAATGCCCTGAGATTGTGAGATATCCGACAACGTGATTGGACCCTTGCCTTCGTGAATTGCCAGATCGAGCATGGCAGTGACGGCATAACGACCCTTGGTAGACAGTCTCATTGCGATTCCTACGCTGCTCGGTACAAGGCAAGGCCGAGTACCAGAGTAAATTACTCGGGAATCACTTTATACAATGACTGAGTAGTTCGATCAAGATTTAGAGCTGAGGGTATTAGTCGTCGGTGCTCTGGGGAGGGCTGCCCGAGTGTTGCGAGCATCTCGGGCCACTGACCGGCCGGGGTGAGACTGTCAGAACCGATGGCGCGAAAGCGATGCCCCTGGCGCAGGCAATAACCCAGCCATTTCTGCAGGAAGCGGTTGATGCGCCATTTGGCATCGAGGTTATAGTCGCGGCGCCAGGTGTCATACGTGGCACCGCGCACGCCGCGGCGACGGCCACAACTGATGACCTCAGCCAGCCGGGCGTCGTGATAGATGCGGATCTGAATATCCGGCGCGGGAAACTGCCCGTGCTCATCGTCAAACAGATAGGTCAAGGTCAGCGTGGTGGTATAGCGGTTACGCTCCGACACGGTCAAATGCAGATCGAGCGCGCCTGCCGCCACGGAAATGCCACCCGCCGCCGCAACCGCATTCAGATCCGGAATCAGCTGACGCAGCCGGATATAATTGCACTCGTAAATCGCCATGAGCTCGCCGAGGTCATGGACCTGGCGACGGCGACGCAGTTGTGTGGGCTCGCGTAACAACATGCTGGCATCATACCATAGTGAAAATTCACGACCGTGCAGGTGGCCGTCCGGTTACAGACATAGCGGCGCACCTGAAAGATACTTCACCGGTCTCCCCCTCAAACGGCTGGATAAAAGGTAACACCATGCAGGTTACAGATGTTCGCACCACCCCGTTCACCGACCAGATGCCCGGCACTTCGGGCCTGCGCAAGAAAGTGCCGGTGTTTCAGCAGGCACATTATCTGGAAAATTTCGTCCAGTCGATCTACGACAGCGTGCCGGGACTGCGCGGCGCAACATTGGTGCTCGGTGGCGATGGCCGTTATTACAATCTCACCGCCATTCAAACCATTCTGAAAATGGCCGCCGCCAACGGCATTGCCCGCGTGCTGGTCGGACGCGATGGCCTGCTGTCGACACCGGCGGCCTCCTGTGTGATCCGCAAACACAACGCCTATGGCGGGATCGTCCTCTCGGCCAGCCACAACCCGGCCGGCCCCACGGAAGATTTCGGCATCAAGTACAACACCGACAACGGCGGTCCCGCGCCGGAAAAAATCACCGACGCGATCTACGCGCGCAGCCGTGAAATCGATCACTACCGGATCGTGCAGGCGGACGATCTGCCCTTGGATACATTAGGTGAATATCGCCTCGGTGAAATGACCGTTGCGGTCATCGACCCGGTTGCCGATTACGCCGACTTGATGGAATCCCTGTTCGACTTCGCGCGCATCCGCACGCTGTTTCAGAGCGGCAAGTTCCGCCTGCGCTTCGACGCGATGCATGCGATCACCGGACCGTATGCCGAAGAGATTTTGGTGCGCCGCCTGGGTGCGCCCGCCGACAGTCTGATGAATGCCAAACCACTCGAAGATTTCGGCGGCGGCCATCCCGATCCGAATCTCACCTACGCGCACGAACTCGTGGAAGTACTGTTCGGTGACGATGCACCCGACTTCGGTGCCGCCTCCGATGGCGATGGCGACCGCAATATGATCCTCGGCCGCAAGTTCTTCGTCACACCCAGCGACAGCCTTGCCATACTCGCCGCCAACGCGACCTCCGTGCCCGGTTACGCCACCGGCATCGTCGGCATCGCGCGTTCCATGCCCACCAGCCAGGCCGCTGATCGTGTCGCCAAGGCCCTCGGTCTACCCTGCTACGAAACACCGACCGGCTGGAAATTCTTCGGCAACCTGCTCGATGCCGGCAAGGTCACGCTGTGTGGTGAGGAAAGTTTTGGTACCGGCTCGGATCATGTGCGCGAAAAAGACGGTCTGTGGGCGGTGCTGTTCTGGTTGAACCTGTTGGCCGTGCGCGGCCAATCGGTCGCGGCCATCGTGCAGGAACACTGGCAGCGCTTCGGTCGCAACTATTATTCACGCCACGATTACGAAAGCGTCGACAGTGCCGCCGCCAAGACGCTGATCGACGGCGTGCGTGCGCAATTCGCCGCACTGCCGGGACGCAGCTTCGGCACCTACAGCGTCGAATATGCCGATGACTTCGCCTACACCGACCCCATCGACGCCAGCCTCAGTCAGAACCAGGGCATCCGTATCGGCTTCACCGACGGCTCGCGCATCGTCTACCGTTTATCAGGCACCGGCACCCAAGGCGCCACGTTGCGTGTGTATCTGGAACGCTACGAAGCGGATGTCGCGAAACAAGGCCTGGACAGTCAAGTTGCACTTGCCGACCTGATTGGCATTGCCGATGAAATTGCCGGCATTCGACACCACACCGGACGGGAGCGGCCCACGGTGATTACGTGAGTTTGAGGCCACCGCTGCATGTTTAAGATCACGTCGAACCCAGCACCGGGCCCGCTGAAAATAGTCCACCGGGGGTCTTGTGCAGTCACCCGCGACTAGGCAGGATATGCAGCACCGCACACGACGCGGTTAACATCAAATACGGAGAGGGACGCTATGAGCAAAAATACCGTGAGTTGGTTTGCCGTAATGGTATTCGCAGGCCTGCTGTCCGCCTGCGGCCAGAACGCCGACCAGGGCGCTGACAAGGCCGCCGAACCGCCGGCCCAGACACCTGCCGCTCCCGCGGGCAGTGAGCCGCCGGCAGCACCGACCGGTAATTAAGACCTGCGCGTCAGTACCTGACGGGGCCTTCGGGCCCCGTTTTTTATTTCCCCAAAATCCCACCCAGTCGCTCGGTGAATGTGCGCATACGTCGCGCTTCACGTTATGATTTCGCGTCGCACTCTTGAACAGGATTATCGTATGAAAGCCCTGCTGGTCATCGCTCACGGTAGCCGCCGCGCCGAATCAAATGACGAGGTTCGCCAACTCACGGAAATACTTGCCCTGCGCGCACAGGACGAGTTCCCGATTGTGCGTTGCGGTTTTCTGGAGTTGGCTGAGCCATCGATTCCGGACGGTATCGAACTGTGCGTGCAGGCGGGCGCCAGCGAGGTTGTCGTGCTGCCGTATTTTCTTTCCGCCGGTCGCCATGTCGTCACGGACATTCCCCATGACGTGCGCGGCAAGCAGGAACAATATCCGCAGGTGAATATTCGCATCGCCCCGTATCTGGGTGCGCATGATCGGGTGTCGGATCTGCTCTTGGAATCCGCCTTAATCCCTGCGTAAGCGATCACTCAAGGCAATCGGCGTCGGATACTTCATGACGATGAAATACGACGAGGCCATGAAGGTCAGAATGGTCGCGGCCTGAATCAGATACGAAGCCTCGCGACCGATGACGCTCAGCTCCAGCGCCAGCACGGCGATCAGCAGTGAAAACTCGCTGATCTGCCCAAGTCGCACACCGACCTCATGCGAACGCGCCGGTGCCTCGCCGGACTGCCGCAGCAAATAGCCGAATACCAACGGCTTGAGCAGCATGGCCGCCGCCGCCAGCACCAGCGCAGGCAGCAGCACCGACTGCAAGGCACCCAGATCGAAGCCCGCGCCGAGCGAGAAAAAGAAAATCACCAGGAAAAAGTCCCGCAACGGTTTCAGACTCTCGGCAATGAACAAAGCAATCGGATTGGTGGCCAGGGCCACGCCGGCGATAAACGCGCCGATCTCATGCGACAACCCCATCAGACCGGCCAACTCCGCCATCCCCAAACACCAGCCGATGGTCAGCAGAAAGATATATTCCTGAATGGTATCGAAACGCTGCAGCAGTTTGATGAGGACATACTTTTCCAGCAGATAGGCAATCAGAAACAGCAACGGCAGGGAAATGGCCAACAAAATATATTGCGCCATGCCAATCTCGGTGCCGCCCTGGATCTGTAACAGCATCAGGATCACGATGGCGATCAAATCCTGGAGCAACAGCACACTGATGATGATCTCACCCGTATGCTGATGATGCAGAATCGTGGTCGGCAGCAGTTTCAAACCGATAATCGTGCTGGAGAACATCATCGCCGCACCGATCACCAGTTGCTCGGTCAAGTTGAAGCCGAATAACCAGCCGACACCCATCCCCAACGCGCCGAACAGCGCCGAACTGATCCCGGTGACGCGCAGCGACTCGCCGACCAGTGAATAAAGCTTTTCCAGCGGAAGATTCAATCCCAGCAGGAACAACAGAAAGATGATGCCGATCTGGGAAATGCCGCTGATCAACTGTGGATCGGTCACCAGAGCCAGGCCCCACGGCCCCAGCAGCACACCGAGCACGATATAGGCCACCAATAACGCCTGGCGCGCGAACAGGGCCAGCGTCGCGAGCACGGCCGCGCCGGTGAAAATAACGAAAATGGTGTAGAACAACGGATCACTATGCATACGGATATCGGCACAACTAAGGCAGCGGGAACGCTTTGGCCTATAATGGGCGAACGTTAGGCCCGCTTCAATCATTCCCTGTAGAATCTACCGTCATGATCAGTGCCCCGTTCTGGAAAACCACCGCGCTCGCCGACATGGACCGCACGCAATGGGAGTCATTGTGTGATGGCTGCGGCCGCTGCTGCCTGCACAAGCTCGAAGATAGCGATAGCGGAGAACTGTTCTACACCAGCGTGGTCTGCCACCTGTTCGACGACCAGCAGTGCCGCTGCACACGCTACAGCGAACGCAGCGTTCTGGTGCCCGACTGTCTGACACTCGCGCCGGACAATCTCGATGCGATCAGTTTTCTGCCAGATACCTGCGCTTACCGCCTGCTCAACGAAGGTCAGGAACTGCCCGCTTGGCACCCGCTGATCTCTGGCAGCGCCGAAAGCGTTCACGCCGCCGGCATATCCGTGCGGGACAAGGTCATCAGCGAGGAATTCGTGCATCCGGATGATCTGGTGAATTACATCGACTTAATGGAAGCGTCACAGGACTAACAGGCTGTTAATCCCACAGACTCGAAAGCAGATTCATTGACGCTGCGTACCGGCGCGCCTATACACAGAGATACAGAATCTGCGCATTCGCCACCCACGGCACAATCAACCACAGCGCAGTCAATCAAGCACCGCATGGAGGACATCACCATGCCGAATACAAACCACACCCATCCCAGCCACACCCCGTTGAATATCGAAACCGATAACGACGGTTTTCTGCTGCACCCGGAAAAATGGAACGAACATGTCGCCGAGCAACTCGCGCAAAGCGACGGCATCGGCCCGCTGACCAACGCGCACTGGCAGGTCATTCAAAGCCTGCGCAGGCACTTCTTCAAAGCCGGCGCACTCCCACCCCTGCGTCACGTCTGCATCGAAAATCACCTGGACCCGCATTGCATTCCGAATCTTTTCAAAGATAGCGGCCGCGAAGTCTGGCGCATCGCGGGCCTACCGAATCCCGGCGAAGAGGCCCTGACCTACCTCTAGCCGCTCGCCTCAGCCACCCGGCCGCTGCGCCACCTGATTGCGCAAATACACCGGCATGGCCTGTTCCGCCGGCACCGCACGGCCGGCTGTGAAATCCACGGCGGCCAACTGCACGATCTGCGCTGCGCGCGGCAGAGCCGTGGCGTCGATGCCGCTTAAGGTGTTACCAAAGTGTGCCCGCAACGCTGTTTCATACACGGCCCAACCGCTGCCGATGCCGAACCACTCCGTTCCCGCCGGGACACACACCGCAGTTGCGAGCGCAACCTGTTCATCGGTCAACGCCTGCGGCTCACCGTGCGCGTCACGCGCAAACGCGGCCCAGTAAATCTCACCCATACGCGCATCGATAGCCGCCAACACCTGTGTCACCGTAGTCCGTTGCAACGCATCGCGCGCCAACGCCGCGAGCGTAGACACCGGCAACACCGGCAGATCGGCGGCAAAGGCGATACCCTGTGCGACGCTGGCGGCGATCCGTACACCGGTGAAACTGCCGGGTCCGCGGCCGAAGGCGATGGCATCGAGTTGCGCGGGCTTGAGGCCGGCCTCAGCAAGCAGTTCGTCGAGCATCGGCAACAACAGGCGCGCATGCGCGCGTGGCGCGACCTCGAAACGCTCGCGGATCGCGCCGTCGATCAGCAGCGCGGCACTGCACGCTTCAGTGGCGGTATCGAGGGCCAGTAGCTTCATATACCCCTCACCCTAGCCCTCTCCCCGCATGCGGAGAGAGGGAATGTTTATTGAAGAAGGCGTGTACATCCTCCAGACGGTGCGTCACCGGCATCGGTGGCAGACTGGCACGAAACACCCGGCCATAGCCTTTATTCACGACACGCGGATCGCACAACACCAACACGCCGCGGTCGTTCACATCGCGAATCAAACGCCCCGCACCTTGTTTCAAGGCGATGACCGCCTCCGGCACTTGAATATCGAAAAATGGATTACCACCCGCGGCACGCAAGGCATCGATGCGCGCCTGCAACACTGGATCACCCGGCGAGGCGAACGGCAGCTTGTCGATCAACACCAACGACAAGGCCTCGCCGCGTACGTCCACACCTTCCCAAAAACTTCCGGTACCGAGCAAGACCGCGTTGCCGAGCGCGCGAAACTGCGCCAGCAATTCCGCACGCGGCGCCTGCCCCTGCACCAGCAGCGGAAAATCCAGGTCGGCGCGCAAGGCCGCGGCGGCTTCCTGCAAGGCACGATGGCTGGTGAACAACAGAAAGGCGCGCCCGCCACTCGCCGTCAGCAGTGCCCGCGCGGCATGGATCACCGCTTGCGTGAAGTCGCGCGCATTCGGCTCGGGCATGCCGCTCGGCAGATACAGCAGCGCGTTGTGCGCGTAATCGAAGGGACTGTCCAGACGCAAGGTGCGCGGCGCATCCAGACCCAGCGTGTTGATGTAATGCTCGAAGCTGTCGCCCACCGCCAGCGTCGCCGAGGTGAAAATCCAGGTGTTGTCGAGTTGTTCCAGTTGGGTGCGAAACAGCGGCGCCACCGACAGCGGCGTGAAGTGAATGGCGAAGCCACGCGTGAAGGTCTCGACCCAATGCACATACTCGGCCGGCGCCTGTGCAGCCACACGCTGCAGTCGCTCCAGCAGGCGCGTGGCACGCTGCCAACAGTTTTCCAGACCACGACCGCGTGGCGCGGCCGCCTCCAGCCACGCATGCAAGGCACTCAACTGCGTCGTGAGTTCCTCCAGCGCACGCTGCAAACGGGGTGTATCGGCAAACGCCCGCCAGGCCTGCCGCACACTGTCGGGACCGAAGGCCAGACGCAATTCGGCAACGGCTTTTTCCAGCGCGGCGGCGGCCTCCGGAAGATCACCCATGTCACCGGCTTCGCGCAGGTGTTCCTGCACGGCATCGCGCGCCAGTCCGGTGAGCTGACGGCTGCCGAGGCTCATGCCGAAAAACTGCGTCGCCACCTCGGCCAGCTGATGCGCCTCGTCGACGATCACCGCATCCACACCCGGCAGCAGTTCGCCGAAACCTTCTTCCTTGAGCGCCATGTCGGCGAACAGCAGATGATGGTTGATGACCAACAACTCGGCATCCTGCGCGGCGCGACGCGCCTTGACGACGTAACAGTCATTGAAGTTCGGACAGTCACTGCCCACGCAGTTGTCGCTGGTCGAGGTCACGCGCGGCCACAGCGGCGAATCCTCGGCGACGTCGGCCAGTTCGCGGATATCACCACTGCGCGTGCGTCCTGCCCAACTGCGGACATGCTCCAACTCGGCGGCCTGCGCGCGGGTGGGGAAGCGCCCTTCGGCGGCCGCCAGATCGAGGCGATGCAGACACAGGTAATTGGCGCGACCTTTGAGCAAGGCGACGCGCGTGGAAAGTCCCAACGCACTGCGCACGGCCGGCAGATCGCGATCGAATAATTGATCCTGGAGATGTTTGGTGCCGGTGGAGACGATGACCTTGCGACCCGACAACAACGCCGGCGCCAAATACGCGAAGGTCTTGCCGGTGCCGGTGCCAGCCTCGACCACCAGATGCCCGCCGTCGCGTAGCGAAGTTGCGACCGCCTCGGCCATCGTGCGCTGTGCGGCGCGCGGGGCATAGCCGGGCAGTTTGCTGGCCAGTACGCCCGCAGCGGCAAAGACGTCGTTCAGATCCATGGGTAAGGCCTGATTAATTCGTCATGCTCGCGAATGCAGGCATCCAGGTAATTGAATGCATGGATTCCCACATTCGCGGGAATGACAGCAGTGGGATTATTAATGAAAGTTCCCATGGGTATCGGGGTACAGGCCGGCAAAACACTCACCCACCGGATTGGTTATCCCAAACCGCAGCGGTGATCTCGCCTTCCTCGCGGGTCCAGATCAACTGGCCGATGGCCTTGAACTTCGCCACCGACAGCAAACCGCGCTTGGCACGTTTGCTGGATTCGGCTTCGGCGATGACATCCAAGAGCTCAGCGCGTTCGGCCTCGAATATCTCGAAGGGTTCGTAGTTGTCATCCATTAACACCAGCAGCACGCTGTCCCAGTCTTGGCTGGTGCGCAGCTGGCCGATGCGATGACCGGATTTGGATTCGTCGAAGATGGTGCGGCTTTTGATTTGAATGCGCTTGCCGGCGCGTGGGTCGCGTTTACCAACGGCGTCGTAGCCCAGCGTGTCATCTTTGACCAGTTCGAGATCGAGCAGTCGCGCGGCGTCGTTCTCGGCGATCTCGGCACTCACCCCGGGCAGCGGCTTGCCGGTGGCGCGCCGATAGTCGGCGGCCAGCTTTCGCGCCTGGGCAATCAGCGTATCGACGGAATAAATGGTCACCCTGTCTCCTTGCATTCTGCCCTGCTCGGACAAGTCCTGCGCGGGCAACTGCAAGGGGGGAGAATCATCTCCCCCCTTGCAACCCCCCATAATTCATTCTGCCCTGCTCAGAGCCTGTCGGAATTGTACACGAAGGTCCGCGACGGGCACGCCACCGGCCCCAGGTTAATCCGGCGTCATTCCAGTTGGCGGGCTTTGAGTTCCGCATCGGCGGCGCCTTGGACATCACCCTGGGCACGGCGCGCCGCGGCGATGATCTGCCAGTTACGCGCGCGCAGACCGCTGTAACGACCCGCATAGCTGTTGGAGCGGGCTGCCATCTGCACGGCTTGATCCCACTGCCCCTGTTCCAGACGCAGGTTCGCCATCCGCTGCCAGAGCAGTGGATTGCGCGGCTCGATGCGCAGCGCCCGCTCCAATGAAACGGCCGCGGCGTCCACGTCATGGCTCTGGTGTTGTTGGGTCTCGGCGCGCTCGAGTAAGGCGATGACGGCCGGACTGTCCGAGACCCGCGCCGGCTCGCTGGGCAGGGCCGGTGTGCTCGGTGTGCTGGGTAAAGGCGCTGTGCGTGGCGGAACACGCTCGACACTCGGACTCGGCGGCGCACGCGTGACCTCAGGGCTTGGATAGCGTTGGCTCACGGTATTCGTCGCGCAGGCCTGCAACAGCAATACGGCCGTCAACGCGGTAAAACGCAGATAGGCAGTCATCGGATCAATCCCTTCAACCACTCGATCGGTTTGGACAACTCGCCGCGTGCGCAGGACGACCATGCCTGTGGCGCACTGCCGACGATGAAGGGCAATTGTACGCGATCGGCACAGCCGGTGTCGGCGCGCAGACCGGTAGTGCGATCGATCCACAACCACTCGATGCGCTCGGAACTCGGCAGCGTCAGCGGTTGCACACCGACCTCGGCCATGTAATCCGACCACACCGGCACCGCGCCGCTGGAACCACTCAGCCCCATCGACTTGTTGTCGTCGCGACCGACCCAGGCCACACCCAACTGATTGCCGGTGAAACCGGCGAACCAACTGTCGCGCTTATCGTTGGTGGTGCCGGTCTTGCCAGCGATGCCGGCATCCGCCCCAAAGCGTGCGCCGAGCGCCTTGGCAGTGCCCTCGGTCGCCACCGCCTGAAGAATCTCGTTGACCAGGAACACCTCGTCGGCATCTAACACCTGTTCCACTTGCAGGGGATAACTCTGCAACGGTGTATCCGCGACATCCAGCACCGCGCGAATCGCCCGCAGCGGTGAACGGAAACCCCCGGCGGCCAAGGTCTGATACATCCGCGTCACGTCCATCAGCGTCAGATCCGCCGCGCCGAGCATCAACGCCGGATAGGCATTGAGTTCGCTCTGTACGCCGAGTTTACGCAGCGTCTCGACGACCCGCTCCGGACCGACATCCAGGCCCAGACGCACCGTTGGAACGTTGTAGGAATGCACCAGCGCATCGAACAGCAACACCTGACCGCGGAACTGGCGGTCATAGTTTTCCGGCGACCAATCACGCCCATCGCCGGCACGCATGTGCAGCGGCGTATCCGCCAACATTGTCGCCGCGGTGTAACGTTCTGGCTGCATCAGGGCGGTGAGATACACCGCCGGTTTCACCAGCGAACCGATCGGCCGCACCGCATCCAAGACGCGATTGAATCCGGCCATACGCGGATTGCGATCGCCGACCAAGGCCAGTACCTCGCCGCTGTCGATGGCGGTGGCGATGAATGCGCCTTGCAAGGAATCAGCCTTCAAGCCGCGATCTTTTTCGATACGCGCCAGCCGCTTCGATACCGCCGCCTCGGCAGCGCTCTGCGCCAGTGGATCCAAGGTGGTAAAGATGCGCAGACCTTCAGAGGTCAGATCTTCTTCGCGGTAATCGCTGCGCAGTTGACGACGCACCATGTCGAGGAATGCCGGATGCGCATTCGCCGCCAGCGACGGGCGTTGCAGCACGCCCAAAGGCTTGGCCTTGGCCACATCACCCTGCTCGGCCGTGATGACGCCCTGCTCGACCAGCGTGTCGAGCACCAGATCACGACGCACCTTGGCGCGCTCGGGATTGCGCCGCGGGTCGTAATAAGAGGGACCTTTAATCATGCCCACCAGCAGCGCGAACTGCTCGGGTTCGAGTTGATCGAGCGGGCGCTCAAAATAGAAATGACTGGCTAGACCCAAACCGTGAACGGCGCGCGAACCGTCTTGACCGAGGTAGACCTCGTTGAGATAGGCCTCGAGGATTTCATCTTTGCTGTAGTGCACTTCCAGCAGCAGTGCCATGCCGGCTTCATTGAGCTTGCGCTGCAAGGTGCGCTCGTTACTGAGGAAGAAGTTCTTCACCAACTGCTGCGTCAGCGTACTGCCACCCTGCACCACCCCGCCGGCGCGCACATTGGCCACCGTGGCGCGCAACAACGAGCGCGGCGAAATACCGTGATGCTCATAGAAGGACCGGTCTTCCACCGCCATCAATGTCTGCGTCAACAGCGGCGGCACCTCGGCCAGCTTGACCAGTTGCCGATCTTCCTGCTTGGAGGGGTAGATGCTGGCGATCTGCAGCGGGTCGAGCCGCGCAAGATCAATTTCCTTGCGCTGGGCGCGATCACCGAGCGCGGTAATCCAGCCGCCGGAAAATTCCACATCCAACTGCTGCGGTGGTTCCGCGCCATCCCAGAATGTGAAACCGCGCGTGCTGATCTGGAACGTTGCGCCACTCTGGCTGTATTCGCCCGGACGGCGCGGATTGCGCACCGTGTGATAACCGAGACGATCCAACTCCTGCGTGAGTTGTGCGGGTGTCAGCGGGCGTCCGACGTAGAGTTCCATCGGTCGGGCGAACACGCGTGCCGGCAAGGCCCAGCGTTTGCCCTCGAACTGTTCCCGAACAATAATGTCCAGGTAGGCAAGGTAAGCGGCGACAACAATGACGATGACCACCAGTATTGACACCAGTGGAAAAGAGCGCCGAGTACGGCGTGCAGCGGTCGGTTTCCGTTTTGAACGGCGGCGGGCAGCCATGAATGCGTCAGAATTCGAAGTGAGTGTGATCTGGGTTGAAGAATCCGGATCGCGATCCGGCTGCGCTGGACACCCAACTACACAGGATATCCGGCGCAAATGTACTGCGCGTAAGGGTACGCGAGCCGCGCCCCGCTGTCAGCCACTATGATGCATAAACTGTCAACACAGCCACGATATTGGCCGCTGCTCGCCGGCCTGGGTCTGCTGTATCTACTGCTAAGTGGCTGCGCCAGCCAACCCAAGATCGCACCCGTCGACACGAACACCGCCGCCGCACGCGCCACCATCGTACAGACCGCAGAACGTATGCTCGGCACGCCCTATCGCGCCGGCGGCCACACCCCACGCGGCTTCGACTGCAGCGGCCTGGCCAGTTACAGCTACGGCAACGCCGGCATCGCCATCCCCCGCACCGCCGCCGAACAGTTCGAGGCAGCGCGCCACATTGCGCAACAGCATCTGCAACCCGGCGATCTGGTGTTCTTCAATATCAGGGGGCGCAAGATTTCCCATGTCGGCATCTACATAGGTTCAGATCAGTTCGTGCATGCGCCGGGTTCCGGCAAACGCGTCAGGATCGAATCACTGAATGACAGCTACTGGCGCGAGCGCATGCGCGGCAGTGGGCATTATTTTCGGATGTAACCGGAGATATCTCTGACAGCCCACCGGCCGCCATCACGAACGCCACGCCGTCATGCGATGCAGCCCTGTCATTGCGAGTGCAGCGCGGCAATCTCCTGATTCGGAGAGCAGCCTCTCGATCGTGCCTTCCTTTCGCCCTTTGCTGGGCGAGGTACTTTTCTTTGCTTCGCCAAAGAAAAGTACCCAAAAGAAAGGCGACCCGGAGGCTGGCCCGCTGCGAGGGGTTCCCTGCGCTTCTCGCCCGTTTGCGCGCTCGCCTAACTCGGCGCCCGAAATACATGGGCGCCTCAGACAGGAGGCTCGCTTCTTCGCAAACGGGCTGCGATGCTCGGCTGCGCCTACGGGACATGGGAAGTCAAAATCAAAGCCGACAACGGGTCAGCGTCGTCGACGCCGACCCGTTGCGTAGGATGGGTGGAGCGAAGCGTAACCCATCAAGGTCACGGATAAATGATGGGTTACGGCATAAAACGCCTTCACCCATCCTACGAGCTACAAAAAACGGCCAGAATGGCTTGGCCTGGGATGCGGCGCTGGGAGACAACCGGGAGGGATTTGCACGATCCTGTTCTGTGCAAATCCCTCACGTCGGGTTAGAAATCCAGAAAGGTGGTGTGCCCTGCGTTGATGGTGACACCCGTGGTGCCGACGAACATAAGTGTGTCCTCGGCCGCCGGGTCATCACTGCCGGCATCGCAGGTGAATGCCGCCGTATAGGTGCCTGCATCCAGGAAGGCGATGGTGTAAGTGTCGATACCGTTTTCCCAATCTAGAATGGCCGTTGCCACCGGTTCGACGTCATTGCCATCGACGTTGACATCATCGGGGGCGGTGCCGGCACCTTCGAAGACATACACGGCGGCTGTATCGCCCGCTAAACACTCCGCAGCGATCGTCCCGGAGTCTACGGTTCCGCTGAGCGCGCCATCGGTGGTGTTGTCGATAAGACGTAGCGTCGGCCGCAGTTGGTAGGTTCCGTTGCCCGTTTCATGAATCGATTTGCGCAAGTCGAAATCGATGGTGAATGAAGTGGTGCCATCTTCCGGAATGGTGATCGGCCGATTGAGTTTCAGCCCGGTTTGATTGCCACTTGGGATACGCAACTCGTGAGAGACTCCATTGATCACGATATAGGAATCATCTGCCGGGTCGCCGCCTGTAGTGGCATTGACCTTGAGGCGCAACCATTCGTAATTGCCGGCAGCGAGGGTTTCGCCGTCGAGGAGTATCTCCGCTGTTCCGCCGGTGAGCGACAGCAGATCGATCTGCTGCGGCTGGGCGAAATTGATGCTGAAGCTGTTCCCTCCCGACGGTTTTATTTCTACGCCGGTGAACTCAATGAAAACATTGTCGGCGTCATCAACAGGGGCATCGGTGATGCTGAGACTCAGGCTGCCGGTGCCAGTCCCTGAACTGCTGCTGTCACCACCGCCACAGGCAGTCAGTGTTGAAGCGATTGCCAGGGAGAGCAACGGGGCGACCCAGATATTCGATGGTTTAAGGTGCATGATGCGAGGTCTCCTGGTGATGGTCATTGAGAGTCCATAGCCGAAACTTAGATTGAATTTGCGGTATTTTGCGGTGTCGACTCAACTCAAATTGAGCACCCGTTCACACTATGGTGCGCTCAAGCTGCGGTGGGTGCCAATAATCCCTGGCAGATTCACTGAACGACAGTTACTGGCGCGAGTGAATGCGCGGCAGTGGGCATTATTTTCGGATGTAACCGGAGATATCTCTGACATCTCACTGGCCGCCATCACGAACGCCACGCCGTCATGCGATGCAGCCCTGTCATTGCGAGTGCAGCGCGGCAATCTCCTGATTCGGAGAGCAGCCTCTCGATCGGGCCTTCCTTTCGCCCTTTGCTGGGCGAGGTACTTTTCTTTGCTTCGCCAAAGAAAAGTACCCAAAAGAAAGGCGACCCGAAGGCTGGCCCGCTGCGACGGGTTCCCTGCGCTTCTCGCCCGTTTGCGCGCTCGCCTAACTCGGCGCCCGAAATACATGGGCGCCTCAGACAGGAGGCTCGCTTCATCGCAAACGGGCTGCGATGCTCGGCTGCGCCTACGGGACGTGGGAAGTCAAAATCAAAACCGACAACGGGTCGACGTCTACGATGTCGACCCGTTACATGTAGGATGGGTGAAGCGAAGCGTAACCCATCAAGGCCGCGGATGAATGTTGGGTTACGGCAAACGACGCCTTCACCCATCCTACGAGCTTGGTGGCTATAGAATTCAAGCATGTCATCAGGGCGTGCGCGTGACAGATAGCGCACGGCCCAGGCTGCTGTTGGTAGGATAAGAGTCCGAATAACCGCTTTAGACCTTAGGCCATGGCATCCGAATCTCTCTTAACCGTCTTTTTCATCTTCCGGCTTTCAACATGTTTCAGAGCGACGAAAGTCCCCCAGCCGACCAGTCCCATGCCAACGATGAATGCGCCATAGGCAATCGGCCAAGGAATCCCTGTGGTCATCATCGAATACTCGGACATGCCGCCAATTCCGGCTAGAATATTGAGCGGCATGAAAACCACACCGAACACGGTTAGTTGTGAAACGCGCCGATTCTGGTTGATATTGATGAAGCCGATTGTGGCATCCATCAGGAAGTTGATCTTGTCGAACAGGAATGCTGTATGGCTATTGAGCGACTCAATGTCGCGCATAATCTGCCTTGCGTCATCAAGCTGGCTTTGCGACAGGATTTTGCAGCGCATCAGAAAGGACAGGGCGCGCTGGCTATCGAGAATATCGCTGCGAATACGCCCATTAAGGTCTTCCTCTTCAGCGATATTTGCCAGGGTTGCCGCTGCCTCCGAGTCACTCATTGTTTCACTTAGTACCTGGCGTCCAACCTTGCCGAGAGTGGCATAGATATCCTCAAGCGAGTCCGCAGAATATTCAACGTCCGCCCCGTACAGGTCGAGCAAAACATCATTGCAATCGGAAACATAGCCAGGCTGTGTACGGGCGCGAAGCCTTTGCAGGCGAAAGACCGGCAGCTCTTCATTACGCAAGGAAAACAAAATCCCACCATGCAGAATGAAAGCGACCGGAACTCTGCGAGAGTCTCCTTCACGATCAAGAAGGAAATTCGAATGGAGATGGATCTCATCATTCTCCTCGACGTGGAAGCGAGAGCTGACTTCCAGGTCGGTCACTTCTCCGGGATCAGGCAGCTCCAGCCCGTAATGCTCTCCGACATAGGTTCTCTTCGCTTTAGAAGCATTGAGCAGATCAATCCAGATGGGGCGAATACTTTCCAGGTCGCTGCGACTCGTAATCGTAACTTGCCTTAATTTCCCCTCGACAAGTATGAATGCATTTATCTGGCTATCGGAGAATCCGGGTTCCGTGTTGCCGGCCAGCTCCCCTCGAAGGTCATCCGGGATTTCCCATAGAACGTCATTTTCACGCTCATCCGGAATCATCCGCCAAAGCAGTTTGGCGTCCTCGGCCGACAAGGCTTCCAGGATGTTTCCAATTTCACCTGCCGACAACTTGACCAGTAGGCACTGCAATTCGACTAGATGCTGCCGATGTACGATGGATTCGACCAGATCATGACGTGGCATGCTCTGACTACGAAGCATGTCCTCCACTAACTTATGCCTGTTGAGTAGTTCTGTGACTTTTTCCAGGGACATCGCTCTCGTCCTGCCGTGTTTCAGTGATGACCAAATTCGGGAATATTCATCGTTTCAGCTAACGCGGATTTAACTCGTAAGTGTAACTCAACAGATCGAAGTGGAGGGCAAGCTGCGCTAGCATCGCGGCCTTTCGTTCCGGCAAGAATGCGAAGCACAGATGAGAGCCTACACGCAGCTTACCCAAGCCTCGCGCTGTTCCAGGGGACCTGACCAAAGGGTCCTGCGGGCGCCAACTGTTTGAGTGCTCGCAGGCAGATCGATGAACTGCCGACCGGTAGGCTTGGTCCGGTTTCGCTAGGGCCTCGAAATGGAGATTCGCAGGGGCTCCCCCGCCAGCTGGTCACGCAGGAAACCCAACAAGGCGTAGATGAAGAGGATGACCCCGGACATCTCGAGGAACTCCTCGGCCGCGACGAAAAGCGCGTACGACAAGTCTTCTATTTCTCCGTGCGTCGAAAAATACCACCCGCCGACTAACTCGAAACCTATGGCACCGGCGAGGTAGATGCTACCTGCCGCGAGGAAAAGCCTGCGTGTCCGCACGGGCAATGACCAGACGAACCTGAGGTAAAGCAAGCCGACGACCAGTAACGCCAGCCCATACGGTATGACCCAGGCGAAATACAACGGCCCGGTCACATGAAGATTATCGCGAACCGGCTCGATCAGAAGTTCGTGCAGCGAGGCATCCTCGTCCACGGCCAGAAAGAAAAAAATGATGGCCAGCCATTTCCAGTAACGTGCATTACGAGCGATGGATGATTGAATGGCGATGATAGAGAGCAGGGCCGCGCATGCCACGAGATTGAACGTGGAAAAGAAGGTCGGCACGTTGTTCTCGACGTTCATATCGAAGGTATCGATCAGGCCGAATACTTCCTCGTGATGGAATACGTAACTCGAGATCGCACCGGTGATGTGGGCAACGACGAGCAGGATCGCGAAAACCATCAGCGACAAGGCGAGCTTCCTGGCGTCTAATCGTAATTCCATCGGGTATTGCCCTTCTCGAGCCTGCATCTAATCGGCGAGCTGCGTCAGCGCCATCAAGTACAGCCTGATCGCCCGGAGACCGGCTGTCGCGTGTAATGAAAGTCGGTATTCGAATCGGAATTACAGCTTCATTCCGTCAAAAAACTTCTTCACCCCATCCAACCACGAACTCGCCTGCGGATTATGCGTGCTCCCGCCCTGATCCATGGTCTTCTGGAATTCCTGCAACAGTTCCTTCTGCCGCGAACTCAGATTCACCGGTGTTTCCACCATCACCCGGCACATCAAATCACCGACCGGCCACCGCGCACAGGCTTGACACCCTTGCCACGCAGACGAAACAGTTTGCCGGTCTGAGATTCGGGCGGAATCTTCAATACGACTTTGCCATCTAAGGTCGGCACTTCGAGTTCGCCGCCGAGTGCGGCGGTGACGATACTGATAGGGACATCGCAATACAGATTGCTATCGTCGCGCTTGAAGATCGGGTGATCCTTCACGCTCACCTGCACATAGAGATCGCCGGCCGGTCCGCCGTTCTCACCCGCTTCACCCTCGCCCGCCAGGCGAATCCGGTCACCGGTATCGACGCCAGCCGGTACTTTCACTGACAAGGTCTTGTTGTCGCGCACGCGACCGTGACCTTGGCAGGTGCCGCAGGGGTCTTTGATCATGGTGCCGGCACCGTGGCAACGTGGGCAGGTCTGCTGGACGGAGAAGAATCCCTGCTGCATACGCACCTGACCGTGGCCGCCGCAGGTGGTGCAGGTCTCGGGTTTGCTGCCGGCCTTGGCGCCCGTGCCATTACAGGTGCCGCAGTGCACCAATGTCGGCACGCGGATTTTAACCGTGGTGCCGGCGACGGCATCTTCCAGACTCAGGTCGAGGTTGTAACGCAGGTCGGCGCCGCGATAGACGCGTTGACCGCCACCACCGGCACGGCCAGCGCCACCGCCGCCGCCGAAGATATCGCCGAACACATCACCGAAAATATCCGCAAAGCTCGCGCCGCCCGCCG
This sequence comes from uncultured Gammaproteobacteria bacterium, assembly GCA_963696465.1. GTDB lineage: Bacteria > Pseudomonadota > Gammaproteobacteria > Thiohalobacterales > Thiohalobacteraceae > JAHJQQ01. The sequence continues at coordinate 3,269 of CAVOKC010000016.1, read as the reverse complement.
CCCCTGCGCCGCCACCCATGGACGAGTCGACGCCGGCATGACCGAACTGATCATAGGCCGCGCGTTTGCGCGCATCGGTAAGAACTTCGTAGGCCTCTTTGGCCTCTTTGAATTTTTCCTCGGACTCCTTGTCATCCGGATTGCGGTCCGGATGATGCTTCTGCGCCATGCGCCGGAAGGCCTTTTTGAGTTCAGCCTCGCTGGCGTTTTTCTGCACGCCGAGAGCTTCGTAGTAGTCGCGTTTTGCCATGGTCGATTCTGAGTATGTTTTGGCTGCTCACCGCAACGCGGCAATCTCCAGCGCTATATTCCCTCTCCCCCACGGGGAGAGGGTACGCACTTCTTAACGGCATCAGGGGCCAACGGTGATTAACCGCGGCCCCTGCGCTGCACCGTTGTTACTACAGACGGCTTACTTGTTTTCCTTCACCTCTTCGAACTCGGCATCGACGACATCGTCGCCGCTCGCGGCTTTGCCACCGCCCTGCTGTGCGCCCGCATCGGGCTGCGCGTGCGCACCTTGAGCACCTTCGGCTTCCTGCTTCTGCTGATACACGCGCTGCGCCAGTTTGCCGGACTGTTCGGCGAGCGTTGCGGTCTTGGCCACAATGGCGTCCTTGTCGTCACCCTTGAGCACGTCCTGCAATTCTTTGATGGCGGTCTCGATGGCAGATTTCTCGTCGGCCTCGACCTTGTCACCGAGATCCTTCAGTGATTTGGTGGTCGCGTGGATCATGCCTTCGCCTTGATTACGCGCATCGACCAGCTCGTGGAACTTGCGGTCTTCGTCGGCATGCGCCTCGGCGTCCTTCACCATCTGTTCGACTTCGGCATCCGACAGGCCGGATGAGGCCTTGATCTGAATCGAGGTCTCCTTGCCGGTCGCCTTGTCCTTCGCCGAGACATGCAGAATGCCGTTGGCGTCGATGTCAAAGGCGACTTCAATCTGCGGCACGCCGCGCGGGGCCGGCGGAATATCGCCCAGATCGAAACGACCCAGCGATTTGTTGGCGCTGGCGATCTCGCGCTCGCCCTGCAACACATGCACGGTCACCGCGCTCTGGTTGTCGTCAGCGGTGGAGAACACCTGCTGCGCCTTGGTCGGGATGGTGGTGTTCTTCTCGATGAGCTTGGTCATCACGCCACCGAGTGTCTCGATACCGAGCGACAGCGGGGTTACGTCGAGCAGTAATACGTCTTTAACCTGACCGCCGAGCACACCGCCCTGAATCGCCGCACCAACTGCGACGGCCTCATCCGGATTGACGTCTTTGCGCGGCTCTTTGCCGAAGAAGGCCTGCACCGCTTCCTGCACCTTGGGCATGCGGATCTGACCGCCGACCAGGATCACGTCGTCAATGTCGCTGATCGACAGCTTGGCATCCTTGAGCGCGACCTTGCAGGGTTCGATGGTGCGGGTGATGAGATCCTCGACCAGCGACTCCAATTTAGCGCGGGTCAGCTTGACGTTAAGATGTTTCGGACCGTTGGCATCGGCCGTGATATAGGGCAGATTGCATTTCGGTCTGAGTGCTGGATGACAACTCGATCTTGGCCTTCTCAGCCGTTTCTTTCAGGCGCTGCATGGCCAGCGGGTCACCGCGCAGATCGATGCCCTGCTCTTTCTTAAAGGTCTCGGCGAGGTGATCGATGATGCGCTTGTCGAAGTCTTCACCGCCGAGGAAGGTGTCGCCGTTGGTGGACAGCACTTCGAACTGGTGTTCACCGTCGACGTCGGCGATTTCGATGATGGAGATATCGAAGGTGCCGCCGCCCAAGTCGTACACGGCAATCTTTACATCGCCGCGCTTCTTGTCCATGCCGTAGGCAAGTGCTGCCGCGGTCGGCTCGTTGATGATGCGCTTGACATCCAGACCGGCGATCTTGCCCGCGTCCTTGGTCGCCTGACGCTGCGAGTCATTGAAGTAAGCCGGCACGGTGATGACCGCCTCGGTGACCGGCTCGCCCAGATAATCTTCGGCGGTCTTCTTCATCTTCATCAGCACGCGCGCGGAGATTTCCGGCGGCGCCATCTTCTTGCCTTGAGCCTCGACCCAGGCGTCGCCGTTATCGGCCTTGACGATCTTGTACGGGACCAGGTCGATGTCTTTCTGCACCACGTCTTCCTGGAAGCGGCGACCGATGAGGCGCTTGACTGCATACAGGGTGTTGGCCGGGTTGGTCACGGCCTGACGCTTGGCGGACTGACCGACCAGCACTTCGCCACCTTGGAGTAGGCGACGATGGACGGCGTGGTGCGATCACCCTCACTGTTTTCGATCACGCGCGGCTTGCCACCCTCCATGACCGACACGCAAGAGTTGGTAGTGCCGAGGTCGATGCCGATGATCTTTCCCATGTTCGTTTCTCCAGAAGTATTAACTGTTCAAAATTGCGGGCGGTCTTGAATTGCCCTAGCTTGCCAAGGTAAATGGTGGCGGCCGGCGGCCAAATCAAGCCCGCACGTCGACACCCGGGCCAGAATTCGATTCCGCACCGGGCGCCGCCTTGGACACAATGACCATGGCCGGGCGTACCAGCCGGTCGTTCAGCAGAAAACCCTTTTGTACCACGGCCACCACGATGTTCGGTTCTACGTCACTGCGCGGCTGAATGGACATGGCCTCGTGGAACTGCGGATTGAAGCGTTCACCCTGTGGATTCAGCTCGGTGATACCGAATTTTTCCAGCACGCCGACGAGCATTTTCAGCGTCAGTTCGCTGCCTTCGATGAGCTTGGCCGGGTCGATGCTCTGCCCCTGAGCCGCCGCGGCAATGCCCATTTCCAGGCTGTCGCGGACCGGCAACAGGGCGCTGGCGAATTTCTCCAAGCCGTACTTATGGGCGTTTTCGAGGTCGCGCTGACCGCGCTTGTGCAGGTTATCGAGCTCCGCCTGCAAGCGCAGGCACTGGTTCCAGTGCTCATCGACCTTGCTGCGGGCATCTTCCAGCAGGGCACTCAGCTCAGTCGGGGGAGTGTCGGTGGTACCCGCCTCGGCCGCCGCATCGAACTCTACCGGTGCCTCAGAGGCTTGCTCATCTGCCATCAGAACTCTCCAAAATCAGTCAATTACAAAGTCTTTGTCATGTGATCAGGCAGGCCCGTGCAGGGATTTCCCACACCCTATTCCCACACTGGGCACATTAGGATTCGCGGACGATATGGGGGCTATTCGCGAGGATTCAAGGCCGCACCCAACAACCGGGCGGTGGTATCGACAATCGGGATGACCCGGTCATAGGCCATGCGGGTCGGGCCGATCACGCCC
>CAVOKC010000015.1:0-10844 GCA_963696465.1 uncultured Gammaproteobacteria bacterium | reverse complement strand
TACGCGCGCAATATAGGCTTTGAAACCAACGGATCTTCATTCACGTTGCGCAAACGTATTGCCTTACCCACGTAGAGAACAACCGCCCATCGTCCGGGTTGACCTGAAACCGCATCAGCGTCTGATCCTGGCTCTCGGCCAGCGCCTTGAACAAGGCGGACGACGACTCATCGTCGGTTTTATTTTCAACCGTACCTTTTACCGAGCGGGTATCCTCATAACCATCGGGCAGCAGCAGGCGAATCTCATAGTATTCAGGATAAGCCGCTTGGTAGCTGGTCAGCAGCCGCAGCAACGATGGCTGCAACAGCAGGTATCGATCCGCCTCATTTTCGTTGAGAAGATAGGCATGCATCTCTGCAGAATTGGCGAACAATTCAAGATTTGCCGCCACATTCGTCATCAGCGTCCGGCTGCTGAGCCGCAGTTGCCCGAGTTGCATCTGCAGCTGCCGCTCGACCCGTCCCTCTGCCTGTTCATGCAACTGCGTATACGCAATCCATGAAACCACCAGCAACGGCACGAGCAACAGTGGCACCAACAGAGACAGCAGTTTCGGCTTGAGACGCATGCGCTACATCGGCTCAGTTGACGACTTCCGAGAAATAGTATTCCAGGTGCGCATCACACGCGGCGGCAGTACCTGGTATTCTCGCTACGCTGCAGAATCTCTGAACTGGGATTGATGAGCGGATCAGTATGATGGCTTTGCGGAAGCAGTTTGTTGGCCGCCATATTCGGTGAAGCGTAGTGTACGAAGATCGCATTCTGCGTCGCATTCTCGGGGTCGTTAATGAAATCCACAAAAGCGTGCGCCCCTTCCGTATTCGTCGCATGGGCGCTCACTGCCCAGTGATCCGACCAGAGGTTGGTACCTTCTTCCGGAACAACATAACGGATATGCGGATTCATTTCCTGCAACATGAGCGCATCGCCGTTGTAGAACTGCGCGGCCACCACCGTACCCTTCAATAATGCCGAGTCTTCCGTGAGCGCGACATAGGCATAAGTGCTTACATGCGGCTTCTGTTTCAACAGCAAATCGCGCGCCGCCGCCAGTTCCTGGCTATCAGTACTGTTGGCAGAATAACCCAGCGCGAGCAGTGCCATGCCGATCAAATCGCGGGAATGTTTGATCATGACGATCCGCCCGCTGAGCTCCTGGCTGGGCTTATAGATATCCATCCAACGGGTTATCGGCTTACTGACAAGATCATCCCGGTAGGCGATACCCAGCGTCCCCCAGAAATAAGGTACGCCGTATTGCGGCTGCCCAACCGGCTCAGACAGCCATTTTGCATCGATATGCCGCAGGTTCGGAATCTGCGTTGCGGTTACCGGAGCCAGCCAGCCGCGTTCACGATAGATCGACAATGTGTAGCCGCTGGACAGGATCAGATCGTATCCCTGCCCGTTGTTGCGGATCAGATAGTCATCGCGTGTTTCATCGGATTCGAAATAGGTGAAATTGAGTTTGTAGCCGGTTTTCGCCTCAAATGCGGCGACCAGTTCCGGGTCGAGGTAATCCGCCCAGGTCAGCACCGAAATTTCCCGTTGTGCGGGCGTGGCGCCCCCCGCGGCCTGCGCCAGCATCAAGCCGCAAATCAATCCACACGCGAGTCGGCCGAGACGCCTGATATTCAGAATAAGGGGCACAGTTGCATCCTCCCCCGGAGTTGGGATACCGGTAACAGCCTGTTTATCGGCGGAACAACGGGTTTCTGTGCCTTTCCCGGACCATATCGGACAACTGGCCGGCCTGGCTACAGCTGGGCAAAATCTGGCGGGTCGAGGGGCCGCCTGTGAACCAGGCAGCAAAACGCACACTGAAGGGGAAAATAGTGGGCCGTGAAGGACTTGAACCTTCGACTAATGGATTAAAAATCCGCGTAAATATGTGTTTATCGCTGTTGACGGGCATTCATAGCATGCCAGTTAATTACTGAAAAATAGAGATAAATAGATTTTTACATTGGTATCGGTCTGAGTTTCTACCGTTTCGAAGGGGGTCCGGTTTTGTTATACGCGAAACTCATGCCAATCAATCCGCAGTTTGCGCATGCGCGCACGCAAGGTATGCGGATTGATGCCCAGCATCGCCGCGGCACCGAACGGACCTTCGATACGTCCATGGCTGCGCTGCAATGCGGATTCAATGTGATGACGCATCGCGGTGTCCAGGTTTTCGAGTTCGCCATGCGCGGCCTTGGCTTGCGCAGGTGCGGCCGTACGCGGTCCGATATCACCGCCGCCGAGCGCTTTGGCGACTTCGAGTCCCCGGCCGTCACCGAGAATCGCTGCGCGTTCGATCACCGAGGCCAATTCGCGCACATTGCCCGGCCAGCCATAGGCGGCGAGCCGTTCGAGATCCTCGGCATCGGGGATCTGGCGGGCGAGTCCGAGGCGCTCGGCGGCGCGCAGTGCGAAATGCGTGGCGATGGCGGGAATATCCTGCGGGCGCTCGCGTAGCGCAGGCAGGCGGATCGGAAACACCGCGATGCGATACCAGAGATCTTCGCGGAACGCGCCAGTGGCCACCATCGCGCGCAGATCGCGGTTGGTGGCGGCGATGACGCGCACATCCACCGTCAGCGTCTGTTGTCCTCCCACGCGTTGAAAGCTGCCATCCTGCAACACGCGCAGCAGCCGCACCTGTGCGGCCGGCGTGAGTTCGGCGATTTCGTCCAGCAGCAGAGTGCCGCCGTCGGCGCGTTCAAACCAGCCTTTACGACTTGCCACCGCGCCGGTGAAACTGCCGCGCTCGTGACCGAACAGTTCGGAATCGATAAGTTCATGCGGCAGCGCGCCGCAGTTCACGCGCACGAAGGGCCCGCCGGCGCGCGCCGAACGGCGATGGATCGCCCGTGCGACAACCTCCTTGCCGGTGCCGGTCTCGCCCAGCAGCAACACTGGCGTGGCGGAGCGCGCCACCAGCGCCACGCGTTCCATCACGTCCTGCAAGCCCGTTTGCGCGCCGACGATCGTGTCGGCGATGTCCTGGCGGCCGAGCCGTTTGAGCAGAGAGCGGCGTTCCGCCTCGGCGGCCTCGTGCTGCGTGGTGAGTTCGCGCAGATGACGATCGTTTTCGAGGGCGGCGGCGAGTGGTTCGGACAAGGCTTGCAGGAGGGTTTCCTGATCCGGCCCGTATCCTGTCGGTTCGATCCGGAAGACGGCCACGCCCATGGGCACATCGTCGCAGCCAAGGCCGAGCACGAAGACATCGCCCTGCACACCGCCAGGCACCAACCCCGATTGTTGTTTGTGCAAGGCCGCGGCGGCGGCGTGCTCATGCGTACAGTGTCGACAGTCGTCGAGCAGGGCCGGCCAAGCGGCGGGTTCAATCTGCGTGCGATGCTCCATACGAGTATCGACCTGGCCCGCCGCAGCGACAGTCTCCACGCTCATCCGCACCGGATCCAAACGCCGGAGCAACAGCCAATGCACCGGGATGGCCGTCTGCAACATCGGCAGAAGCGCCGCCGCGAACGCTTCGATGCCGCGCTGACGCGCGACCAACTTCCACACCGTCAGAATGAGTGAAGACTGCGTTGTCATGTGTTGATCATACGCCAGAAAAACCGTGATATACGACGGGATAACAACCGGATGATCTGGATCATATTCGAGACATCGATCAATCAAGGGCTTAGTGCGGGCACGTCTCTTGCCACTGTTTGGGTAGGTAAACCAATAACAGGAGTAACCATCATGAACTCGCAAGTACTTACCTTCGCCGCCAGTTTTCCGCGCCTGCATGGCCGCCGGCTGCGTCTGTGGTTGTTCATGGTCGCCGGATCGATCGCCATTCTGGCCACCCAAGTAGTGATGCCGCAGTGGCACATTCTGCCCGGCAGTGCGGACTTCAATTACGGCGGCGCCGTCCTTGCCATTTTCTTCGCCGCGCTGCTGTGCGAATACGTCGACTCCAGTCTCGGCATGGGTTACGGCACCACCCTCACGCCGCTGCTGTTGTTGTTCGGTTACGAGCCGCTGCAGATCGTGCCTGCAGTGCTGCTGAGCGAATTGATCACCGGCCTGGCCGCCGGCGCCATGCACCAACGCGACGGCAACGTGGATTTCTTCCACGATGCCGCCGCGCGGCGCACCACGCTGTTACTCGCATCGCTGAGCGCGGTCGGCGCGCTGGCGGCAGTGGCGCTGGCCATCCAGATATCCAAATTCTGGTTGGGGATGTTCATCACCGGCATCGTCATATCCATGGGCGTGGTGATCCTTGCCACGCGCCATCGGCAACTGCGTTACCGCACGGGCGGCATCGTCGCCATCGGCGCGGTGGCCGCATTCAACAAAGGCTTGTCCGGTGGTGGCTACGGGCCGCTGGTGACGGCGGGTCAAGTGGTGTCGGGATTGCCGGCCAAGCGCGCCGTTGCGGTGACCTCGGTGGCGGAGTCGGTGGCCTGTCTGGTCGGTTTGCTCGGTTATCTCTTCGTCGGCAAAACCCTGGCGTGGGACCTTGCCGTGCCACTGACGATGGGCGCGTTGCTGTCGGTACCCATGGCCACTATCACGATTCGTCATCTTCCCGAGCACGTCGTGCGCGGCCTGGTCGGTACAGTCACGGTGGTGCTGGGTGTGGTGGCGTTGTTGAAACTGGTCAGTTAAATCGAATAGTTAATCTAAGCGAATATATTTCTAGAAGAGAGGAGTCAGCACGATGGACGCACTATGGGCAACCAATATCACTTGGCACGAAGGGCACGTCAAACGCGAGGATCGCGAGCGACTGCTCGCCCAGACCGGCGCGACCGTCTGGTTCACCGGACTCAGCGGCTCCGGCAAGAGCACCATCGCCTTCACGCTCGAACACGCGTTGATCGAACGCGGTCGTCTGGCCTATGTGCTCGACGGCGACAATATCCGTCACGGCCTGAACAAGAACCTGGGCTTCAGCGCCGTCGATCGCGAAGAGAATATCCGTCGCATCGGCGAAGTTGCCAGGCTATTCGCGGATACCGGCGTGATCGCACTCACCAGCTTCATCAGCCCGTACCGCCAGGACCGCGATTTGGTGCGTCAGATGCATCAGCAGGATGGACTGCCCTTCATCGAAGTGCTGGTCGATGTCCCCATCGAGATCTGCGAAACGCGCGATCCCAAAGGCTTGTACAAAAAGGCGCGCGCCGCCATGGCCGAAGGCAAGGGCATGGGCTTTACCGGCGTGGATGATCCCTACGAGCAGCCGCTGTCGGCCGAGATCCTCATCCGTAACGATCGGACCACACCCCAGGAAGCTGCCGCTCAAGTCGTTGCGTATATGGAGTCGCGGGGCATGTTGCCCGCCGTGTCGCACGAGTTGGATACACCCAGAAGACACCAGAGCGTTTAGCAGCAGTTATTCATCAAGCCGGGCCGAGATGATGTCCTCGGCTTCACGAACGCCGACAGAGGCAGGCGGCAAGCCGGTCGGCCGGAGGGATTGGTTAGACGCCTATGCATGCGGGGTGTCGGCTTGCCGGATGGCGCAAAACGCACGGAAAGAGGACGAAATGAGTGCGGCATTCCCGGTTGAAGCGGCGCAGTCGAGCAAGATTTCATTGGGGTGGCCGGGCCGATGCACCGCCCTTGATCGTTGAAGAAAAGGGCGATGATGCTTCCTATACTCTGCGCCACACCAGAATAAGTTCGCGATAAGTTCGCGCTCACCGCGTTGCGTTTTACAGCTTGCTTCTTTGCTGCGCCCATCGCGCGATATCCTGTATCGCGCACAGGCGCTGATCAATCATTCATCGTCGCCCAGTTCGGGAGCCCAGCCTTGCGCGCGCGCGGCATCGATCGCTGCGCCAAAAATGCGCTCATGACGTTCGCGCAACTCCGCGGGCAGTCGGCTCACCATATTCCCGTGCGGCTGCCACGCTTTGGATACCTTGTCGTACAACTCTTCCAGACGACCGTAATTCCACCCGATGCAGGTTTCCGTTTCCGGGATAATCCCAAGCACCTGTGCATCGCGCACCAGGGTGCCGGTGGGCGTCATACCGCCAAAGTAGTCGTCTACAAGGCCAACGTAGGTTTTTTCCGGTGGACGGTTCATGATGCTCATACTCCCGATAAATTGACCGTAATAATAGCATCGCTCGACGCCATGCAGTCGGGCGCGCTGACCCTTTAATATCGAGCCGACGCTGACCGCACGAGGGGGAGCCAACACCCGCCGAGCGCCGCACTTCGAAGACGTGGGCGGCGCAGCGCCTCAAACGCGTATTTGGCATCGACATCAAGACCTGCCAGGAATGTGGTGGTGCTGTCAGAATCATCACCCGCATCGAGGACCCGGTGGTAATCGATAAGATTCTCGTTCACATGAACGAGCAGGCCACGACGGTGGCAGCGGTCCTGTTGCCGCAAGGTCGGGGACCGCCAGCGGGTCTGTTCGGCTGACGCCATCAACTCCCTCCTTCACCCACATTGCCATCGACCCGATGAAAGCGGCAGGGTGTCGGCTTGCCGGATAGCTCAAAACGCACGGAAAGAGGACGAAGCGAATGCGGAATTCCCGGTTGAAGAGGCGCAGTCGAGCAAGATTTCACGGGGGTGGCCGGGCAGATGGTTCTCCAGTGCCCATGCACTGCCCTTCCTATACCCAAAAAATCGTAGCCCACAAAAAAGGCCTGCATCGCTGCAAGCCTTAATATTACTGGTGGGCCGTGAAGGACTTGAACCTTCGACCAATGGATTAAAAGTCCACTGCTCTACCAACTGAGCTAACGGCCCGATACTCGAAAGCCGGTCATCATACCCGACCCGGCGGGGTAGGCAAGCCCCGCCGTGCGAATTCTAATCAGGCCGCTTCGAGTCGGCGCAGACCCTTGGGCAACAGACGAAAATCGACCAGCGCCGTGATCAACGCCGACAGCACGCTAGCCTCACCTTCATAGACCATCCGGTAATACTGCACCTTCATGGTCAGGGCGCTGCCGAGCACGATGCCGCCGAAGGCGATAAACGAGCCGACTGCCAACGTCGAGACGCCGGTAATGGCCTGGCCGATGGTGCAGCCCATGGCCAGGATGCCGCCGAAACCCATCAGCACCGCGCCGATGAAATGGTTGAGAAAGTCGCGGAACGACGCGAACCATTCGAAACGGAAACTGCGGCTCAACAATGCCCACAGCAACGAGCCCAGCACGACCCCCACCAAGGACATCACGCCAAAGGTGAGATACGCCGGTTGCAGGCCCTGCATGGCGTAGCCCAAGGTCTGGCCCATCGGGTTGATAAAGGTGAAGGACTGCGGGCTCAGCGGCCGGCTGTCGGCCGGTTGCCCTGCGGGTGAATCCGCCAGGAAATCCCATTGCTGGGCATAGCTGCGCAGCGTATACGGCTCGCCATCCAGATTAATCTGCACATTGCTGGTGAGATACCAGGCACCGACCACAACCAGGCCAACCACCAACCCGCCGAGAATATTATCGAAGCGGCTGCGGAAGTCGCTGGATTTGAACACCAGCCCCAGCAACACCACCCCCAACACGCCACCGATCGCCAAACGGGCGGTGGACGCGCCCTCGCCACCGGCCACCAGCGCACCCAGATCCTGGCTCGCCCCGAGATCGATGGCCAGCGGCCGTAACCAGCCGAAAAACAGCAGAGTAAACAGGGTCTGATCACTGCCCGGGAATGGGTTGACCATGAAATAGGCGATCACAGCGATCACCGCCAGCACCAACACGGACTTGAGATTACCACCACCGATGCGCACCAAGGTTTTATTACCGCAGCCGCTGGCGAGCGTCATACCGATGCCGAACAGAATGCCACCCAGCAGGTTCTCGGCCCACACCAATTGGCCGGCACGGTACGGCGGAAATGATTCACCGACCTCGACCATGCCCAGGTATTCCAAACCGGCCACGCCCAGCATGGCGACGGCGATGGCGAACAGCCAGGCGCGCAAACGGCCGGTGTCGCCCATGTTCACCCAATCGGAGATCGCACCCATGGTGCAGAAATTGGTTTTGTTCGCGACCGCGCCGAGTAGCATCGCCAAGGCGAAAGTGCCCCACAGCATGTAGGCCTGGGCCGAGGCGAAATTTTCAAAGGTCATGACTACTTCCTCCTGATATCTCCCGCCGACCATGTATCGATCAGCACCGACGTGGTGCTGATTCAACTATAGCGCCTGTTGCGTGTCATGGACGTGCCCTGGGCGTGTTGACCCTAGGCGTAGCGTGTTGGATCCGGCACACCGGCTTGCGCAAACCCGGCGGCGCGCAGGCGGCAGGAATCGCAACGCCCACACGCACGTCCACGCTCATCTGCCGCATAACAGGACAAGGTCAGCGCGTAATCCACACCGAGTTGAATGCCGGCCTGGATGATCTCCGCCTTGCTCATGGCAATCAGCGGGGCGTTGATGCGAAACGGTATTCCTTCGACACCCGCACGGGTGGCGAGATTAGCCAGACGCTCGAAGGCGGCGATGTATTCCGGGCGGCAATCCGGATACCCCGAATAGTCGACGGCATTCACGCCGATGAAAATATCCTGTGCGCCGAGCACCTCGGCCCAACCCAACGCCAGGGACAGAAACACGGTATTGCGCGCCGGGACATAGGTAACGGGAATGCCGACACTCGGCGTCTCAGGCACGGCAATGCTGGCATCGGTCAAGGCCGATCCGCCGATCTGGGTCAGATCCAGCGCGATGATCTTGTGTTCGACCACACCTAGCGCGGCGGCCACGCCTCGTGCCGCCGCGAGTTCGCTCGCATGCCGCTGGCCATAATCCAAACTCAGCGCATAACAGGCGAAACCCTGCGCGCGCGCCTGCGCCAACACGGTCGCCGAATCGAGCCCGCCGGATAATAGAACGACCGCCTTTGCCTGCATAACTTCGCTCCTGCGGGAACGCCGAATATTTCATGTTTCGTCATTCCCGCGAAAGCGGGAATCCAGGGGTTTGAGGAGCTGGATTTCGGTATACGCCGGAATGACGTAGCCCCCTATTTCCCCGCGACATCGCCCCACAGATATTTGTGCAACTGCATCTGAAAACGCACCGGTAAACGATCCGCGACGATCCAATCCGCCAATTCACGCGGCGCCAGTTGACCCTGCACCGGCGAGAACAGCACTTCACAGATATGCGGCAATTCGTACTTCACGAGCTGTTCCTTGGCCCAGTCGTAATCGGCGCGATCGCAGAGCACGAATTTAACCTGATCGCGCGGATTGAGGTGTTCGAGATTGCAGTAACGATTGCGTTCGACCTCGCCGGAACCCGGCGTCTTCAGGTCCATCACCTTGACGACACGCGGATCGACGCGCGCCACATCCAAGGCGCCGCTGGTTTCCAGCGACACTTCATAACCTGCATCGCAGAGTCGCGCGAGGAGTGGCAGACAGGCCTTCTGCGCCAGCGGCTCGCCACCCGTGACCGTGACATGCTTGACGGTGAAACCGGCCGTGCGCGCGAGGATGTCATCCAACGACATCCATTCACCGCCCTGAAAGGCATACGCGGTATCGCAATAACCACACCGCAACGGACAACCGGTCAGACGGATAAATACCGTAGGGCAGCCGACGCTACGCGACTCGCCTTGCAGAGAGAGGAATATTTCAGTGATGCGCAGACGTTCCAACGACGTCTCCGTCGTTGGCGTGTCCGGCACCGCGGGCACCGTGTCGTTCATGCGCGGAGTGTACTACAGCCACATTGCGTCCCGGCAGAGGCCCTTATTTGCCACGGAAAACACGGATGGCACGGACAATAGCTGGGGCAAACCCATCGCACACCTGTGCAGCGGCTGGGGACCGGATTCAGCACGATTTATCGAACAAAGAATTCCGTGCTTTCCGTGTTTTCCGTGGCAAAAAAACTAGTGGCCCTCGCGGCTCATGCGTTGCAGACGTTCATTGGCCAGGCGGGCCGCCGTGCTGTCCGGGGAAGCGCTGCACCAAAGACTGCAGTTGTTCACGTGCCGCCACCCAATTGCTCTGCTCATAATGGATATAACCCATCTTGAGCTGCGCATCGGGGACCTTGGTGCTGTTGGGATAGTTGTTGACCACTTTCCCGAACTCTTCCAAGGCCTGTGGAAACTGGCGCGTCACATATTGTGTTTCGGCCAGCCAGTATTGCGCATTATCAACGTAATGACCGTTGGGATACGTCGCCAAAAACTGCTGGTAAGCCTTGGCGGCATCGGCATAACGGCCTTCACGCAGGACATTAAGGGCTTGTTCGTAAGCCGCCTGTTCGTCCGGCGAGGCGACGGCCGCCTGCGTTGTTGCCGCCACCGGGGCGGGTGCGACAGCCTGTGCCGTCGGCGCTATGACCGTCGAGGGCGTCGCTGCACCGGGGGGTAAACCCGGTGCTGAATAAGTCGGCGCGACAGGCGCCGGTGCAACCGTCGTGGGCACAGTTGTGCCCACGGCTGGCGCTGTTACTTCACCCACTGGGGCAGCCGGAACTGCAGCGGCGGCCGCACCGGGTGTAATGACTACAGGAGGTGTCGCCATCGACGCCCCCGGTACCGCTGCCTGCCCCGCTACTCCACCCTGCAAGCGCCGGTCGATGTCTCAGATACAGGCTGCGCTGCTGCTCTTGCATCTGCTGCAGCTGATTGCCCTGCGTCTCGACCTGACCGCGCAACTCCTGCACTTCACTCTGCAGTTGCTGGAGCTGCGTCAGCATGTCCATCAAGCCCTGACTCTGCATCAGCGACTCGATGCGCGTAACGCGATCCTCCAGATCACTGGCGTGAACCGTCGGCATGACTGCGGAAGCATTGCCGCAGCCAACAGCCCCAGCCTGCGGGTCGGGTAGCGGGTCGGCATCATCTCAACGTCCCGGGTAAATCAGCTCGACGCGACGGTTC
>CAVOKC010000014.1:0-24300 GCA_963696465.1 uncultured Gammaproteobacteria bacterium | reverse complement strand
CAATAGCTATTCGCAACCATGATGGGTTGCGCTGCGCTGTACCCATCCTACTGTCACTGACAACTACCCAATCCCCCGAAGGCTTCGTACAAATGGGGACAGACCCGCAGTTCGGGTCTGATTCTCTATCTGCGGAAGAGAGCATTGCAGTGAATAGCTCGACCAGTGGTAATCCTCAGGCAACGCCACCATCGTGGCGCGCACCGGATACAGTTTCATATAGGTATGGACAACATTCCAATACCCGTTACGCCCGCTATTACCGCCCGTCACAACCACCCGGTTGTTCGGCAATATTGCGGTCGAACACGTAGGTCGTGCCGTCCCAGCGCAGCACCGGTTGACAGAAACCGGGACCACCGATCATGACGTCGGCATAACCCTCGTGACGGGTCTCCTGCACCCCGACCATACCTGCGCCGAGATTGTGCGACTGCCAGCGTCCGGAACCATCCTGAATGAACAGAGACACGCCGGTGCCGGCAAAGCCGAACATGCAGGCGCTGCCGAGGCTGACGAAGACCTCGGCTTTGTTGTCGCCGTTCAGGTCCGCTGTCTCGATCTGGACATCGCCGGTGCCCGGGTTGAGCGCAGGACAGGTGTCCAGCGCCACCGAAGACAAGCGTCTGTCCATCCGCAGCCACCTTAAGACCGAGCTGATCAAAGATCGCGCGTCGGTCGGCGTCGGTGAGCGCAGTTGCGTTCTGCGCGTTCTTGAACAGCAGTTCATGCCCCGCCGGTGCAGCCAGCGCCGTGCCGGCTGTCAGCAGCATGAACATAAATCTGTGGGCGTGGTGTTTGCGGGAAATATGCATGGTAAACCTCCTTGTACGCGTGTTGAAAACGGAAGGCCGACAGCTTCTATCGGGTGCATTCAACGTCACGAAAACCAGCGCAGAATCGCCGCCGCCGTCAGGTCCGTAACAGCCGCCCGGTCCAGACCACATGCAGCCGTTGCTCGGGCCATGCAGCTGATAACGCCGGATGGATTAACACACTCTAGCAGGCACTGGCTGTCACGCCAGTGGCTATCTCACGCAATCAAGTGAAGAACATTTACTCACGCGGCCCCTTTTCTCTTTCTCTAACGCGTACCCGTCACCGGCGCCGCTGAGTCTATCAGCACTAGCTGGCCATCTTTTACGGGGATACGCTCGCCGGGCGGTGATCCATGCGCACGCTGCCGGTTTCGTCGCCGAGCTGATAGCTGACATCGTAACCCAGCGACTTCACTTTGGATTCGTTGACACTGTGGCAACGTTTTTCGATGGTCGTGAGGTATCCTTTGCCTGCATGTTTTGCTGGACCTTATTGCCGGCATAGCCACCGGCGGCGGCGCCGGCGACGGTGGCGATCTTCTTGCCGCTGCCACCGCCCACTTGGTTGCCCAACACACCACCGAGCAACGCGCCGGCAACAGTACCGACAATCCGTTTCTCGTCCTTCACAGGTTGCTGTTGGGTGACGGCGATATCCTCGCAGACCTCTCGTGGCACCTGTATGGTTTGCGTCGCTTCGGTGACCTTCAGCACTTGTGCGTATGCCGGTTCCTTGTTGCCGATCAGGTTGTAGTTATAGCCCGCCATGGCGCCACCTGCGGCGGCTACAACCACGCCAATCGCAATACCGCCCATCATCGATTTGTCTATCATTACATGCCTCTCTTGCCCATAACCGAAATGAGGATGGGGAAATATCTTCTGCTCAACCCAGGCAGCCCACCGCTCGCCTGACCATACCTTCCTGACGTCTATCGTCAAGGCGCATTATGCTGCGTAACAGGGGACGCTGGGGATATTTTACAAACATCGCAAAAACGTTGGAAGATTCATCTTGTGCGCTAGCACAACTCCGCACCCCATAAAGCCAACTACGTCGCAATTCCTTCGACTGTCAGGTGACGCCCATCGGCACGTTGTCGTCTGCTCAGTCGCCACGCCACGCCGCGCCAGCAGCGCAGGCTCGCCATCTGCGTGCCCGAGCAACATGGCGCCGTCACGCAATTCGGCGAAGGGATAATCGTGCGTGAAATCAGGTCCACGCAACTCTTTGGGTTTGGACATGGTCAGCCTCCTCGGGATTCCGAAATAGGCAAGGCGACTCTTTTCCTATATGTCTTTCGAGATGCTCAGCACAACCCGGCTGTCGGCGATATCACCATAGAGGTCTTTGCCATCGCTGTTGGTGTCGTACCATGAAAGGTCGAATCCAAAACCGGCGAAATCCTTCGCCACGCCCACATGGTAGTCGACATAGCTGTCCGGAACGCCGACACCGGATACATTCTTGTCGAAGTCAGAATAGCCGGCACCGGCCGAGACCGTGAATCCTTCCATGAATTCGTACGCATAGGCCAGGCCATAGTAGAGACCCGTCTCATCGCTGTTGAAGATGTCATTCGAATAGCCGAGTGTGCCGGTAAAGCCTCGGTAGTCCAGCGCAAGCATCAGTTCATTGTATTCGAGATCGGCGTCGGCGCCCGGATACATGTAGCGCAACAGACTGACGTCATAGCTGATGTCACCAATATCGTTCGCATAACCGACTTTCAGATCCAGCTCCATATCGGCCGCATCGTCGGCCGCGGGATCGGTGCTGTCTTCCTCGTTGAAATCCACATTCGATGCCCAGGCACCGATGTAGAACCCAGAATCATGGCTGAGATCGAAACCACCCTGGATGGCCGGGTCCTCGTCGGTCTGACTGACACCGCGGAATACATAATCACTGGTCAAGGTGACATTCGCACTGCCCTCCCACTCAGCGGACGCAACCATGGGTACTGCGATCAATGCGCCAAGCAGCGCCTGTGAACCGAACCGAATCTCGAGTTTCATGAATACTATCTCCTTATGACTGTTAAAAAATACAAGCGGTCAGGGTATTGGTCAACATGATATGTGGATTCAGTGCTCGACTGATAGCTGCCTTGTACATATCTATCACCATTTTGCATGTACGGTCGGTATTATCTCAGGCGACCTCCGCCGAGCCACACCAACCAACAAGCACGCCGGACGCAGGTGTGAGCTAGACTAGCTGCGTACGCCGGGGCAATTTCGCCGGTCGCTCAACAATCGAGACATCTTACATTCGAAACTTCGGGGGAGTGATTGTTATGCGTTGGCGTGGAAATCGGCAGAGCAGCAATATCGAGGATCGGCGCGGCGAGTCCGGACCCAGCCGCTTGGGTGGCGGTGGCGGCGGCGTGCTCAGGCTGTTACCGGTCGTATATCGCTTTCTGGGTTTCAAAGGAACGGTGGTCGCGGTGCTGGCCCTCGGCGCCTACCTTATGTTCACCGGCAACCTCGGTGTTCTGACGGGTACCGGCGGATTGACGGATCAAGCGGGCTCACAACAGAGTGAGCTGGTAGTTGAAAGCGCCGAGGAACAGGAGCTGGTCGATTTTGTGTCGGTAGTGCTGGCCGACACGGAGGAAACCTGGCACACCCTGTTCCAGCAACAGGGCGGCACCTATCAGGAGCCGCGCTTAGTGTTGTTTCGCGGTGCGGTCAACTCTGCCTGCGGCCTGGGGCAGGCGGCCATGGGCCCGTTTTACTGTCCTGGCGACCACAAACTCTATATCGATCTCAGTTTCTACAGCGATCTCAAAAACCGTTTCAAGGCGCCGGGTGATTTCGCTCAGGCCTATGTGATCGCGCACGAGGTGGGCCATCATGTGCAGACGCTACTCGGTATTTCCGAAGAGGTACAGCAGGGCAAGAGAGGACTCAGCGAGACGGACAGCAACCAGCTTTCGGTACGCATGGAATTACAGGCCGATTGTCTCGCCGGTGTATGGGCGCACCACGCCCATCAGTCTCGTCAGCTGTTGGAGGAAGGCGATGTAGAGGAAGGTCTCGCGGCCGCCAGCGCGATCGGAGACGATCGCCTACAGAAGCAGAGTCAGGGTTATGTCAGCCCCGATTCCTTCACGCACGGCAGCTCGGCGCAGCGGGTGAAGTGGTTCAGGCTCGGGCTGGAGCGCGGTGAAGTGCAGGCCTGTGACACCTTCGCCGCGGCAACGCTGTAGCGATGCAGACCGATGGCACGGCGCGGTTCCTCTGGATCAAGGCGCCGTGCAAATGCGGATCCAGACGGACCATCGTCAAAGATTAGACGCTCTCCTGAAACTTTTTTTCTATGCGCGCTTCCGCACAGACCACGCATACTTTTACGCACATTCTGACGACGTGAGCAGCGGAAACTCAATATGACGCTGCAGTCAATTATCGACATTCGTTATCAGGAGATGACCATGAACAAAGATCAGATCAAAGGCCGCGTCAAAGAGGCGACGGGTAAAGCCAAGGAAGTCACGGGCAAGGTAGTCGACGATAAGGACTTGGAAGAAGAAGGGATGGTTGAGAAAACCATCGGCAAAGTCCAGGCCGGGTATGGTGATCTCAAGGCTGACCTTAAGAAAGTCATTAAGAAAGGCAGCTGATTTGGCGTTTGCATGCGTTGATCAGCGACACCGTTCAACTGCACACGTGGTTATTGCGTGTCCGCTGTGGTGTCTCAGGCGCTGAGCCGTGTATTCAGCAACGTTCCGAAAAACTAGCCCCTCATCACAACAAAGGTCGGCGCCGACCTGCATCCGTCGGCGCCATTACCCCGGATGGTTTGCGCTCTACTGCGCGGCGCCTGCCGGCCAGCTGAGATTAACTCGCGTCGGGTGTTCGCTACCGATGTCGACGGTTCTGTTTACGATGTTGCCATCCCTTTCAGCGCTGATGCGATATTGTCCGGGCGCTAACTGAACCAACAGCATGGGGCCATCAGTCATCGTATCCAACACCGGCGAACCGGACTTGTCGGTGATACTCACTTTGACATCGGACAGATATTGGCCGGTCGGTTGGATTGAACAAGTTAGCATCAGCGTATAGTCCTTCGCCGCCGCCTTCATGGCAGTTGACTCATCCAAACCGATACCGCCAGACAGATAAGTTATCCCGTTCTGGTTTTGCGCCTCGGGTAGCGCCTCCATATCGACAGCAATGGCTGATCCCAACGTGCCAAGACTCGCGGCAATAAATGCCAGTGATAAAAGTTTACGTATGTTCATAAATCCACCTCTCATGTGAATAGGGGAAGTTGTGTACTGGCTTGGATAATCTGGCGTTGCACTCTTTCGCCAGAACGATATGCTGAGCATAGGCAAAGGCATCAGAGAATTCAGTGCGCTAACGAACATAGCGCAGAAATCCGGTAAATCCGCACGGGAATATGAGTGCGTGAATAGCATTCATTTCCGCGTTGAATGGCGCGATCATGAACGTGTGTCCGCCTGAGGGTTCAGCCTTTTGGTGGCCAGCCAAACACCGAACATGCTTGCGCTCGCGCCAGCGAAGGCCAGAGCGCTGTCCTTCTGTGCATCCCAGGTGTCGCCCTGGGTTCCGAGGTAGGCGGCACCCAGATCGGGCGCGACCAGTTCTGCGACCACCATTTCGATAACTTCATAAAATGCACTGAAGGCGAGAATGCCCGTGGTGGCGAGAAAATACGACCAAGGCACACGCACACCGGACGCACGCAACAAAATTTCACGGAACGGGTAGACGCACAAGAGTCCATAACAGAAATGGACGATCCGGTCGTAATGATTGCGCTCCAGGTCGAATCCTCCCTGCAGCCAGAATCCCAGCGGCGTCTCCGCATAGGTGTAATGCGCGCCGACCAGATGCAGACTGAGGAAGACGACGAACAGCGCGTAGGACACATTGGAAAAGGTGAAGCGCCGGTAGGTGATGATCAGCAGGACGGCGTAGACAAACACCAACAGGTTTTCCAACAGCCAGTCACGGCGATCAAAGGGGGCGATTGCGGTGAGCACCCAGAGCAGCAGCAGCCACAGGATCAGACCTTGCAGGAAGCGGTTGCGGCCGAATGTCGGCGGTGACACGGAGCCTCCTGTTGACGAAGCCTGTACGGACTAGGTTCCAGCATGACAGGCGTATTGAGACGAGGCAATAGTCGTGATATCTCTACGCATACATTCGACGGGCTATGTCAGGCTGAGATCAACTACGCATTCAGCTCTGCCGACAAAGGCGCTGCTCGTGCGCTTGAATGCTATGATGCGTTCGCTCTTACGCTGCTATGACCGTCTGAAATCAGCTAATCCGACAGGCGCATAATTGGCCCGCCGACACTCCACCTGTATCGGCTGTCATAAAATCGTAATCCACCTGCAATACCGTAACGTAAGAAAGCCACGCCCGTAAATTCAGGATCGAAACTGATGTACCCGTCATTATCTTTGTCCGCGCCACCGAGCTTGGCTGCATTGCTCGCCGAAATAAATAACTTGAGTAGCCAGGTAACCACTGACGCCGAGCAGCGTTTGCAACCCTATCATGCCCGTTATCCTGAAGGCTTTTCGCCGGACGCCCGCAACCTTGCCAGTTATCTTGCGTTGCGGAGCAATGATCTGCGCCCGCTGCAAGAGCGATTAGTGGAGGCGGGCCTCTCCTCTCTGGGCCGGGGTGAGTCGCAGATTCAGACTAACCTAAATCGTGTCATCGGTATGCTCAGTCGTGCGCTGGGTAGAGATGCGCCCATGGATTTTCCGGATGAAGGGCCAGCGCGTCTGGAACGCAATGCTGAGGTACTGTTTGGCAAGCGGAATCACAGTTGCTATGCGCGCATCATGGTCACCATGCCGACCGAGGCGGCAACCCAGCCCGATCTGGTCGCTGGGCTGATTGCCAACGGCATGGATTGCGCGCGCATCAACTGTGCCCACGACGAGGCGTCAATCTGGCAGGCTATGATCAATCATATTCGCGCGGCGGAAAAAAAGTCCGGCACGCGTATCAAGATATTCATGGATCTGGGCGGTCACAAAATCCGCACCGGCCCGCTTCTCTCGGAGCCGGCGGTGCTGCACATGAAGGTTCGCCGCGATAGCTTCGGGCAGGTCCTGGCTCCCGCCCGAGTGGTGTTGTGCAGAGACCAAAGCAGTCTCGCCAGTCACAGCGACGTAGCAGATCTGCCGCGCCTACCGGTGTCGACCGAGCTATTGGAACACCTGTGGCCAGGTGATCGGTTGATGTTTATCGATACCCGTAAAAAACAGCGTAGGCTGCAGTTACTCAAGGCGCTGTCCGACGGCGAATGGCTGGCCGAAACCACCCGCAGTGCCTACATCGTGCCCGGCACGGCGCTGCATCTCGAACGCGTGGGCAGTCATGACGCTGCTGACCTCGACCCGGATTACCGCGTCGGTGAGTTCGCGGGCAAACCTGCGGACGTGCGGCTGTACCGCGGCGATCAGCTGTTGCTCAGACGCGGCCTCCGACCGGGCCGCCCGGCGGTCACGACCAAAGCATCCAGCCATCCGGCAGAAATCAGTTGTAGCCATCCCGAAATCGTCGACGAGTTGCAACCAGGACACACGGTCTGGATCGACGACGGTAAGCTCGGCTGCGTGGTCGAACAGATCACCGAACGGGGCGCCCTGCTGCACATCACTCACGCGGGCCCCAAAGGCATGCGCATCCGCGCCGACAAGGGGTTGAACCTGCCGGACACCGTGTTACCGCTACCGGCCCTGACTGACAAGGATCTACAGGATCTGGATTTCATCTGCGCGCATGCCGACGTCGTGGGCCTGTCGTTTGTGCGTCAGCTGAGTGATATCGATGACCTGCGTCGTGAACTGGCGACACGGGGTAAACCGCAGCTGCCGATCATGATCAAGATCGAGACGGCGATGGCGGTGAAGAACCTTCCGGACCTGTTGTTCGGGACGCTGGGGCAGCATCCTCTGGGCGTGATGATCGCGCGCGGCGATCTCGCCGTCGAACTCGGCAGTGTACGCATGGCGGAAATTCAAGAGGAGATCCTGTGGATCTGCGAAGCGGCACATGTGCCCGTCATCTGGGCGACTCAGGTGCTGGAAACACTGGCCAAGGATGGCGTGATCGACCGGCCGGAGATCACCGATGCCGCCATGAGTGTGCGCGCCGAATGCGTCATGATGAACAAGGGGCCGTTCATCACTGAGGCCGTCGCGGTTCTGCACGATATTCTCATTCGTATGGATGCGCACCAGTATAAAAAGGTCTCGCGACTGCGGCGTCTGCATTGGTAGATGATCGTCCTCGCCCGGCGCACGATGATTGCGTCGCAAAACTGGCCATGCATCCACACCACGGCTTGCGGAATCCAGATACCCCTCCAGCAAGCGACAGGACATGGCCACCCGGCTTCAGCGAAATGATCGATAGATCGCAAGAATCCCCATTGGACCAGCGTTCAGGTTAAAATGGCGTCATCCATCTACGGTGCACAAGCTTTGATCCCGAACGAGACCACACAAGCCTCCTGGAAAGACAGCATCTACCGGCAGCGCGAAGAACTGGCGGGGATGCTCCGCGAGCCACTCGCGCGGCTGGCGGAACGCTGTGCGCCGGTTTGGGGCGATCGGGAACAACTGGATGCGGTGCTGCTGGAAGGTTTCGCGGGGATTCCCCATTGCACGTATCTGTATGTCCTCGACATTGACAGTGTACAGATCAGCGACAATGTTGGCGAAGCTGGGATCATCCCCGAACATTATCAACGCAATCGCGCCGAGCGCCCCTATATGCAGGAGAGGATGCCGGCGTGGGGATTCCTGTTGTCGGACGCCTACATCAGTCTGGAGGCGCAGCGGCCTTCGCTGACCGCGCTGCAAATCATTGAGTCGGAGGCAGGCACATTGGGGTATCTGGGTGCGGATTTCGATCTGCGTAGACTGCCGGTGACCTCAACGCTGTATCAGGAGCCGGGCGACTGGCGGCAGGTGAAGGGCGACCCGGCCATCCGCAGCACCCTGTTTCAGCAAACCCGGATCGAGAGTCCGTTAGACCGCAACATGCAAAAGGCGCTGTCAATCCTGGAAGAACTCCTCACGGAGCGCGGTATCTTCCAGTGCCAGATACACTTTTCGAGCAGCCAGGCGATTATCTGGACGATCGATGACCCGCTGCGCTATCGCATCCTCGACCAGGACGTGCTCAAGGACCCCAACATCTGCCTGGTGTACCCGTCGCGAGAGTATCCCGCCGATGCCGCGATACCGCGGGCCGAGATTGCCCGGGTTCTGGATGGCATGCGGGCACTGCGCTTGGTCGATACGACCATCTACCTGCGCACGGCCTCCATCAACATCTACAACGGTATGGTAAGCCTGACCTTTTCCTGCGACGGCTCGCACTACATGCGCTACGACGAGTTTCTCACCAAGGGTGCCGCTTTCTGGACCGGGCTATCTGCCTGAAACAACAGTCGACCACCGCCTACTTGAACTTCGCCATATCGATCACGAAACGGTATTTGACGTCGCTCTTGAGCATGCGCTCATAGGCAGTGTTGATGTAGTCCATCTGAATCATCTCAATATCCGAAACGATTTTATGCTGGGCACAAAAGTCGAGCATCTCCTGCGTTTCGCGAATCCCACCAATCAGCGAACCAGCCAATTGGCGGCGCTTGAAGATCAGGTTGAACACCCCCGGAGACGGATGCGGTTCCGCCGGTGCGCCCACCAGCGTCATCGTGCCATCGCGCTTGAGGAGTTGCAGGTAGGCATCCAGGTTATGAGACGCGGCGACCGTATTCAGGATGAAGTCGAGTTCGTTGGCATGGGCCGCCATTTGTTTCGGGTCCTTGGAGATGCAGACCTCGTCGGCACCCAGACGTTTGCCATCTTCGACTTTGCCGGGTGATGTGGTGAACAGCACCACATGCGCGCCCATGGCGTGTGCTATTTTGACGCCCATGTGCCCGAGGCCGCCGAGGCCGACAATCCCTACTTTCTTACCGGGCCCCGCGCCCCAATGACGCAACGGCGAATAGGTGGTAATACCCGCACACAGCAGCGGCGCGACACTTGCCAAGTCCTTTTCGTCATGATGAATGTGCAGGACAAAGGATTCCTGGACGACGATGGTCTGTGAATAACCGCCGTAGGTATTTTCGCCGCCGAAGACCGGGCCGTTATAGGTGCCCGTAAAACCGTTCTCGCAATATTGCTCTTCGCCTTCATGACACGAAGGGCAATGCCCGCAACTGTCGACCATGCAGCCCACGCCGGCCAGGTCACCGACTTTAAAACCCTGCACCTTATTACCCACGGCCGTGACTCGGCCGACAATTTCGTGGCCCGGCACAGAAGGATAAAGGGTATTTTTCCACTCATTGCGCGCCGTATGCAGGTCAGAATGGCAGACACCGCAATAGAGAATCTCGATCTGCACGTCTTCGGGACCGGGTTCACGGCGTTGGATTTCGAAGACCGCCAGCGGACTCGAGGCGGTTTGCGCCGCATAGGCTTTGCTTTTAATCATATCGATACTCTCCTGTTAAAGATGGTGGAATCGCCCTGCCAGCGCACCTCGACGCGAAAGATGTGAAGGCACGTTGCAGTATAGACTTCGTCTTTCGTTCAGGCAGAAATACGTAGTACTGAAGAAAGCCGAGTATAGACAAGTCGGGAGCGTATGAGTCCAGAGGGCAGCCTATTCAAGTGCCCATCGAAAATCGTGCGGATCTCAGCTTTACTCTACCGGCGGGATCGGCATCAGGTAACTCAGGGAACTCTAATTATTCCGTCATTGCGAGGAGCACAGCGACGTGGCAATCTCCAAGCCATTGATCTGCTATAGAGGGAGATTGCTTTACCGAAGGGTATCCTTTAGGGCGCTTCGCTCGCAATGACAATTCAACAAATAAATCAGAGGTTCCTTAAATTTCCTTGGCAGCGCTTGCATCGGGACTCTTGATTTTTAGGTTATTGTTTTTATCCCGACTTTTAAGGATCAGTTCATTATTCGCGACGGTCATGACCGATTTTGCCATTCTGTCGTAGAGCACCACATTGACCACGGCAGCCAGATTCAGACTGCCGACGGTTGGTACATAGACAACGGCGTCTGCCCTGTCGATTATCTCCTGCCCAAGGGTACCGTCTTCTGGGCCGAAAATATAAAAGGCGTTGTCAGGGTGCTGATATTCGGTCAAGGGGATTGCATCCTCGACGAACTCAACACAGACAATCTTCATGTTTACGGACGTAGCATCCAGAAGAGAACTCACGCCCGTCAGTGGAATCTTTTGGCTTACATCCTTCGTATCGGTATTGAATCGCGCCGCGCGGGCGTAACGCTCGCCGGTATAGAATACGGCGTCAACCTGAAAGCAGCCAGCCGCGCGCATGACGGCACCGACGTTCGACGGATTTTTAGGATTGCATAGGCCGATCCGCACGTTGCATTCAAGCACGGGACCATTCCGATCATTCGAGGTCACAATAGTATTAACTCTTAATTTGGAAGTGATTGCACTCTGATTCGGATTGCTCTCATTCGCTTTTCAGGCAATTCCAAATATGAAGGGAATCGCGGCCATTCATCTTTGCATGCAATAGCGCGCTGTCTGCCATCTCAATGACATCCTGAATACCTACTTGGCCGTCCATTGCAGCCATGCCGATCGAGACACTGACGCGAACCTCATCGCCACTGTCCAGGATAATAGCAACTTCCTTCAGTTCATGACGCAACCGCTCAAGAATCTGCTTGGCTACCTCTACTTCGGTATCTGGGAATATAAACAGAAATTCCTCACCGCCATAGCGGTAGATCGTATCGTAGGCCCGCATCTTGTCACTGAAATACGCCATGGCTGTCTTCAGCACCTTGTCGCCAGCGACGTGACCATAGCGGTCGTTGATGGATTTAAAACGGTCGAAGTCAATAATCGCAATGACACAACAATTTTTGTTACGGTGTACCCGCGCGTGCTCCTGCGCCAGTTTGTAAGAGAGTGCGTAGCGGTTCCACACGCCAGTAAGATGATCGACCGCGCAGACCTCACTGACCATTTTGAACTGAAGATTCTGGACGGCCGTGCGGAATTCATGGGCAACATCGATAAACTGATCGTATTCGTCAGTCGTGATCGGGCGCCCAGATTCGGCAAGATTGAGCAGCTCCCGCGCTCGGTCATGCACCTTCAGATGCAAGTCTCCGACCTCGCCATAAAGGGGCAGCCCCTTCAGACGCGTATCGATGTCGCCGTAGTACCACTGCCCGAACATACACTTGCAATGGGCATCGGCGGCAAGGTCATCGCTCGAAGGCGCCGCACCGCATACCAGTGTGCGGTGCAACCGCTTCAACCAAGCGCTGTGGTACGTCAAACTTACTCCAAGCTCATGGAGGAGCTTGAGTATCTCGCCGGGCAAATTCGGCTCGTCGGCCAACATCGACTACCTCCACACACCCAACCCAAGAGTCACAAACGGCTCCCGGACATGCTGGGAAGCCACACTTAATCAGCCGATATTTGTCCGAACTCGATGCACACAAAAACAGCGGTTTTCAGCTCACCAGACTCTGTCTTGATGAAGCGGCCGCTGACTGTGACTGACAATACGTTGAGAGGACGCGCCCGGTCAACTTACGTCGATGACACCGAGGCGACGCCAGAGTTGCGAATCTGCCCGGCGCGGGGCGCCAAGTCGGGCCAGGATAGAGACACACACCATTGAGCGACCATCTGGCGACTGAGACTGCCCGCCTTATCCAATCTGCTGATCCCTGATATGTCTGCATTCGGTGCGTCAGGATGGGTTGACGCGCCAAATTGGAACGGTCTGAATACAGCAAAAGATACGGGTTGATATACGCCTTGGCGATCATTCATATTGTGTATCATGCGCAGAGGAAGCAGCCTGGCCTTGCCCGCGTATCGGACCGGTTATTAGCGTTGCACAATAGGATTCAACAAATATTCCATGCCTGAACTCTCCGAAAAGTTTTACAGCACAGACCAAGCGACACGGCTGGCCGGCTACTTTGCACAAATCGACAGCGTCATCTTATCCCGGCAGAACCCGCTGACCGGCCTGCTACCCGCCAGTACGGCCGTCAACGCCCATGGTGACTATACCGATGCCTGGGTACGCGACAATGTCTACAGCATACTCAGCGTTTGGGGGCTCGGCTTGGCCTACCGCCGCCAGGGTGGCGACAGCGCCCGCGCCTACCTGCTGGAACAGAGCGTGGTCAAGCTGATGCGCGGCCTGCTGACCGCGATGATGAAGCAGGCCGACAAGGTCGAACGTTTCAAGCAGACCCAGCATCCTGTCGATGCCCTGCACGCCAAGTACGATACCCATACCGGCGACGCCGTGGTCGGTGATACGGACTGGGGGCATTTACAGATCGATGCCACCTCGCTGTACCTACTGATGCTGGCGCAGATGACCGCCTCCGGGCTGCGCATCATCTTTTCGCTCGATGAAGTGAACTTCATCCAGAATCTGGTGCACTACATTGGCCGCGCCTATCGCGCACCGGATTATGGCATCTGGGAACGCGGCAATAAGCTCAATCATGGACTCGCCGAATTGAACATGAGTTCGGTGGGCATGGCCAAGGCCGCGCTGGAAGCCATGGACGGATTCAATCTGTTCGGCAAAGACGGTGGCCAGTCTTCGGTTGTGCATGTCGTCTCTGACGAGATCGCACGCGCGCGCAGCACACTGGACTATATGCTGCCTCGCGAATCCGGCTCCAAGGAAGTGGATGCGGCCTTATTGAGCGTGATCGGCTATCCAGCCTATGCGGTTGAAGATCCTTATCTCGTCGAGTCCACACGCAATACCATCATCGACAAACTTTCAGGTCGCTACGGCTGTAAACGTTTTTTGCGCGACGGTCATCAGACCGTTCTGGAAGACACCAGCCGACTGCATTACGAGCCGACCGAACTCAAGCAGTTTGAACATATTGAATCGGAATGGCCGTTGTTCTTTACCTATTTAATGCTCGACGGACTCTGTCGTGGCGATCATGCGCAGGCAGAAGAATATGCCGCCAAACTAGAGACACTCTGCGTAGACGTGAACGGCCAGCGCCTGCTGCCTGAACTGTATTATGTGGACGCGGCGCATATCGAAGCCGAAAAAGCGCTGCCGCACAGTCAGCCGCGCCTGCCCAATGAAAACATCCCGCTGGTCTGGGCGCAGAGCCTGTATCTCCTCGGCCAGTTGCTGCGCGATGAGCTGATTGTGTTGGACGATATCGATCCACTGCGACGGCATACGCGCGTCGGCCAGCAACGCCATAGCCAAGTGTTGATCGCGCTGCTGGTGGATGATTCGGGTACGCGCGACTATCTTGCCGGACGCGGCATCGAGAGTGAACTGCTGAGCGACATACGACCGGTACGGGTCCACCAGGCAGACGATCTGGCGGAGGCTTATTGCCAGCTCGGTCGCAATAACAAGCTTGGCCTGAGTGGTCGGCCGATGCGCCGGCTCCGTGCTCTGTCCACATCGCGTGTATTCATGCTCAGCGGCTCGACCATGCTGTTTCTCCCGCAGATTCTCAACCTGCGCGATTTCTATCTCGGTCTGGACAGTTCGTTCCTCGCCCAACGTCTGCGTAGCGAACTGATGTATATCCATCGGCACTGGGACCAGCGCAACAAACCGTTGATGACGTTACTGATCGGGCGGGATCGCCTGCATCAGACCGACGAATCTGATTTGATCACGCTTCTGTCCGATCTCCAGACGGGTGACTGCAGCGGTGTTCCGACCCGTGTCGGCAAGCTGCGCGACCTCCTGCCCGAAGCTGGCACTGAGCGCATCGATTATCTGCACGACTTCACGCTGAACGCCGAACGAGCCGCCACGCCAATCCTCCTCGGCATGTTGCTTCCCTCAAGAGACCAACCGGACCGGGGCACATCGCTTGAGGACAGGCTGCAACTGGAACTCGCCAATGATGCAGCGAGTCTGTGCGAGCAACTTAAGCAGACACAGAATATGGATGCCTATATAGATATCCTGGCCCGCCTGTGGACACTTGAGGGCGGCAGTTATGACACCGGCCTCGATATCGGCAGCGACGCCACATTGCGCAGTCTTACAGAGAACCTCTACGTCACGGCGGGACGCACAAAACGCTGGGCGATTGTACGTCGTGCGGCCGCCCTGCTGGAAAAGTCGGATGAAACCCTGGGCGATGCCGTGGTCGAGATCGTTATTCGCCAGAAACAACTCGCCATCGGACGCGCCTACAGCCTCGACGCCGTCATTTCCGAACCCATGAGCAATACGGATCTTCTCGACAAGATCCGCACCTACTGCGGGGACGATCCGCGAGAACACATTCTGCACCAGGAACTGGTCATTTATCTGGCCATGCTGATCAAGGCCGAACCGGCACTGTTCGAAGACATGCTGACCTTACGCATCGGCCATATGCTGCAACTGATCGTAGCCCAACAGGCGCGCATCCATCATTGGCCGCAGCACACGGCCTTCGAGTATGTACTGACGCTGAGTCCCCATACCCTGACAATGGAGCTTCGAGAAGTCCTGGCGGGATATCGGCGCATGGTCGACAACATTACCCGGGTGGAGGCCTTGCACAGCGTGCAGCGCAGCGGTGAGATCGCCTGGGTTCGCTTCCCGGCCCTGGATAACCCTACCCTCGCCAGTGCCGATCCCGACTGGTACCAATGGCGTGAATCCCATGGCGTGGTCAGCCGCTTACCGAAAGACTTTTTCAGCGGTGTGTGGGGCATTTTAAAACATTGCAACGGCATCGTGATCGGCGATCGCTTTGACCCACGCAACAGCCTCGATAGCGTCTTGCTACAAGGCGAAATGACCCCGGGCGAGAAGAATTTTGTTCTGCGTGTCGAACATCTGCTCAACAAATCCAAGGCACCTAACTATCAGCAACTGGTGATCGAAGCGCTGCACGCCTTGATGGTGATCCTCAAGGCCAATCCCACACTCGCAATCAATGGCCACATCATTGTCGATGTATTGATTGGCCATGCGGTCAGACTCGCATGGCTGGATTTGCATCCCGAACAGGAAGGCATTTATAACGAGAGCCGTGGTGCGGCCTGGGCGAGTTTTTATGCGAGCCCGCCCCATCAGGCCGCCAACGCCTTCATGGCGGCATTCGCTTTTCTTCTGGAACAGGGCAGTGAGACCGACACTGCGGAAGATCTCGACAACGACTGAAATCAGTCAAGACAAAAGTACACTACGATGCACAATGTACCTATGATTCTAGCCGGCGATATCGGTGGCACCAAGACGGTCATTTCCCTCTATGCACGCAGCACTTCAGGTGCGCTGCAGAATGTACATCTGCAGACTTTCCCAAGCCAAAACTATCCAACGCTGGAGACTATTCTGAATGAGTATCTCGAGCAGGCGCCCAGGCATATTCTAAAGTCCGCCTGCTTCGGTGTCGCCGGCGCGGTCATTATGGGTCAATGTCGCACCACCAACCTGCCCTGGTCACTCAGTGAGCAAGCGCTCGCTGAGACGCTCGACGTTCCCACGGTGAAATTACTCAACGACCTGGAGGCCGCCGCGTACGGCATGCTGTTTATCGGCGCGCATGAGCGAGTGGTCCTGAATCCAGGTAAAGCCAATGCGACCGGCAACATCGCCGTCGTCGCGGCCGGCACGGGGCTGGGTGAAGCGATGCTCTACTGGGATGGCACGCGTCATCACCCGATTGCGAGTGAAGGCGGCCACTGCGACTTCTCGCCGCGCACTGACCGCGAGATCGAACTGTTGAAATATCTGCGCCAACGCCTTAATGGCCACGTCAGCTATGAACGCATCCTGTCCGGCCCAGGCCTGTACAACGTCTATCAGTTTCTGCGCGACCGCGGCTATGGCAGCGAACCAGGCTGGCTCGGCGATGAACTGCGCGGCGACGACGCCAGTGCCACCATCAGTCGGCATGCACTCAGCGGTCAAGACCCGTTGTGTGCCGCAGCGCTGGAGATGTTCGTCGGCATCTATGGCGCCGAGGCCGGCAATCTCGCCTTGAAATGTCTCGCCGTGGGTGGCGTCTACATCGGCGGCGGCATCGCGCCCCAGATACTACCGGCACTGACCCGCGACACTTTCATGGACGCGTTTCTGGATAAGGGCCGCTTCGCACCTCTGCTGCAAGATATGCCCGTATACATTGCGACCAACCCACAGGCTCCGCTGCTCGGCGCGGCGCACTACGCAGCGCGGCTAGCGAATGATGAGTGACTGGTTCGGTATAAAGCGCCGTCGACAAACAACAGCCACGCTCAGCGCCATTTATATCGCTACAGCCGCTGGCGATCCCATGCTGCCGATTGACAGTGTCGAGGCGGTAGACGGCCGTGGTCTGCACGGCGACCGATATTGCTCGGGCTGCGGCCATTGGCAATCGATCGAAGCCTGCCAAGTCACGCTCATCACCGCAGATGATCTGCGCAAGGCGAAACACAAGACCTCGGCAGACATCGAAACCCAACTGGACAACGGCGGCCACCGGCGCAACCTGGTCATTGACGGATTGAAGGTCAAACAATTGGAAGGCCGATCATTCAGCATCGGCAGCGCCGTCTTCCGTTACGCTAAACCGCGCCCGCCCTGCGGCTATATCGATCAGGTTGCCGGTAAAGGCATGGGCAAGGCCTTAAACCACAACAGTGGAATCTGTATCTGCGTGATGCGTGGTGGACGGCTGACCGTCGGCGACAGCGTCACACTCCTCGATCCGGTGTAACCAACGCGCAACGCAGGGCATGCGAAAAGCACAACTCCGATCGCCCTGCCCTCACCGCAGCACCCTGCTCTGAACAAAGCCATGTTGCATGTGGCCTGCACATACCATTTAATGCCCGCTGGTGCCGGTAAGGAAGTGACTGATGCGTGTACTCATGGTCGTGCCGCGGTTCGTGGAAAATTTCGGGGACTTCTATCAGTTCCCGCTGGGGCTCGCCTATATCGCCTCGTCACTTAAGCAGGCCGGCCACGCGGTCTACGGCCTCAACCTCAACCATGTCTGCGGCAGCGTGGAAGATCTCGTCGCCGACGCGGTACGCATGCACGCCATCGATGCCTGCTGCACGGGCGGGCTGTCGCCGTTTCTTCCCGAAGTTAAGAAGGTGTTTGTCGGCGCGCGGCGCGGCAACCGGCAGGTGGTGAATATCGCCGGTGGCGGCGTTGTCAGCAGCGACCCGGAGGTCGCCCCGCAGGTGATGGATATCGACCTCGGTGTAGTCGGCGAGGGCGAGGTAACGATCTGCGACGCGCTCCAGGCTCTCGAAAAGGGCATGGATCTGCACCAAGTCGCCGGCATCGTGTTCCGCGACAACACACAGAAGATCATACGCACGGCGCACCGCGCGTCGATCATGGATTTAGCGCAGATTGCTTGGCCGGATTACGACGTTCTCGGGTTCGGCGATCATCTGCACCTCCAGCGGCCGCTCGACCATCACTTCTTCCAGCTGCAAGGACACAATGCGCCGCGCTCGATCGATATGGTCACCAGCCGCTCGTGCCCTTATAGCTGCACATTTTGTTTTCATCCGGTCGGCAAGGTATACCGCGAACGCCCGCTCGACGAGTTCTTCGACGAGCTGACAGCGCGCATCGATCAATACCAGATCAATATGGTCGGCATACTCGATGAGTTGTTCTCGCTGCGAAAATCCAGGCTGCTCGAATTCTGCGAACGCATCAAACCGCTCAACGTACAGTGGATGGTCCAACTGCATGTACACAGCGCCGACGAACATGTCCTGGATGCCATGCTCGACGCTGGCTGCACCTATATCAGTTACGGCATCGAGAGCATGAATGAGCAAGTGCTGCGCAGCATGCAGAAAAAAACCCGCCGGGAGCGCATTCAAAAGACTCTGCAATCCACTTACGAACGCAATATCGGCATCCAGGGCAATCTCATTTTTGGCGACACCGCCGAGACGCTGGCGACCGCCAACGACACCATGAGCTGGTGGGCGCATAACCGAAACTACCAAGTGTACCTGAGCCGTCTGCAGGTCTACCCGGGCAGCCCCGATTACATCATGGCCATCCGCGACAATATGATCGGCGACCGCGTTCACTACACCAACGAGTTGCCGATTTTTCTGAACATCTCGAACCTGAACACCGAGAACCTGGACGCGATGAGCTTTCAGCTCGACATACACGGTCGTACGCTGCTCAACGTCGCGCCCATCGAACGCTTTGCGCACAGTCTCCAGCAGATCGAAGGGCGGGATACGGCCTATGACATCACCTGGTCCTGCCCGCGCTGCGATCACCGCAACCATTACGAACAATGCGTGCTGCGGCCGGATCACGGTGTCAGCATCCGCGTGTTCTGTCGTGAATGCAGATCGCGCTGGGACATCGAGAATCTTGCGGCCGACGATCCTGAACGTCGTCACTCCAGGGCCTTAAACACTACAGACGCGGCGAATCATCGCGCCGAGACCACGCATGCAACGCACACTGAACTCACCGATACGTCCACGTCACTGGCCCGGAATGAACCTCCCGCCTACACCTACCAGAAGCGTGAAGATCCCGTTCGCGAACTGCGCATCGCCGGTCTTGATCTGCTCAAAGATCCGTTTTCGACCGAACGCCACGTACGCTTTGCCGATGCGCTTGCCGACCTTGGAATCCTCGGTGCGGCTCGACTACACCTAGAGCAGGCCGTCACATTGTCCGGCCACGCCGAAACAGTTCAGGAACAACTGCGTGTGTTACTGGCGCGTGCTGACTACGCCGAGAAAGGCGAAGTCTACTTCGTGTCATTTTCCGACGCGGCGCCCCCTTACCGTCAGTCACGCGAAACCGGCGGCTACAACAGAAAAGACGAACCCGCGTTTCCGGATTATGGCCGTGCAGAAAATCGTGCCAGCATCGCCGCGAGCGAATCCAAACGGCTACCGATTTTTTTTCATAAATGACCAGCGGGGTTATTGTTGGTTAGGTTCGCAACACTATCGTTGAGAAAATGCGTTAACCTGACTGTGGGTTGAAAATAAAGTCATTACCTGAAGCATCTACAACCAATTTATTGATAGTGTTAGCCGATCGCTGCTGCATTAAAGCTTCTATCCCGTCCCAGCCAAGAGTGACAATCACGCCGATCATTCTGAAATAATCCACTTACCTCTTTACTTCCGCCATGTACCGATTCTGTTGAAAAACTCTTATCTCGGGCCGGGGCGAAAAATTACGGCGTACCTGATGCATTATTGATTTTCGGTAGTGGGGAGAGAGTGACCTCATGCCATTGGCTCCTCATACGCTGTCATATGACGCGAGCCGTGATAGTTGCGCTGCATTCCACGTATAAAACCTGTTCGGCCACATAAATCGGCATCATGCAAATTTGAGTTTTTCAACACTATCTACCAGAAGCGGACCTACAGTGAATGAATATTTCAGATATCAGTCACGGCCGAGAACGGCAGCAGCGGTCTTTCCCTGTGCCAGCCTCGGCTTGCTTGAGAATGCTTAGGATCTGACTGTCGGTGTAACGGGACTTTTTCATGTAGAACCTCCTCAGAGTACATTACGAGAAAATTCTACCTCGGGGCACCGCCTACTTTTCGAGAGGTATTACCTATCGCCACGCCGCGCTTCGATGCGTATCTTGCCGGCGAATCCCAAACGAGGCGCTGCCGATGATACTGTCACCTTTCCGCCGGCGCACCCTTGCCGCCGCGCTATCGTTGCTCGCCCTCGTCGCCTGCGGCGACCCGAAATCCCAAGCCGACGCGACGCCTGCCGGTGCTGCTGCAACGTCCGAGTCCCCCACAGCGACGGGCCGGGATGCGCCGACCGCGAGTGATCCCGCCTCGATGGAGGCGATCTCGGACCTTGTGAGTTCAACGGTGATCCACTGGTCCGTCGTCGGCGACTATTCAGGCGAAGACCTCATCCTGAATGTCGGAACCAGTGGCTATGCCCCCGGTGACCGACCATGTCGAGATTGGCTTCGACTATACGACTGAGGGCAATGGCGGACTCACCGGTGAGCCCGCCATCACCAATTTCGCGAGCGTCATGGGTGCCCTGCGCAACGGCGCCGACGGCTGCCGGGCCCCGACCGTGTCAGGCCCTTATGAACACTCGACGATCGAGCAACTGAAAGCAGGCCTCGGCGGCCAGCTCACCATGGTCGTGCGTACCGACTATCCGGCCGGCGATGTACCGGTTGCCTGCACCGGTGGCAACCAGCACTCCCCGGCCCGCACCTCGACCACAGAAACCGACTTCATCGTGCCCGGCATCGCCTTGCTCATGATGGGCGATCGGCTCACTGGCGACGATCTCCGCGTGTCGCCCGACAAGCGCTCCCTAATCGTCAAGCGTGACGGCTGGACCTACACCTACACCCCCAGCAAGGTGCGCTAGAAAAGCACAGGGTCTACCATCGTATGAATTAAAATCTAATTGCTTAGGGCTGCTTAAATCTAACTGTAACCCCTATCAGACTCAACAGCCCAGCTCCGGCGCGGCCCCGGTGCTGCTGCTGACCCGCCGCGTGCAGCACCCGATAGAAGCTCGACTCCGAGGCCAGGTACACACCCTCATCTGCCAGCCGCGGCACGATCTGCGACGGTGGCAGGCTGGCAAAGCGCGGTTCACTGCACACGCGCAGTACTTCGGCGCACTCCACTTCGCTCAACTAATGCGCCGGCCGCGGGCGCACCGCCGTCGGGCGACCGTCCGACCGCACCTCATAACCCTGCGTCCAGCGTCGATACGTGCGCAGGCTGATGCCGACCACTTCACACACCGCGACCAGACGCGCGCCTTCACCGCGCGCCTTGCCAATGTCTTCGATCATCGTTCGGCGCTCCGACAGTGCAGTCAGATGTCCTCGTCCTGTTGCGGGAACGCCCGATATTTTTTTGCCAGCACCAACAAAGTCGCCGCCTCCGCGAGGGCCTTCTCCTTGCGATGCAGTTCGCGCTCCAGTTCCTTGATGCGACGATTATCCGCCTTGTGCTGCTGCGCCTGAGCCGCCGCATCCACATCGCGGCGCGCATTCGCCTGCTCACAGGCAGCCCGCCACACCCGCACTTGTTCAACATACAGACCCTTGCTCCGGCAGTACGCCGCCAGCGCCTCTTCACTCAGGCTGGCCGTCTCCAGCACCACCGCAAACTTCGCCGGGGAATCCCATTCCTCCGCCTTGCTCTGTCCTCTGTCCGGCATCACGGCTCCCGCGCGTCTGGCTACCTTCCGCCAATTGTACAGCGTCGTCTCTGTGATGCCTGTCTCCCTCGACAGCGCCGCCACCGACCGACTCTCCGGCGGCATCATTCGCTTCAAGACCGCTTGCTTCAACTCCTGCGAATACCTCGACATCTCTCGTCACCTTCCGCCTCCCGCTCGTTCCAGGGATTACAGAAAACAGTGACAACTATTCTGACTCGGGGGGCGTGTCGTACGCCTGCAGCCTGAACTAAGGCGATGGTGGGTGGCGCACTGAATGCGATGTGTCGGTGCGGGCGACAATACCGCACCGGCGAATGAGGCACGTTGAGGGCAATTTGCCACGCCTAAGTCGCGGTAAACTAGCAGGCCGATGTAGTGATGGTTGTGGCTAGGCCATTGCAATGCCTGCCTTAGCAGACATTGATGTTAGTGACATCAAACAGCTTTTACCGGTCGGTATCCGGTATCTCGAATAGCTCAAGAATAGCTATGCAGGAAGGTCCTGCTCCGGGTTGGATTGAGTCCATTAGGTTGCTCTAATATTCTAGGCGGCCGCTATCCGATTTGTGCCTTCAGAATATTAGGGAAAGCAGGAGATGACTTGAACAAATTGGCTGTTTTTCACCAAACCGGAAAGGGTGATGCCGTACATCCTTCTGAACGTGCTGAACGTGCGGCACAGGTCTGCGGAGTTTGAAAAACCGGCGCGATGCGCGGCCTCCGTTCGCTTTGGCAACATCGGTTTGATGGTCAATCAGCACATGTATCCACGAGTGGCAATTGCCGGGACTGAACAATTGGTGAGGCTGGCCCGACCCAATGACGGCCCCGCCGCATTCGATGGAGGAGCCATCTGCCTGCAACCGAAACAGCCCTTCGCGGTTCACTATGATCTGCACGGCATAGTGCATGTGCACGGTGTTGGCGGGGCAACGGCCCATATACAGAAAATGACCGGCCCAGAAATAACCACAGTATTTGGGAATCTCATTTTCCATAGGTAATAACCATAGAAGTAAAACGAGGAAAGGTGACGAAGTAAATCTACCCCGGTTTAATGGGCGCCTCGATAGGGACCAGGTAGCTGCTGGGGCTTGTCATAAATTCTGTGTGCAAGGCGGTGTGAGACTGCATCAAGTTACACAGCCGTTTGCGTAAAGCGATCTGCATAGAGGATCGCGAACTGGTTCATCGCCTCCTTCCAGTCCTTGGCTGCGCGGCCCCAGTCGGCCGAGACGTTGCGGAGAACGAGAAAGATCAGCTTCATGGCGGCCTCTCGCTGGGAAAGTGGCCCCGGATCTTGATGATCTTGCGGACCCGGATGTTCAGGCTTCGATCGCGTTGGTCGTGTAGATCATCTTCCGGATCTCGTGCGGGAAGGCGAAGAACGGGATGACCCGTTCCCAGTCGCGCCGCCAGCTCTCGGCGATCATCGGGTACTTTTTCCCCCACGGACCGGATGCGAACTCGGCGAGCGCCGCCTCGGCCGCTCCTCGCTCTCCGCCCGTAGATCGGCTTGAGAGCGAGGGCCACGGCCTTGCGGTCCTTCCATCACGAAGTCGAGTTTCCGGATCAAGTGCACGATGCAGGTCTGCACCGGGGCCGGGGAAGACCGCCTCGATCGCTTCGGGAAGCCCTTGAGCCATCGAGCACGGCGATCAGGATGTCCTCTATGCCCCGGTTCTTGAGCTCGTTCATGACCTTGAGCCAGAACTTCGCCCCTCGGTTTGCTCGATCCACATGCCGAGCACCTCCTTCATGCCGCGGCAGTCACCCGAGCGCCAGATACACGGCTTTGTTCTTCACCGGCCCTTCGTCGCGGATTTGCACGCGCAACGCTCGAAAAACACCAACGGATACATCGTTTCCAGCGGCCGGTTCTGCCACGCGGTGACTTCCTCCAGAACAGCCTCGGTCACCCAGCTGATGAGCTCCGGCGCGACCTCCAGCCGATAGAGCTCTGCAAGGTGCCCCTGGATCTCCCGGATGGTCATCCCCCGGGCATACATCGCGATGACCTTGGCATCGAACCCGGGCAAACGGCGTTGGTACTTGGCGATCAGGGCAGGTTCGAAGTGTCCCTGACGGTCCCGAGGAATCTCCAGGTCCCAGCTTCTTCGTCCGCGGCCAGCACGGTCTTCGAGCTCGTGCCGTTGCGATGGTTATCCTGGCCCTCGGGGCGCGCCTCGCCCGGGCGGTAACGAAGGTGATGGCTCAGCTCCGCCCCCATCGCCCGCTCGATC
>CAVOKC010000013.1:0-89971 GCA_963696465.1 uncultured Gammaproteobacteria bacterium | reverse complement strand
GGTTTCGACCAGCCACTCGCTGTGGCCAACGCCTTGAGCACCTGGCAGCTACGCTGTTTTTTACGGGTATCGATAAACATCAACCGATCACCTGGCTGCAGGCATTCCAACAGCTCGGCCGACACCGGCAGGCGCGGCAGACTCGCTGTGTCGCCGTGGCTCGGCGAGACAGCTTGGGTCTCTGCACAACACGACCTGGGCAGGTGCTATGACCTGTCCGAAGCTATCGTGGCGAACCTTCAAGTGCAGCACCGCCGGCCCCGACTGAACCGGGCCGGTGCGGATCTTGTGACCGCCCAGGTCCATGAATATCTGATGCGCGTGCCGGATTTTTTCTCCGCAGCGCGGATATGAGTGATCATGGCCTGCCAGATCGTCGCCCCATCATGGGCGCAATTGATGCGCGCGCAGTCCATACCGTTGGCGATCAGCCCAGCGACCAGCTCTGGCTGGATTGCCGCCTCGCTTGGTAAAGTGACCATGATGCGTGCATAGCAACTGTGGTTCCGCTTGCGAACAGCACCTCACTATGGCGTTCCAGACGCGCCGGCCCCTCATCCGGAAAATCCATGGGCGCATCTCTACCCAGCGCGCGACTGAGCATGCCGATGACACGATTTAGGTTGGTCTGAATATGAGACTCGCCCCGCCCCAGAGAGGACAGGCCTGCCTCCACTAATCGCTCTCTGCAGTGGGCGCACATCATTGCTTCGCAACGCAAGATAGCTGGCAAGATTGCGGGCGTCCGGTGAAAAGCCTTCGGGATAGCGGGCTTGATAGGGGTGCAAGCGCTGCTCGGCATCGGCGATCACCTGGCAGCTTAAGTTTCTACCTCGGCGAGCAATGCAGCGAGGTTCGGTGGCGCGGACAGAGATAATGGCGGGGACATCAGTTGCGATCCTGAATTTACGGGCGTGGCTTTCTCACGTTACGGTATTACAGGTGGATTACTATTTTATGACAGCCGATACAGGAGGAGAGTCGGCGGGTCAATTATGCGCCTGTCCGATCACCGATTCCAGACGGGCATATCAGCGTAAGAGCGAATGCATCTTGGCATTCATGCGCACGGACGGTGTCTTTGTCAGCTGGCCCGAATGTGCGCTCAATCCCGGTCCGAATTTGCGCGTCAAATCTATTCGTAGGGATATCACGACTATTGCCTCGTCTCAATACGCCTGATCATGCTGGATCGCAGTCAGTACCGGCTTCGTCAACAGGAGGCTCCATGTCACCACCGACATTCGGCCCAACCGCTTCCTGCAAGGATTGATTCTGTGGCTGCTGCTGCTCTGGATGCTCACCGCGATCGCCCCCTTTGATCGCCGCGACTGGCTGTTGGAAAACCTGTTGGTGTTTGTCTACGCCATCCTGCTGATCATCACCTACCGGCGCTTCACCTTTTCAAATGTGTCCTACGCGCTGTTCGTCGTCTTCCTCAGTCTGCATCTGGTCGGCGCGCATTACACCTACGCGGAGACGCCGCTGGGATTCTGGTGGAAGGCTGGTTCGATCTGGAGCGCAATCATTACGACCGGATTGTCCATTTCTCTTATGGACTCCTGTGTGTCTACCCGTTTCGTGAAATTTTTTTGCGTGCGGCCGGTGTGCGCGTGCATTGGTCGTATTTTCTCTCGCCACCGCGGGCATTCTCGCCTTCAGTGCATTTTATGAAGTTATCGAAATGGTGGTTGCGGAACTGGTCGCACCCGATCTGGGCGCTGCCTACCTAACCCAGGGCGACACCTGGGATGCACAGAAGGACAGCTCTTTGGCCTTCGCCGGTGCGAGCGCAAGCATGTTCGGTGTCTGGCTGGCCAACAAAAGGCGGAATCACAGGCGGCCACACGTTGATGATCGCGCCGTTCGACGCGGAAATGAACGCTATTCACGCACTCATATTCCCGAGCTGGAGTTGCCGGGTGTTTTTATTTTGATTTTGCGCTATGTTCGTTAGCGCACGGAATTCTCTGACGCCTTTGCCTATGCTTAGTTTATCGTGCTGGCGAAAGAGTGCAACGCCAGATTATTCAGGCCAGTACAAACTTCCCCTATTCACATGAGAGGTGGATTTATGAACATACGTGAACTTTTATCACTGGCAGTCTTTGCTGCGAGTCTTGGCACGTTGGGATCGGTCATTGCTGCCGATATGACGGCGTTACCCGAGGCGCAAAACCAGAATGGGATTACTTATCTGTCCGGCGGTATCGGGCTGGATGAGTCAACTGCCATGAAGGCGGCGGCAAGAGACTATACGCTGATGCTCACTTGTTCAGTTCAACCGACAGGCAAGTATCTGTCCGATGTTAAGGTGAATATCGCCGACAATTCCGGTTCGCCGGTGTTGGAACAGTGACTAATGGTCCCATGCTATTGGTTCAGTTAGCGCCCGGACAATATCGCATCAGCGCTGAAAGCGATGGCGCATCGTGAACAGAACCGTCGACATCGGCAGCGCGCACCCGACGCGAGTGAATCTTAGCTGGCCGGCAGGCGCCGACCGCAGTAGAGCGCAAACCATCCGGGGTTATGGCGCGACGGAAGCGGGTCGGCGCAGACCTTTGTTGTGCTGACGGGCGATGAGGGGTTGATATTGAGTAGCTTTTCGGAATGCCGCCGAATACAGCTCAGCGCCCGAAACACCACAGCTGATTTGCAATAACTAAGTGTGCAGTTGAATGGTGTCGCCGATCAACGCATGCAAACTTCAACTCAGCTGCCTTTCTTAATGCCTTTTTTAAGGTCAGCCTTAAGATCACCATACCCTGCCTGGACTTTGCCGATGGTTTTCTCAACCATCCCTTCTTCTTCCAAGTCCTTATCCTCGACTACCTGCCCGCGACTTCCTTGGCTTTACCCGTTGCCTCTTTGACGCGGCCCTGATCTGATCTTTGTTCATGGTCATCTCCTGATAACGAATGTCGATAATTGACTGCAGCGACATATTTAGTTTCCGCTGCTCACGTCGTCAGAATGTGCGTAAAAATATGTGTGGTCTGTGCGGAAGCGCGCATAGAAAAAAAGTTTCAGGAGAGCGTCCAATCTTTGACGACTGTCCGTCTGGATCCGCATTTGCACGGCGCTGCGATCCAGCGGAACCGCGCCGTGCCATCGGTCTGAATCGCTACAGCGTTGCCGCGGCGAATGTGTCACAGGCTGCACTTCACCGTGATCCAGCCCGACCTGAACCACTTCACCCGCTGCGCCGAGCTGCCGTGCGTGAAAAAATCGGGGCTGACATGACCCTGACTCTGC
This sequence comes from uncultured Gammaproteobacteria bacterium, assembly GCA_963696465.1. Taxonomy (GTDB): domain Bacteria; phylum Pseudomonadota; class Gammaproteobacteria; order Thiohalobacterales; family Thiohalobacteraceae; genus JAHJQQ01. Next base: position 86,713 of record CAVOKC010000013.1, on the reverse strand, counting down.
TTCTGTAGGCGATCGTCTCCGATCGCGCTGGCGGCCGCGAGACCTTCCTCTACATCGCCTTCCTCCAACAGCTGACGAGACTGATGGGCGTGGTGCGCCCATACACCGGCGAGACAATCGGCCTGCAATTCCATGCGTACCGAAAGCTGGTTGCTGTCCGTCTCGCTGAGTCCTCTCTTGCCCTGCTGTACCTCTTCGGAAATACCGAGCAGCGTCTGCACGTGATGGCCCACCTCGTGCGCGATCACATAGGCCTGAGCGAAATCACCCGGTGCCTTGAAGCGGTTTTTGAGATCGCTGTAGAAACTGAGATCGATATAGACTTTGTGGTCGCCAGGACAGTAAAACGGGCCCATGGCCGCCTGCCCCAGGCCGCAGGCGGAATTGACCGCACCGCGAAACAACACTAGGCGTGGTTCCTGATAGGTGCCGCCCTGTTGTTGGAACAGGGCGTGCCAGGTTTCCTCCGTGTCGGCCAGCACTACCGACACGAAATCGACCAGCTCCTGTTCCTCGGCACTTTCAACCACCAGCTCACTCTGTTGTGAGCCCGCTTGATCCGTCAACCCGCCGGTACCCGTCAGAACACCGAGGTTGCCGGTGAACATAAGGTAGGCGCCGAGGGCCAGCACGGCGATTACCGTACCTTTGAAACCTATAAAACGATATACGACCGGCAACAGCCTGAGCACGCCGCCGCCACCGCCGCCCAAGCGGCTGGGTCCGGACTCGCCGCGCCGATCCTCGATATTGCTGCTCTGCCGATTTCCACGCCAACGCATAACAATCACTCCCCCGAAGTTTCGAATGTAGATGTAGCGAATGTTAAGCGACCGGCGATATTGCCCAGGCGCACGCAGCTAGTCTAGCTCACACCTGCGTCCGGCGTGCTTCTTGGTTGGTGTGGCTCGGCGGAGGTCGCCTGAGGTAATGCCGACCGTACATGCAAAATGGTGATAGATATGTACAAGGCAGCTATCAGTCAAGCACTGAATCCACATATCATGTTGACCAATACCCTGACCGCTTGTATTTTTTAACAGTCACAAGGAGATAGTATTCATGAAGCTCAAGATTCGATTCGGCTCGCAGGCGCTGTTTGGCGCATTGATCGCAGTACCTATAGTTGCGTCCGCTGAGTGGGAGGGCAGTGCGAATGTCACCTTGACCAGTGATTATGTATTCCGCGGTGTCAGTCAGACCGACGAGGACCCGGCCATCCAGGGTGGTTTCGATCTCAGCCATGATTCCGGGTTCTACATCGGTGCCTGGGCATCGAATGTGGATTTCAACGAGGAAGACAGCACCGATCCCGCGGCCGACGATGCGGCCGATATGGAGTTGGATCTGAAAGTCGGTTATGCGAACGATATTGGTGACATCAGCTATGACGTCAGTCTGCTGCGCTACATCTATCCGGGCGCCGACGCCGATCTCGAATACAATGAACTGATGCTTGCGCTGGATTACCGAGGCTTTACCGGCACACTCGGCTATTCGAACGACATCTTCAACAGCGATGAGACGGGTCTCTACTATGGCCTGGCCTATGCGTACGAATTCATGGAAGGATTCACGGTCTCGGCCGGTGCCGGCTATTCTGACTTCGACAAGAATGTATCCGGTGTCGGCGTTCCTGACAGCTATGTCGACTACCATGTGGGCGTGGCGAAGGATTTCGCCGGCTTTGGATTCGACCTTTCGTGGTACGACACCAACAGCGATGGCAAAGACCTCTATGGTGATATCGCCGACAGCCGGGTTGTGCTGAGCATCTCGAAAGACCTGTAGGAAAAGAGTCGCCTTGCCTATTTCGGAATCCCGAGGAGGCTGACCATGTCCAAACCCAAAGAGTTGCACGGTCCTGATTTCACGCACGGTTATCCCTTCGCCGAATTGCGTGACGGCGCCATGTTGCTCGGGCACGCAGATGGCGAGCCTGCGCTGCTGGCGCGGCGTGGCGTGGCGACCGAGCAGACGACAATGTGCCGATGGGCGTCGCCTGACAGTCGAAGGGTTGCGACGTAGTTGGCTTTATGGGGTGCGGAGTTGTGCTAGCGCACAAGATGGATCTTCCAACGATTTTGCGATGTTTGTAAAATATTCCCAGCGTCCCCTGTTACGCAGCATAATGCGCCTTGACGATAGACGTCAGGAAGGTATGGTCAGGCGAGCGGTGGGCTGCCTGGGTTGAGCAGAAGATATTTCCCAACCTCATTTCGGTTATGGGCAAGAGAGGGATGTAATGATAGACAAATCGATGATGGCCGGTATTGCGATTGGCGTGGTCGTTGCCGCCGCGGGTGGCGCCATGGCTGGCTACAATTTTATCGGCAACAAGGAACCGGCATACGCACAAGTGCTGAAGGTCACCGAAGCGACGCAAACCATACAGGTGCCACGAGAGGTCTGCGAGGATATCGCTGTCACCCAACAGCAACCTGTGAAGGACGAGAAACGGATTGTCGGTACTGTTGCCGGCGCGTTGCTCGGTGGTGTGTTGGGCAACCAAGTGGGCGGTGGCAGCGGCAAGAAGATCGCCACCGTCGCCGGCGCCGCCGCCGGTGGCTATGCCGGCAATAAGGTCCAGCAAAACATGCAGGCAAAGGATACCTACACGACCATCGAAAAACGTTGCCACAGTGTCAACGAATCCAAAGTGAAGTCGCTGGGTTACGATGTCAGCTATCAGCTCGGCGACGAAACCGGCAGCGTGCGCATGGATCACCGCCCGGGCGAGCGTATCCCCGTAAAAGATGGCCAGCTAGTGCTGATAGACTCAGCGGCGCCGGTGACGGGTACGCGTTAGAGAAAGAGAAAAGGGGCCGCGTGAGTAAATGTTCTTCACTTGATTGCGTGAGATAGCGACTGGCGTGACAGCCAGTGCCTGCTAGAGTGTGTTAATCCATCCGGCGTTATCAGCTGCATGGCCCGAGCAACGGCTGCATGTGGTCTGGACCGGGCGGCTGTTACGGACCTGACGGCGGCGGCGATTCTGCGCTGGTTTTCGTGACGTTGAATGCACCCGATAGAAGCTGTCGGCCTTCCGTTTTCAACACGCGTACAAGGAGGTTTACCATGCATATTTCCCGCAAACACCACGCCCACAGATTTATGTTCATGCTGCTGACAGCCGGCACGGCGCTGGCTGCACCCGCGGGGCATGAACTGCTGTTCAAGAACGCGCAGAACGCAACTGCGCTTACCGATGCCGACCGACGCGCGATCTTTGATCAGCTCGGTCTTAAGGTGGCTGCGGATGGACAGACGCTTGTCTTCAGTGACATGGACACCTGTCCTGCGCTCAACCCGGGCACCGGCGATGTCCAGATCGAGACAGCAGACTTGAATGGCGACAAAAAAGCCGAGGTCTTCGTCAGCCTCGGCAGCGCCTGCATGTTCGGCTTTGCCGGCACCGGCGTGTCTCTGTTCATTCAGGATGGTTCCGGACACTGGCAGTCGCACAATCTCGGCGCAGGTATGGTCGGGGTGCAGGAGACCCGTCACGAGGGTTATGCCGACGTCATGATCGGTGGTCCCGGTTTCTGTCAACCGGTGCTGCGCTGGGACGGCACGACCTACGTGTTCGACCGCAATATTGCCGAACAACCGGGTGGTTGTGACGGGCGGTAATAGCGGGCGTAACGGGTATTGGAATGTTCTCCATACCTATATGAAACTGAATCCGGTGCGCGCCACGATGGTGGCGTTGCCAGAGGATTACCACTGGTCGAGCTATTACTGCAATGCTCTCTTCCGCAGATAGAGAATCAGACCCGAACTGCGGGTCTGTCCCCATTTAAACCAAGCCTTCGGGGGATTGGGTAGTTGTCAGTGACAGTAGGATGGGTAGAGCGCAGCGCAACCCATCATGGTTGCGAATAGCTATTGATGGGTTACGGCATAAGACGCCTTCACCCATCCTACGAGCCGTGGCGCAGACGGATGCCGAAGGATGTCATTGTGCACAGTGACCGTGGTAGCCAGTATTGCTCCAGAGGACTATCAGGCATTCATCCAAAGGCATGAACTGCGGTCCAGCATGAGCGCGAAAGGCAACTGCTATGACAATGCCGTCGTCGAGAGTTTCTTCCACACGCTGAACGTGTAGGTTATCCACGACGAACATTTCCCGACCCGCGCGCTCATGCGGCAGACGGTATTCGAATATATCGTTGTGGATTACAATCGAACTCGCCGACACAGCGCCAACGGCTATATCAGCCCAGAAGCGTTTGAGGCTCAACAGGTCGCTTAGCTGAGTGTCCATTGTTGGTGGTCAGGATCAGTGTGAGTTGGGCAGGAAATAATCTCTCCGTCCCTTTTTTCGTAATCAAGGAGCGCTGAAAGTGCAAACGAAAAGGGAAGTCGTTGTCTGCGCCGTATTATTCCCTGCTGCTGCCAGCGTAAGAGGGGTCGTTTATGGACCTGGATCTGTGCAAAATCGCGAATGAAGTTTTTCCAGAGGCGCCCGACTGCATAGCATTATTTCCGGCTGTCGGTCAGCAGCGCGTTGTTGCTGCGCTCCAGCAGGATGTGGCCGCGGGTCGGCATCTGCTGTGCATCTCCGGACCGGCTGGCAGCGGCAAGACCGTACTGCTGCGCGATTTGCGACAGAGCTTCAGACGGGGTCTGGTCGGGATGGTCGAGCGACCCGTGCCGGGCAGGGTTTTGTTCGATGTGGCCAAGTCGCTGCAGCTGGGTGCCGAAGACGACAATGAAACAACCCTGCGCCGCCGGCTCGCCATGCGGCTGTCAATGGCAATTGAGCAGCGGCAGCCGATTATCCTGATCGTCGACGCGGCAGACAGGCTGCCGACGGAAGATCTCAATTTGTTGTTGCACTTTTTCCAGCCGGGTCACGCGACGCTGATCCTCGCTGGTCGTGCCGCGCCCGAGACATGGTTGTCTGGTTGCTCGACCCCGACCGGCGATGTGCATATTGATCATTGCTATAACGTGGATCCACTGTCGGCGGAAGAGACAGTAGGCTACATACGGCACCGTTTGCACATGGCTGCGCTTCCAGAGGATCTGTTCGAACCTGCGATCCTCACCCTCATTCATCAAATGAACGCTGGTGTACCGGGCGAAATCAACAAATTCTGTGCCGGTGAGCTCGCACGCACCGGCACGCAGGCTAGGGTGGGCCTCATCCCACCCACGCCTGAGCCTGGATTGGCGATCGGACAAGGCAGCCACTTGCAGCAGGCAACATCGGATGAGATTTCCACGTTTGAAGATACAACGGTCCCTGAGATTGAGCGACAGCATGAAGTTGAACCGTCGGCGCAACTGGTCGTCGCCCCGCAGGAAATTCGCTATGAACCAGAGCGTCTGTCATGGCGTATACGTCGACTACAGCGCAGCGTGTGGATCTGGCGTGCTTTGGCAATGGTGGTCAGCGTAGCGCTCACTGTGGAGTTGACCAAGGATACATGGCTGAATCACATGCCGACGAATTTTGCATCGCTTTGGGGGCTCGCTGAGTCGCCGTCTGAACCTGTCGAATCAAAGCGTTCATTGCCGCACTCCGTACAATCCAGTGTATTCGACGGTTCCACGGATGCAGCAGAGCCTTCCAGCAATATAGAGTTGCGTTCCGGTTTGGTGGCTCAACACTCGCAATATGTCTTGCGCGAGGATGCCATGATGCCGCTATTTCCAATTACAATAAACAGTTCGGATGCCGCATCGCCTCAATCGACGATCTCATTTCCGACAGCGCCGGGATATGTGCGCAAGCCTGGCGCCGGCCTTGCGGTCGATACGCCAGGGCACAATGCAAAGACGGACCAAGACGGCCCTGGCAGAGTCAGTACAAGTCCGAGACCCGTGCGCAAGTCCACAAGCATGACGCGTACCCAGCGTCGGGAAATTGCGCGACTGTATGCCGAACGCGCGGAAATCGAATTCCGCAATGGTGAAGAGGGTGCCGCTTCGCTCAGCATCCAGCGCGGCTTATCCAGCGATCCGCACAATCCAAGACTATTGGAAATGCGCGTCAAAGTACTGGAGGCCCTGCGGCGGCCTTGAGCTATGCGGTGACCAAAGAGCCATAGGTGATCGATTCGCGTGGTCGAAAAAGGGGGCAGCGCCCAAAAGAAAGGGGGGCGGAGAGATTAGAGTGCATGCAGCAAGTTCTCGCTGATCAAACACAGATAAAGATGCTGCGCGCCATTTACTAACGGAGAAGATAATGCTTTGGTTTGGATTGGGACTTGTCGCCCTGGTTGTCGGAGCTGAACTGCTGGTGCGCGGGGCGTCGAAGCTAGCCCTGTCGTTCGGCATTTCGCCGCTGGTGGTCGGCCTCACTGTGGTGGCGTTCGGTACCAGCGCGCCGGAAATGGCGGTGTCGGTGCAGTCAGCCTGGTCTGGCCAAGTCGATATCACGCTCGGCAACGTGGTCGGCAGCAATATCTTCAACGTGTTGTTCATTCTGGGTGCCTCTGCCCTTATCGTGCCGCTGGTGGTGCATCAGCAGATTATTCGCCAGGAGGTGCCGGTGATGATCGGCGCATCGCTGTTGCTCTGGGCGATGGCCGCAGACGGTGGTATCAGTCGCTGGGAGGGCCTGCTGCTAACGAGTCTGATTGTTGGCTATACCTTGATCGTTATTCGGCAGAGCCGGCGCGAAACGGCGGCGATCAGGGCGGAGTATGCGGACGCGTTTGACGGCACGACCAAGGGCTGGGAAGCGCACTGGGGCATGCAAGTGCTGCTGATACTGGGCGGTCTCGCTCTACTGGTGCTGGGCGCGAACTGGCTGGTGGAAGCGGCCGTGTCTTTTGCCAAGTATCTCGGGGTCAGCGAGCTGATCATCGGATTGACTATCGTTGCAGTCGGTACTTCACTGCCGGAAGTGGCCACTTCGATCATGGCCGCGATTCGCGGCGAACGTGACATCGCTGTCGGCAACGTGGTTGGCAGCAACATATTCAACATTCTTTCGGTGCTGGGTATCTCTGCCAGCGTCGCACCAAGTAATCTGATCGTCGCTCCGGCGATGCTGGTGTTCGATCTGCCAATCATGGTGGCGGTCGTGGTGGTTTGCTTGCCAGTGTTTTTCAACGGGTCGTGTATCACCCGTTGGGAAGGCGTCCTGTTCCTGGCGCTGTATATCGCTTACACCCTTTACCTGATCCTGCACGCCACCGGCCACGATGCCCTGCAAGGCTACAGCGTGGTGATGGGCGCTTTTGTGCTGCCGCTACTGGCAGTCACCCTGATCGTCCTGGCGGTGCGGCATTGGCGGCTCATTAACACTAGCCGCAACACCTGAGACGATAACAACACCCGCATTAGGAGCCAGCCATGTTTTCGGTTTACGGGATTACCGGTGGTCAGCGAACAGGCTGAACTGGTCGGCATCATTACCCGCAGCGACATCGGGAAATTACGCGACTGTACGCCGAATGCGCGGAACTCGAATTCAGCAATGGTGAAGAGCGTGCCGCTTCACTCAGTATCCAGCGCGGCTTATCCAGCGATCCGTGCAATCCAAGACTTTTGGAAATGCGCGTCAAAGTGTAGTGGTCAAAATATTCCCTCTTTCCCCTTCGTTTATTGTTGTATCCTTCCGGAATTGTTCAATGCGGGAGATTGACGTGGAATACATGAGTGACTCATCGATAACCTGGGGATCCTTTGAGCAGAGGGAGCAGCACCGACGCTCGCTTTTTTCACAGGCTTGGTCGCAGTGTGTCCCCAAGGTGTTTGAAGATGTTCCCCGCTATTACCGTCCGGGAAATATCGTTGCGAGCCTGGGTTTGTGGGAGTTGTGGGTCTGGCAATTTGTAAGGACGATCGCGCTACAGCCGCATAGCAAAGTTTTGGATGTGTGCGCGGGTACTAATTCTGTCGGTATCCGACTGTTTAAGAAACAGAGCGACATTTCCGTCACCGCCATTGACCGTAGCAAGGAAATGCAGGAGCAGGGCGCAAGTGATGCGGCCAAGGCCGGCCTGCATATCGAAAGCGTGATTCATGACGTGCACACGCTACCGTTTCCGGATCACTCATTTGACGTGATCACGCTGCAGGCGGCATCCCGTCATCTGCAGCTGGATAAGGTGCTGCCGGAGATTCACCGCGTACTCAAGCCGGGCGGCTGGTTTTATCATTGCGATATGCTCAAGCCATCCAGTCGTGCATTGGAGTGGTTCTATCTGAGTTATTTGCGTGTTTCGCTCATGCTGACTGCGCAGATCTTCGGATCATCCGCAGCCTCGCGCAGTTGCGGGGGGTATTTTGTGGACGCCATCCATCATTTCTATACGCCGGAAGAATTGTCCGACATTCTGCATCTCATTGGCTTCACCCGCGTCGAGGGCAAGAAGAGTATCTGGGGCGGGATGGTCGGGTTTCATCGCGCGCAGAAACGGCTGTAGCAGGGAAAGGGGCTGAGGGAATAACGTTTAATCCCTCCGCCCCTTTTAATTACTAATCTCGACAAGAAGCCTATGCCCGAATATTCCGGAATCACGTCGATACATCGGCCGACGAAATACGCAAAGCGACCCAGGCCGGAACGCCGCTCGAACACCTTCGAACACGCAAGCCTGCGCACCGACGTGCGTCACCTGACGGTTGAGGGGATTGCGGCGTAGGTTGGGCGGAGAAACCTCCGGGTCTGTCCCCTATTAATTAGGTCATTCGTATGGCGAAACAGATCGAAGTACGCTGTTCATCGGAAGTCGCAACCCTGATCATCGTGGCGCTGGAGTGGTTCGTGGCGCGTACTTATCCGCGCGCATCGGATGAGTGCAGCGCAGCTGCGCGCGAAGCACTGCTTGATCTGGCTGATCGCTTCAAACGCGAACTGCTCATGGAGGGTCGTGCCCTGTACAGCAGCCGCATCCGCGCCTTTCTCTGTGAAGCCGTAAAGGGTTACCTGGCCGAGCAGGAATCCCTCAGTGGACGAAGCTACACGCACCGCTGTCAGATTCTTATCGATGTATGTCGGGGTGATTCCGATGATGCCGGCTTCGCGGCGGCTGAGCGGCTGGATGGCTGATGGAAAAGGGTGCTGAGCCGAATGGCACATACTTAGGCGATAAATATCCGATGTAGGTTGGGTTAGGCGCATTTTTTGCGCCGTAGCCCAACAAGCGTGCCGTCAGGCACACATTTAAAGAAGGTCTTGTGTTGCTTCGCAACGCTTGTTGGGTTACGCAAACTACGCTAACCCAACCTACATTGAAGCTTAAGTAAGTGCCATTCGAGGCTAAGCCCCTTTAATTGGCGCAGATATCCCGAACGTGACCGCGCAACCAGCGATGCGCTGGATCGGCATCCATCCGCGGGTGCCAGAGCAATGAAACCGTGAACTCCGGCGTGGAGATCGGAAGGGGAAAACTATGCATTCCGGCGCGCAGGTTTCCGGTGTGTCGTTCGGGAACACTGGCGATCAGGTCGGAGGCCCGAGCCAGAGCCAGCGCGGTCGAAAAGCCACCGACGATCGTGACGATCTCCCGCTCCAGCCCGAGCGGCTTCAAGGCTTCATCGATCGGTCCCCTGTCGAGACCCCGCCGCGAGACGCAGATGTGCCTGGCCGCCGCATAACGGGCGGGAGTGATCTTGCCCTGGCTCAGCGGGTGCCCCGCTCGCACGACGCCAATGAAACGGTCACGGAACAATGCCTGCGTACGCACCTCCGGACCAGTCGTCTTCCCCACGACGCCGGTTTCCAGATCGACGGTCCCGTCGCGAAGTGGCGTGCTGTCCTTGTCTGGCTTCTGCACGAAGCGCAGCCGCACGCCGGGAGCCTCCTCGCCGACGCGCGCAATGAGCTCCGGTCCGAAGTTCTCCACAAAGCCTTCGCTGGTCCGCAGCGTGAACGTTCGGACGAGCTGCTTGAGGTTGAGCTTCTCCGCAGGGCGTAGAACCGCTTCCACCGTCCTGCACGAGCTGACTGACCCGTTCGCGGAGTTCGAGCGCTCGGGGTGTGGGAACGAGACCGCGTCCGGCCCTGACCAACAGCGGATCGCCCGTCGTCTCACGCAACCGCGCCAGCGCCCGGCTCATCGCCGACGGGCTAAGCCGCAACCGTCGGGCTGCGCGCGCAACGCTGCCTTCCGCGAGCAACACATCCAAGGTGAAAAGCAAGTTGAGATCGGGTTTCGACATGCATCGACCATAGCACAGCTTGACCGTGATGTGGCGTCAAACGCACGTATAAAGTGCAAATGCTGCGTCTTCCGCCATGTCAGGCAGGGAGCTACGATTCTGACAGCTCCGTTTCCGGAGCCGCCAGATAAGGGGTTCATGTTGAAACCGAATCATTGCAGAACGAGACGAGGCAATCGCGGGACATGCGGAACGAACGCCTTCGGTTCGATGGGCGCTCGCCAGCCTCTCGCTATCCATGTTGTTGTCCTCGCTCGGCACCAGCATCGCCAATGTCGGCCTTGCCGACGTTGGCGCAGGCGTTCAACGCCTCCTTTCAGGACGTCCAGTGGATCGTCCTCGCCTATCTCCTTGCCATCACCACCCTGATCGTCAGCGTCGGGCGGCTCGGTGACATCATTGGCCGCCGACGGCTGCTACTGGCCGGAATCGTCCTGTTCACGTTGGCCTCGGTCCTGTGCGGCGTCGCGCCCACGCTCTGGCTGCTGATTGCCGCCCGGGCGGCGCAGGGCCTCGGCGCGGCCATCATGATGGCCCTCACCCTGGCGTTTGTCGGTGAGACGGTTCCGAAAGACAAGGACCGGCAGCGCCATGGGGCTGCTCGGAACGATGTCCGCGATCGGCACCGCGCTTGGTCCATCGCTCGGCGGCGTTCTGATCGCCGGACTCGGTTGGCGGGCAATTTTCCTCGTCAACGTGCCGCTGGGTATTCTGGCTTTCCTTCTCGCACATCGCTACCTGCCTGTTGATCGCCCGATTAATCTTGGCGCCGAAGACCGATCGGACCGGCTTCGACACTGTGGGCACGCTGCTGCTGGCGCTGACGCTTGCGGCTTATGCACTCGCCATGACGATTGGGCGCGGCAACTTCGGTCCGCTCAACATGGCCCTGCTGTTGGCGGCTGTCTTCGGCGTCGGCCTCTTCGTGCGCGTCGAGGCGAGAGCCGCATCACCCCTGATCCGATTGGCGATGTTCCGCGATCCCGTGCTGAGTGCGAGCCTTGCCACGAGCGCACTGGTCTCGACGGTGATGATGGCGACGCTGGTGGTCGGACCGTTCTATCTTTCTCGCGCGCTCGGGCTCGACGCGGCGCTTGTCGGACTCGTCTTGTCGGTCGGTCCGCTGGTCGCCGCGCTGACCGGCTGTGCCGGCCGGTCGCATTGCGGACCGTTTTGGCGCACAACGCATGACCTTCATCGGGCTCATCGGAATAGCGGCCGGTTCCTTCGTGCTGTCCCTGTTGCCGGAGACGCTCGGCATCGCCGGCTACATCGCCCCCATCGTCGTCATCACCGTCGGCTATGCGTTGTTCCAGACGGCCAACAACACCGCCGTCATGACGGATATCCGCCCGGACCAGCGGGGCGTCATATCCGGCATGCTCAACCTGTCGCGCAATCTCGGGCTCATCACCGGTGCATCCGTTATGGGCGCTGTGTTCGCGCTCGCATCGGCGACCATCGACATCACAACGGCGCATCCCGAGGCCGTTGCCACCGGTATGCGAATCACGTTCGCAGTCGCGGCGATTCTGATCGTCGTCGCGCTCGCCATCGCGGTCGGGACTTACCTTCGCACATCGCGCGATCGGGCGCTCGATCTGGAAGTAGAGTTGCAGGCGGACATTAAGGATTCGTGATCGCCGCGCGACGCTTTAATTCCTCGGACTCGATCTTCAAAATGAAGGGCGAGTGTCCGTGTTTCGAGTACTCTGACTCCTTGATTTTTTCTACCGACGTCACCCCGTCTTGAGTAGCACTTGTATTTAGAGTCCAATCCCTAAACGGAAGGAGATTGGACATGAAGAAACGGTATACAGAAGAACAAATCATTGGTTTTCTGAGAGAGGCAGACGCTGGGATGCCGGTGAAAGATCTGTGCCGTCGACACGGTTTCTCGGAGGCCAGCTATTACCTCTGGCGCAGCAAGTACGGCGGCATGGACGTGTCGGATGCCAAACGGTTGAAGGCGTTGGAGACAGAGAACAGCCGCCTCAAGAAGCTGTTGGCCGAGGCGCTGCTGGAACAGGAGGTGACCCGCGAGGTGTTGCGAAAAAAGTGGTGAGGGCGCCAGCGCGCCGCCAGATAGTGCACGAGATGCAGAATCAAGGGTTGACGGAACGCCAGGCCCTACGGGTCGTCGGCATGAGCGCGAGCAGCCTGCGCTACCAGCCCGCGCCGGATCGCAATGGTGTCCTGCGCGAGTCGATCCTGGCGCTGGCCCACCGGCACCGCCGTTACGGCGCCGGCATGATCTATCTGAAGCTGCGTCAGCGCGGTGAACGGGTTAACCACAAGCGGGTTGAACGCCTCTATACCGAGGAAAGGTTGCAGGTACGCCGACGCAAACGCAAGAAGGTGCCGGTGACTGAGCGCCAACCGCTGGTGCGACCCGAGGCACCGAACGAGGTCTGGTCCATGGATTTTGTATTTGATCGCAGTGCCGACGGACGGGTGATCAAGAGCCTAACCATTGTCGATGACGCGACACATGAATCGGTGGCCATCAAACCGGAACATGCCATCAGTGGACTGGCCGTTACCCGTATCCTCGACCAGTTAGCGAAGACGCGTGGTTTACCGCGCATTATCCGCACCGACAACGGAAAAGAATTTTGCGGACGCGCCATGCTGACCTGGGCACATCAGCATGGCGTGACCCTGCGTCTGATCGAGCCCGGCAAGCCGAACCAGAATGCCTATATCGAATCGTTCAACGGACGGTTACGCGATGAATGCCTGAACGAACACTGGTTCCTGAATCTGGCACACGCCCAGGTCATCATCGAAGCCTGGCGGCGCGAGTACAACGAGGAACGACCGAAGAAGGCGCTCGGCGGGCTGACACCTGCCGCCTACGCCAAGCAGCTGACAGAAAAGTCAGCTACAGTAGCAGCGGACTCTAAACCCGGATGCTACTCAAATAGGGGGTGACGTCAGGCCGTCATTGAAACTGCTGAATCTGGTTGCGGAGCGTGGGTTGGAGGTGTTGGCTTGAGGGTGGCTAGGAAGTATGACGATCTCGCGCCGGGCACGGTGAACAGCATTCTGAAACAGGCGGGGCTTAAGCCATGAAATACCTCATCGTGATTGAAGAGACTGAAACAGGGTTCTCCGCGTATTCGCCCGACCTGCCGGGTTGTGCATCGACGGGAAAGACCCTGGAAGAGACCGAGCGCAACATGCGCGAAGCCATCGAATTTCATATCCAGGGTTTGCGCGAAGAGGGTTATGAGATACCCAAACCCGTCAGTCGGTCTTCGTATGTTGAGGTGGCGGCGTAGGTTCGGGTTGGCGTTGGGGAGAAAATAATCCCTCCGTCCCCTTTAATTTCCATGGGTGTCCCCTTTAGCGGGAATTCGTCCCTGCCTCACCCATCTGCCTTGGAGTGGCTTCCTGTCGGGTGGTAGTGGGCCTGTGAACCTGCTCTTGTTCCACTCTACGAATGCATTCTTGTATTTATTTACTTGCCGTAGGATGGCCGCGCGAACAATTCTTTCTAACCCGATGAAGGTGGCCGCATTCTCAATTGTTTTTAGTATGTCATCCCGCACAGCTCCTATTGCTTCACGCTTTCCAAGAGGTGCGGCATCCGCAGAAAAATCATGCCACATCTCAGCTTTTGCTCTTGCGGCAACGATCGATGTGTATACGCCGAATGCTGAGCCCGTATGCACATATTTAGATCTCAAATCATAGGCATTCTTGATTACCTTTCGAAGGCTGTTCGTATTGATCCGGCAAGAATCAGCGACCGCATATTCTGTGCTTTCAAATACAGTGCTAGGAGTGTTCTCTATCAGCGCTCTTGTGAATTGTTCTCGAATGAATCGGGTCTGTGATTGATAAATACGAGATGTTTTCCCCGTTTTGTCTGCGTTGTTTAGTATCTGTAGAATCGACTTAGAGCCAGGGTCCGCTAGGTCAGACCATTGATACTGATTGAGACCACATAGACATTCGCCAGCCGTTACAAGGCTAACATAGGACTGTTCTGGGTCGCGAAGCCACCACCGAAGCGCATCAGCGTAGAATTGCGCTGCAGAATGTAAATGCATTGCCTCTTGTGAAGTGTTGAATACAATTTCTTCGAGAATAGAGAGTGCTTCAAAATTTAGTGGTATTGCTTCATCGACTCTTGGATGACTGCTATAAAACGGTAAATCTCTGTTCAGTATCTTCATCTTTTGAATTGTTCTAGGTATGAATACTGATGTATTAACTTGTGTCAGTTCATGCTCTGACACTAATTTACCAAAGACAACGGATATCCAGGCAGTAATGCGCCTAGCCAATTGTAAATAATTCGAATTGTGGAAGTCGTTGTCAGTGAGAAGGTAGGAAAAAACGAACTGGTCATACCGGTAGGGGTCTGGTGGGGGCGTTTTTGCAGGTTCATGGATTGATGGGTCAAGTCCATCTTCTGCATGGATAATGTCTAATGATTTCGTCGTGCATACCCCAAATATGTCGGCCGGCGTAATAGCTGTGGCGCGAACAATCCGCGTAAAGCCATTGGCCATCATATGTGGTTCAAGGTTTATCAGCATGAGATCTCACGCTTAATGATATTTGTGATATTTGGGGTCCGGATATTTGGGGTCAGAGTAAAAACTCTCGGCGCGTATCGCCCGGGTAACGCCTTCCCATTTCCTCCTGCGAAATCACCTTGTCATCCTTGGCGGTGCGAAGTGAACGCTCCAGCTTCTCGCAGATGTGATGCTTGCTAAGTGCGCCATCCTGAGTGTGTTTACCCTGGGGATTATTCGTTTGATCGCTGCCAGCCATCAGGCAACCCTTTTCCCATCGGCCGAAGGGTTGAAGTACCCTTCCTTCACGGCATCCAGAAACACCACTTCCACCAGTTCGCCGTCCTCGGCATAGCTCTTGTGGACGTTCCAGTTCACGGAGGTTTCGCGGGTGATGGGCTTGTCGGAGAAGTGCACTTGCAGAATGTCGTCTTCCGGCCAGTAGCTTGCGTGGTTCATGGTGCTATGCAACCCGCCGCTTGATCTCGGTACGGATGGCGGCGCCGTGCTCCAGCTCCGCTTTCTTGAGGTCGTAAGTCATTTGCAGATTCATCCAGACATCGGCGCTGGTACCGAAGTAGACGGCCAACCGCAGGGCAGTATCCGCAGTGATGGAACGCTCTCCACGCAGGATGGCCGCGATGCGGTTGTGCGGTACTGCGATGGCGTCGGCCAGCGCGCGTGCTGAGAGGCCTAGCACCTCCATGTCCTCCCGTAGCAGTTCGCCGGGATGGATGGGGGGCAGCTTGTTGACGGGGCTGGCCATGTCACGCTCCAGGTCAGTGGTAATCCACGATCTCGACATCTTCCGGGCCTTGCGCCGTCCAGCGGAAGCACAAGCGCCATTGGTCATTGATACGGATGCTGCATTGGCCTTTTCGGTTCCCCGACAGCCGTTCGAATCGGTTCGACGGTCTGGCGGCCAGATCGGCCAGTGTCGTGGCGGCGTCCAGATATTGCAGACGGTTCTGCGCCTGCTTCTCGATGGCGCGATAGCGACGCACGCTTTTCCCTTCGAACAGCGCCAGGGCATCCTTGTCCTTGAAGCTCCGTATCATGGGATTATGCTAGGTCGGAAGGGGTGTGACGTCAAGCGTCCCGTTCGGCCTGACTGCTGTTACCTACATCGCCGCAATCTTCCCCCGCTGCTCCCGCAAACTCGCCAACGCACTCTTCGCATCCGCAATCTTCGCTCGTTCCTTCTCCACGACTTCCGCCGGCGCCTTGTCCACGAACCCGCTGTTGGCGAGTTTGGCTTCGGTGCGTTCGACTTCTTGTTCGCGTTTGGCGATCTCTTTGTCCAGGCGGGCGAGTTCGGCGGCTTTGTCGATCAGGCCGGCCATGGGGATGAGGAGTTTCATGTTGCCGACTAAGGAGGTCGCGGACTCGGGCGGGGTGCTGCCGGCTTCGAGTACGTCGATGCTCGCGGTGCGGGCGAGGAACTTGATGTATTGCGCGTTGGTGGTCACGCGTTCGCGGTCTTGTGCGGAGGCGTTTTCCAGCAGCACGGGCAGCGGTTGTCCGGGTTTGATGTCGTAGCCCGAACGGATCTTGCGCACGCCGAGGATGAACTGCATCACCCAGTCCATATCGTTGCTGGCTTGCGCGTCGATGCGGGTGGGATCGGATTCCGGATAGGGTTGCAGCATGATGGTGTGTATTCCCTCACCCCCCGGCCCCTCTCCCGGAGGGAGAGGGGTGTGATCCATGCACACCGGCAAGCGGTGCGACGCGCTGCCAGATCTCTTCGGTGATGAACGGCATCAGCGGATGGGCGAGGCGCAGCAGGGTTTCGAGCACGTGCACCAGGGTGTAGCGCGTGCCGCGTTTGTGCGGCGGCGGAACTTTCCGGGTTGTTCAACACCGGCTTGGACAGTTCCAGATACCAGTCGCAGTATTCGTTCCAGGTGAATTCGTAGATCGCTTGCGCGGCGATGTCGAAGCGATAGTTGGCGATAGCCTTGTTGACTTGGCGCGGTGGCGCTTTCCAGGCGCGACAGGATCCAACGATCGGCGAGCGCTGTATTCGAGCTGCGGGCTGTTCGCGGGCAATGCCGTGCGCCGCAATCTTGGTCTTCGGTGTTCATCAACACGATAGCGCGCCGCGTTCCAGAGCTTGTTGCAGAAGTTGCGGTAGCCTCGATGCGGCCCAGATCGAACTTGATGTCGCGGCCGGTCGAGGCGAGCGCGGCGAAGGTGAAGCGCAGCGCGTCGGTGCCGTAGGCCGGGATGCCGTCCGGGAATTCCTTGCGCGTGGCCTTGTCGATCTTTTCGGCCATCTGCGGTTGCATCATGCCGGTGGTGCGTTTGGCGACCAGCGCTTCCAGTTCGATGCCGTCGATCAGGTCGATGGGGTCGAGCACGTTGCCCTTGGACTTGGACATCTTCTGGCCGTGCGCATCGCGCACCAGGCCGTGGATGTAGACCGTCTTGAAACGGCACGTCGTCCATGAATTTCAGGCCCATCATGATCATGCGCGCGACCCAGAAGAAGATGATGTCGAAGCCGGTGACCAGCACGCTGGTGGGATAAAAGGTTTTCAGACGTTCGGTGTCTGCTGCGGCCAGCCCGAGCGTCGAGAACGGCCACAGCGCGGAGGAGAACCAGGTGTCGAGCACGTCTTCGTCCTGGTGCAGCACGACGTCTGCGGCCATGTTGTGCTTGCGTGCGCACTTCGGCTTCGCTGCGCGCCGACATAGATATTGCCGTCGGCGTCGTACCAGGCCGGGATGCGGTGGCCCCACCAGATCTGCCGCGAGATGCACCAGTCCTGGATGTTGCGCATCCATTCGAAGTAGGTGTTCTTCCAGTTGTTCGGGACGAACTGGATGCGGCCGTCTTCGACCGCTTTGATGGCGGGCTTGGCCAGCGGTTCGGCTTTCACGTACCATTGATCGGTGAGCATAGGGCTCGATCACGGCGCCGGTGCGGTCGCCGCGCGGCACCATCAGTTTGTGGTCGTCGATCTTCGCCAGCAGGCCGAGTTCCTGCAGATCGTGCGACGATGCGTCGCGGGCCTCGTAGCGGTCGAGGCCGTGATATTGTGCTGAGCGGCACGTCGTCGTTGATGCGCGGCGTCTTTGGTGAAGATATTGATCAGTGGCAGGCTGTGACGCTTGGCCGACTTGGTAGTCGTTGAAGTCATGCGCCGGGGTGATCTTCACGCAGCCGGTGCCGAAGTCCGGATCGACATAATCGTCGGCGATGATCGGGATCTCGCGCTCGGTGAGCGGCAGTTTGACCATCTTGCCGATCGAGGTGTTTGTAGCGCTCATCTTCCGGATGCACGGCGACGGCGCTGTCGCCGAGCATGGTTTCCGGGCGCGTGGTCGCGACGACCAGATGACCCGGAGCCATCGGCGAGCGGATAACGGATATGCCACATGTGGCCCTGTCTCTTCCTGCGCGACACCACTTCGAGATCGGACACGGCGGTGTGCAGTACCGGGTCCCAGTTCACCAGGCGCTTGCCGCGATAGATCAGACCTTCTTCGTGCAGGCGCACGAAGACTTCCTTCACGGCGTCGGACAGGCCGTCGTCCATGGTGAAGCGTTCGCGCGACCAGTCCAGCGAGGCGCCCATGCGCCGCAACTGGCGGGTGATGGTGCCGCCGGACTCGGCCTTCCACTCCCACACTTTTTTGATGAATTGGTCGCGGCCGAGATCGTGGCGGGTCTTGCCGTCGGCATTGAGCTGGCGCTCGACCACCATCTGCGTGGCGATGCCGGCGTGATCGGTGCCGGCCTGCCACAGGGTGTTGTCGCCGCGCATGCGGTGATAGCGGGTCAGCGCGTCCATCAGCGTGTCCTGGAAGGCGTGGCCCATGTGCAGGCTGCCGGTGACGTTCGGCGGCGGGATCATGATGCAGTAGGGCGGGCGGCCCTCGGTGGATTCGGCGCCGCCGGCTTGCGGCGCGAACCAGCCGCTGTCTTCCCAGGTCTGATACCAGCGCTGTTCTATGGCGTGGGGGTCGTAGGTTTTTTCCATCTGGTGTTCCGATCTGCCGAGGCTGCCGCAAAAGAGCCGGCATTATAGCCCAGGGGCGGAGGGATGTAGCGCGGTTGTCAGTCTGCAAGGCAGCAAGCGGGAAAGCCGGTCTCTCCTGGAGTGCACCGTGCTGGAGCAGGGACGTGCTCGTGTACTGCCCCAGCCGCCACGGCTGGCGGGATTTAGCGGAAGTTCAGGATGTGGATCGGCGGCAGCGGAAGATCCTGCTGCAAGAAAGGCATGACTGTGGAGGTGTATTACCGACGGGGTGGAGCATCGGGGATCGGAACATGCTGCTCTCCATTCTGGCGGAGCGCCCAGGTTCCGAACCCCGTGATCTCAGCAGGCGCGTGGATGGTTGCGGGTGCGGTTCAGGGCGCGCTTCATTTTGTGTTCCTGGGACAGTGCGAAGCAGAAGCCACTGAAGGACACGGCTGCGCACAGCAACCCGCAGAGTGTTACCGCGTCTAACGCAACCACTTGACCCATGAATGTGAATTCGAATCCGCTCATCGTGAAGTTTCCCCTGCTGACATTGATAGTTGTGCTGTTAACGGCAGGAATGTGATTGGGTTTAGCGGGGGGCTCGCAGGGCGCGGGTCCGGGCTGATAGGCTGCCCGGTAAACTTAGGCCATCACCGGTCGCCCCGGTCGTTGCTTCAGGCGTCCGGATTGCCCAACTGCTCCAACAACACCCGCTGAACCTCGGCGTGGATCGAGCCCATGGCGGCGTCCAGGGTCTGATCCAGGCAGGCCGCCATGTGCTGTTGCAGTTTCATGCGCAGGTGCGGGACCAGGTCGGCGGCGATGCGTTCGGCGAGTTGGGCCAGGTCGAGCGGGACGATGACCTGCTGGCCGTTGCGGCCGATGCGGATTTCAACGATGTCTTGCAGGACCGGGATCGGCACCGGCCCGGACACGGGTCGGGCTTCGTTCATATTCAGGCCTACAGGTTGTGCGACTTCAGTTCGTAACCGCGATCGCGGTAGTAGCGGAAACGTTCGCGCGATTGCGTCAGCAATTCCGTGCGCTGATCGACAAGTTCGGCAACGCGTTCGAAGCGGCCGAAGAAACGTGGGATGTCGGTACCGAGATTGATCAGCACATCGGTATGGCCGGTCGGCTCGTGATCGTGGCCGAGCAGGATCGGCGGCGGCTCGCCGGCCACAGCCGAGTGGATCGCATGCGGCAGGAAGCTGCCGTCGCGGAAGGTCCACAGCAACTCATCCAACTGCTGCGTGTCGCTTGCCGAGGCGGTGTGAATGTAGACCTTCAAGCCTTGACCGTAGGCCTTCTCCGCCAGCTTGCAGGCGAGCAACGGCCGCTGTGCCGGATCGGCGTTGGGCAGGACGTAGAAGTCGACTCGGGTCATTGTGGATCGCATGTCTTACGTATTACGTAGCCCGGATGCAGCGTAGCGGAATCCGGGAATCGGTCGGTGTATCTGCCCCGGATTACTCGCTGCAGCTCGCCCTACAGGGCCGCCGCCAGCGGGCGTTGAACGCACATTCGCGCTTTTGTCCGCTTCGCTGCTTCCGGCGCCTACATGTGCCTTAAGCGGTTCCATTTTCAATGTAGGGTGGGTTAGCGTTTTTTGCGTAACCCACCAAGCGTTGCGCAGCAACACAACGCCTTTATTAATGTGTGCCTAGCGGCACGCTTGGTGGGTTACGGCGCAAACAACGCGCCTTACCCACCCTACATTTCGACTTAAGTTAGTGCCATTCCGGTTAGACCGCATTTATTTCTTGCAGCGATCCAACAAGAACTGCGTCAGCAGCGGCACCGGGCGGCCGGTCGCGCCCTTGTCTTTGCCTTGATTCCAGGCGATGCCGGCGATGTCCAGATGCGCCCAGTGATAGTTCTTGGTGAAGCGCGACAGGAAACATGCGGCGGTGATGGTGCCGGCTTCGCGGCCGCCGATATTGGCCATGTCGGCGAAGTTGCTATCGAGTTGCGCTTGATAGTCCTCCCACAACGGCATTTCCCAGCAGCGGTCGCCGCTGGCCTTGCCGCAGTCGAGCAGGTCGAGCGCCAGCGGTGCGTGATTGCTCAACAGACCGGCCGCATGTTTGCCCAGCGCAATGACGCAGGCGCCGGTGAAAGTGGCGATGTCGATGACCACGGCGGGTTTGAATTTTTCCGCGTAGGTGAGCGCATCGCACAAAATCAAGCGGCCTTCCGCATCGGTGTTCAACATTTCAATGGTTTGACCGGACATGCTGGTGACGATGTCGCCCGGTTTGGTGGCCAGCACCATCCGGCATATTTTCGGTGGCGGGCACGATGCCGACGACGTTCAACGGCAGTTCCATATCCAGGCAGGCCTTCAGTGCGCCGAACACGCTGGCCGCACCGCACATGTCGAATTTCATTTCATCCATGGACGCGCCGGGCTTGAGCGAGATGCCGCCGGAGTCGAAGGTCACGCCTTTGCCGACCAGCACGACGGGTTTGGCTGCTTTTGGCACCGCCGCGATAATCCATGACGATGAGTTTTGCCGGTTGCCGGCTGCCGCGCGCGACCGACAGCAACGAACCCATGCCGAGTTTTTCCATCGCCGCTTCATTCCAGCACGGTCACATGCAGTTTGGTCGACTGCTTCTTGGAGCGTCTTGGCCTGATTGGCCAGATAGGTCGGTGTGCAGACATTGCCGGGCAGATTGCCGAGGTCTTTGGCCAGGCGCATACCGGCGGCGATGGCCTTGCCGTCGGTGATGGCGGCCTCGCCCTCGGACAGATCATGACGGCTGGCGACCATCAGGGTGATTTTTTTCAGGGCGCGATGCGGTTTGTCTTTCTTGCTCTTGAGCTGATCGAATACATAGAACCCATCGGCAATAGACTGCACGCAGTCGCGCACCTTCCAGTAATTGTCGCGGCCCTTGAGCGGCAGCTCGCTGAGATAGACATGGGCATCGCTGGCGCCGGTGTCTTTCAGGGTAACGGTGGCGCTGGCGACGGCCTTGCGGTACGCGGCGTCGTTGAACTCGCTTTCTTTGCCGCAGCCGACCAACAACACCCGTTCGGATTGCAGCTTGGGGACGTTGTGCACCAGCAAGGTCTGGCCGCTGCGGCCGTCCATGTCGCCGTGGCGCAGCAGGGCGGTGAGGTGGCCGCCGCTGGCCTTGTCCAGCGCCTGTCCGGCAGCCGACAATTTACGGGATTCGAAAACACCGACCACCAGGCAGCCGCTGCGCTGCTTTTCCGGGCTGTTGCATTTGACGGAAAACTCCATGAAAACTCCTCAGTGGTAGGTGACAGGCACCGGCGTGTTCCTGCCTGTGCCGGTCGACTCGTGTATGATTTGCGGGTGCGCGGTAGTTTACTGTAAACACCGCACGTTTTCATGCCACCCCCATTAATCCTATAAACTGCATTTGCCACGGAATCACACGGAAAAACACAGACAAGATCATAGGCTTCACGCAGATGCCTCCCTCACCCGCAAGGGGGTGAATAGTCGCTCCAGGAGTGTACTGTGTTTCAGTGTCTTCCGTGTGTTTCCGTGGCTGAAATGATTTTTAAGGTTAATAACAAGGCGTCCATGCTGCGGGTCATCGATCGTTACCTGTTGAAGGAAGTCGCGCTGCATTGGCTGGCAGTGACGCTGGTGCTGTGGGTGATCGTGCTCAGCAACAAGCTGGCCGGTTTTCTCGGCGAAGCGGCCGCCGGCAAATTGCCTGGCGCGGTGATCTTCACCTTGCTGGGTCTTAAATCCATCGACTATCTGGTGGTGCTGTTGCCGTTGACACTGTATCTCGGCGTGTTGCTGGCGTTGGGACGTTTGTACAAAGACAGCGAGATGGCCGCGTTCGGCGCCTGCGGCGTCGGACCGGCGCAGATCTACCGGCCGCTGCTCGGTCTGGCCGTGGTGGTTGCCTTAGGTATTGCCACACTGTCGTTGTACGTTGCGCCGCGCACCGCGGCCTTGGGCTACGAAGTGCGCGCCCGCGCCGAAAATACATCCGATCTGTCCGCGGTCAGCGCCGGACGTTTCCAGGAATCGGGCAGTGGCAATATGGTGTTCTACGCGGAACGTGTGTCGCCCGATCATGAAAGTCTCGAACGCGTGTTCGTGCGTTCCGAACAGAACGGCGTGCCGATCCTGCTTACGGCACAGCGCGCGCATACTGCCCGCGATGCCAAGACGGGTGACCGCTTTCTGGTCTTGGAGGACGGCTACCGTTATCAGGGTCATCCGGGCGATGCGGCCTATCGGGTGCTGAAATTCAGCCGCCACGGTGTGCGCCTCGAATCGGTGGAGGTGCTCAACCCGCGCATGAAAAATAATGCACTGCCGACGGAACAGTTGTGGAGTTCGGCCGAACCGCGGGATGTTGCTGAACTGCAATGGCGCCTGTCACTGCCGCTGGCGGCCGTGATTCTGGTGCTGTTGGCGGTGCCCTTGAGCCGTACCACGCCACGGGATGGGCGTTTCGGTCGGCTGTTCGGCGCGGTGCTGATTTTCATTGTCTATTACAACCTGCTCGGCACTTCGCAAGTGTGGGTGGAGAAGGGTGTGCTGGGGACATTGCCGGGATTGTGGTGGGTACACGCGCTGCCGGTACTGGCGACGCTGGTTTTGTTCTATGCCGCGCGGATGCGCGCACCGCGAAGACCTAAGCTGCGGGGGGCCGCATGAGGATTCTCGACCTTTACATCGGTCGTACCGTCATTGCAGGTACGCTGCTGGCGTTGTTCATCCTGCTGGCCGTGGATGTGTTCTTCTCCTTTGCCAATGAAATTCAGGATCTCGGTAAGGGGCGCTACACGCTCGGCGATGTCTTTACCTTTGTCGGGCTGACGATCCCGCGGCGTGTGTATGAAATGTTCCCGATGGCGGCGTTGATCGGCAGTCTGCTGAGTCTGGGTACGCTGGCGTCGAGCAGTGAGTTGGTCGCGATCCGCGCTGCGGGTGTTTCGGTCACGCGCATTTCCCTGAGCGTGCTCAAGGCCGGTGGGATTTTGCTGGTCATCGCCGCGGCGATCGGCGAATGGGTGGCGCCATGGTCCGAGCAGATCGCGCAACAGCGGCGCGCCACCGCGCAATCGGAAGCCATCACCTTCCGCAGCGATCATGGTTTATGGGCGCGCGACGGTAATCGCTTCATCAACATCAAATTGATACTGCCGGATGGGCACCTCTCTGGCATTGAGGTCTATGAATTTTCCGAGGACGGCAGCCTCAAAAGTTCGATCAGCGCCAAGACCGCGGAGCATGTCGAAAGCGGTTGGCGCCTACACGGCGCGCGGCAGGGGACGTTGAAAGATAATGTGCTCACATTGAACAAAGCCAAACGTCTGGATATACCGACGCTGTTGAGTCCGAAGTTGCTCAACGTGGTGACGCTTGCGCCTGAAGATCTGTCGGCGCGCGATCTCCATCAATATGCAAACTACATGCGTGATAATGGTCTGGATGCGAGCCGTTATGATCTGGCCTTCTGGCAGCGCGTGTTTTCACCTGTTTCCGGACTGGTGATGCTGTTCCTGTCCATCCCCTTCGTGTTCGGTCCACTGCGCAGTGCCGGTACCGGCCAACGCCTGTTATGGGGCGTCATGACCGGTGTCGCCTTCTATCTCGTCAATCAGACCATGACGCACGCCGGTCAGGTGTATGGCTTGCCCGCGCCATTGAGTGCGTTGTTGCCCGCCTTGCTGTTCTTCGCCGGGGGTCTATGGGTGATGCGGCAGGTGCGGTGAGGCGGTTGGTCTAACCGCGACCGATACTGTGCTGTGCGGGCAATACTTTCCTTGTCGTGGGCTCAGCGAGTTCAGGGTCGTACCCACTCCGGCAATGCAATCGTCACCTGATCGGCGAGATCGGGTTCGCCGCAGTGGGCGAGGATTTCGGCGCGGGCGCGGTCGCGCAAGGCGATCAGGCCGGGCCAACTGTTGTCATTACTCGGAATCGGCGCGCCGACCCACACGGTCACGCGTCCTGGTCGCGGGCGGCGCGATTCGCCGCGCAGGATGGCGCGACTGCCGCGCACGGCGATCGGCACCACCGGCGCACCGCTGGCGGCGGCGACCTTGAAGGCGCCCAAGCGAAACGGGCGCAGACCGGGCGAGGCGGTGAAGGTCGCTTCGGGGAAAAACACCACGCCGTCACCTTGATGCACGCGCGCCAGTAAGCGCTCAGCATCGTCGACGCTCTGGCGCACATCGTTGCGCGCAACGAACTCGGTACCCAGGCGTTGCAGCACGTGGCCGAAATAGCGCGTCTTCAGGCTGCGTTTGGCGACGAAGTGCAAGGGCACATCCAAGGCCGCGGCGAGAATGATCACATCCATATAACTCGCATGATTGGACACCAGCACCAGCGGGCGGTCGTGCGGCAGGTGCGTATTATCGGCGCGGCGCACGCGGATGCCGGCGAGTGTCAGGGCGATGCGCGCGGCGACCCGTGCGATTGCCTGCACCAGGCGTCGATTGGGCAACAGCAGGATGAGCAGCGTGGCGGGTATGCCACAGAGGATGAAGCACGCCCACGCATACCCCACATAGAGATGCTCGGTCGCCGCGATCAGTCCGCGGCGCAGGGTGGTGCCGAGCCCGTGCCGCACTAGGCGTAGGCGTTCATGCCAGTAACGGCGTCGTTGTACGCCGGCATCGGTAAACGCGCCTTGTTCGTATAGCTGCCGACATTCGACGCGCCGGATCTTACCGCTGGAGGTCTTGAGTACGCTGCGCGGTGACGCAAGTAACACGCGATCGGGACGGCTGCCGGTGAGTTGCAGGGCGAGCATGTCGATCTGCGCGCGCAATTCTTCACGGCGTACGTTATCGCGTTCGCGCGTCTCGGCGAGCACAACCAATTCCTCGGCCGGTCCTTTACCCCGGCTGGCGAACACCGCCACGGCATTTTTACGCACGCCCGCCAGCTCGCCGACCGCTTGTTCGAGTTCGTAGGGATAAATGTTACGACCGGCACGGATAATCAGATCTTTCGCACGGCCGGTAATGAACGCCTCACCATCGGCGAGGTAGGCGAAATCACCCGAATCGCGCCAGTCGCCGTGCATGAGCGTTGCGGTGGCTTCGGCATTGCGGAAGTAACCCTGTGTCGCCGACGGCCCACGGAATTGCAAACGTCCCTGACGACGTTCGGGCAGTTCGCGTCCGGCGTCATCGACGATGCGGATGTAATGCAAGGGCAGTGCACGTCCACCGCTGACGAAATGCAGCGCGTCCGCGGCCGTGCTGGGCAGCGCCTCGCCGGTCCGGGCGAAGCGTTCACGATCGACCATGTCCACGCGCGCGCCACGGTGCAGGGGCGGAAACGCCAGCCCGACGGCGTTTTCCGCCAGACCATACACCGGTGTCATGGCGCTGCGCGCAAAGCCATAGGCCGCGAAGCGGCGACAGAAGTGTTCCACCGTATCCGGATGACCGGCTCGGCGCCGTTGAAGGCCATGCGCCAACGGCTGAGATCGACCCCGTCGAGTTCGGCATCGTCCAGACGCGCCGCGCACAACTGATAAGCGAAATTGGGTGCCGCCGACAGCGTGCCGCGATGGCGGTGAATCGCATGCAGCCAACGGATCGGGCGCGCGATGAAAGCTCAGCGGCGACATCAGGATAAGCGGCAAGCCGTAATACAGCGTGCCAAGGCACGCGCCGATCAGGCCCATGTCGTGATACAGCGGCAACCAACTGACGAACACATCGTCAGCGCTGCCGCGTGCCGCCTCGCCCATGGCGCGCACATTGGCCAGCAGATTGGCATGGGTTAGCGTCACGCCCTTGGGCTGGCCGGTGCTGCCGGAGGTGTATTGAAGCAATACCAGTCCTTGGCGTTGATCGGATCGGCGACGCGGGTTCATCGTGCTCTTGCAGTTCGTCGACCGTGAGATGTCGCGCAACGTCGGACAAATGCTGCCTTCAACACGCGGGCCCAACGCGGCGCCTCCGGCATGGCGATCAACAACGCGTGCCTGGGCATTGTCGAGAATGCCGATCTGCCGGCGTAGGTGTTCTTCGAGTTGAGTGCGGCTGGCGGCGGATACAGCGGCGCCGGCACTGCACCGGCAAGCAGGATGCCATAGAAGCAGAAGAAAAATTCCAGCCAGCTCGGCAGCATCAGTGCGATCACCTGGCCGGGTTGCACATCGCGTTCGATCAAGCCACCGGCGACCTGTGATGCGCCCGCGTAAAGTTCGCCGAAGTTCAGTGTCTCACTGCGGTCGTCGCCGGCGTAGAAGGTGAGGTAAGGTCGAGCTGCATTGCGTTCGGCGTGCCAGCGCAGGACATCGCTCAAGGTCTTCGCGGTATGGGGTAATTCGATGGCAACCGATGCGCCTTCGGGCTGTGCGCGCGCGGTGGCGGTGAGGGCGGTTTTTACGCCGAGCAGATGCAACAATTCGATCGCCGTCTGCGCGCCCAGCGCGGCATCTTCGGCGGCGGTCAGACCGAGTTCGCGCTCGATGCGCAACAACAATTCCACCCGCGCCAGGCTGTCCAGACCGAGGTCTTGTTCCAGACGACTGGCGAGCGTCACCACCGGCGCGGCGCGGCCTGGGTGCAGTTCCTGCACCAGGTTCGAGAGCAGCGTCAGCAGGGCAGTCGCCTGTGATGTGGAGTCGGTGGTTTCCATCGGGTCCAGCGGGCTGGTAACGTGGACTACTGTATCATCGGCGCGTGAGCAGGTCTTTGTGGCGCATGCTGCCGTAGGAGCGGCCTATGGCCGCGAACCGGTGTGCGCATGGCCGTTCGCGGCCGCAGGCCGCTCCTACAGGTGCGTCACTTAAAATTCGTAGTGCATGAATGAGCAAACGTTGAACGATAAAGCCACACCTGAAATCAACGCCATCGACCTCGCCGAGATCGAACGTTTCCTCGATGCGATCTGGATGGAGAGCGGCCTCAGTGAGCACACCCTGGCGGCGTATCGCAACGATCTGCGGGGCTTCGCGCTGTGGCTCGCGGCCGGCGTCGACGTGCGCCTGACGGCGGCGTCGCGCGAGCATCTATCCGCGTATCTGGCGCATCGGCACAGTACCGGCAACAAGGCGCGCAGTGCGGCGCGATTGTTGTCCAGCCTGCGGCGTTTCTACCGCTATCTGGTGCGCGAGAATCGGCTCCAGGACGATCCCAGTGCACGCATCGAATCACCCAAACTCGGTCGACCGTTGCCCAAGTCCTTGAGTGAGGCGCAGGTCGATGCCTTACTGGCCGCCCCCGATCCGGAACAGCCCTTGGGCCTGCGCGACCGCGCCATGCTGGAGGTGTTGTACGCCTGTGGCTTGCGCGTCTCCGAACTGGTGGGTCTGACGGTCGAGCAACTCAATTTGCGCCAGGGTGTGGTGCGCGTGTTGGGCAAGGGCGGCAAGGAGCGTCTGGTGCCGCTGGGCGAGGAGGCGATGAACTGGCTACAGACCTATATCAGCGAGGCACGGCCGGCGCTGTTGAATAAGCAGGTCAGTGATTTTGTCTTTCCCGGGCGCGGTGGTGAGGCGATGACGCGACAGGCCTTCTGGTATCGCATCAAAGATTATGCGCGCAAGGCCGAGATTCGCACCTCGTTGTCGCCACACACGCTGCGCCATGCCTTCGCCACCCATCTGGTAAACCATGGCGCCGATCTGCGGGTGGTGCAGCTGCTGCTCGGTCACAGTGACTTGTCCACCACGCAAATCTATACCCACGTCGCCCGTGAACGGCTGCGTGAGCTGCATGCTCAGCATCATCCCCGTGGGTAGAATGCCGTCAGGAATCTTGGGTATATCCCTGTAGAGCAGGCAACATTTACCACGCATTGCGGTCTTCAGTCGCGAATAAATCCAGTAGCTTATGGAACTTTCGTGAACAGGTATGCTCCTACCAGGGCGGGGCACTATGACCGTTTGCCGTCGTCCCGACAATCCGGGACAATGGCGCCCACTCACGATCTTTAGATCTCAATGGACAGCACGGACTCTTTTATGACCTCTTTGAAGCGTATCGCAATACTCTGGCTCTGCCTGACTTCCATGGCCTTCGCCGCCGACGATCACCCGGCCATCCGCAATGCTTTGAACGGCATCATGCCGGGCAGTGCACCGGACAAAATCCAGGCCAGCCCGATTCCCGGTTTGTTCGAGGTCACTTTGGGCCCGCAGGTGATTTATATGAGCGAAGATGGCCGCTTCATGGTGCAAGGTCATGTCTTCGATATCGCCGCGCGCAAGGATCTCACCGAGGCGCGCCAGGGCGAATTGCGTAATACGGCAATCGACAAGATCGGCGAGGAGAACATGCTGATCTTCCCGGCGAAAAATCCGAAACATACGGTCACCGTGTTCACCGACATCGATTGCGGCTACTGTCGCAAGCTACACAATGAAATTAAACAGACCAACGACCTCGGTATCACCGTGCGCTATCTGTTCTTCCCGCGCTCGGGTCCGAACACCGAGTCGTATTACAAGGCGGAAACGGTGTGGTGCTCGGACAATCGCCAACAGGCGCTGACCGATGCCAAGAACGGCAAGGATCTGCCGCGCAAGACCTGCAAGAATCCTATCGATCAGCATATGGCGTTGGTGCAAGCGCTCGGCTTGCAAGGCACGCCGGCGATTATCATGGAAGACGGACGGATGGTACCTGGCTATATGCCGGCCAAGCAGCTCGAAGCGGTGCTGGAAGGCAAGATGCAACCGTAAGTCAGGGTGAAAAGACATTTGTAGGAGCGGCTTTTTGGCCGCGAACGGTTTTCTGGGTACCTGTTCGCGGCCAATGCCCCAGGGCAGCCTCTCAGCGCAAGCACCTCACCTTCAGGCCGCTCCTACAAGGATAGTCAGCAATGTAGCCCGGATGTAATCCGGGATTCAGCCTACCCCACCCCGGATTACATCCGGGCTACTTCATGATCGCCCGCGCAACACTGACTATGACGGTGAGTCTTCTTGCAGGATTGAACAGCTATTCAATGCAACAACGTGAACATCAGCGAGCGATAGCGATTCACCAGCGCGCCACTGTTGCCCAATAATTCAAACACTGCCAATAAACCCTTGCGTCCGGCGTCGTCGCCATAACGTCGGTCACGGCGCAGGATTTCCAGATACTGTTCCAACGCGTCCTCCACATCACCGGCCAGGGCCAGCTCCGCGGCGAGCTGTTCGCGTGCCTGCAGATCGTCGCCGTTTTGCGCGATGCGCTGTTCCAGTGTCGCCTTATCCGGCGCATCGCCGAGGCGCTTGGAAAACTCCAACAACGCGGCGTAGCGGCGCAGCTCGGCACTCTCGCGGATATCGCGTGGCATAGCCGTGAAGGCCTGCTCAGCTTCATCAGTCAATCCAGCTTCCATGGCCGTGCGCACATAATCGAGTTGCGCCCGCGGATTGTCCGGGTCGTTCTTCGCGGCCTCACGCAGCAGGGCCAGCGCGGCGCTGATATCACCGCTGGCGGCGAGTTGTGCGGCCTGTTCGCGCGCGGTATCCGATTCACGCGCGACATATTTATCCAAGAGCGTGCGCAGGGTGGATTCAGTCTGCGCGGCAAGAATCTCCTCGACGACTTCGCCATCACGGAACAGCTTCATGGTCGGGATGCTGCGGATGTTGTGCAGCTTGGTCAGCTCACGTTCGCTATCGGTGTTGATCTTGGCGAGCAGAAATTTCCCCTGATACTCGGCGGCCAGCTTCAATAAAATTGGCAATTGCATCTTGCACGGCCCACACCAGTCCGCCCAGAAATCCACCAGCACCGGCACCTGTCGGGAGTTCTCGATCACTAGCTGTGCGTAGTTGGCCTGTGTGACTTCAACAACGTTGGGTGCATCGGTCATGGTTATTCCTGTGCGTTTTGTCTCGGGAACATCTGATCATGCCGTCATTGCGAGGAGCGTAGCGACGAAGCAATCTCCCAACAGTAGAGTCAAAGGCTTGGAGATTGCTTCGCTTCGCAATGACGGCATTGATGGTTTGATCAGGGTTTCCTTGAGTGTGTCGTTGCTGTGATCTCACGTAAAGTCCAACTTTACCATCTCGCGCATTACGGTACACTCCTGCCACGGCAACTCTACGGGAATAGGACGATGCGCAAGGAAACCTGGCTGCAACGGGAAATGCTCGACTGGCAGGCCGAAAATCTGCTCAGCGAACAGCAGGCACAGGCGATCCTGGCGCGCTACGCCACGCGTGGTAGCCATCTCGCACGCACACTTTTTTCTGTGATCGGCGCGGTGGTGTTCGGCCTGGGCGTGATCCTGTTCTTCGCCTGGAACTGGGCCTCGATGGGGCATGTCAGCAAGCTCGGCGTGATCTTCACTGCATTGCTCACCGCACATTTTGCGGGCGCGTATTATCGTCAGCGCGGCCAGATCGCGCTCGGCGAGGGGCTATCGGCACTGGGAACCTTGCTGTTCGGCAGTGGCATTTTTCTCATTTCGCAGATTTATCACATCGACGAGCATTATCCGAATGCGTTCCTGGTGTGGGGCAGTGGTGCGCTGCTGTTGGCATGGGCATTTCCGTCGGTGGTGCAGGGTATAATCGCTTGTATCCTCTATGCGCTGTGGCTGTCGTTTGAACTGCTGCATTTTCAGACATCATTCGAATGGGCCGCGCCGCTGCTCGCCGTTACGCTGCTGCCGCTGGCCTGGCTGCAACGCTCGCGTCTGTTGTTCCGTCTGGCGCTGCTTACGGCTGTCTATGCACTGCTGGTGGCGCTGCTGCACCGGCCTGATCATCGCGTGTTCGTCGATTGCATGCTGATCGCGTTCACGTTGGTGGCGGTGAGTCCGATGATCCGCCGCAGCGCCTTCCCGGCGGTGGCGGATATCCCGCGCGACATTGGCTATGCCGGTTATCTGGTACTGCTGGTGGCGTTGGCTTTCCGCGAGGGTGCCCGGCTGCTGCACTGGGCATCGGCGCAGAGTCCCACCCACGACGATATCCATGGCGTCTATTTTTATACGTTGGCAGGCATGGCACTGTTGGCGGCGTTCGGTGCGCTCCGCACGATTGCGCAGGCGCGCCCCGTGGCGCGTGTGAATTTCGCGATCCTGCTGCTCACAACCCTCCTTGTGGCGCTGGCCAGTGAAGGTGTGTGGGTGACCAGCTATGCGTTATGGGTGTGGGCCAACGTCGCAGCACTGACGCATGCGGTGTTGTGGATCATCGATGGCGCGCATACCCAGCAGAGCCGTAAGGTCACGCTGGCCTGCCTGTTGTTCGCGGCGATCGCCATCCCGCGTTTCCTGGATTTGTTCGACAGTCTGCTGATGCGTTCGTTGATGTTTCTGGCGCTCGGTGCCGGCTTGTTCCTGGTGGGAAACTTTTATCAGCGTCAGAAAACCCCGGTGGCAACCTCCACGGAGGTGTCGGCATGAGAACACTGGCGATTATTCTGGCGATTGTGGCGCAGGCCGCGGCGTTGGGTTGGGTGGTGCTGGAACGCGAAACCGTATTGCGCAGTGGCAGCGTGGTGTATTTGCGCACGGCACCGGTCGACCCGCGCGATGTGTTCCGCGGCGATTATGTGCGACTGTCGTACGACATCAACCGTATTCCGCTGGCGTTGGCCGAGGCGTCGCTGCGCGAACAGCAGCACCGCGAGGCGGTTCGTGTCTATGCCAGCCTGGCCGTGGATGCGAACGGTATTGCTAGGGTCACGGCGCTGCTCGCGCAGCCGCCAGCCGATGGCTTGTACTTGCGCGGCTACACCACCCGCGATTGGCAGTTGCAGGCTAGCGATCAGGAGATTGCCGTGAAGTTCGGCATCGAAAAATTGTTTGTCGAGCAAGGCGCCGGTCTGGCCATCGAAGAGCGACGCGGTACGCGAGATGGCTGGCAGACGCCGATGGAAGTTGCAGTCACCGTCGGCGATAACGGCATTGGTGTGATTCGTGAGCATCGCTGGGCATCAATCGCCACACGTCTGGAGGTCCTCAATCCACCGCAGGACGCTGCGCGCAACAATCTGCCCAGCCCACAGCTGCGCTTCTCCATCCGCAACGACGCCAACACCCCCTTAATACTGGTCAATCCCGACAATGATTGCGGCTTGGACTTAGTGCCCGTCGATGGCCAGGCGTTTGCGATGCTCAACGATGAATGCAGCGAGGTGGTTGCCAAAGCGGCTGATAGGGTGATACTTGCGCCGGGCGGAATCTACGTCCGCGAGATCGATACGGCAGATCCGCGCTGGCATATCCGGATGACTGACGCTAATGAGCAAACCTTTAGCGGCGAACTCAGCAAGCTCAATGGTTGGCAGCGCTTCCGCTTGGTTTACCGCTCGCCGGAAAACACCGAAGCACTGTCCGGTGCGGCAACACCGGTATGGATCGGCACACTCAGCAGCGCGGCCTTCAGCAACCGCGGCCGTGTGGATTGATTCAACCAAGCCGTCATTGCGAGCGCAGCGTGGCAATCTCCCAAGCTCGGCGCCATCGTTTAAAGATTGCCGCGTCGCTGCGCTTCTCGCCATGACGGATTTGTCAGACCTTTCTAAACTATAGTCGCCGCCATGAAATGATTATGCCTTGCTGCCAGCCGTCATACTCAGCGCCACCGCCTCGGCGACTTTGATGCCGTCCACCGCCGACGAAAGAATACCGCCCGCATAACCCGCGCCTTCGCCGGTCGGATATAGGCCGCGTGTATTCAAGCTCTGGAAATCGTCATTGCGTTTGATGCGGATCGGCGACGAGGTGCGCGTCTCGACGCCGGTCAACACCGCATCGTGCATGGCAAAGCCTCTGATCTTTTTGTCGAAGGCGGGCAGCGCCTCGCGGATGGCCGTGATCGCATAGTCCGGTAGTGCCGTGCTGAGATCGCACAGATGCACGCCCGGTGTGTAGGACGGGGTGACCGAGCCCAATTTTGTCGAGGGCCGGCCGGCCAGAAAATCACCGACCAATTGCCCGGGCGCCTGGTAATTGCCGCCGCCCAGCTCGAACGCGCGTTCCTCCCAATGACGTTGGAAGGCGATGCCGGCGAGCGGGCCATCAGGATAATCTTCCGGGCGTGATACCGACCACGATGCCGCTGTTGGCATTGCGTTCATTGCGCGAATATTGGCTCATGCCATTGGTGACGACACGGCCCGGTTCCGAGGCGGCCGCCACCACCGTGCCGCCAGGGCACATGCAGAAGCTGTACACCGAACGGCCATTACTGCAGTGATGCACCAGCTTGTAATCGGCGGCGCCGAGCAGCGGATCGCCGGCGTGCTTGCCGAAGCGGCAGGTGTCGATGAGCGACTGCGGGTGTTCGATGCGCAAGCCGATGGAGAACGGCTTAGGCTTCGATGTAGACGCCGCGCTCGTGGAGCTTCATGAAGGTGTCGCGCGCGCTGTGACCGATGGCCAGGACAACGTGATCGGTGGTGATGCGTTCGCCGCTGGCGAGGATCACGCCGCGCACACGGCCGTTGTCGATGTCGAAATCATCCACCCGCGATTCAAAGCGAATCTCACCGCCGAGCGCCTCGATGGTGTTGCGCATGGTTTCCACCATGCCCACCAGCCGGAAGGTGCCGATATGCGGCTTGCTCACATACAAAATCTCCGGTGGCGCGCCGGCCTTGACGAATTCCGTGAGCACTTTGCGGCCGTGGTGTTGCGGATCTTTGATCTGACTGTACAGCTTGCCGTCAGAGAAGGTGCCCGCGCCGCCCTCGCCGAACTGCGCGTTGGATTCCGGGTTGAGCACGCCTTGCCGCCACAACGCGAAGGTGTCCTTGGTGCGTTCACGCACTGCCTTGCCACGTTCGAGCACCAGCGGACGAAAGCCCGACTGCGCCAGGATCAATGCGGCGAACAGTCCCGCCGGCCCGAGGCCGATCACCACCGGGCGTGTTTTCAGATTGGCGGGCGCCCGCGCAACAAAGTGGTACTCGGTATCCGGCGTGAGCGAGCAATGCGGATTGTTTGCCTGCCGCTTGAGCATGGCGGCTTCATTCTTGACCTCAACATCCACCGTATACACGGCAATGATCGCCTTCGGCTTGCGGGCATCATGGCCGCTGCGGGCGATGCTGTAGCTGAGCAAATCCTCAGCCGGAATGCCCAATTGTTCGAGGATCGCGACCTTGAGCGCGCCTTCGGTGTGGTTGAGGGGAAGCCTGATTTCTGTCAAACGCAGCATATGCGAGGGTCCGGATGGGTCGCGTGATCGGTCGCGCGGGGTAGGGCAGTCGCGCGGATGCCGGGTCATTTTAGCGCAAGTTGGGGTGATTGCCGGTGTGGGCATGAATCCCGTTCTAGAGGCGGATTCAGTGAGGCGATCTTGGGGTGTGGTTATGTGGACGGCAAATCGACCTGCGAAGATTTTTTTCGATTTTGAGACAGGTTCTAGTCTTGTTCTTTCCGCCGTGCTCCGGCGATTTCCTGATGGTTAGAAGCGGCTACTCAGGGCTTGGGATTCTCAGCTTGCGAGGAGCCAACGATCTGCAATATCGGGACAACCCTCTTGGTGAGACCGCGCTGCGAGTTTAGATATTCGGTCATCGAATCCGCAGTCAGTGGCTTGCTGAAATAGTAGCCTTGGACCGCATCACAGCCATGGCCGCGCATGAATTCCAATTGCTCGCTGGTTTCAACACCCTCGGCAATCACCTTATGCCCGAGGCTGTGAGCTAGCGCTATGACCGCCAGCGCGATTGGCGCGTTGCTGTTCCGCGTGGTGATATCGCGGACGAAAGACCGATCAATTTTGAGTGTTTCAATCGGCAAGCGTTGCAGGTAGGCCAGTGACGAGTAACCGGTGCCGAAATCATCAATGGAGATAACCAGACCTAATTGGCGCAGAGACTGTAGGACGGCAATATTTTCCTGCATATTTTCCATCAGCATGCTTTCTGTCAGCTCCAGGTCGAGCATCGATGCCGCGAGCCCGGTGGCATCGAGAATGGCAGCTACACGGCTCACGA
The DNA here is from genome assembly GCA_963696465.1 of uncultured Gammaproteobacteria bacterium. Lineage (GTDB taxonomy): Bacteria > Pseudomonadota > Gammaproteobacteria > Thiohalobacterales > Thiohalobacteraceae > JAHJQQ01. Next base: position 51,203 of record CAVOKC010000013.1, on the reverse strand, counting down.
AATCCTTCTGCTGTAATTGCCGCGCAGATATGTTGACGCTCATGCGTAACCCATCAAAGCCTTGTAGACGCCAGGCCTGCATTTGTGTGCAAGCTTCTCGCAATACCCAGTCACCTATCGGTGAGATTAATCCAGTCTCTTCGGCCAACGGAATGAACTTTGTCGGCGGGATGTCGCCGAGTTGCGGATGCTTCCAGCGCAACAAGGCCTCCATGCCGTTCACCTTACCCGTTCCCAAGTCTATCTGGGGCTGGTAGTGCAGGCTGAATTCTTTGCGTTCCAAGGCATGACGCAGGCTGTTCTCCAGATTGAGGCGTTCCCGCGTCCGATCATTCATCTCGGTGCTGTAGAACTGACAGTTGTTGCCGCCGTGTTCCTTGGCCTGATACATAGCCATGTCAGCGTTTTTCATCAGGCTGTCCACATCCATGCCGTCACGTGGGTATAGGCTGATGCCCATGCTGGTTGTGGTGGTCACTTCATGGCCATAGATTTCTATCGGCTCAGCCACAGCAGCAAGCAACTTCTCGGTGATGACGTCCAATACCTCCAATTTCCTGACTTCGGAGATAACAATGACAAATTCATCACCGCCCTGACGCGACACGGTGTCACCCTGGCGCACGCAGCCTGTCAGGCGCTGGCCCAGGATCTGTAACAATAGATCACCGGCATGATGGCCCAGTGTATCGTTGATGCCCTTGAAGCGATCCAAATCGAGGAACAACACCGCGACCATCCACTGGTTCCGCTCGGCATGCGCCAAGTTCTGCTGCAAGCGGTCGCGCATCAAAACACGGTTCGGCATATTGGTGACCGGATCATAATGCGCCAGATAATGAATGCGTTCCTGTGCATGCTTGCGTTCGGTGATGTCGCGCACCACAACCGACAGCACCTCCTTGTCATCATTTGAAACGACATTGGCACCGGTCTCGACCGGCAGCCAACTGCCATCTTTGCGTTTTAGCTGGCCTTCATGGGTAGTATGCCGCCGTACTTTCATCACCTCATCCACAAAATTGCGCGAGGCATCGGCGCTGCCTTCACGTAAGTCGCTTAGATTCAACCCGGTAATTTCCTCCTGGGAATAGCCCAAGAGACGGCAGAATGCCGGATTGGCATCCAGCACGTGAAGGCTCTGGATATCGACCTGGATAATGCCTTCGCCCGATTGTTCCACAACGGCACGATAGCGTTTCTGCACCTCTAGATTCTTGGCTTGCGCGGACATCAGCTTGCCGGCCAGCAGACGCATCAATAGGCCAAAAAGGATCGCGATGATCAGCAGACTGAGCATGAAATACTGGATGGTATCGAGGCCATTCCGGTAGATGTCGCGGGGCATTTGTACACGCAACATGACCGCCGGCCGGCCTTCGATATCGGCCATTTGTTGGTAAGCGCGGATCTTCTCCTCATCCGGCGCAATGATAGAAAGACCGCTGGTTTCCTTCTGCGCGGAACGGGCCTGCTGAAAATCATCCGGTAATTCCGGTCCTGCCAATACACCCAGGGCCACATCCAGATGTGTCACGGCACCGATGCGGGCCATCTCCGTCGCATTGAGGAAGCGCCCCATGACCAAGGTGCCACTGATCGGGCCAGTCCCCTCCGAGGTTACGATGGGCCGCAGACCCACCAACAACGGCACGCCCGATACCACGATCAGGCCCTGTCGCTCAGCATCTGGGGCAGTGAACTGTACTAATTCGGGATGGCCGCGCAGGTACGTCTCCAGACCGTCAGGCAGCGGGATAGCGGCGGATGCTTCCAGGTCGATGGCCTTGCCAAACGCCATACGTCCCTGCGTATCAACGAGCAGTACCAGATTCACACGCAGCCGTGTGAGTGCATCGTCAGGCAGATTCTTGTCGATGAAATCCGGGGCCTTCCCCTGCATGTAGGTATAGGTGTCATCCCAGGTGGCCCAATCATCGGCAAGCGTCCCCAGCGTTGCGATATCGTCGTTCAGGGCATCCATGACCCGGCTGGCGTTGCGCGCAAGACTGTCATTTTCCAGCGTCAGGAAGCCTTTCAGTACAATGAGCTGTGAGGCGGCATAGATGACGGAGAGCAAGACCAGAACGCTGGCGGCAATAATGAGATTGATTTTGGTGAGGGGTTTCATAGCTTGGAGGGCTGTTACAGTGCCGGCGGCATCGTCAAGCGTCCAACCTCCTCTGAGATACCCGAGACCATGCGCATCACGGTCTGGATGCTAATTCTGTTAACGGCTCCACTGTATGAATACTTAGGGTAGCCCGTCGTGTGAGATTTGTATGCCTTTGACCCTGAATTAATTTTTGGGTAATGGGTGTGGTCTCGGGCGAATCAGGCATTGTTGCCTGGCTATGCCATTCTGAACCGGGTGACCGGCTAGGGTCTTGCCCCCTGACGTCCACAGGCATCAGCCGTGCATCAACGGTCGCTCGCCGGGTTCAGTCTCCGTTGTTAGAGGCTGACGAAGTCAGCATTGGCTATAACGCGCCAAAAAATGAGCGCCACATTGCCCTCAGCAATTAACAGGCCAATTAAATAAATAGGTGCCAGAGAGCAGAGAGCGGTTATTTCTACTATTCGACGGGTTAGCGAAACTCGCGGGCCACATGAACAGCGCGATGTCGTTGAGCTGTTTGATCAGGTCGTCTTGGGGCAGGTCCATGTGAATGAACTCGGCGTTCAGGCTTCGTCTGTTGGCGAGCACCAGCAGTTGTTCGAGGGTAGTGTGCACGGCATGTTGGCATCCAGCGTGGAGTTGGCGTCGCGCTGCTGTTTGACGGTCAGGCCGAAGAGGGCGACGTTCAGGTAGATTGGGTTCGCACGGCTTCTGCATCTATCCTGTGATTCATGCATCATAGCCGCGCGAGTGCATTGTTCTGGGGCGCTTGTTACAGCATTGCATCGGTCGGCTGTGCCCGTGTATTCACGTATTACAAATCACAGCTACGAACGGAGGTGATAACAATGATTCGATTCCCGGTGACAATTCTTTGTGCTGCCGTGTTGACTGCGTGCGGAGATTCTTCGCTCCCCGAGGTTGCGGGTGATAATCCGATCTGCACGTTGTTTACAGCGGACGAATTAACGGGCTACGTTGGCAATTCTCTCTTGGACGGAAAAAATGCCGGCACCGGTTTGGGTTGCCAATGGCTGACCAAGGACAACAACGGCGATGTGATGATTGTAGTCGTGCCGCGAACGCTACACGAAGCGCCGATGCAGATGGAAGGTTTTGCGGCGCTGCCTGATGTTGGGTTGCAGGGATTCACGGCACCGTTTGTCGATGGCTGGTCGGCGGCGGCCATCGTCGGTGAGGAGTCGGTCAGGGTCGCTGTGGCTGGGGAGGATGCCAGTGCCGCGTCTGCTGCGCTGCTGCTTAAAGAAACCATCAAGCGACGTGGGAATTCAGCGCCGTGATCTTGGGCTGTGCATCAACATGCAGCGTGCTTTACACAATCACATCCACCAGTATCCGGCAGTGCGTGAATAAAATGCTCGCGCACACGCGGCGCTCCGGCCAAAGTTTGCGCACGCCTTCGGCGTAGAGATGCAACTGTTCACGGTAGGCTTGCGCGGTGGCTTCTGCCTGGCTGGCGTCGATGCTATGGGTTTTGTAATCGATGATGTGAGCCGTGTTGGCGCTGAGCAGCAGGCGGTCGATGATGCCATCGACCAAGGCGTTACCAGCATAATATTGCAGTGGCACCTCGGCGTAGACGGCTTCGTAGGCGCTGGCGTCGAACAGCGCGGCGAGGTGTGGGGCTTGGGTAACGGCTTCGGCTTCGCTTAACCATTCCATGAGTTCGGGATCACTGGCATCGCGTTGCAACTCGCGGGCGAGGCCGGCGAGTAACTGCGTGCGGGTGCGTACCGGTGATGTGCTTAGCCATTCCAACAGTCGATGAATGCCGATGCCGCGGCGGCGACCGTCGGGATCCGTGACCGTCTCAATGTCGTGTTCGATCAAGCTGCGACTCGGAGCGATGCGGATCAGTCGCGGTGTCGGCGGCATCGGTTGGTTTAAACGTGGATCAAACGCGGTGACCGGCGCAGCGGCGGAGGAAGTAGGTATATTCTGCGCGGTGGCCTGCTTCGGTACGCGGCCGCTGTCATGCAACCATGCCGCACCGGAAGCGAGTTGATTATCGGTATCCCATTGTGCGCGCAGTATCCCGTACCAACCTTCGCTAGCGTTGTCCACAGTAACGGCGGCGGAGACGATCAGCATTTGCCGCGCGCGGGTGAGTGCAACATATAACAGATTGGCATCTTCGCGCTGTTCGGCCGCTTGCTGACGTTCGAGCAAGGCTTTGGTGACGCGGTCACGACTGTCTTTACGGCCGACCAATACAAACGTTTTCGGATGATCCTGTTCGGCGGGCCACTCGGTGAGTGCGTTCCAGGCGTTGCGGTCGCGGCTTTTGCCGGCGCTATCGGCCAGAAACACCACCGGTGCTTCCAAACCTTTGGAGCCGTGCACAGTGAGAAAACGCACGCGGTCGCCGGCGCCGGATTCGGGCGGCGCATCGTCGGGTGCATCGGTCGCGCGTTGGCGCAGATCACCGAGCCGGGTGAGAAAATGCGGCAGGCTGGGATAACGGCCGCTGTCGATTTCCAAGGCGAGTTCGATGAAGCGGATCAAGTTGGCGCGCACACGCGGCTTCAACACCGTGGTCGCGGCGGCTTCGAAGCGTTTGAGGATGTCGCCCTGATGATAGATACGATCCAGTAGATCGTGTACCGGCAGTTGCCCGACCCAGGTTTGCCACAGTGGCAACAGGCGTGCGGCACGCGCCAGTGGCGCATCGTCCGCCTGCATGGGGCCACACACGAGCAGGCGTTCCATCCAGGAAGCACCGGTGGTTTGCGCCAACGTGATGAGGTCTTCGTCGCGCGCGGCGAACAGCGGCGAACGCAACACCTGCGCGAGGACGAGGTTGTTGTGCGGTGCGATCAAGGTGTTGAGCAGGGCCTCCAGGTCGCGTACTTCGAGGCTGTCGAGCAAGGTGCCGCGTGCGGCGCCGAGATAGGGGATGCCGGCATTACGCAAGGCGGTTTCGTAAGTACTGGCGTGGGTGCGCGTGCGCAAGAGGATGAGGATGTCGCCATAGCGTAGCGGCCGCGCGTCAGCGGCCGCGCCAATCAGTGTGCCGGTATCGATCAGCTCGCGGATGCGTTGCGCGATGTTGTTAGCCTCGCCGGTGTGTAGATCGTCAGCCGGTTGCGGACGCGGCTCCAGCAAGGGATTACGCAGTCCTACGCGCGGCGGTGTTTCCGCTGGCGGTTCGGGTTCCGCCAGGGGTGGCAGCAATTCCACCTGCCCCCAGAGTTCTTGATGATGCGTGCTGTGGAGAGGAAAGTCCGGCAGGATCTCGGCAAGCGGGCCGGCGCTGAAGGCGCGATTGACGGCATCGATGATGGCCGGGGCGGAACGCCGCGAGGCCTCCAGGCTGAAGCGTTCTGCATTCAGGTGTTCTTCGAGGTAGGCGCTGGCGGTGGTGAGCAAACGCGCATCGGCACGGCGAAACCGGTAGATGGATTGTTTGGCATCGCCGACCAGAAACACGCTGCGCGGCCGCTCGGCTTCACTGGCGGCGAGTTCTTCAAACAGCGGCAATAATAACCGCCATTGCGTCGGGTTGGTGTCCTGGAACTCGTCGATCAGAAAATGATCGATGCGTGCATCGAGTTTGTATTGCACCCAATGCGCCTGTTCGCTGCCGTTGAGCAGGCGATAGGCGTGCCATTCCAGATCGGCGAAATCCAAGACGCGTTGTTCGCGTTTGATGCGTTGATAGTGTTCGAGCAGGCGCTGACCGGCACGGTGCCAGGCGAGGTTCAGCGCCAGCGCCGCGAGGCGCGCGAGTTGATCGTGGGTATTTTGTATTTCGTTGCAGAGTGTCTCGTGGAGTTCCAGAAAACGCGCGGCGCCTGCACTGCCGAGGGCAGTATCAAGCGCCTTGCTGGGCTTGCGTGCGCGTGCTTCGCCGGCGGCGGTGAGCAAGGCGCGGCTAACGCGTTTCAGACGTTCCTCGACAGGCGCGGTTGTCTCCAGGCCCGCCAACAGGCTGGCCTGGTGTTCCAGATTGGTCTTATTGGCGTGCTTGCCCAGCAATGTGGCGAATTCGCTGAGGCGTGCAGTATGCAGCGGGCTGAAGAATTGCGCGGCCGGATCGCAATCCGGTGCGATGCCAAACAAGGCGTGGCTACGCGCCTCGGCATGGGCCAGAGTATCTGTATGACCCGCGGTATAGGCCCACCAGTCGATGCGCTGTTGTAGAAAACTGTTGACGGCCTGACGGGTGTTGCCGAGGCCATTGCAGCCGTCGAACAGCGTTTCCAGGGCGTGTGCAGTTTTGCCGTCGGGTTTCAACGTGGCCTCGGCATACAGCGCATCCCAGGCCTCTTCGATCAGTTCGGATTCGGCTTCCAGCAATTCGAATCCGGGTGGTACCTCGGCCTCGACCGGAAAGCGTTGCAGGATCTCCTGGCAGAAGGCGTGAAAGGTGGTTGCACGCAGCGCGTGTGGTGCGAACAGCAGGTTTTCATAGAGCCGCCGGGCGCGCTCGCGCAGCGCGTCATCGGGTTTCTCGCCCATCGCACGCAGTGCCGCATCGACCTCCTCATCAGTGCCGCTGGCGAGTTGCGCCAAACGTTCATTGAGACGCTGCAGCATTTCGGCAGCGGCTTTGCGCGTGAAGGTGACAGCGAGAATGTTTTCAGGCGCTGCGCCCGCCAACAGCAAGCGCAACATGCGCGTGACTAACAGCCATGTCTTACCGGTTCCGGCGGAGGCGTGGACGCTGGCGTGGCGATCGGGTGCGGTGGCCTGTAATGGATTGTTCATGCGCGCACAGCATATCAGTCGGCGCACACGCTGCATAAATGGCGCGCGATCGCGCACGCTGTGCCAAACAACAATTCTGCGCCTGTACGAATATGCTGAAGTTCGCGTAGGGCATCGCGCGGCAACTCTTTGTGCAGCCGTGCATGCAGTGGCGGGTGATGCCGATCAAACGACTGAATATTAAGTGAGATACCTGAGCAGAATTCGTGAAAGTCTGAAATCGCCTCGGGCGGCGTCGTCGATTTGACGCGGGATGGGGTTTAACTTATGGAAACAATGAGAAAAGATGAGCGCCAGATCGATAGGGAAGGAGGCAGGGATTGCGCCAGCGGAGGGTCGACTCGAAGGGAATTTGAGGTGGGCAGGAGCGCCTGTAAGGGACCAAAAGGCGGCCATTCGGCCGCCTTTTTTTACATCGAGCCTTCGGTGAAATCGTAATTCAGGCCTTCGGTCGGCTCAGCCAGGAAGTAACCCTGGATGTACTGGATGCCGTATTGGAACAGCACGGTGAGGCTGCTGGCGTCCTCGACGAACTCGGCTATGCAGACCTTGTTCATGGAGCGCGCCATATCCACGATGGATTTCACGACCGCCTGATTGTCGGTGTCGCGCATCAGGTTGTGGATGAACTTGCCGTCGATCTTCAGGTAGTCGACCGGCAGATGCTTCAGCAGTTGGAAGGAATTCGGGCTGCTGCCAAAATGCTCCAGCGAGGTTTTACAGTGCAGGCTGCTGATTGTGGCGACAAAGGCCTTTGCGCCCTTCAGGTGTTCGCTGGCGTCATTTTCGGCGATCTCAAACACAATGGCGTCGCTCGCCAAACGCGCTTCTTTGAGTACCTGGCTGATCCAGATGGGCAGTTCGTGATCGTCCAGTGTTGGCCCCGAGAGTTTGATGAAGAACACCGTGCTGGCGCCATTACGGCGGCGTTCGGCCAGAACTTCTGCAGCCTTGCGAATGACCCAGCGGTCAATCTCGACGATCTGTCCGGTCTGCATGGCGACCGGTAGGAATTGTCCGGGACGGATATCTTCACCTTCGCTGTCGCGCATGCGCAGCAAGACTTCATACTTCTCGTCGATTTCACCTTGCAGGCTGACGATGGGCTGGTAGACGAGATGAAAGCGGTCTTCGCTCAACGCTTCATGAATGAGGTGATTCCACTGTTGCTCACGTTCACGCCCGACCTGTTCGTCGGCCACTGGATTGTGCAGGTGAACGCGATTGCCGCCGGATGAGCGCGCGACTTCGCAGGCCAGATCGGCGCGCGAGAGGATTTCCTGCGCGCCCGGTGAACTTTCGGTGACCAGGCTGATGCCAATGCTGGTGGTCAGGGTGAGTGAGCGGCCTTCGATATCGAGAATGTGTTCCTCGACGGCGCGGCGTAATTCATCTGCCAAGGTTTGGCTTGCAGCGGCGTCTTTGCCTTTGATCAGTACGGTGAAGGAACTGTCGCCGAAACGTGCGGGCAGGCCGAGCGCGCCAACCTTGTTCTTGATCAGATTTGCGATGTCGCTGACCACCAAGTCGCTGGCGCCCAGTCCTACCGATTCCTTCACCGCCTTGAAGTTGTCGATCAAGATATACAACAAACCACTGTTGCCGGAGCCCGCCCGGGCGTTATTCACGGCGAGTTCGAGTTCTTCCATGAAGTATTGACGGTTATACAATCCGGTCAGCACGTCCTGCTTGCTCAGGTATTTCAGCTTCTGTTCAAGTTCCTTGTCGCCGATTGCTTGATCGCGAATGAGGATCTGGGTGCAGGGTTCGCCGTCGATGGTGGCCGGCGTGAATTCCATCTTGGCATTGAAGCTGCCTTTGGCGCTGACGCATTTGACGTCGAGGCTGGCCTCCATGCCGCTCTCATTTTTGCCATAGTTGCGCAGAAATTCTTTGAAGCTACCTTGATCGTCGCCAGCGACCATGTCCATGATCGGCGTGCCTTCGATTTCGTCCAGATTGCCGAAGCCGAACATTTCAAGATACGAACTGTTGGCATAGATGTGCATGCCGTCGTGCACATAGGCGATGGAATCGCGCGAACTGTCCAGCAATGAACGACAGCGGCGTTCGCTTTCTTTATGTCCGGCACGGTAGTAATTCAGACTGCTCTGCATTTCCAGGTTGCGCTGTTCGCGGACCAGGACCAGGAGTAGATGTTCCGGCGCGTCGAACGACACCAGATCGGTGGCGCCGGCACGCAGTGCCTCGATGACATTGGGTTCGTCAGCGGTCGCGCCGATGGCGATCAGCGGGACGTTCAGCGAGCGGGCGTGCAGCAGTTCGATCACCTGCTCCAGGCGCAGCGCTTCCAACGCTTGCGCACATAGAATCAGGTCGGGCACTTGTTGCTCCAGTGCCTGTTCCAGTTCCGCTTGATCTTTGGCGTACATGAAGCGCACGGCATAGCCCGCGCCCCGCAGGATGTTGGCGATGGCCTCGGCGTCGTTCTGGGTTTCTTCGATGATGATCAGACGCAGTGTCTGTTGTTCCTTGCGCACTACTTCCTCCACTGCCCTGTCGGGTTTCCTGATCGGGGTATCTTACCGCTGCTGATTCCCTGGCTGTATCGGCATGCTGGAATGGATCTGAACCAGGGGGCAGCGTACGGCGATGTGTGTTGTACCGCAATCGACTCCGGTTTTCCATGCCCCGGAATCCTGTTAGCATCACACATGAAAGACTTGCTGTAGGGATGGGCTGTGCTGATTTGGTCCACACTGTCACCTGACCCGTGCAAACGGGCCGCAACAACCTGGAGTAACGTATGCAAGAGGTCATTGTCAGGGCGGAAGTTCCCGAGGACGTCAGGGCGATCGACGTGGTCAATCTCAGTGCGTTTCAGGGCGAGGCCGAGGCGCGCTTGGTCAGTGCGATTCGTGGCTCGGCGGAATTTATCCCGGATTTGTCGCTGGTCGCCGAACTCAACGGTCGTATCGTCGGTCACTTGCTGCTGTCCAAGGTCAAACTGCAGCATGGCAACGATGGCAAGACGGTGTTGGCGCTGGGGCCGATGTCGGTGGTGCCGTCGCAATCGCATCGCGGGATCGGCTCGGCGCTGATTCAAGCCGCCATTGGCCGGGCGAAGGATATGCGCTACGTGGCGATTATTGTCGCTGGCCAACCGGACTACTACGGGCGTTTTGAGTTTCAGCCAGCGGCGAACTGGGGGCTCACGTCCAATTTGCGCCTGCCGGCTGACGCGCTCACCGCCATGGAATTAGTGGCGGGCGCGCTCAAGGATGGCGGGCAGGTGATCTACCCGACGCCCTTTGCCGAAATATTCTGAGCGGATTCTTGCGTTAAAGCTGAGTCCACAGTGCTGAAAAGTCGTCCGCCTTGTCGGCGTTGTCGCTCGGCTTGGGGGCGGCTTCGGACTGGCTATCCAGCGGCTGGAACTGATACTGGGCGAACGAGCCAGTGTTTTCCATGATTTTGGTAAGCTCGACCCGCGCCTCTTTGCCGTGACTGCTCACCATGAGAATGTCGCCAATGTGGTAGGGCAAGGCCGGCGTCAGCAGGGTGGCCGGCTGACCGAGTGCCTTGTTGGCGGGCAAGAGCAAACTGCGTAGGTACTCATTGTCGCCATTGATCTTATGAATTTTGGTGCCAACCGCGACCGCGCCAGGCGCCAGCATCTCCACGCCCAGTTCCAAACCCAACTCGGTTTCACATTTCATCCAGCGTACAACGCCCAGGCTCAGGTGGAAGCTATCGAGTTCATTATTCTCGCGCAACCCCAGTAATTCACCAACCTGCGCCTGCGAATTCTCACGGTTGTCCCACAGCAGGCGATAGCCGCCGGCGCTGACGTTGATCATTTTCCAGAGATGCGTTTGGTAGGCCGGCATCTGTTGCGCCGGGGCCGCAGGTGTTTTCATCTGCGACTTGACCGCAAGCGGGTCGTGGCCGGGCGTGAATTCAATGTACTGACTGTCGATCGCTTGAGGCTGCGCGCCGCGTGCGAGGTGCATGTCGGTCAGTTCCCACAGATCTGGCATTTTTCCCGCCTGCTCGGCGGTATTACTGGCCGTGAAATTGGCGGGTTTGTTGAATAAACGAGTGGCGCCGTTATTACCCTCGGCAATCTCATTTTCACCGCTGATGAAATAGTGAGCCGTGCTCAGGCCCATAGCGACCACGGCGGTGGAGTGTTTCTGTGTGCGCGAGAAGCGGCGCTGGGGCATGACGCCCCAGGCGAGCATCAGGCGGCGTAGCGTATGGTCGTTGATGTGCTGGGCCTTGTTACCTTGTTCGCGGCGCTGGCGTCCCAGGGTTTCACGGATCGAATCGGCCAGTCGCGCGGCATTCAACAGCCGACAGGATTCCGGATTGTATTTAATCGCACGCAGTACCAGATAAGTCGGTGGATCGTCGGCAGTGAAATTAGTCACGAACATCCCGTTGGGGCTACGGGCCTCGGTGATGCGGGTGAGTGTCGCATGCTGAGCCCATTCGCATAACCAGGCGTCGATACGTTCGACTTCACCTTGGCGCAGGCGGTACGGGCAGGCTAATGCCAATAGCAGGATGTGTTTATAGACATTCTCGATGGATCGATCGCATTCGCTGTTGGTGATGTTTTCTTTGATGGCGGTCTGTGCATAACCCTGCACATCGGCCTGCTGATAGAGTCTGTGGATCGCAAGCCAGACACCATCCGGATAAGGGGCGTAGACCTGATAGGCGCGTAACAGCATTTGACCGAGATAGGACAGCGCACGCTGTGTGGCTAACGTGCTGTGTTTGCCCTGGGCACCAAGCGATTTATGGTAACCCCGCGCCATCTGTCGCATGAGTGCCTGTGACAACGCCGCCGTCTGGCGGCCTTTTTCGGCGAGTGGAAGCGCCTTGCCGACATAATGAATTTTCATCGCCTCGAGAACCGCGTTAATGGGTATGCGCAGTTGTTCAAGCAGGCGGAAACGCTGATCCGCCGGGAGGTCGAGGCCTTGGGTTTCGTGCAAGGCTTCGTACAACAGACGACTGCTTTCGCCTATGTTGGCGAGCGGAAGATCCCTGATCCACTGTTCGACCTGAGTCGGTCGCGGGTCGAAGGTGGTACTGTTGGTTGGCCGGTGGCCGAGTGTCTGCTGATCCATGGCGGTTCCGTCATAGCGTTGTCCGAGTCTCCCACTATTACGGCAATTGGGCCGATTTCTATAATGGATTGCCGGCGAGGACGAGGCGCTGCGAGGACTGTGGGGATTAGAGCGGGGTTTTGGCGGGTTCGCCGGCTTGTTCACGTACCAGTCGCGGGACCAGATAGCCGGGCAGGCGTGTCCGGAGCGCGCGGATTAGGGTGCGCGCCCGTGTATCGTCTACCGCGAAGTGCGCAGCCCCGCGGACCCGATCCAGTTGGTGGAGGTAATAGGGCAGTACACCGGCTTCGAAGAGGGTTTCGGACAGCGTGCTCAAGGTGTCGGCGTGGTCATTGACACCGCGCAGCAGGACCGACTGATTCAACACCGGGACGCCCGCACCGCCCAGACGACGCAGTCCTGACTGCACATCCGCGTCGATTTCGTGGGGATGGTTGGCATGTACTACCATTACCGGCCGCAATCGAGAGGCGGTTAGCCAGGTCAGAAAGGTGTCGGTTATGCGCTCGGGGAGAACCACGGGCAGCCGGCTATGAATGCGTAGACGACGCAGGTGGGGAATGGCCGCGAGTTCGGTGACCAAATCGGCGAGGCGTGCGTCAGGCAGCGACAGTGGGTCGCCGCCGCTGAGGATGATTTCGTGGATGCTCGGATCGGCGGCGAGATAGGCGAGGGCCTGCGCCCAATGCTGGCCGGTCGGATTGGCCTCGGCGTAGGGATAGTGGCGGCGGAAGCAATAGCGGCAGTGAATGCCGCAGGCGCCGGTCAGCGTCAGCAACGCCCGGCCGCGATATTTGTGCAGCAGCCCGGGCGCAGCCATCGCCGCCGCCTCGCCGAGCGGGTCGGTCAGATAGCCCTCGGTTGCTTGGCATTCCACCGAGTCAGGCAGAACCTGTAATAACAAGGGATCCTGGCGGTCACCGGGGCGCATGCGGGCGATGAATCCGCGCGGTACGCGCAGCCCGAATTCTCCTGCTGCCGCGGCACCCGCGGGTTCCTCCGGTAACCCCAGCAGTGCCAACAACTCGGCTGGCTGCGTCACGGCGTTGGCCAAGGCGCGTCGCCACGCGGGCGCATGTTCGGCGTCGGAATATAGAGGTATGATGGGCGCCGTTTTGTTCATGTCGGAAATCGTGTCGATCAATCGGGCGACCGGCAGGTCCGGAACGCGGGCGTGCAGTGTACACGCGAGTCAGCGCGCATTTCGAGCGCTGGCACCCATAAATGCAGGCATCTATTTCATTACCCCATTACCGCGGAAACAGTCGATGGCAACTTATAATACCAGTGAATTCAAGGGCGGGCTCAAAGTCATGTTGGACGGCGATCCCTGCGCGATTATCGAAAACGAGTTTGTGAAGCCGGGCAAGGGCCAGGCCTTCAGCCGTGTCAGACTGCGCAACCTCAAAAGTGGTCGCGTCATCGAGCGTACCTTCAAATCCGGCGAAAACCTGGAAGGCGCCGACGTGATGGATACCGATATGCAGTATCTATATAACGATGGCGAATTCTGGCATTTCATGGTGCCGGAGACCTTTGAACAATTCGCCGCCGATGCCACCGCGGTCGGCGACAGCGCCAAATGGCTCAAGGAACAGGATATCTGCGTCATGACCCTGTACAACGGCGTGCCGTTGACCGTGGTTCCGCCTAATCATGTGATCCTGGCCGTCACTGAGACCGATCCTGGTGTGCGCGGTGATACCTCCGGCGGCGGTGGCAAGCCAGCGACGTTGGAAACCGGCGCGGTGGTGCGCGTGCCGCTGTTCATCAATATCGGCGACCTGCTCAAGGTCGATACCCGCAGCGGCGAATACGTCTCACGCGCCAAAGAATAGGGCCGTAAGGTTCTTGAGCCACGTTCGCCCGACTCATGCCCTCTCTCCCGGCGGGAGGGTTTGGGTGAGGGGAGCGCCATAGCCAGTATGTCTTCCGATTGGCAGCCCACAGCCTCACTTGAAACCTTGCGTCTACGCGCGCGGTTGCTGGCGCGTGTGCGGCGCTTTTTCGCTCAACGCGCCGTGCTCGAGGTCGAGACGCCCATGTTGTCCGCCGCGGCCACGCCCGCGCCGCATCTCGACAGTTTCAGCATCGACTATCGCGGTCCGCGCGCACCCGCCTCGGGGCGGCTGTATCTGCATACCTCGCCCGAATTTCCCATGAAGCGTCTGCTCGCGGCGGGCAGCGGCAGCATCTATCAGATTTGCCGGGTGTTCCGCGATGGCGAGGCGGGTGCGCGTCACAACCCCGAGTTCACGTTGCTGGAATGGTACCGCCTCGGTTTCGATCTGCCTGCGTTGATCGACGAAGTCGAACAGCTGTTGCGCAGTGCCTTGGCTGGTGTACGCGAGCTACCCGTGGCCGTGCATTACCGCTACCGTGATTTGTTTATGCAGTTCGCCGGCGTGGATGGATTGACGGCTCCTGCAAATGAACTACGTGTCTGTCTGGAACGCCATGGTCACCAACCGCCAGTGAGCATGAACGATGAGGATGTCGATGCCTGGCGCGATCTGGTGTTGACGCACATTATCGAACCGCAACTCACCGGCCTGGTGTTTGTCTCTGACTATCCCGCCAGTCAGGCGGCCCTTGCGCGCGTGATCGCCGCTACGCCGCCGGTCGCGGCGCGCTTCGAGTGCTATCTCGATGGCGTGGAACTTGCAAACGGTTTTCACGAGCTTGGCGATGCCGTCGAGCAACGTCGCCGCTTCGAGCAGGAAAACGCGCTGCGCGCAGTCGCCGGCCGGTCGTTGATGCCGCTTGATGAGCGTCTGTTGAGTGCATTGGATGCAGGTTTGCCGGAGTGCAGCGGTGTCGCCCTCGGCTTCGATCGTCTGCTGTTGTGCGCAAGTGCCGTCGAGCGCATCGACGCTGTGATCGCCTTCGGCTTCGAGCGGGCCTAGTCGATTTTTTTCATCGCGCTGAGGCTATGCCGCAGCAAGGCTTCTTGCATTCGCATTGACGTAACGCACAGATGCAAAATTACGCGGCGAACCGGTACATGAATTAATGGTGATTACCGCTTGAATGTTATCGCGATATGCTGGAAACTAATCCTCCATGCACAGGACGTGCACAGGTAGCTACGCTGGCTGGATAAGGACGGTCTTCTCCGACGGGTTCGGCCCAGTCGACACCACAAGCTGCAGGGTGTACTCAATGCGACTGATCGAAACATTGCTACATAAAATTTTCTTGGGCTGCGCGCTCATCGCGCTCGCCGCTCCGGGTTACGCGGCTAAGCCACGCGCCGAGCCCAATCTGATCGCCAGTGTCTCTGTTACGGAAACCCTGCAAGACCCCGCGTATCAGCGCCGGCTCGATCTCAAATCGGCGAAGGCCCTGGTGATCGATGAAAGCACCGGCGCACGGCTGTACAGCAAGCATGCCACTGAACGCGCACCGATTGCTTCACTGACCAAACTGATGACAGCGATGGTGGTGCTCGACGCCAAACTGCCGATGGATACCCGCATCACCATCACCAAAGATGATCTCGACCGTCTGCGCGGCACGACTTCACGTTTGCAAGTGGGCGTGACACTGACGCGCCGTGAGTTGCTGCATCTGGCGCTGATGTCTTCCGAAAATCGTGCCTCGTCCGCCTTGGCGCGGACCTATCCGGGCGGTCGCAGTGCCTGTATCGCGGCAATGAACCGCAAGGCGCGAGCCTTGGGATTGCGCAATACCAGCTACGCCGATTCGACCGGACTGGATGGCCACAATGTATCCACCGCGGAAGATCTGGCCAAGATCGTGCGCGCGGCAAACGGGTATGCACTCATCAAGGAGTACACCACCTGCCCCTCGCGCCTGCAAAAGACAGCACGCAATTCCCATCCGCTCGAATACAAGAACACCAATCCACTGGTGCGGAAATCCGAGTGGGACATCGCGGTCAGCAAGACCGGCTATATCAACGAGGCCGGCCGTTGCCTGGTGATGAAGGCACGGATTGCCGGGCGTTCGGTGATCATCGTACTGCTCAACTCGCAGGGTAAATACTCGGGGGTCGGCGATGCGGCCCGGATCAAAAAGTGGATCGAAGACGCCACGCGCAAGCCCACCTGATAACGGTGTCAGGCGACACGCCTGACATTCCCATACGCGGCTGCCTTGAAAACAGCCGTCCTATGCCGGAGACTCCCCGGCTATGAAGCAAGCTACCGATATCGCACAGCTCGACTGGGACGCGGAGCGTATCCAATGTCGTGGCCGTTGGACTGTGGATGCGCTTGGCGCAGTGGCTCACAAAATCGAATCGTGGACGGGTCCAACCGGTGCGACGGTGACCCTGGACGCGGGCGCGGTAACGGCCTTGGATACGGCCGGTGCGTGGGTTTTGCGGCGTCTGCAACTGCGGGCAGCCGGGCAAAACCAAGTCTCGAACATCGAAGGTCTGAGCGCGCCGTTCGCCGACTTGTTTGCGCGCGTCAGTGAAATGGGCGAGGCGCAACTGCCACAGGTGTCACAGCTCAGCGGCTTGGCGCAGGTCGGACGCCAGACCTGGGTCGGTCTTGAAAATCTGTATTGCTTCATGTCTTTTTTTGGCGCGGTCATGGCGCGCGGGGTCGTGCTGTTGCTGCAACCTTGGCGCATTCGCTGGCGCGCCCTGTGGGTGGATGTATATGAGTCCGGCGTGATGGCGCTGGGCATCGTTGGCATGCTGTCATTTTTGATGGGTGTGGTATTCGCCTACCAGGGCGCGGTGCAGTTGAAGGCCTTCGGCGCCAACATCTACATCGCGGACCTGATCGGCCTCTCGATGACGCGTGAATTGGGCCCGATTCTGGCGGCGATCATCGTTGCCGGCCGCACTGGCTCGGCGTACACAGCGCAGATCGGTACCATGCAGATTACCGAGGAGATTGCCGCGCTGCGCACCATCGGCATCGACCCCATGGACCTATTGGTGATCCCGCGTGTGCTTTCACTGTGTATCGCGCTGCCGCTGCTGACTGTGTTCGCCGATGTGGCCGGCATCGTCGGTGGCATGTTGCTGGCGAAGTTGCAGATGGGTCTGGGTTTCGCACCGTTTATCGATCGCTTGCAGGAAGCAGTGTCCGCGCGTTCATTCCTGCTGGGTATTTGTAAGACGCCGGTGTTTGCGCTGATTATCGCTATGGTCGGCTGCTATCAGGGCTTCCGTGTGTCTGGCAGTGCGGCCAGCGTTGGCCGGCACACGACATTGTCGGTGGTGCAGTCCATCTTCCTGGTAATCGTTGCCGATGCGCAGTTCTCGGTGTTGTTCAGCTGGTTGGGTATATGACATGACGGACGCTGCAACACCCGCCATCGAAATGCGTGGTATATGTACACGCTTCGGCAAGACGGTGATCCACGAAAATCTGGATCTGGACGTGCAGCGCGGCGAGGTGCTGGCGCTGGTCGGCGGTAGCGGTAGCGGCAAGACCACCTTGTTGCAAGAGATGATCATGTTGCGCCAGCCGAGCGCCGGTTCGATTCGCCTGTTCGGTGAGGAGAGTGTGAACGCGCCGACACCTGTACAGGAGCGATTGCGGCAGCGTTTCGGGGTGTTGTTCCAGCAGGGCGCGTTGTTCAGCGCACTGACGGTATTGCAGAACGTCGGTGTGCCGTTGCGAGAACACACACGACTGGACAATTCTCTGATTGACCAGATAGCGTTACTGAAGATTCAGCAGGCCGGTCTGCCGGCTGAGTCGGCGCTGAAATATCCCAGCGAACTCAGCGGTGGCATGATCAAACGCGCAGCTCTGGCGCGGGCCATGGCCTTGGACCCGCAGCTGCTGTTTCTCGACGAGCCCACTGCCGGGCTCGATCCGGCCAGCGCCTCGGCCTTTGACGAACTGGTGCTGCGACTGAAACAATGGCTGGGCCTGACCGTGGTGATGGTGACACACGATTTGGATTCGTTGTGGCTGGTCGCCGATCGGGTCGCTGTTTTGGCTGAACGGCGGGTGATCGCGGTGGCGCCGATGGCTGAGCTGGCGAAACTGGATCATCCAGCGGTCCGCGTGTATTTCGAAGGCCCGCGTGCGCGTGCGGCACAACCTAAATCTGCATTGACCTGAGATTATTTTTGTATGGAACCTCGCGTTCATTACGTTATCGTCGGCTTGTTCGTCATGATCCTGGGTACGATCACGGTGGGCGCGAGTCTGTGGTTGGCCTACGGCGATATCTCGCGTGAGTCCAGCACGTATCGTGTGTACATGAACGAATCCGTATCCGGGTTGTTTATCGATGCGCCGGTCAAATACCGCGGCGTGCAGGTCGGTAATGTGAAGGCTCTGAGTCTGGTGCCGGACAGTCCTGAGCTGGTTCAAGTGACCATGGAAATCGACACTGCCGTGAAGATCAAGGAAGACACCGTCGCCAAATTGGATGTGCAGGGAGTGACCGGCATCGCGTCCATTGAACTGTCCGGCGGTAGCCGCGATGCGCCAGAGCTTACGGCAAAACCGGGCGAGCCCTACCCGGTGATTCAGCCTGGACAATCGCTGTTCACACGTGTCGACTCGGCGATGTCGGAACTGGTCGGAAATCTGAACATGGTCACGCACGACTTGCATCAGATGCTCACACCGCAGGCGCGTGAGAGTGTTATGAGTATTCTGAAGAACGCTGACCTGTTGTCCGCAGCTTTGGCCGATCAGCGCCAGTCCTTGGGCGACGGCATGGTCAATTTTTCTACCTTCTCGCACAATCTGGCCAGCGCCAGCGAGCGCATGCCGGATCTGCTGGCACGTGTCGATACGGCGGTGTCCAGTATCGAAACGCTGTCAAAGGAAATGACGGCGGCGACGCGTGACGCGCGTGCAAAACTCAACACGGGTGGTGACACGCTACAGTCGTTGGGTGGTAGCACCCTCCCGGAAGTCGATGCATTGGTTATCGAGCTGCGCCAGTTGACCGCGAATTTTCAGCGTCTGAGTGAACGTTTGGAGGAAGACCCTCGTGCGGTCTTGTATGGGCCGCAACTGGATGGGCCGGGACCGGGAGAATGAGCGTGTTTATGAAAAAAACTGTTGGCCGCAGTGCTGTCATCATTCTGTTCGGCTTGCTACAAGCCTGCTCAGTGTTACCGCGTCCCGAGGTCGTGGCCGTCGAATATTTCACGCTCGACACGCCAGCGGTGCCAGCTGTCCAGCCTGCCCCAGCCGGCCCGGTGCTATTGATTGCACGGCCGCAGGTGCGGCCGGACCTGGATACGCCGCGTATGGCCTATCGGCAACAGGATTACACCTTGCGCTATTACGCGCGCAGCCGCTGGTCCGATGTGCCCGCACAGTTGTTGTTGCCGGGGCTGATCGAATCTTTCGAGTCCAGCGGGCATTTCGCGGCGGTGCTGCGCACCGGTTCGCCGGCGACGCCGCAATTGCGCCTGGATACCGAGATACTCGAATTCAGCCTGGATTTTCGCGCGCAACCGAGTCGATTCCAGCTGCGCCTGCGTGCGCAGTTGGTCGATCTGGGCACGCGTCGCGTCTTGGCGAGTCATGCCTTCGCGGTAGAAAAGCCGCTTGAGGCACAAACTCCGTATGGCGGTGCGCAAGCGGCCAATGCCGCGTGGCAGGCCCTGCTGCCTGAGTTGGTGACGTTCTGCGCCGCGGCCTTGCCGCCCGTCGCGCCTTGAAAGCGAGCTAGGCGCATGCTGAGCAATGTTCGCATTGTGCTGGTGCAGACCAGCCATCCTGGCAATATCGGCGCGGTGGCACGGGCGATGAAAAACATGTGCCTGGATCAGCTGGTACTGGTGCGCCCAGCACAATTTCCCAGCGCCGACGCAACCGCGCGCGCCTCGGGCGCTGACGATCTGCTCGCGCGGGCGCGTTGTTGCGATACCTTGGAAGAAGCGGTGGCCGAGTGCGGGCTGGTCATCGGTGCGAGCGCGCGGCTGCGCAGTCTGCCTTGGCCGGAATACGACCCTCGCACCTGTGCGCGTCATGTGCACGAAGCGAGTTCGCATACGCCGGTCGCGTTGGTGTTCGGGCGCGAGCAGTCAGGACTGACCAACGAAGAACTCGAACGCTGTCATGCGCTCGTGCATATTCCCTCGAATCCGGACTATTCCTCGCTGAATCTGGCGCAGGCCGTTCAGGTCATCGCCTATGAAGTCTATATGGCACAGCAAGACGGTGAATGGCAGGGCTCACCGCCGGAATCACCACCGTGCAGTGCGGCGGAAATGGAGCGTTTCTTCGCCCATCTCGAACAGACCGTCACCGAGCTGGGTTTTTACGATCCTGCAAATCCGCGCCAGCTGCTGCGTCGGTTGCGAAGGCTGTTTCAGCGGGTTCATCCCGACAACAACGAGATGAATATTCTGCGTGGGATCCTCAGTGCCGCGCAGGACAAGGCGCGTATTGCCAACACCCGTTCTTGAGGTCTGTCAGATCTGGATAATGCTCTGAATCTCGCCATGACTCAGAGGGTTAATCTATCCAGAGTGATAGCAAGTCGTTACAATACTTGAGTCATCGAGTTGGTTTTTCCGAGTCCCTTAGCTTGGTGCTTGTCACCGGGCAGTTCACACACATCGGGTTCTTATCGACATGTTCGAACGCTTGCGAGAAGACGTGCGTTGCGTATTCGACCGCGATCCGGCGGCGCGCACTACATTCGAGGTGCTGACGACCTATCCCGGCTTGCACGCAGTACTGGGCATCGGCTGGCGCATGGTCTCTGGAATGCCGACCTGAAATGGCTGGCACGTTTTATATCGATGTTGATGCGTTGGCTGACGGGTATCGAAATTCATCCTGGCGCGCGTATTGGGCGGCGTCTTTTCATCGATCATGGCATGGGCGTGGTGATCGGCGAAACGGCTGAAATTGGCGATGACTGCACGCTTTATCACGGCGTTACGCTGGGCGGCACCAGCTGGGAGAAGGGTAAACGCCACCCTACGCTCGGTGCCGATGTGGTCATTGGCGCGGGCGCCAAGGTACTGGGGCCCATCACCATCGGTGACAGCGTGCGCATCGGCTCGAACGCCGTGGTCCTCAAAGATGTACAGGCCGGTTCCACGGTCGTTGGCATCCCCGGACGTGTTGTTGCAGTGCGCCAGGATGAGGCGAATGAGCATCGCGAGGCTATCGCCCGCAAGATGGGTTTCGATGCCTACGGCACCACCAAAGACATGCCCGATCCGGTTGCAAACGCGATCAATTGTATGCTTGATCACATGCACGTCATGGACCAGCGGCTGGAAGAAATGTGCAAAGGCATGAAGGCGTTGGGCGCGGAACTTGCGGAGACGGATATGCCTTCGTTGGGGGCATGTCAGCTAGGCGATACATCACCGGCAACGGAGCAGCGCCTGGAGTCTGAGGATGAGCAAAAACCGGGCAGTTCGAATAGTTGACTAAAATACTAAGGTATGGCACCTTAGCCACCCATCGGAAGCGGCAGCGAAGTCTAACAGCTCGGGTTGAATCATGAAACTGACGACAAAAGGCCGATATGCAGTGACTGCGATGCTCGATCTCGCAATGCATTGTGGGCACGGTCCGGTCAAGCTCGCCGAAATATCGGAGCGCCAGGGCATATCGCTCTCCTATTTAGAGCAGTTGTTCACGCGGTTACGCAAAGAAGGCCTGGTGGAGAGTACCCGCGGGCCGGGTGGCGGCTATTCCCTGAGCCGTCCATCGCTGCAAATCGCCATCGCCGACGTGATCACGGCCGTTGATGAAGGGGTTGATGCGACACGCTGTGGTGGCATGTCCAATTGCCACAACGATCAGCGCTGTCTGACACATGATTTGTGGACCGATCTGAGCGATCAGATACGCAATTTCCTCAGCGAAATCACGCTGGGGCATTTAATGGAGCGTGGTGGGGTGCGTGAAATCGCCGATCGCCAGGATCGAGCCGCGCTCAAGCAGGATGTTGTGGAAGTGCCGGTGGCGTTCAGTTCAGCACGCGCCTGATATGCGCCCACAAAGGGCAATGCATACCGGTTGGTTACTCAAGCAGGCGAGAGATAACAGGAATGGACATGACAGTTAAGACGCCGATTTATCTGGATTACAGTGCAACGAACCCGGTTGATGAGCGGGTAGCGGAATTGATGTGTCGCTACCTGACCCGTGAGGGTGGCTTTGGCAACGCGGCTTCGCGCAGCCATCAGTTTGGTTGGGACGCTGAGGCGGCGATCGAACGTGCCCGTGAACAGGTTGCGGCACTGGTCGGCGCGGACCCCAAGGAAATCGTCTTCACCAGCGGTGCCACCGAGTCCGAATAATCTAGCGATCAAAGGCGCGGCCCACTTCTATCAGAAGAAGGGCAAACATCTGATCACGGTGAAGACTGAACACAAGGCGGTGCTCGATAGCTGTCGGCAGTTGGAACGTGAAGGCTTCGAAGTCACCTACCTGGAACCGCTGCCTAATGGCCTGCTCGATCTGGACAAGTTCACGGCGGCACTGCGCGCAGATACGTTGCTCGCATCGGTGATGCATGTGAATAACGAGATCGGCGTGATTCAGGACATTGCCAAGCTCGGCGAAATCTGCCGCGCACGTGGTGTGCTGCTGCATGTTGATGCCGCACAGAGCCCCGGCAAGGTGGCGATCGATTTGGAAAACCTGCCGGTTGATCTGATGAGCTTCTCGGCACATAAAATCTATGGCCCCAAGGGCATTGGTGCACTGTATGTGCAGCGCAAGCCCCGTGTCCGCCTGGAAGCGCAAATGCACGGCGGTGGTCATGAGCGCGGTCTGCGCTCGGGTACGCTGGCAACGCATCAGATCGTCGGAATGGGCGAGGCGTTTCGCATCGCCAAGGAAGAAATGGCCGCCGAGTCCGCGCGTATTCTCGGGCTGCGCAACCGTCTATGGAACGGTCTGAAGGGCATGGACGAGGTTTATGTGAACGGCGACCTCGACCAGCGCGTGGCCGGCAATCTGAATGTGAGTTTCAATTTCGTCGAAGGCGAAAGCCTGATCATGGCCCTTAAAGATTTGGCTGTGTCTTCAGGCAGCGCCTGCACCAGCGCTTCCTTGGAGCCGTCGTATGTGTTGCGCGCATTGGGCCGCAATGACGAACTCGCACACAGTTCTATCCGTTTTACGATAGGTCGCTACACCACCGAAGCCGAAATCGATTACACCATTGAATTGGTCAAAGGCAAGGTGTCGAAGCTCCGCGAACTCTCGCCGTTGTGGGAGATGCATCAGGATGGCATCGATCTCAGTTCGGTGCAGTGGGCAGCGCATTGAGCGGCTACCAAGAACGAGCAACAGCAACAGAGAGGTAATAACCATGGCCTACAGCGAAAAAGTACTCGATCATTACGAAAATCCGCGCAATGTCGGCAGCATGAACAAGGACGACAGCAGTGTCGGCACCGGTATGGTTGGCGCTCCGGCTTGCGGCGACGTGATGAAATTGCAGATCAAGGTGAACGCGCAGGGCGTGATCGAAGACGCCAAGTTCAAAACCTATGGCTGTGGAAGCGCGATTGCCTCGAGCAGCCTGCTGACCGAATGGGTCAAGGGCAAGACCTTGGACGAGGCGCAGCAGATCAAGAATTCGCAGATCGCCGAAGAGCTGGCGTTGCCGCCGGTGAAAATCCACTGTTCAGTCCTGGCCGAAGACGCCATCAAGGCGGCCATTTCAGATTACCAGGCCAAGCAAGGTCAAGACGTCGGCGAGTAAGAGCGCCTGAGGCGCAGGGCGACAAACAATGGCGATTACATTGACCGAATCCGCTGCCGAGAGGGTGCAGAAATTCCTGAGTAACCGTGGCAAAGGCGTGGGTCTGCGCCTGGGTGTGAAGACCACGGGCTGCTCGGGTATGGCTTATGTGCTGGAATTCGTCGATGCCGTGGAGCCCGAAGATCAGGTGTTCGAGAGCTACGGTGTGCAGGTCATCGTCAATCCCAAAAGCCTGGTCTATCTGGACGGCACCGAACTCGACTATGGCAAGGAAGGCCTGAACGAGGGCTTCAAGTTCAATAACCCGAACGTGAAGGATAGCTGCGGCTGCGGTGAAAGCTTCAACATCTGAGTCTGACTAACCGCGCCCCACACAGGGGCGCGATTTTAATCCCCTATCCGTCGCGACTTTCTCGCCGACTTACCCATCGACTTAATTCAGATGTCCCTCGATCTCAGACAGAACTATTTCACACTGTTTGGCTTGCCGGTAAGCTACGCCGTCGATCGTGCGACGTTGGATCAACGCTATCGCGACTTGCAGCGCTTGGTGCACCCGGATCGCTTTGCCAGTGCGGGTGATCAGGAACGTCGCATCGCCATGCAGCAGGCAACGCAGATCAATGAAGGTTATCGGGTGCTGAAGGATGCCCTGGCGCGTGGGCGTTATCTATTGGAATTACGCGGTCATCACTTCGACGATGAGCGCAACACGCATCAGGATTCCGCTTTCCTCATGGAGCAGATCGAGCTCCGCGAGGCATTGGCCGACGCGCGCGACAGTCAGGATCCCTTCGCCACACTGGGCGCCATCGTGGAACGCATTGGTGTTCGTCTGGGGGCGCTGGATACCGAACTCGGCGCCGCGCTGACCCAAGATGGCATTCCCGCACCGGCACTGACGGCGATTCAGCGCATGCAGTTTTTCCGCAAACTCGCCCACGAGGCCGAGGAACTGGAAGCGAATTTGGAAGACGGTAACTGATACATCATGGCACTCCTGCAAATTTCTGAACCCGGACAAGCGACCGCGCCGCACCAGCACCGGCTCGCGGTGGGCATCGATCTGGGCACCACCAATTCACTGGTCGCGACGGTGCGCAGCGGCCTGGCGGACACGCTGCCGGATGCTGCCGGCCGCCATCTGCTGCCGTCAGTGGTGCGCTATCTGCCGGACGGCGGGCGCGTGATCGGTTTCGAAGCCAAGTCCGCCGCGGCACAAGACCCACTCAATACCATCGCTTCGGCGAAGCGGTTGATGGGGCGTGGTGTCGAAGACGTCAAGGCGCTCGGGACGCAACTGCCGTACGCGTTTGTTCCCGGCGTATCTGGTATGCCGCGCATTCACACCGTCGGCGGCGATGTCAGTCCGGTCGAAGTATCCGCAGAGATTCTCAAAGTTCTGCGCGCGCGTGCAGAGCAATCGTTGGGCGGCGAACTGGCCGGTGTGGTCATCACTGTGCCGGCGTATTTCGATGATGCTCAGCGCCAGGCGACGAAAGATGCCGCGACGCTGGCCGGTCTGAATGTATTGCGCTTGTTGAACGAACCCACCGCCGCGGCCGTTGCCTACGGTCTGGATCGCAACAGCGAGGGCGTGATCGTGGTCTACGATCTTGGTGGCGGCACCTTCGATGTTTCGGTTTTGCGCCTGAATAAAGGTGTGTTCGAGGTGTTGGCCACCGCCGGCGACACCGCGCTCGGTGGCGACGATATGGATCGTGCCATTGCCGCCTGGATCATGCAGCAGGCCGGTATCGGTGACGATGCCGATCACAAACAGATGCGCCGCTTGCTGCGCGATGCCTGCGCCGCCAAAGAGGCGCTGACCGATAGCGACAGTGCAGCGTTGCATATCGAACTTATGGACGGCAGTCACTGGGACGGCGAATTGACTCGCGCACAACTCGATGAGTTGATCGACCCGCTGATCGGTCAGACACTCAGTCCCTGTCGGCGCACCTTGCGCGATGCCGGCATCAAGGCCGACGAGATTGCCGAAGTCGTCATGGTCGGCGGTTCCACGCGCGTGCCGCGGGTGCGCGAACGCGTTGGCGAATTTTTCAAGCGCACACCGCGTGTCGACATCGATCCCGATAAGGTGGTCGCTATCGGCGCCGCCATCCAGGCCGATATCCTCGCCGGCAACAAGCCCGAAGATGAAATGTTGTTGCTGGATGTGATTCCGCTGTCACTGGGTATCGAGACCATGGGCGGGCTGGTCGAGAAAATCATCCCGCGCAATACGACGATCCCGGTTGCGCGCGCGCAGGAATTCACTACCTTCAAAGACGGCCAGACCGCTATCGCGCTGCATGTTCTGCAGGGTGAGCGCGAATTGGTGGCGGATTGTCGCTCACTGGCGCGCTTTGAACTGCGGGGCCTTCCGCCGATGGTGGCCGGTGCGGCGCACATCCGCGTGAGTTTTCAGGTCGATGCCGATGGTCTGCTCAGTGTCACCGCGCGCGAAGAGACCAGCGGTGCCGCTGCGAGCATCGCCGTCAAACCGTCCTATGGTCTGGCGGATAATGAGATTGAAACCATGTTGCGCGATTCCATGACTCATGCGCGCGACGATATGGAAGCGCGTAAACTGCGCGAGCAGCAGGTCGAGGCCGATCGCGTGATCGAGGCGCTGAGTTCGGCGTTGGCTGTAGACGGCGAGGCGTTTCTGCAGGCCGCCGAGCGTGCCCGCATCGATACGGCGGCGGCTGAACTGGAACGGCTGCGGGGTAGCGATGATCCGCGCGCGATCAAGCTAGCCATCGAGGCGGTGGAGAAGGCCAGTGCCGACTATGTCGCGCGGCGCATGGATGCCAATATCCGCAAGGCCATGGCCGGTCATGCGGTCGACGATTTCAAATAGGTGAGACAACCATGCCCCAAATCATATTTCTACCCCATGAAGAGATCTGTCCGGACGGTGCGGTGATCCAGGTCGAACCGGGGGTGACTATCTGCGATGCCGCGCTGGCCAATGGCATCGAGATCGAACACGCCTGTGAGAAGTCCTGCGCCTGCACCACGTGCCATGTCTATATCCGTGAGGGCGAAACCTCGCTCAATGCCCCGGAGGAAGGCGAGGAAGATCTGCTCGACAAGGCCTGGGGTCTGGAGCCCGATTCCCGGTTGAGCTGCCAGGCCATGGTCGGGAACGTTGACCTGGTCGTGGAGATTCCCAAATACACCATCAACATGGTCAGCGAACATCGCTGATTGGGGCCTGAACCTATGCACTGGACCGACACCCTGGATATTGCCATCGCTCTGGATGAGGCCCATCCGGACATCGATCCGACGCGGGTTAACTTCGTGGATCTGCGCAACTGGACGCTGGCCCTGGAAGATTTCCAGGACGATCCTGCCCATTGCGGCGAGAAGATCCTGGAGGCCATTCAGATGGCCTGGATCGAGGAACGTTCCTGAGTCCGCTGTTACCCCCGACAATTGCCCGGGATTGCCGCTGGCGGTACACTAGCGCACTGAGTTTCATACCCTAAACCCGCGGCTTGTCGCGGGTTTAGGGTATTTTGATTCAGGAAATTCATGAACAGGCGTTTGCCACGGAATACCCGTAACTCACGGACAAATCAGGTGAGCACGGAATCCGTGAGATGATGCGCCGGGGCAAGCCCTGTCTTCGGGTTTCATCAGTGGGTATTTTCCGTGTTTTCCGTGACTAATCCGGCTTTGATGGTTTGGCTTTGATGGTTTTATATTGAGATGATGGCAAGCGACAAGATCAATCTGTTGAATTTCGATCGCCAGGGGCTGGAGAATTTTTTCGCCGATATCGGCGAGAAGCCGTTCCGTGCGCGGCAGATTCTGCAATGGATCTATCAGCGCAGCGTTGATGACTTCGACGCTATGAGCGATCTCAGCAAGGCGCTGCGCGCGCGCCTGCTCGATACTGCCGAGGTGCGGCTGCCGGAAATCGCGTTGGATCAGAAGTCCGACGATGGCTCGCGCAAATGGCTGCTGCAATTAGCCGACGGCAATTGTATCGAGGCGGTCTACATCCCCGCCGGTGAGCGCGGAACTCTGTGCGTTTCTTCGCAGGTCGGTTGTGGCCTGAATTGCAGCTTCTGTTCAACCGCCCAGCAGGGTTTCAATCGCAATCTGACTACCGGCGAGATCATCGGTCAGGTCTTGGTGGCCAGCCGCCAACTTACTGCGGATGGCATCAGCTGCAACGAGAACGGTCGTGCCATCAGCAATGTGGTGATGATGGGCATGGGTGAGCCGCTGTTGAATTTCGACAATGCCACCGCAGCCATGCGCCTGATGCTGGACGACCTGGTTTTCGGGCTGTCCAAGCGTCGGGTTACGTTGAGCACCTCGGGACTGGTGCCGGAGATCGACCGCTTGCGCGAGGCCTGCGACGTGGCGTTAGCCGTATCACTGCACGCGCCGGAGGATGCGCTGCGTGATGAGTTGGTGCCGATCAACCGTAAATACCCGATCAAAGATTTGATGGATGCCTGTCGCCGTTACATCGGCGAGGATACGCGGCGTCGCGTGACCTTCGAGTATGTGATGCTGGACGGTATCAATGACAGTGATGCGCACGCACGCGCGCTGGCCAGACTGCTGCGCAACGTGCCGGCCAAGGTCAATTTGATTCCGTTCAATCCGTTCCCGAACACCCGCTACCAGCGCAGTTCGTCGGAACGCATCGAACGTTTCCAGCAGATCATCGTCGATGCCGGACTGGTGACCATCACCCGCAAGACCCGCGGTGACGACATCGACGCCGCCTGTGGTCAATTGGCGGGACAGTTCCAGGATCGCACGCGGCGTCGCCTGCGCAACATCGGTGTGGACGTACAGGATGTGGCCTCATGATGAAACAAAACAGTTGGTGGGTGGTCGCTTGCCTGGTGCTGACGCTGAGCGGGTGCAATCAGAGCAATGTCAAGCGGGGGGACGATAAGACGAGTCCGGCGGCCGCGAATGTTGAGCTCGGCGTTTTGTATATGCGCGAAGGCAAAAAAAACGTCGCCATGGATGTTCTGCAAAAGGCCTTGAAGCAGGATCCGAACTCTGCGGACGCACACAATGCCATCGGGGTGCTGTACGAAAGCCTTGGCGAGACCGATAAAGCAGATACTCACTTCAAGCGCGCACTGTCGTTGAATTCCAAAGATTCGCAGGCGCACAACAACTACGGCACTTTCCTGTGCCGGAATCAGCGTGCAGACGAAGCCGAGAAACATTATCTGGCCGCAGCGGCCAACCCGCTCTATGAAACACCCGAGCTCTCGTATACCAATGCGGGCTCGTGTGCCTACAACGCCAAGGACACCGCTAAGGCCGAGCAGTATTGGCGCAAGGCGCTCGAGCTCAATGCACAATTCTCACCTGCACTGCTGCAAATGGCGCGCTTGAACGTAAACCAGAAAAATTACATGAGCGCGCGCGCCTATCTCCAACGCTTCCATGCAGTCGCCAGGCCGAGTCCTGAGAGTCTCTGGTTGGGTATTCAGACCGAACGCGTATTGGGCGACAAAAACGCCGAGGCGAGTTACAGCATGCTGTTGAAAAACGGCTTCCCGGATTCGCCGCAGGCGAAACAAATGTTAGGACAATGACCGGATGAGCGAAACGCCGGACACCCAGCCGCAGTCCATGGCACCGGGGCAGATTCTCAAGCGCGCACGCGAGGGTAAAAATCTCACGCTTGCCGCCATTGCTACGCTGATGAATCTGGATCTGCGCACCGTCGAGGCGCTTGAGCGCGGTAACCAGAGCGAGCTGCCAGCGCCGATATTCGTGCGCGGTTATTTGCGTGGCTATGCACGGCTGGTGGGCGTAGCCGAGGCGACGGTACTCGAAGCCTATCAGGCACAAAACCCGCAAGAGCCGAAGCCACGCCCGGTGGGCATGTCACGGGTGCCGGTGCGCCCTGCGTTCCGTGCCTCGGCGATTTCCCTGAAAGCGGTATTCCTGGCGATTATCCTACTGGTGCTGGCTTGGGTCGGTGTTGAATGGGGGCCCGATCTGATCGCGCGGGTGAGCGGCGATGCTGCCCAGGAAACAGCCGCTGTGGTCGAATCGGCGCTTGTGCCAAATGCGCAGCAGGTCACGTCGGGCAGGGAGCTGCTTACAGATGCAGAGCAGCTTGCGGCAGACACAGCTGATATGGGCCCCGCCAGCAAGGTATCACCGGGGTTGTCCGAGCAATCCGTTGTGCAAACAGAGTCGAATGGAACCGCTCCGGTGCCGCTCGACTTGCCGGAACCACAACCCGCCCCGGCAGCCGAGGCACCACCCCTGGTGGCCCAGCCCGAACCTGAATTGCCGGCCGAGAGTGATTTCGCCACGCCTGCCGTAATTACGCCAGAGGAAACACCCGTTCAAGCAGTGGCCGGGGTGGGTGAGCTTCGCCTGGAGTTGCGGATCAACGATGACAGCTGGGTCGAGATCAAAAGCGCGGATGGAAAAAATCTGCTATTGGGCCTGTTGCGCAAAGGCGAAACGCGCAGCGTCACGGGCAAGCCACCGCTGGCGGTCGTGTTGGGCAATGCCGCCGGTGTGGAAGTGCAGGTGGATGGCAAGCTTTTCGAGCACAGTCGCTACACACGCGACAACATCGCCCGCTTCGAGATCAATCCCTGACTTGGTGACGAGTCCGGGTTATTGCACGTTCAACGCCTTTATTCCGCAGCGTTCGTTATAGGTCGTTATGTCGCAGTCATCAAAGAGTGTGCAAGCCATCCGCGGCATGAACGATATTCTGCCCGAGCAGAGTGGCGTCTGGCAGCAGGTCGAAGCCACCTTGCGGACACTGCTGGCGGCCTATGGTTACAGCGAAATTCGCATGCCGGTGTTGGAGAAGACCGAACTGTTCAAGCGTTCCATCGGTGAAGTGACCGATATCGTCGAAAAAGAAATGTATACCTTCGACGACCGTAACGGCGACAGCCTCACGCTGCGCCCGGAGGGCACCGCCGGTTGCGTGCGCGCCTGCATCGAACACGGCCTGCTGCACAACCAGACCCAGCGGCTCTGGTATACCGGGCCGATGTTCCGCCATGAGCGTCCGCAGAAGGGCCGCTATCGTCAGTTTCATCAGATCGGTGTCGAGGCCTTCGGCATGGCTGGCCCCGACATCGATGCCGAGCAGATCCTGTTGACCGCGCGATTGTGGAAACAATTTGGCCTGCGCGATGTGCAACTGGAACTCAACTCACTGGGCACCAGTGACGCGCGTGCGATCTACCGCGAGATTCTGGTGGAGTATTTCGGTGCCCATCGTGCGCAGCTCGACGAAGACAGTCAGCGCCGTCTCACCAGTAATCCGCTGCGCATCCTCGACAGCAAGAATCCGGAGATGCAGACGCTGATCGAGGCCGCACCTAAACTGGCTGAGCATTTGGATGCTGAATCTCGGGATCATTTCGCCACACTGTGTGCCACGCTGGATGCTGCCGGGGTCGCCTATCGTGTCAATCCGCGGCTGGTGCGCGGTCTCGATTACTACGGTCGCACCGTGTTCGAGTGGGTGACCGATCGGCTCGGTTCGCAGGGCACGGTGTGTGCCGGCGGCCGTTACGACGGTTTGGTCGAATACCTGGGTGGACGCGCCACGCCGGCATTTGGTTTTGCCATCGGGCTGGAACGCTTGATTTCGCTATTGATCGATCTGGGCCTGCATCCGCAGCCCGAAACGGCGCATGCCTACCTGGTGCTGGTCGGTGCGGCTGCAGAACGTCAGGGCCCGGTGCTCGGCGAACGGCTGCGCGATGCTGTGCCTGGCTTGCGGCTCCAGGTAAACTGTGGCGGCGGCAGCTTCAAGAGCCAGTTCAAGCGCGCCGACCGCAGCGGTGCGGCCTGGGCGCTGGTCCTCGGCGAAGACGAGCTGGCCAACGGCAGCCTGAGTATAAAACCGCTGCGCGGTGCAGCCCCCCAGGAAACATTGGGCGAAGCTGCGGCCATTGCGCGGTTGCAGGAACTGGTTGTTGCTTGACGCACTCGCGCAAAATTACGCTTACACACGAATGGGCGTTGCTGGACTGAACAAGGTCTTTGACTCTTAGAAACTGAACAACGGAGTAATCACGTGGACGTCTACAAGACCGACGAAGAACAAGCCGAGATGCTCAAACGCTGGTTGCGCGACAACGGCCTATCCCTGGTGACCGGCATCATGCTGGGTGTGGCGGTGTTGTATGGCATCAAGAGTTGGAGCGAATACGGTGTGCGTAAGGCCGAGTCGGCTTCTGGTTTATACCTGCAATTCCTTGGCGAGAGCGCCAAGGGGTTGGATGTGGCGGTCAAGCAGTACGATGTGCTGGTGAAGGATTTCTCTGACTCGGAATATACTGTGCTTGCCTCGCTGAATATGGCCAAACTGCAAGCCGGTAAAAATGATCTGACGGCGGCCCGGGCGCATCTGCAATGGGCGCTGGATCATGCGCGTGACGACGGCACCAAACATATTGCGCGGCTGCGCCTGGCGCGGATGCAGATGGCGGACGGTGATGTCGATGCGGCAGATAAACTGATTACCGGTATCGCCGATCCCAGTTTCACCACGTTGTATGAAGAGTTGCGCGGTGATATCGCGATGGCCCGCGGCAAGATGGACGAGGCACATGCGGCTTATGAGCGTGCCTTGGCAGCGATGCCGGAGAATCTTCCCGGTCGCGCGCTGATCGAGGCCAAGCGTGATGACACCCTGCGTAATCCCGCAGCCGAGAAAACCTCATGAACCGGTTTGTTCAAATTACTGTAGTGCTGTTGGCCGCCGTGTGGATGAGCGGTTGCAGCTGGCTGCGCGGTGAGGACAATGCCGCACCGCCGACCAAGTTGACCGACATCCAGGCGCGCGCAACGCTCGATAAAGTGTGGGAGCGCGATGTCGGCGCCGGCATCGATGACCAATTTTTGCGGATACGCCCCGCCGTGGCGGGTGGCAGCGTGTTTGCCGCGGAGCGCAAGGGCAAGGTGCGCGCATTCGACGCCGCCACGGGTAAAGAACTGTGGGTGACCGATACACAGATTGAAATATCCAGTGGTGTAGGCGTCGGCGAAAGCCTGGTACTGGTGGGCAATAGCGATGCCGAGGTAGTGGCGCTCGATTGGCGCGATGGCCATGAAGTGTGGCGCAGCCAGGTGTCCAGTGAAGTGTTATCGGTGCCCGGCGCGGATCGGGGTACGGTGGTCATCCAAACTGTGGATGGCAAGCTGACCGGACTCAATGCCAGTGACGGGGCACGGCTGTGGGTTTTTGACCGCACTGTCCCGGTCTTGTCTCTGCGCGGCACGGCTTCGCCCTTGGTGACGCAGGGCGTAGTGATCGCCGGCGCGGACAACGGCAAACTGGCCGTGTTGGATATCACCAAGGGATTGCCGGCCTGGGAAACCAGCGTGGCGGTGCCACACGGCCGCTCCGAGTTGGAGCGTATGGTGGATATCGATGCGCAGCCGCTGGTTTGGGGTAAAACCATCTACACCGTCTCTTATCAAGGTCGTGCTGTCGCTATCGACGGTGAGAGTGGCCGTATCCTATGGTCGCGTGATCTGTCCTCCGCCGCCGGGCTGGGTGTGGATTTAAGCAATGTCTATGTGACCGACGACATGAGCCATGTATGGGCGCTGGATCGCGACAATGGCACGTCACTGTGGAAGCAGGACAAACTGGCGAATCGCACCCTGACCGCGCCGGTCGCCATAGGCGACTATGTGGCGGTGGCCGACTTCGAAGGCTACGTGCATCTGCTGGCGCGTAGCGATGGCGAACTGGTGGGGCGTGCGCGTGCCGACGGTAAAGGTGTGCTCGCGCCGCTGGTTGTCGATGGCGAAGTTTTGTATGTCTATGGCAACGGCGGCACGCTGACAGCCTACCGCATTGCGGGCAATTAGCGCCATCGATGCGCGATCAAACACAGTAGCCTGGGTGGAGCGACAGCGAAACCCGGGTTTGAAGAACACCGTGACGGGTCACGGTGTTCTTACGGTAAGGTGTGAACTATATGTGATAGCTTTTGCCGCCATTGTCATGGCGTCAAAAGCGGCCGTTCACTTCGTTCAACCCAGGCTACTCTCCTCGTCACTAGGCCCGATTCATGCTCCCCGTCATCGCTTTGGTCGGACGACCCAACGTCGGTAAATCCACGTTGTTCAATTTTCTCACCCGCACCCGCGACGCCCTGGTCGCGGACGTGCCGGGGCTGACGCGCGACCGTAAATACGGCGAGGGCAAACTGGGCGGACGCCCGTATCTGGTCGTCGATACTGGCGGACTTTCCGGCGACGAGACCGGTATCGACGCACTCATGGCCAAACAGTCCTGGCTGGCGGTGGAAGAGGCCGATGTGGTGCTGTTCATGGTCGACGCGCGGGAAGGTTTGGTGTCGACCGATGAGGCCATTGCCAGCCAATTACGCCGCGCCGGCAAGAAGGTCATGCTGGTGGTGAATAAGGTCGATGGCCTCGACAGCGTGGTTGTGACCGCGGATTTCCACCGCCTTGGACTGGGCGAACCTGTCGCCATCGCGGCGGCACACGGTCAGGGTGTACAAGACCTTGCCATACGCGTGCTTGCGAGCATGCCGGCGGAACCGATAGTCGAAGACGCCTTCCCGGAACAAGACGACACTATTCGCATCGCACTGATCGGCCGTCCCAACGTGGGCAAATCCACCTTGCTCAATCGCATCCTCGGCGAAGAGCGCGTGGTCGCCTTCGATCAGCCGGGCACGACCCGCGACAGCATCTTCGTGCCCTTCGAGCGCGACGGTCAACGCTACACCCTGATCGATACCGCCGGCGTGCGCAAACGCGCGCGCGTCAGCGAGACTATTGAGAAATTCAGCGTCATCAAAGCGCTCCAGGCTATGGAAGCGGCGCATGTGGTGATCCTGGTGTTGGACGCGCACGAAGGCTTGAGCGAGCAGGATTCCACGTTGGCCGGCTATGCAGCCGATTCCGGGCGCGCCTTGGTGGTGGCGATTAACAAGTGGGACGGACTGGCGTCCGATGAGCGCGACTGGATCCGCCAGGAAATCGATCGCCGCCTGCCATTCATCGACTTCGCCGAGTTTTTTTACATCTCCGCCTTGCACGGTTCGGGCGTCGGCGATCTGTTCGGTGCAGTGCAGCGTTGTTACCGCGCGGCGACCACCAAATTCTCCACCCCGGAACTTACGCGCATCATGGAGAAACTCATCTTCGCGCATCAGCCGCCGCTGGTGCAGGGCCGGCGCATCAAGTTGCGCTATGCGCATCAGGGTGGTCAAAACCCGCCGATGATCATCATTCACGGCAACCAGACCGAGAAGGTGCCCGAGTCCTATCAGCGTTATCTGATCAACGCCTTTCGCAAGGAGTTGGATCTTGTCGGTACGCCACTGCGCGTCGAATTCCGTACCGGCGATAATCCCTACAAGGATCGCCGCAACAAACTTTCACCGCGGCAGCAGCAGAAGCGCAAACGCTTGGTGAGGCATATCAAGAAGGGCTGAGGGATTCGGCGTGCAAAGATTACTAGCCGGTCATGGCGGCGCGGTTTTGCCCGAGTTGTGGCGCGCGGTGCATGATCGAAAGCGCGGCGGCGTTGGTTGATGAAGTCTTGCCGCGAGAATACCGATGCCGTTCTCTTTTCGCCGCTGCAACTCGGACCGCTTCGACTCCCCAACCGCATCGTCATGGCACCCATGACGCGTAACCGTGCCGAGGCGGCGGGCAACATCCCCAGCGCATTGGCACTGGAACATTACTGCCAACGCGCGAGCGCGGGGCTGATTATCACCGAAGGCTCGCAAGTCGCGCCGGAGGGACAGGGCTATCCGTTCACGCCTGGCATCCATAGCGCGGAACAAGTCGCTGGCTGGCGACGCATCACCGCTGCGGTGCATGCCAAGGGCGGGCGCATGTTTCTGCAACTGTGGCACGTAGGTCGCATCTCGCATCCCTGCTTTCAACCCAATGGCGCGCCACCCGTGGCGCCTTCTGCGCTCAAACCTGCGGGACAGGTGTACACCTTCGAGGGCCTGAAAGATTTCGTGACCCCGCGCGCCTTGGAACTGAGTGAAATGCCGCTGGTCATCGAACAGTTCCGCAGCGGAGCCCGTAACGCGCTGGACGCTGGATTCGATGGCGTCGAGATTCACGGCGCGAATGGTTATCTGCCCGATCAGTTCCTACGCGACGGGACCAACCAGCGCAACGATGAATATGGCGGCTCTGATTATTCCGTCATTCCGGTCATTGCATGGCGGAGATCCGGAACCCAGTGGTTTGGGTGTATGTGGTTACAGTATCCCGCAGCAGAACGCCGTCTGGTGAACTGATCAGACGCACATATCACATGGCTGAGAATACAGCACTCATACACCGGGCGTCGGACATAGCAAAGAGCCGTATTCCACCAACGATGTTATATCGACCTATTATTGATAATTATCCTATGGAAACGAGTGACTTGCTGCGGCACCAGATAATTAAAAATCTCATGGCACAGCACACTGAAAAAGTTGCGGATGCCTCGATTAACCTATGGGAGCTGATGGCAACCCAAATTATTTCGATTGTTGGTAAAAGTGGTTTCAATTCGCTTTATGCGAGAAGCGTATTCCTTACCCAGTCAACATTTCCCTGGCTCGCGGCTGACCCACTGTCACCACAGACTGATCACCGGTTCGCGGAATTAAAAATGAGCCTTGAAGGACAAATGCCTGCGCAAGCCAGCGAAGCAAACAGTTTGCTGCTGATCACTTTCACAGACATCCTGGCCTCATTAATTGGCGAGCAGTTAACCACCAGTATTTTACGTTCGGCTTGGGGTAATGATGCTTCGAATAAAGCCGGCAAGGAATTCAAAAATGAGTAAAAAGGTAAATATACGTCGTCTGAAAACGGGTGTACCGGGTCTGGACAACCTGTTGGGCGGAGGCCTGCCGGAATTTTCGTTTAACCTGATTGCGGGCACGCCGGGAAGCGGAAAAACAACGCTCGCTCACCAGATCATGTTCTCGCTGGCAAACCCGGATAATCGGGCACTGTTCTTTACGGTACTCGGAGAACCGGCTTTGAAGATGCTCCGTTATCAACAGCAATTTCCATTTTTTGATATTACTAAAATCGATGAATCGATCCGCTTCGTCAACCTGTCTGCAGATCTCCTGGAAGGAAATTTTGACCGTGTATTGTCACGCATTAGCCGATGAAGTTAAAAACTATGCTCCCAGTCTTGTATTTGTTGATTCGTTTCGATCAGTCGTGCAGTCAGCGAAGCAGGGGGAACAGGGTGCGTCCGAGCTGCAGCACTTCGTGCAGCAACTGAGTATACAAATGACGAACTGGCAGGCAACCACATTTTTAATCGGCGAATATTTGTTGCAAGAATCAGAGGCTAGCCCTGTCTTTACAGTGGCGGATGGTATTTTGTGGCTTTCGCAAAACTTGCACCGCAAATCAATGGTGCGCAAGATACAAGTGATCAAAATGCGTGGTCAAGCCCAGGAGCCGGGTTTGCATACGTTCCGTATTAGTGATGCAGGAATTCATGTTTTCCCGCGCGCGATTGTCGAGCCGAGAACACAGCGCTTGAGTCAGCAATCAAGGTAGCCAATGGAGAGCAGCGTGTTCCGATGGGAATACCCGGCCTGGATGAAATGCTGGGCGGCGGCTTGCCGGTGGGCTATTCGCTACTCGTGGTCGGGCCATCCGGTTCCGGAAAAACCATATTGGCGACGGAATTTCTTGCCGAAGGTGTTCGCAGGGGCGAACCCGGTGTGATTGCGGCGTTTGAGAAGAGCCCCAGCCAACTGCTGGACAAAAAGCTGCATTCGCTGATCAAGGCTGGGCAAGTTGGGGTGATCGACACACGTTCCCTGGATTTGTCGATTGATGAAACCTTGCATGACTTGATCGAAATGATTAATCGAATGCAGGCAAAGCGCGTCGTCATTGACTCCTTGTCCGGATTTGAGCTGGCACTGGCGCCCGAGTTTAGCGAAGATTTTCGTGGGTCGCTGTACAGGATGATTGCCGAGCTGACCGGCATGGGCGTGACCATATTAATGACCTCGGAACTGGAAGACCGCTACACCGATTTGCGCTTTAGTCCATTTGGGAGCGCTTTTCTCGCTGACGCCATTATCGTGCAGCGCTATATCGAAATCGCGGGCCAATTCAAACGCGTCTTTTCGGTCGTGAAAGTCCGTGGCAGTGAGCACAGTAAAGACATTCGATTGTTTGACATTACCGACGAAGGCATGATTCTTGGCGAGACATTATCGGGGTATACCGGCATCATGTCGGGCCGGCCCACGGTCAGTCCGTAGCTGGAATGACCAGGTGATCAAGGATGGTAATGAACAGAAATGACAATGACGGCGCTTCTGATACCGATGACCCAGGTCAACCGGGCAGTGGCTAAGCCAGAAACAAGTTGCCAGGTTCCTCTAGCTGCCCGGGAAAAGAGCATGACGTGTAGCGCATCAAGAAAGAACTGTCATTGACGATGAAGACGCCGCGCATTCTGAAGCCGCGAAAAATGCCGTTCACTTCGCGCGAAGACGCTGGCTCATTTGCGCGAAGGGACAGCCACCTTCACGCGAGCAGGAAATTCGACGCGACAGAGACGACACTGGCAGCGTCCGACGATCACATGAATAGGTTGCAGCAAGCGAACGCACACCTGGTCATCGCTACAATTGAAGCACAAAAACTGGCCGAGCAACTCCAAACGGCTAAAGCTCAGCTGGAGAGCGCCAAGTCTGTGGCGGAAAAAGCCAATCTCGCCAAATCGGAGTTTATTTCCAGCATGAGCCATGAGCTGCGCACCCCGCTCAATGCCATCCTCGGTTTCGCCCAATTGTTGGAGGCAGGTACACCCGCGCCAACGCCCATCCAGACAGGAAGGCTTAAAGACCAGATTCTCAAGGCGGATGGTATTTGCTGGATCTGATCAACGAAATCCTTGATCTTGCATCGATCGAGTCCGGCAAGCTTTCGCTGTCGCTAGAATCGGTGTCGTTGATCGATGTCATGCTCGAATGCCAGGCCATGATGGAACCGCAAGCGCAACAAGCGTGACATCAAACATAAATTTTCTCCCATTCGACAACACCTTGCTTTGTCTATACCGATCGAACCCGTTTAAAGCAGGTTCTGATCAATCTGCTTTCCAATGCGATCAAATATAACCGCGAGCATGGAACAGTCGAGGTGAAATGCATCATGAGCACCCCGGAACGCATTCGCATCAGCATCAAGGATACCGGCGCGGGATTGCCTCCGGAAAAACTTGCGCAGCTATTTCAGCCATTTAATCGTCTCGGACAAGAGTCCAGTGCCGTCGAAGGGACAGGCATCGGCCTGGTGGTGACCAAGCAACTGGTCGAACTGATGGGAGGCACATCGGTGTGGAAAGCACAGTCGGAGTGGGCAGCGTATTCTGGATTGAACTGATCCGTGACTGTTGAGTCGCAACACTGCCGAAGATACAGACAACGCTCGCAAAACTTGCACCGCAAGCTCAGAAACGACATGCGCAACTGCGCACCCTGATCTATGTTGAAGACAACCCGGCTAACCTGATGCTGGTTGAGCATATCATTGAGGGTCGCCCCGATCATACGCCTGTTGAGTGCGATGGATGGCAATCTCGGTATAGCGCTTGCAGGCGCCCATCTGCCGGATGTGATCCTGATGGACATCAATCTGCCTGGCATCAGTGGAATCGAAGCACTGAAAATTTTACGCAGTGATCCGTTAACAGACACACATTCCCATCATTGCCCTGAGTGCCAATGCCATGCCGCGCGATATCGAGAAGGGGCTGGAAGCAGGGTTTCTTCCGTTATCTCACCAAACCCATCAAGTTCAATGAATTTATGAATACCTTGGATGATGCATTCGAAATATTCTGAGGCTGAATCAGCTGCTATTCAGAGATAAACCCCAATTTTATCGTCCACAAAGGTGACCGGGCGCACTGCCAATCGGACCTGTGATGAAATGTGGTTATGTACGAAGCGCGGGATAAAACGCGTCTTGTCTCCCTTCAGCATTCGTTCGAAATCATTCTTAAGTTCGCTAACGAACAGAGAACGCCAAGAGATTCAGCGATAATCGTCTGTGTGATGTGCGCCCGTGAGTTCGCTTTATGGATAACGTCTCTTTCACTATGCCTCTGCAATCACACCGCGGGCGGTAGCCACTCGGCATTCAATTTAGGCGCGTCATTATCTATGTATTCTGGGATCGTGGCGGGCCTATACACAGTCAAATTGTAGATAAGGCAAGCGGTTTAATGAGAGCACTGATGAAAATGACTGGCAACGACGACGCTTCTGATACCGCTGATCCAGGTCAGCGGGATGAGCCAGGCCAGGACAACGGCAGCCCGCCAGCCGCCATCGAAATAGATATCGCGCGCAGGGAAAATTCTGTCATTAACGATGAAGCGGCCGTTCTTAAGCCGCGAGAAATCGGCTGCCGCACGAGAAGATGCCGCGCATTTGCGTGAAGATGCTGTCGACTTGCGTGAGGGAGTGGCGCAGATTCGGGAAGGAGAAAACCAAGCCTGCGCGAAGGGGCGGCCAACGCCCGCGAGCCGGGAGTTCATCGCGGCGGTGGCAGCGTCGGACATGTCCGACGATCAGAGCAATATCTTGCAGCAAGCGAACGAACACCTGGTCATCGCTACGCTGGAAGCACACGACCTGGCCTAACAGGTCCAAATCGTTAATGATCAACTGGATCATTTAGCCCATCACGATGTTCTTACCGATTTGCCGAATCGAATTCTGATGCTAGACCGGCTAAGCCAGGCGATTGAGCTGGCCCGTCGTCAAGGCAGGCAACTTGCGGTAATGTTTTTGGATTCTCGATCAGTTTAAACATATCAACGACTCTTTGGGGCATGCGGTTGGCGATCAATTGCTGCAATCGGTCGCGCGACGTCTAGTGAGTTGTGTGCGTCACTCGGACACTATCAGCCGCCAAGGTGGGGACGAATTCGTGCTGTTGCTGCCTTATATTGAACAAGCAGAAGACGCCGCGCTCTCTGCGCAAAAGATACTCGCGGCGCTTACACTACCGCACCTAATAGATCAGCACGACCTCCATGTCACCGTAAGTATCGGTATCAGCATCTACCCTGAAGATGGCATGGATGCGGATACCCTGATCAAGAGCGCCGACACCGCGATGTATCACGCCAAGGAAAACGGACGCAACAATTACAAATTCTTCGAGCAGGACATGAATGCTCGGGCCGTCCAGCGACAATCCATCGAAGCCAGCTTGCGCTGCGCGCTGGAACGGCAGGAATTTGTGTTGTATCTACCCAGCCGAGGATAAATCTTCACAGCGGCGCGATTGTCGGTGTCGAAGCGTACTCATCCGCTGGCAGCATCCGGGACGAGGGCTGCTGTTGCCAGCACAGTTCGTACCTATAGCTGAAGACTGCGGCCTGATCCTGCCGATAGGACGCTGGGTGCTGCGCGAAGCCTGTCTCCAGGCGCGGACTTGGCTGCAGGCGGGCTTGCCGCCGATCACCGTCGCAGTCAACACATCTGCTATCGAGTTTCGCGCCAAGGATTTTCTCGAATATATACGCGCAACCCTCAAGGATACGGGTCTGGAGCCGCGCTATCTGCAACTCGAACTGACCGAAAGCGTCCTCATGCGCGATGCCGAGTCTGCCAATTCCGTGCTGCACGAACTCGCGGACATGGGCGTGAAGCTGGCGATCGATGACTTTGGTACCGGCTATTCCAGTCTCAGCTTATCTGCGGCAGTTTCCGATCGATACCCTGAAGATTGACCAGTCATTCGTGAACCATATGACCAGCAACCCGGACGATGCCATCATCGTCAGTACCGTGATCAATATCGGTAAAAGCCTCAAGCAACTCATCATCGCGGAGGGTGTAGAAACGCCAGAGCAGTATGCATTCCTCCTGGCCCAGCATTGCGACGAGGGTCAGGGTTACTCATTTCTATAGACCATTGGAATCGGCGGCGCTCGCCACTTTATTGCAAACTAGCGGAACCACCCTGATATAGCTGCGTTCGATCGGGGTCTGCACGTAGTAGGTTCCTGGCCCATCAGTGGCCCAGAAAAAGTAATAGCCCTTCTCGGGTTCCGAGGTGACTTCACCATCACGAACAACCCAGCTCTTGACGAGCGCGCCATCGGCATAGGTGATGCGGTAGTCTCCCTCCAGCCAGGTTACACCGAGGCGCGAAAGGCGGTTCTGCTGTTCCTCACTAGCCGGTCAACAGCAGGTAGCAGCATAAGGGGATGACGAATTTTCGCATGGCGGCGATTCACTCAGTCTTGAAACGGATCCGACGGCATGATAGAGCATGCGCGATGAGTGCCTAATAGATGATCTCCTTTGGTGCGCGGGCACCCAAAGTGTGCGACAAAGGCCATGTAAAGTCCTGGCCCGAAGTTTCTCTTCTCAAGATATTCAATCTGATGCGTAATTTTTCAGAGATCAGGCACGTTGGCACACAGTTTGTTTACAGGATGCATAGCTTGACCGGTATTCACCCGGTCGCTGCAGGCGGAGGATGATCACAGATTATGCCGACACTCTCTGGTGTTCCGCGTCGCCCCGTCGTGCTCATGATCCTCGACGGCGTCGGCGTCAATCCCAGCAAGATCAACAACGGCGTGGCGATGGCCGCGACGCCGCACCTCGATGCCTGGTTCGCGCGCTACCCACACACGCTACTGAATGCGTCGGGCCTGGCTGTCGGCCTGCCGGATGGCCAGATGGGCAATTCCGAAGTTGGGCACCTTGCCCTCGGCGCAGGCGATGTCGTACGCCAGGACATCGTAAGTATCAATACCGCGATCGAGAACGAGGACTTCTTCGGCAATCCCGCGCTGATGCGCGCGGCCAGTGAGGCGGCCCGCAGGCGGCGCCCGCTGCATCTGATCGGTCTGGTATCCGACGGTGGTGTGCACAGTCACATCGATCATCTGCTGGCGCTGATCGAACTCGCCAAACGCCAGGGTGCGCATATCCGATTGCATATGATCACCGATGGCCGCGATACCGCGCCACGCTCGGCGCTCGATTATCTACCGCAGGTCGAGGCGAAACTGCATGAGTCCGGCGGCGCCATCGCCAGCGTGATGGGGCGCTACTATGGAATGGACCGCGACAAGCGCTGGGAACGCACGGAACTGGCTTGGCGCGCCTTGGTACTTGGCAAGGGGCAAAAGGCGCAGTCCGCGGCGACGGCCATTCGCAGCGCCTATGCGGCTGGCGATGGCGACGAGTTCATCCGTCCGATCCTGCTGCCGCCCTTCGCGGCTATCGCGCAGGACGATCCGGTCATCTTTTTCAACTTCCGCAAAGACCGCCCACGCCAACTGGTCGCGGCACTGAGTCAGCCGGATTTTACCGGCTTCGACCGCGGCAACGCGCCGCTCGCGCAGGTCACCTGCATGATGCCGTATGACCGCAGCCAGCCGCTGCCGTATGCCTTTGCGCCGGAGCAGCCGGCCGTGACGCTCGGACAGGTCGTCAGTGAGATGGGACTCGCGCAGTTCCACTGTGCCGAGACCGAGAAATACCCGCATGTGACGTACTTCTTCAATGGCGGTCGCACGGTGCCCTACAGCGGTGAGACCCAGTTGTTGATCCCTTCGCCCAAGGTGGCGACCTATGATCTGATGCCGCAGATGAGTGCCGCCGCTGTCGCCGATGCGGTCATTCGCGCCATGAGTCAGGGACGCCATGCGTTGATCGTGGTGAACTTCGCCAACGGTGACATGGTCGGCCACACCGCCGTAGCGCACGCTGTGGTGCAGGCCGTGGAGGCCATGGATCGGGAAGTCGGCCGCGTCCTGGACGCGGCGTTCAATGCCGGCTACTCGGTCCTGCTCACCGCCGATCATGGCAACTGCGAAGAGATGGTCGATCCCGTCAGCGGCGAGCCGCACACCCAGCACACCACGTATCCAGTCCCCTGTTTGATCATCGATCAAGACAACTGGCAGCTCTCCTGCGCGGGTGGTTTGGCCAATGTGGCGCCGACGGTGTTGGAACTCATGGGACTGCGCGTGCCCAGCGCAATGCGCGCAGGTTCCTTACTGCTCAAGAAACTGCCGAGGGCGAAAC
The DNA here is from genome assembly GCA_963696465.1 of uncultured Gammaproteobacteria bacterium. Classification (GTDB taxonomy): domain Bacteria; phylum Pseudomonadota; class Gammaproteobacteria; order Thiohalobacterales; family Thiohalobacteraceae; genus JAHJQQ01. Next base: position 7,506 of record CAVOKC010000013.1, on the reverse strand, counting down.
AGGACGCGAAGATCGCAGAGCAAGGGTTTAGGGGCGCGGCCTGATTTGTCCGGTCGTTTAGTAAAAGCGCACGGCGTCATCGAAGGCCCGCCGGCCAAGTGATCACCGGCGGGTGTCTGTCAGACGATGTTCAGGATCGGCCAGAGGCTGCCGTGCCGTCTATTTCGTCAGGGTCGTAGCCGAGATTAGGCGCCGACCAGTGTTCTGCCTCTTGCAGTGTCATACACTAGCGTGCGGCGTAGTCCGTGGTAGGCTTCATTGATCATATAGTCGTTGTCGAGGCGCTCCTGCAGGATTTCCACGCAGGACTCGGCAAGATGGTCAGCGAGGGCCATGAGCATGATCGAAAGAAAACGTAAATGTCACGTTTTGATCACGGAATAGACGATGGAGGCGGGGTGAAACTGTGAATCGTTTGGCGTAAAAGACAAGAAGAATCCGCAGCGACAACTGCGGCAAAAAGTACTAAGACCTCGGTTACTTCTTCCGCTGGGCCAAGCGTCAGGCTATGGATACGGAATGGGCCGACATGCTTTCCGTAAACGTTCCGCACGATCTTGCGCCACGTCCATCTCCCGCAGCAGCACCAGTGTTGTGTCATGCAAGGGAATATCGTAGGTAATTGTTGCGCCGAACGCATCCGGTGCCTGTGAATCGAGATGCACCTTGTTGAAAACCAGCAGGCGCGTACCGAGGGCAAATCCTTCTTTCAGGTCGTGCGTGGTCAGCAGAAAAACACGACCCGGTCGATGCCGGGCCGTGTTCATTCCAGTGTTGGTGTTTTAGTGCCGATCAGAGACCATAGCGCAGGAACAAATTAATGATTGTCTGCTGGGACTGCAGCAAGGCTGTCTGCGTCGTGGCCAAGTTCTGGCTTTGCAGTTGCTGGGTCAACAGGATCTGATCAGCCTGCAAACCGATGTTATCGGACATTTCCAGGATAAGATCCGCCTCTTCGAGAATACGACCGGCCATGATGCCAATGTCGGTGGACATGGTCAGGATGCTCTTGCCGGAATCGTACAGCGAGGGCGTGGCGCTGATGGCGTTCAGACCTTCGATGGCGACCGCATAGCCCCTCACAGCTGTGGCCAGCGCCGCCGTTTTGCCGCTGATATCGACCAGCGACTGCAACGAGGTCTGGTTGATAGTCATCGTGCTGTTGGCTGCATCCAAACTGACAGCATTGTCGCTGCTGATGACTTGGGCTTTCAGGGCGCTGATGTCTGTGGCAAGACTTGCCAGCGTGCTCGCGACATTGCTGGCGGTCAGGAAGACACTGTTCATGTTGAATTCAAGCTGTGTCGCGCTGGTCAGCAGAGTGCTGAGCGTGATGTTGTATTTCGACGTATCGATCTGCGACACCGCGTTGAGGGTATTGGTCTGCGCCGTGAGGATGTTCTGCTGGGTCAGGCGGATATTGTCGTTCTGGATCTGCTGGGTGATGAGGATGCGATCCGCCATCAGTCCGATATTGTCCGACATGACCAGAATCTTGTCGGCCATCTCACCGATGCGGTCCGCCATCAGACCGATATCGCCGGAAAGACGCAGTGTAAGTGCGATGCCCTGCGCGATCGACAGCTGATCGGTCGTCGCGGCCAGTGTGTTGATATCCGTTGACAGTCTGACGACCTGAGTGCCGAGACCCACATAGACCGCACTGAGGTCTTCCAGCGCCTTCAAAATATCGGCATCCAGGAGCAGCGGCGCGGCAAGCGAGCTGTCCAGTTTGGCGATGTTGCTGATGTGCGTGTTGGCGGTCTTGTTGGCGCTCAACAGGCTACCGCACAGCGTGGTGGGGGCCAGGGTAACGCCAGTCACCTGGGTCTTAAGGGCATTCGCCTCGGTCAACAGCGTCTGCAGGCTGGTGGCCAGCGGTGAAACCGTGGGCGCCGGTGCCGTCTTGCCCGCGAATGCGGGACTGGCCAGGAACAGGCCGATTAGCAGGGCATACACGCCCGACAGCATTTTATGCATGCAGGTTTTCATCTTGAATTCTCCAAATCTTGTAGGTAATCGGTCGCTGAACGGGTGGCATCAAAGTCCATAGGACTTGATGACGTTGACAGTGACGCTGGTCGCGGTCAGCAGCGAGGCCTGTGTGAAGGTGATATTTGTCTGCTGCAGGCTCTGGGTATCGACGATACGGCCGGACATGAGGCCGATATTGTCGGCCATGACAATGATGCGATCGGACATCTCGATGATGCGGCCGGACATGGTGCCGATGTCGCGCGTGAGTCGCAGCATGCTGTCCGTGCCACTGCCAAGGACCGAGATCGAAGTCAGGGGTGCCAGCTGATTGATGGAGTTCGCATACGTTTCCAGCGATACGGTCAGAGCGCGGTTGATGGTGGACAGATCACCGAGCTTGGTCAGAGTATCGCCATTGATGAACTGGCTGGCGAAGGCGCTGTCCTGCGAGACTTTCGTGTACAAGGTCACCACATTGTTCAGGTAACTGGTTACCAGGGTCTCGATACGGGACAGTTCGCTGGCCATATTGGTCTGGGTAAGGCTGACACCGGACATGCTGGTCGACAGTGAGTTCGCCTGGGTCACCAGACTGGTGAGCTGCGTGTTGTAGGTCAGCGTGTCGACCGTATCACTCAGCGCAACCATGTTCTGCTGCGTGGTCAGCATGGAATTCTGAGTCAGGACCAGATTGGAATTCTGCAACTGCTGTGTGATCAGGATGCGATCGGCCATGAGCCCGATGTTGGTGCCCATGACAAGGATGCGGTCGGCCATTTCGCCGACGCGATCCGCCATCGTCCCGATATCGTCGGAGAGCCGCAGCATGGCGGCGAGCGAGGCCTCGTACTCAAACAGGTCGGTGCTGGTTTCGAGCGTGGTGAGATCACTTGACAGCTTTTTAATGCGACCCGCCACACTGACGGACAGGTTGGACAGATCGTCCAGCGAGGTCAGGCTTGCCGTGTCGATGGTCACTGCGGTGGTGATGCCGCCGAGAACACTTTCAGTCGCCGTCAGCCAACTGCGCAGCGACGTATTCGCACTGCCCAGCTCCGTGCAATTGTTGGACGAAGTGAGCGTAATGCCGGCAAGCTGGGTGTCCAGCGCCCGACCCTGGGTCACCAGGTTAGCCAGACTCGTCGCGAGCGTCACCGTCGGCGCCGGTGTCGTCCTACCGGCATTGGCTGAACTGAAGGGTAAAAAGGCAATAAGAACCACTAGCATCAGCAGTCGCTGACGCACATTAGATAAGAAAAGCATGGTATCCCCTACAACTAGTAAGTTAATGACTCTGGTATGTTTTCACGCCCGGGCAGAGTTCCCTTGCTGCGGCGCAAATAGTTAGAACATCCGTATATTAGAAAATTCTAACATAGAATTGTGACAATCGCGTGTCTAGGAATTTTTCTTTGGGTCATGACTCGCTGAGAGTTGGTCAGTAGTCGTGCCGCTGCCGCCAGGGCGACAATCGTTTGGGATGCTAGCCTCGGCGCGGGACGGTCGGTGACAAATGATAACCAGACTCATTTGTCACCGCCCCCTTTAATTTATATATTGTGTGAGCTGATACAGGTTCTCGCGAATATTATCCATCTCGTTTTCGAAAACGCGCCCTTCTAATACCCGTAGTTTGAGTTGGCTAAGATAGTTCCACGCTTGCATTTTTTTCGACATGTTAGTGCCTGTGCATTTCGTAGAGTCGTCGAAGCAGCCGGCACTACCCGCATTCATCTTGTCTCGCAGCGCCGTGAGATAACGGATATCGTCCACGCCTTCCCGAAACCCTTCCCATTGAATGGTATCCACGACACTATTTACGGTTGGGTAGGCAAATACCTCATCTCTGTATTCATTCGCGTGATTGTCAAAATCATCCCAGAGGTGATTTGATTCAGTAAAATCATTGCCACCACCGTATACATGAGTATGGGTGCCATCCAAGACCCCTGGCCCACAACCACAGTCCATTCTTGAGGCGATAGATGAACGGCCTTTCATTGCCGGACTGGGGGTGACCGTACACCGACATTTGATTCCCGGCTTCATGAACTTTGACAATAGCATCCGTACAATATATGTCACTACACGCCTGTACAACTGGCCAATCGATCAAATTGCCGCCCACAGGATAGGTGGGCAGTGGTTGCAAGTTCGTGTCAGGGTCATTGTTCTGAAGCTCCATGTAATAACCAGAAAGAACCGACTGGGCGCTATGGGCCCGCGTATTGGGATCGTTATCAACTCTATATACCTTTGTAGATCCCTGTAGACCGGGATTTGTGAAATCAGCGCATCACCGGAGGTTTCGTCCAGACCATAGAAATAGGGTTCCGGATAATGCGTCTCGATACCATTTTGGTCTTGAGCAGTATTAATATGGAAATGGTCGAGTACTTTACCTATATATTTAGTGTCTTGCCCAATGGCACCATCGACTACTTCAATCTCATTGGGCATGGGTTTAGCGTATATGCTACCGTATTGAAGATCGGTATATGACCCGATCGTTGTGTCCGGTCCGAATAATTCCCTGGCTTTGGCCCTGGCCGCCCTTTGGTGAAAGTCGTTAATGCCTTGGTAGATGATGCGTTTAGGCTTACTTAATGCCTGCTGCGATACGAATCTTCATCTCTTCGTCGATGGTACAGAAATTGGGTTGGAGCGCAGGGCCGCTTGGTGGATTGCAGACGAAATCAGCATTATTTTCCGAGTAAGGATATTCAAAGTCAGTCACCATCTTCTGGCGCAATCACGCCATGCGCAACCATATTGGATATCTCAGCAATATATTGGGCTCGTGTTTTTCTTGAGGCTGACACGCGATCAGCTCTGAAATATGGATTGTACAAAACGCAGGCATAATACATTCCGTATTCAATCCAAGGTTCCGGTAGCTGGCCACGGGCAAAGACACGCAGTGGCACGAGAGAGAGTCGATGCCACTCGTGATATTGATATTATCCGTCAGCACGGATACCCCAGTACCTTTACGGTGATCCAGTATTGATGAGTTTCCCCCGCTGGAATCGTCACTGGTTGAAGCCCAGTGGAATCATCTGGTCGATTTGGGCGTCGCTGAGCGAGGTGAGGCCGTCGACACTAGCAAGGGGCGTATTTGAGCAGCAATTCAGGTTTGAGTTCCTTCTCAGGTATCCAGGTGCCGGAACTGGATCAGTCGTTCTGGAATTCACATATACTATCGTCGCGGGCGCATTGGATTCAGACGTTGACATGACACACGTACTACCCACGTCAATAGCCGATGATGTCGCCGGCAACGACACTCCATTGATCGTTACATTGCCCCGCGCGCGGCTTGCCTCGATCATGAGACTTGCAGCTTCGTACTCGCCGTTGGCGACTTCAATGTCCACACCCGCTTCGGCCGGCCAACCATCCCAGGCGGGTTGCGTCGGCAAAATCCACGTCGTTGCAGATCGGCGGGACGCTGCTGACCCGGTATGGTCTTGCCAGAGCCTTGATCTCATCCGCTGTCATGGCACGAGTATCGATGCGGATTTCATCCACCATACCAGTCAGGTGTTTCACTGTATTCAGCAAATTGGAGCCCGTAGTACCGATGGCCAGATTATTGGCTAGCTCAACCATACTGCCAGGGTATTTTTGCGCCCTCTTCACACCATTTATGTAAACGGCCAATTCCCCAGTACCGGAGTATAGGTCATCGCAACATGTTGCCATATTTCGTCGAATTGAGATGTGGATGGGACTAGTGACAAAGTGGATGTGACTGTTTTCACACCTCCCTTCCTAAATCAACTGCGCCAATCAATTTGTTCTTATTAGTGACGGCAAGACTGAAAAACACGACGTTGCTCCCGTTTGTTGTAGAAAAGATGTATTGATAGGTATTATTCTTGGTGAGTTTGATCCAGCCAGCCGCGGTCAGACCCGATGAAAATGCTGTTTTGTATGCGGAGTAATCGGCCACGGCATAACTATTGGATGTTCCGGACAGCGCCAAAGCGCCATCATAAACTCCGTTTTGCCGCATCCAATGTCGCGGCCGAACCAAATGTCAAAGGCTTAAAGAGTCGACCTGAATCGTCCCCTCCCCCATAAACCGCACTGTTAAACGAATAAGACGATGCCGAGAAACTGTTGGCGCGCAAACGATACAGGCGTCGCACTTCCTCCAAGGCGAGCCCGCGGTAATACACGCGAACATCATCCAGCCAACCAGCAGCGGTGAGATCGGTGGTGGACTGGCCTTAGTTTTTGCTTTACCCAGGTACATCTGATATGGATTGCTGCTGCTGATCTGGTCAATCAATGCAAAAGTTTTGACTTTGTCCCCGTTGTGATAGAGCGATAGGCGTGTTCCATCGTAGGCCAGGGTCGCCATGTTCCACAACGTATCTACGGCTGATTCCGTGCACAGTAGCGTGACAACAGAACTGGCGGTAATCGACCCACAGAGGCGCAGCTCCGCATCGAGATATAGTGAGAAATTCCCATTATTTGACACGGCAATAAACTTTTTCCCTTGAAGTGTTTTGGTTGCTTTGAACCATGTCGAGAGCGAGAGTCCCGGGAGTGCGCCTGGATCGGGAAGGTCTTCGATGGTTAGGTAATACCCGTTAGTGAATTTTACAGCCCTGCCAGACACCCCGGCGACTTGAAGAGACTGCTCCCAATGTCATACGTGCCGGCTTACTCCCTAGCGCGGCGTTCGCATCGTCCGCAAAATAACTAATGCCGCCCTGAATGTAAGGATTGTTGTCGAATATTATAGGCCACGTCGGCCTGACCGTCCATCGTTGATGCATCACGTCCCAGCGCGGTGATGTCCGTCCAGACGCGTACCTCATCAATGTCGCCATTGAGAGGGGTATGAATGAAATTGGAATCGTAATTCACCGCGCCTAGCGTGAGCGGATTGTTGCTAGCCGTCATCACATAGCCATTCGAGGCTTTTTTCTCGATGACCTGACCGTCGAGCGAAAAATATGCGCCATCCCAGACCACCACGGCACGATACCACTTTCCAATTACGATATCGTTCGGTGTATTTATAGCAAGTATCTTGTACAGTGGTGACGCCCCGGACTTAGTGAGCGTGATAGATGCACGCAATTTTCCTGTATAAGACGATTCGTTGTAATACAACAAGAAACCACTGAATAACCATGACTCATTTGAAACAGTGTAAAAATTACCATTCGCCGTTAAAGTGTCTATATTGGCGCCGATGACACCTCTGTTATTGATGATGAGCTGCATTTTTGCCGGTGCCGCTATTGATTCGGAAATTTGCCTCGGCGGCGAATGTGGGGTTCGATGCGGACAGGAGAGTGTTTGCATTTTTCGCGTAAGTGGTTGAGCCATTAAATTTAAGAAATGAGCCCCATGGACCATATTCGATCTTTTCTGGCGGAACCATTCCAGCAGGGGGTTCCGGCAATATTAGAGACGGCCCATTGGGGTTGGCTGCAAAGATCTCTTTACCGTCGGCGCTGACAGTTTCCATATCATAAGATGCACTCAGAGCGATATGACTGATTG
>CAVOKC010000012.1:0-14688 GCA_963696465.1 uncultured Gammaproteobacteria bacterium | reverse complement strand
TTTAAGAATGAACATTTACTGGTCAAGTTTTAGCACCACACCGCGCATGATTAAAAGAAATGGCCGCTGACGTGCTTAATTTAAAATTTCGAATTACACTGTTTGCTTAAACATACTTAATAATGACTAATTTTCCTTTCCCTTCAAAATTATTGCTAAATATAATTTGCTCGTATGCCTTCCTTGGTTACATTTGCCTGATAAATTAATCTTGAGATAATGGCATTTGTCAGCGCTGACAGAGTGCTCAATGTTAATGGGAATTATTCCGCTATTTACATAACCGGTGTAATACCTATCAGGAAGGTTATAGCGGAGAAGAATAGCCGCTGAAAAAGCTGCAGAAATGGAACAATTAAAATAATCCACTTACTTAATATTTTTTATGCATTCACCACAATTGTTGCATCCACAAGCCGGGCGATCAGCTATATTTTTTTTCGTTGTCATCTTATTTGCAATCGCCTTCGGGTTACAAAGCCATATCATTGCTCAAACGGATGTTTTACTGGCTTCGACAAGCAATAAATTTAATTTTAATCGTTCAACCGTCAGGAACAAGCTGGATTATTCCGCCGGATTCTTCTAAAACAGACAGTCTTTCAGAATTCGACAGCTTCAATAAGAAAATGGAGCACCTGTTTATTTACATTCCTGTTCCTCTGTATTCCTATTCGACAGAAGTGGGCCACACATTTGGACTGGCGAAGTTTAATGTGATCAACCTTTACAAGGAGGACACCATTACCAAGCCGTCAAAGATTTCTGAGGTCTTTACCATGTCAACCGAAGGGCGGATCAATGTTCCCATTTCCACCGAGCTGGTCTTTCGAAATAATAAATACGTCCTTTTAAGTTATTTTAATTACAAAAAAACCCCGGAGTATATCTTTGGTATTGGCAATGATGTGAAGATAGAAGATATTGAGGAGATCAAAACCGACAGGATTAAATTCTACACTGTTGGATTGTATGAAATTGAAAAGGATTTTTATGCAGGTGTTGGGATTGACCTGGCCAGCTATTTTAGCATTCAAACCGACTCGAATAGTTTCCTGGTTACAGAAAATGTTTCAGGATTGGAAGGTGGACCCGATATTGGCATTGGTCTTGCAGGAGCCTGGGATACGCGCGACAACCGGTACAATTCATACCATGGACATTATATACTTACAACATGTTTCTTCTATCCTGAATTTTTTGAAGCAAATACCAGTTCACGGCTTTTAATTTTGATGCCCGAAAATATTTCAATCCTGGCTGAATCATGTGATTGCCCTGCAGGCGACTACCACCTTCACGAACAGGGATGTTCCTTTCTACGACCTGGCGTTGATGGGAGGGGAAGATAAGATGCGTGGCTATTACAAAGGCGCTTTGCGCGACCATGTTTTGGTCGATGCACAGTTTGAATACCGCATGCCGGTCTGGAATATATTCGGTATTACAGGTTGGATCGGAACAGGACGGGTAGCTCCAGGTTATGATGGTCTTTCTCTTGACGGATTTTGGGTTTCGTATGGAGGTGGCCTCAGGATTAAAGTGGACAGCAAGCACAATACCAACCTGAGATTCGATTTTGGGTTTGGACCCGGAGGAATCAATGGCTTTTACATTAATTTTGCCGAAGCATTTTAATCCTTATGAAATAACAACTTTCCGCGGAGGTCACTTATGAAATTTATTAAGGATTCTATCGGTTTAAAGATATTCTCTGTCGTACTACTGATTGTAATTGTAATGGTAGGCGTCTCGGTCGTGAACGTGCGGCTTGAGAGCCGTGTGGGTCAGGCGCTCGAAGGGTTTCGAATCGCTACATCGTAGCTTATGGTTCCCTTGCAAGAGCAAATCTCAGGTCGGTTGAGCAGGCGCTTAACATTCGCGGCATATTTATTGCACACTATTTATTAATGCCTGATAGTGTTAAGAATAATTTAGAAGAGCAGGTAAAAATTAAAGGAAAGCAGTTTTGGGAAGAAATAACCCTCTTTCATGAAATGATTGGACAGGAGCTCATGGAAAGTGACTATCTGGTTGACGTTACATTGCTTGCCCGGATTGACGAAAAAGTGACTGGAATTGAGACTACGCAAAAATTCTTTGAAAGCGAATATCAGCGATTCATTGAAGGATTAAAAAACGGCAAGCTGGATAATAGGACCGATGAACTTGCCCGGCTTGAAACCCGGAGAAAAGAATTCAATGAAGTCCTCGACTCTACCCGCCGGCTCTGCTCACAGCCACGCAGACAGCCTCCGCCGACGTCATTAAACTTCAGAATCGGCTGCATCGAATAAGCCTTATATTGGTTGCACTTGCCACAATACTTGCCATTTCTTTAGCAGCCTTTATTACCAAAAACATTGCGAAGCCTGTCCGGGTGCTGCTCAACGGCACCAATTCTGTAATCGACGGACGCCTTGAAGTTACGTTGCCGGTTACCTCATCCGATGAAATCGGAAATCTTACCCATGCATTTAATTCAATGACCGGCGAGCTTCGCAAAGCCGACATCGTTAGGGATATGTTCGGGAAATACATCGATCCCCGGATTGTGAAAGGTTTGATCGATCAACCCGACCTGAAAGCCACCAAAGGTCAGCGACAGGTCATGACCATTTTGTTTTGTGATATGAGGGGTTTCACTGACTTAAGCGAAGGATTGACCCCCGATACCCTGGTTACGCTTTTAAACCGGTATTTTACGCTGATGTCGGAGGCTGTTCATGAAAATGAAGGTGTAGTTGATAAGTTCATTGGGGATGCAATCATGGCATATTGGGGTATGCCTTTTAGCATGGAAAACAAACAGGCTCAGTTAGCAGCCCAGGCATCCATTGAAATGCTTCAAAAACTTAAGACTTTCAGGGAAGAACTGCCTGAGCTGCTTGGTATCCGTCGCAATCTGCCTGAGATTTCCATTCGCACCGGTATTGCTACAGGTGAAGTGGTAGTAGGAAATATCGGTTCAGAAATCGCGCGCGCGGCGCGCGCTGGAAATCGCCGCCGCCGGCGGACATAGCCTGTTGTTCTCCGGCCCGCCAGGCACCGGCAAAAGTCTGTTAGCCAGTCGCCTGCCCGGTATCCTGCCACCGATGAACGATGTCGAAGCCTTGGAGGCCGCCGCGATTGCCTCGGTCAGCGCGCAAGGTTTCAAACCGGAACACTGGCGCCGCCGCCCGTATCGCGCACCGCATCACACCGCCTCGGCGGTCGCGCTGGTCGGCGGCGGCTCGCATCCGCGCCCCGGTGAAATCTCGCTGGCACATCATGGCGTGTTGTTTCTGGATGAATTGCCGGAGTTCGACCGCAAGGTATTAGAGGTTTTGCGCGAACCGTTGGAAAGCGGCCAGATCACCATTTCGCGTGCCGCGCGCCAGGCGGAATTCCCCGCGCGTTTTCAACTGATCGCGGCGATGAATCCGTGTCCGTGCGGGTATCTCGGTGACACCTCCGGTCGCTGCCGTTGCTCGTCCGAGCAGATTCAACGCTATCGCCAGCGTATTTCAGGGCCGCTGCTGGATCGCATTGATCTGCACGTCGAAGTGCCGCGCCTGCCGCCGCGCGAATTGCAAGGCGCTCCCGGCGAGGCCAGTCATGCCGTGCGCTTGCGCGCCTGCGCCGCTCGCACTGTGCAATTGCAGCGTCAAGGTGATTGCAATGCGCGCCTGTGCGGCAGCGATCTCGATCAACACTGTCATCTGCAAAACAGCGAAAAGGCGCTACTGCTGCATGCCATGGAACGCTTAAGCCTGTCCGCGCGCGCCTATCACCGCATTCTGCGTGTCGCGCGCACCATCGCCGATCTCGACAGTGCTGCGCGCATCGGCGCACAACATCTCAGTGAGGCGATGGCCTATCGAAACCTGGATAGGCCGGTGTAACCCGGATGTTATTCGTGAACCACACGCACGCCCTGAACTCTTCCGCAAAACATCCCCGGATTACATCCGGGCTACGGAAATAACATCCCGTCCATGTAGCCCGGATGTAATCCGGGAAACGCACCGCCGTCTCTGAATCGTAAGTCCTTGATCGTTGACTAGCGGCAAAACTTCCTGCCGGTCAAGATACTCGCGACCGACCAGAGCAGGTAGAATCCCCCCGACGTATCCACTTCACCGAGCGACCCTCTGTGTGTCCGATTTAAATCCCCGCCAACGCGCTGCGGTACAGCATGTCGATGGTCCGTTGCTGGTGCTGGCCGGTGCCGGCAGCGGCAAGACGCGCGTGATTACGCAGAAGATCGCCCATCTGGTGCTCAATCTGGGCATGAAGGCCACGCACATCACCGCCGTGACCTTCACCAACAAGGCCGCCCGTGAAATGCGCGAGCGTGTCACGGCGCTGTTGCCGCGCGATAAAGGCAAGGGCTTAAGCGTCTCGACGTTCCATACCCTCGGTCTGAACATCCTGCGCCGCGAACACAAGCACCTCGGCTTCAAGCCCGGCTTCTCGATTTTCGACAGCCAGGACAGCGGCCATCTGATCAACGAACTCATCAGTAAGGCGCGTGTCGGTCTGGACCCGGACCAGGCACGCTGGCGCATTTCGGAATGGAAGAACGATCTACTGCTGCCCGATGCGGCCATGAGCCAATGCGGCTGACGATAGAGATGTCGCCATTGCGCGCATCTACGCGGAATATCAGCGCCATCTCAAGGCCTACAACGCCTTCGACTTCGACGATCTGATTCTCGCACCGGTGACGCTGCTGATGACCGATACCGAGGTGCGCGAGCGTTGGCAGGAACGCATCCGGCATTTATTGGTGGATGAATACCAGGACACCAACGGCGCGCAATATGAATTGGTCAAGCAACTGGTCGGACGCCTGGGCATGTTCACCGCCGTGGGCGATGACGATCAGTCGATTTACACCTGGCGCGGCGCGCGCCCGGAAAATCTGCAGCGTTTGCAGGATGACTATCCGCGTCTCAAGGTCGTCAAGCTGGAACAGAATTACCGTTCCACCGGCTGCATTCTCAAATGCGCCAACCAACTCATCGCCAACAATCCGCATGCCTTCGAGAAGAAACTCTGGAGCGAACTCGGCTATGGCACGGCCTTGCGTGTGCTGCCCTGCCGCGACCCCGAGCACGAAAGCGAGCGCGTGATCTCTGAACTGTTGCATCACAAATTCACCCACGCCAGCCGCGACGGCGATTTTGCCATTTTATATCGCGGCAACCATCAGTCGCGGCCGTTCGAGAAAATCCTGCGCGAGCATCGCATTCCGTATCACTTGTCCGGCGGCATGTCGTTTTTCGATTATGCCGAGATCAAGGATCTGGTCGCCTACCTGCGCCTGATGGTGAACGAAGACGACGACCGCGCGTTTCTGCGCGTGGTCAACACACCGCGCCGCGAGATCGGCCCCGGCACGCTGGAAAAGCTCGCCGCCTATACCGGTGAACGTGGCATCAGTCTGCTCGCCGGCTGTTTCGAACTTGGACTGACGCAGCAACTGAGTGGCCGCGCACTGTCGCGCGTACAGGAATTCGGTCAGTGGGTGGTGAATTTCGCCGATCGCGCCAAGCGCGGTGATCCGGTCGCGCTGTTCAAAGACTCTGCTCAACGACATCGGCTATATGCAGTGGCTGGAAAACAGCACGCGCGATCCCGACGCGGCGGCACGGCGCATCCAGAATGTCGAAGATCTCATCAATTGGTTAGAGAAGATGGCCGAACAGATCGGCGGCGATGTCGGCCTGAGCGATCTGGTCAGTCGCATGAGCCTGATGGATATTCTGGATCGCGATAAAGACGAGGCCGGCGGCGATTGCGTACATCTGATGACGCTGCACGCGGCCAAGGGCCTGGAGTTTCCGCATGTGTTTCTGGTCGGCATGGAGGACGGCATTCTGCCGCACCGCTCCAGTCTCGAAACGGAAAATCTCGATGAGGAACGTCGCCTCGCCTATGTCGGCATCACCCGCGCGCAGAAGACGCTGAGCTTCAGTTATTGCAGCCGCCGCAAACGCGCGCGCGAATGGGAATCGTGCGAGCCGAGTCGCTTCTTGGAAGAACTACCCAGCGACGATCTGCAATGGGAAAGCCGCAGTGGCCCGGTCGATCCCGAGGAACGTCAGAGCCGCGGCCGCGCGCATCTGGCGAATCTGCGCGGCATGCTGTCGTAACCCCCCCCGCCAACCTAGCCGCGACAGGCTCTGATCTCGTTGCGCCCCTGACTACAACGCCCCCGCGAAAACAGCATCGACGATCCGTCATGGGTCGGCCCGCGCGGGCATTTTCACCCCGGACCGCCAGCGGTCGCGCTGTTCCGTATCAAGAAGTCGCCCACACAGCCGAAAGCTACTCAGCCAACCCCGCCATGGCCGCCGGAGTCATGCTCCCGCGCCGCGGTGCAGGCACCACCCCGCCCACGTGGTCTCGCAAGGCTAGAGTGAACATGGACAGCACAAACAATCCCGCACCGCCAGGGACCATCGTCACCGATGACTGGACCCGGAACTGGCATGCCAAGATTGCCATCAAGATCACGGCGATGTTCATGTGGCTGATCATATTGACCGCCTTTGGCGGCTTGGTTTACTTCACTAAAGATCTGGAAGCGGAATTCACCGGTGCCGTGAGTGATGAGTTGGACGGTTTCGCCTACAACTTCAGCAGCATTCTCTCCGCGGCCCCGCCTGAGTCAGCCGAACAAGCCCTCATAACGCTGAAGTCTGCTGCCGATGACGTGCTTATGCACAGCCATTCCAATATCAAGGCCCTCACAATCAACGTCGATGGTCAGCAGATCCATGCCGGCAGCCTGACCCCGGGCCTGACCATCAGCACGCGGACCGCCACGTTCATGAATGACGCCAAGGCCACGAAGGCCAGTGTTCTGCTGTTGGAGGCCGCGCATAAAAGCCCTGCCGACTATGCGCGTTCCATGCGCGAGCGACTCATCATGACGGTTGTATCCATCGTTCTGGCACTCGGTTTCCTGCTCAGATGGACTATCCATAACGTTCTCGCCAAACCATTTCAGGTGCTCATGGATGCCACGCAAGCGGTCTCAACCGGCAACCTGGATCTCCGCCTGGATGTGTCCCGCGAGGACGAGTTTGGTCATTTGTCACGCTTCTTCAATCAAATGCTCGATCGGATTCGCGGCCAGCAACAAGATCTGACCACGGCTAACAGTGAACTCCTGAATGAGGTCGCGGTTAGAAAACAGGCCGAAGCCGAATTACTCAAGCACCGTGATGAACTCGAACACCTCGTGGAGCAGCGTACCCAGGACCTCGAACTCGCGCGCGATCAGGCACTCAGGGCCAGCCAGACCAAGAGTGCCTTTATTGCCAACATCAGTCATGAGATCCGTACGCCGCTCACACCCATCATCGGTTTTGCCGAGGCCATGATGAACGGCCTCCCGCACGAGGAAGATCGGAAGCGGTCGCTGCAAAGTATCATCCGCAATGGCAAGCACCTGCTGAATATCATCAACGACATTCTCGACCTCTCGAAAATCGAAGCCGATAAGCTCGAGGTCGAACGCATCCCGGTCAGACTGCAACAACTCCTCGGGGATGTTGAAAGCGCAGTGGGTGTACTGGCGCGGGAAAAAGGCCTGGATTTCAAGATCCACTACACCTATCCGGTCCCCGGAGTAATTCACACCGACCCCACACGTCTAAAGCAGGTGCTGATGAACCTTGCGATGAATGCCATCAAATTCACCCAACGCGGCATGGTCTCGATCGATGCAAGCTATAACCCGACCACGCATCAGCTGGTCCTGGCCGTGGTAGATACCGGTATCGGTATCGGCCCGGAAAATCTGCAACGCATGTTCAAGGCCTTCAGTCAGGCCGACTCGTCCACCACACGCCAGTACGGCGGAACCGGCCTGGGTTTGTACATCAGCCGTCGGTTGTCACGGCTGCTGGGCGGTGATATCGAGCTACAGAGCGCCTCGGGGATCGGCAGTCGCTTTATTGTCAGCATCGATGCCGGCGCCATTGAGGCCGAAGAGATGCTGAATGCATCCATGGAGGGACTGTATCCGGAAGAGACCACCGACATCCCGATTACACGCGTGCAGGGCAGCGTCTTGCTGGCAGAAGATTCCCCCGATAATCAGCGCCTGATCTCGTACTATCTGGATAAGGCCGGTGCGGAGGTCGCGGTTGCCGAGAATGGGGAGATCGCCTTCGAGATGGCCATGACCGGTGATTATGATCTGATCCTCATGGACATGCAGATGCCGGTAATGGGTGGCATGGAAGCCGTGGAGTTACTGCGTGGCGCGGGATACGGCGGCGTGATCGTCGCGCTCACCGCCAATGCCATGAAGGAAGACCGCGAGCGCTATGCACAAGTCGGCTGTGATAGCTTTCTCTCCAAGCCGATTGAACTCGATAAGTTTCATGCTGTGCTGAGCAAACACTTGAAATCCGCGGACACTGCCGCGCCCGCCCTGACCGCGCCGCGGAATGCGGAGCTTGAGTCGATTGCCGCCCAGTTCCGCGACGGATTACCCAACTATATCGAGCAGCTCAACACTAGCTGCACGGCCAGAGACAGCACCACAACCAAGACCTTGGTACACCAACTCAAAGGCATGGGTGGCGCATTTGGTTATCCGCGCATCACCGAATTGGCAACGACGGCCGATGCAAGTTTCAGGAAGGCCCTAGAAGATATTGCCTTCGAGCAGGTACTCCGCTTGATCGACGAACTCAATACTGTCTGCACAACCGACCTTGCCGATGGCGGCATGCGCGCCGGCTCGACCGTCTAACCGAGAGTATTCAGATGCCCGACAACACATTCAAGATTCTCATCGCTGACGACATTGGCATGATGCGCAGCACTCTGCGCGCACTGCTTGCCGGTCATGGTCTGAAGAATATCGAAGAGGCCGTCAACGGTGAAGACGCGCTCAAGCGTTTCACGGTGACCCGGCATAGCCTGATCATGCTGGATATCGACATGCCAAAAATGAGCGGCATGGAGGTCCTGAATGAAATCCGCAAGCATGATCGTGACACCTATATCGTCATGGTCAGCGCGCACAGCTCCGTCGACAATGTGAAGCAGGCCATGGCACAGGGCGTCAATGCCTTCGTCGTCAAACCCTACTCCGCCAAAAAGATCGAAGCCGTGCTGCAGAAATTCGCTAAAGACAGAAATATTTCACTGAAGGAGATGGGCAATGTCTGAACGTGCATTTCGATTTATCCTCGGTGCGACATTGCTGGTGTTGCTGTACTTCGGATTCGATCAGGCGATCCTCGCCTATATCGGCATCGTATTGTTTGAAGGCGCCACCAATTGGCGCATTCCGCTGCTGGTCAGCCGGGCACGCTATGGCGCCGCAACCACGGCAGATGTCATTAGCCCGGAATGCGCCAAAATCCCGTTTGATGCCGAACGTATGCTGCGGGTGATTGTCGCCGTACTGCTCATTTTCACGTTCGTGCTGTACCGCGAAGTGGCCTGGTTCTTTCCCTGGTTTATCGGGGTAATGCTGCTTGTGGCCGGCATCACCAACATCTGTCCCATGGTGATCGGCTTACGCTGGGCGGGCTTCCGTTAAGCGGGCACGATAACCCAACACGATCTCCGGCCCAAAAGAAAGGCCCCGTGCCTCGCTCGAATCACGCACAAAAGTCGTGTTCGGGCGAGGCACGGGGCCTGTTTGTTTCGCTCGTCTTCTGGCGTATTTGCGTGTTTGATCTGGCCTGCTTACTTGCTCTCGCCAACCATGTAATCAACCGCGGCCTTCAGATCGTCATCCGAGCAAGTGGCACAGGTGCCACGCGGTGGCATGGCACGAATACCGGCGATGGCATGCGTGTGCAAGATGTCCAGACCCTGCGCGATGCGCGGCGCCCAAGCGGCCTTGTCGCCCAGTTTCGGCGCACCGGCAGCACCCGTGCTGTGACAGGCCATGCAACTCGAATCGTAGACCTTCTTGCCGTTACCCGCGTCGGCGGTAGCGGCCGGAGCAGCGGCAGCTGGGGCAGCAGCGACCGGCGCGGCGGCGGGTGCAGCCGCCACTTCAACCTTGAAGCCGGTCTCGTTGAGCATGTGCGCAATCGCGCCCTTCAATTCATCATCTGAGCAATCACCACAAGTGCCCTTGGGCGGCATGGCGCGGATACCGTTGACAGCATGGTTGAGCAGCGTGTCCATACCCTGCTTGAAGCGCGGCTCCCACGCCGCCTTGTCGCCAACTTTGGGCGCACCCGCGGCACCGGTGGCATGGCAGGCCATGCAGAAGCTGTTGAAGACATCGGCCCCGGCACGCGGACCGGCGGCCGCAGCACCGGCACTGGATTCACCCGCGACGACAACATTGCCGACCGGTTTGATATTTTCGTCAGCCGTCTGGGTCGCCTGCGAATCATCACCTGGGGCGACTTTGCTGCCGCCGACCACCGTCTGCGCAACGAAGTAGAACGCGACTGCCAGGACCACGAGGAAACCCAACACCGCGGCGAAAGTGGTAAATAAGGATTTTTCTTGATGACTCACGGTGGAAATTCTCCGTTGCGTTGAATCTGAATGGCGCCGACCTGCGGCCTACGTACCGGGCGGGGAGTATAGCGGCAAAGCCAGTTCACGGAAATGGCGCACCTTGGCGTTGGCGGTGTTACGGGGCGGTGGTGCGGTCGCGGAGCCCCGCCACTCAAGCACACGCGGCCTGCTGTCGCTATATAAAGTGAAGGAACCTGATTTGCGCACATCGGAACGTACCCGCTCGGTGATGGACCCTGGCAGCGCACTGAAACTAGCAATAGTTACAGCAGGTTAACTGCCATGAATATCGCACCCACTGCAATACCGACAGCCGTGCTGACGCCTGAGGCCCCGCGCCCCTTGCAGCCGCCCAGCCATGAATCGAGTCGGCCCATCATTGCGCCAAACCGTTCCGAAGCCTCCGCCCAGGAGACGCGCCGCGAGGATACGCCGCAGGCGGCGGGGCGGCCTGTCGAACGCAAGATTGATCACGAACCCCAGGAACGTAGCCCGCAAGCTCGTCGCGGGTCCGCAGATGATCCAACCAGCCGGGTAGAGCCGACAACAGCGGCCGAGAGCCGTGCTGAAGCGAACGGTAGTCGCGCCGTCGGCGCCTTGCTCGATGTGTTTGCCTAGCCTCTTTAGCTAACTTGGGAAGCCACGATTATGAATATTGATTCCACCGCCGCACTAGGCCTGATGGGTGTACAGAAGGGCATGCAGGGTATGCGTGAAAGCGCCGCCAGCCTGGCCAGTGCCGGACAGGCTGCAGCGACCGATCCGAATTCCGCAACCGAGGCACTAGTGGCCCTCAAACAGCACGCGATGCAGGTAGAAATATCCGCCAAGGTCATCGACCAGGCCAATGAGACTCTTGGCACATTACTCGACGTACTCGCTTAAGCCGTCTCAGATCGATCTGACATCCGTCACGCCCGTGCAAGCGGGCATCCAATGAGTTAAGGGCGCTGAATTCCGGTCTTCGCCGGAATGACGCATTTACCAAGCCTTCCCTAAACCCGCCCCAACCACTGCCGTACCTCGACTTAGCGGTGTACACCGGTCTTCTGATTGGGGATGCCGTCAATCGGGCATTCATCCGTGCCGATGGTCGGACGCGTAATGGCCTCAACATTGGCCCGCGCCTGCGCGGGATCGGCAATCCAGGTCCGATAAAATTCGTAGGGACATTCCGCCACACCACGCTCGCCTTCGCCGGAATTGATCATGCCGGTGTAACCGCGATGCAGCAGCTTGAACAGATGGTTCTGCGACTGCCCGTTACGTCGTGCGTCGCGGATCGCGGACTACCGACAACTCCGCGTACTGAATGCCGTAGTCCTCCTCACCGGTTTCGCCAAACGTGCGGCCGTCAAAGCCGATGATGGCCGAATGGCCAAAATAGGAATACACGCCATCGAAGCCGGAGGCATTGGCCACGGCGACATAGCAGTTGTTCATAAAGGCCATCGCCTTGGCCACCAGCACTTGCTGATCCTTGGACGGATACATATAGCCCTGGCAACGCACGATCAGTTCCGCACCACGCATCGCACAGTCACGCCAGATCTCCGGATAATTACCATCGTCGCAAATGATCAGGCTGATCATCAGACCCTTCGGTCCTTCTGATACATAGGTCTTGTCGCCCGGATACCAACCTTCAATGGGACACCAGGGCATGATCTTGCGATACTTCTGCACGATCTCGCCCTGATCGTTCATCAGGATCAGGGTGTTGTACGGCGCCTTGTTGGGATGTTCCTCATGCCGTTCGCCGGTCAGCGAGAACACGCCCCAGGTCTTGGCCTTGCGACAGGCCTCGGCGAAAATCGCCGTCTCTTCCCCCGGCACCGTGGACGCAGTCGCGTACATCTCCTTAGCGTCGTACATGATCCCGTGGGTGCTGTATTCAGGGAAAATCACCAGATCCATGCCCGGCAGCCCCTGCTTCATGCCAACGATCATGTCGGCGATCTTGCGTGCGTTTCCAACACCTCGGCCTTGGTGTGCAGCCGCGGCATCTTGTAGTTGACCACCGCAACACCGGCGGAGTCGTTGCTGGAGGAAATGTCACCGTGTCTCATGTTCTCTTCATGCCTCAGTTGTGAAGAAGTTGAACCGCCAAGCAGGCGCCAAGAAAAGCATTATTAATGTGAAAACCCGTACGTCAGCCTAGGCGGGGCCAACGACGGCTTCGGTCCACGCCGAACCGGCGTTACATGAATCAGGTTTTCTTGGCGCCTTGGCGCCTTGGCGGTTCCCATAGTCTTTTCTTGGCGACCTTTGCGCCTTTGCGGTTCAAGCAAACATAAGATCACACCGACAGATACTTGCTGATCTTCGCGGTATCGACGTTTGCACGCAGGTCTTCGTGAATGAAGCGCCCCTTATCGATGACAATCAGCCGATCGGCGATGGCCAGCGTGAACGACAACACCTGCTCGGAGACGATGATAGTTATCTCGCGCAGCTTGCGGATCTCGTTCAGTACATTGGCAATGTCCTTGATGATGGACGGCTGAATGCCCTCGGTCGGCTCGTCAAGCAACAGCACCTTGGGTTCGGTGACCAGCGCGCGCGCAATGGCGAGTTGTTGCTGCTGACCGCCGGACAGATTGCCACCCTTGCGCTTGCGCATTTCCCACAGCACCGGGAACAGCGCGAAGATGTCGTCGGGGATGCGCTTGTCTTGGACTTTCCAGGCCGGTCTCGATGTTTTCCTGTACTGTGAGCGCTGGGAAATATCATACGTCCCTGCGGCACATAGGCGATGCCACTGGCCACGCGCTGATAAACTTTCCTTGCCGCCGACTTCGGCGCCATCGAGATTGATGCTGCCCTTGCCCAGCGGCAGATGCCCATCAGCGATTTGAACAGCGTGGTCTTGCCCATGCCGTTGCGACCCATGATCGCCAGGGTTTCGTTTTTATTGGCCGTGAAGTTGATGCCATGGATGACTTCACTTTGGCCATAACTCACATGCAGATCGGATACATTCAACATTGCATGATCTCCGGGCGCTAGTGGCCGAGATAAACTTCGATGACTTTGGGATCGTTCTGGACCTTGTCCATAGTGCCTTCGGCGAGGATTTTGCCCTGGTGCAGCACGGTCACCCTGTGGGCGATGTTCTTGACGAACTCCATATCGTGCTCGATGACGACCACCGAACGGCCTTTGCAGATGCGATTCAACAGTTCGGCGGTCTGCTCGCGTTCCTTCACGCTCATGCCCGCCACCGGCTCGTCGAGCATCAACAGTTCCGGGTCCTGGATCAGCAGCATGCCGATCTCCAGCCATTGCTTCTGCCCGTGGCTGAGCAGGCCAGCCTCCATGTCCAATGCATTCGCAGAAAGATCTCCGTGGCGACCTCGCGGATACGCTGATCTATTTCGTCGGTGCGTTTGAAGGCCAGACAACCCCACACGCCCCGCTTGGCCGGATAAGATATTTCCAGATTCTCGTAAACGCTGAGATTTTCGTAAATCGATGGAGTCTGGAATTTGCGGCCGACGCCGGCGCGCACGATCTGATGTTCGGAAAGCTTTGTCAGTTCTTTATTCTTGAATTTGATCGAGCCGCCGGTAGCCTTGGTCTTGCCGCAGATCAGATCCAACACCGTGGTTTTACCAGCACCGTTCGGACCGATCACCACGCGCACTTCATTACGATCGATGTAGAGATTGAGGCCATCGACCGCCTTGAAGCCATCGAACGACACGGTCAAGTCTTCGATTGCCAGCGTAAAGTCTGTTTCACTGCTCATGCCTGTTGTCTCCGTTTCGGTCTGATCTCGTCAACCGCCAAGACGCTAAGATAAAGATATTTTTGAACCGCCAAGGCGCAAAGGCGCCAAGTAATCCTGTTTAAAAAGTGTCGAAATTTCCTTGCATATCTGGCAACACACCGAACGTCGCAGGACTGTTATCTACATTCATCACGATTTTCTTGGCGCCTTTGCGCCTTGGCGGTTCAATATTCTTTCTTGGTGTACTTGGCGTCTTCTCGGCTCATTCACAAATATCAAGCCGCTTCACGCGCCGGCGTCGCGTCGACACCTCGACCGGTTCGGCCGGAGGTTTCGGCTTGGGCAGCATGCCTTTGACCTTCACCAGCGCCTGCTTGCCGTACTTCTCGTACAGACCTGCCAGGCCATTGGGGAAGAACATGACGACGGCGATAAACAAACCACCCATCAGGAAT
>CAVOKC010000011.1:0-23816 GCA_963696465.1 uncultured Gammaproteobacteria bacterium | reverse complement strand
TCGCCGTTCTGAGCCCCATGACCATTAACCAACAATGTCCGCTTTGTGTTTTCGATGCTGCCAACTCCCTATGCGGCGCTCCATTCCGTCATCCGTGATCACCCGATTCTGGGGTACATCCTCCAGGCAGTTGGCTACCCTGCGTTCGAAGGCGAGTTCGCGCATGACCTCTTCGTAACTGGCATTGCACGGTTGTGCCTGGGTGATTGCAGTCATTATTTTCGACAGTAGACAGGGTCAGCACCCTAGTCGGTTAGCGCATGGGTCGTAGCGATAGTCGCAATTGCCGCGTTATTCAACCGCCTCCACCTTCATCCACAAGGTCTGCTGCGTATCGTCCTTGCTGCGCGTGCTGCGTAGCAAACCGCCGCCTTGCTGGGTGCGCTGCTGACTGGTGCCGCCGAGTTCCAGCCATTCACCTAAACGTCCGCGCACGGTGGTGACCAGTGATGTCGTTTGAATGTGGCCGCTGCCGCGCGGATCGAGCACTTCGCGTTGTGGGCTGATGTCGACGGTGACCTGATCGCCGTTGGTGCGGGCCAGTGCGTAGAAGCCGGAACTGAGTTGCTGGTATTCGATGCCTTGTGTAACGACGGGTTGGCCATTGACGATGTAGCCGCTTTGCGTTGGCACGGGAAAGGCCTCGCCGGTGTTGATGTGTGCGGGTGTGCCTTCGAGGGTGGTGACTTGATAATTATTGCGCTCGCCGCTCTTGTCGCGGGTGCTGTGTACGATGGCGCCGCCGCGGACCTCCACGTCGCCGCCACCCGTGCCGATCACGACATTGGCTTGTGCGCGCTCACGTTCGATCTCATCGTAAGCCGCGCGGCGCACGCTGATGCGCAACTGCTTGGCGGCCTGGTCGAGTTGCGCGATCAAGCCACGAAGTTCTTCCTGACGCCCCGGCGAGGCACGCACGATCAACTGATAGCCGGTGCCACTCAGTGCTTCGCTTGGGTCGAGGAGCGGGCGAATCAACGGCATGAGTTCTTCGGCGCTGCGGTTCGGAGCGGGACAATCTCGATACTGTCACCGGCCATGCTGGTCGTGCTGATGCCGGTGACCAGTAACAAGAGCAGGGTGATGAGTAGGTGTTTCATAGATGTAGGCGCCTCAAATCGGCATCAGGTTCGCTGCGCTCCCAGATTTCGTCGAAGGTCGCGCGCAGGCGGCGAACTTCCAGTGGCGCCTTGCAGCTGAACACGCCTTCGTAGCGTGGCGCGTGGCGGCGGTGCAGCAGGCCGTAGTCGTCGACCAGCAGAAACGTCTCGTTGTTATCCCGATAGTCTTCATGCACGCGGCGGATTTCGACATAGCTGCTGAGGCGTCGTGCGGCTTCCACCAAACGGTGACCTTCTTTGACTGTGCGTTCGAAGTCTTTTGCCAGAATGCGAATACGGGCGCGCGGATGGCTGATGGCGAGCTGGCTGAGCGCGTCGACGAAGGCTGCCTGATCATACACAGCCGGCTCCAGGTCGGCGGTGAACAAATCGATCTGGCGACGTGCCATGTTTGCAAGGAGGGCAGCTGCCGCGCGGCTGTCCTCGCGGCTCGCGAGTGCATACTCGCCGGTTGTCTCACCGAGTACACAGCCGGTGTCGGGGCGTTCACTGAAAGGCGGCATGGACATGGAGTGCTCCTCAAGAGGGATACTAAGGATCAGTGGTAAAACGCGTCATGCGGATATGCGGGATGCCGGCAGTCGTAAATTCATCGCCCGAGGCGATGAAACCGTGCAGGTGATAGAAACCGGCCGCGCTGGTCTGCGCATCCAGAAAAACTTCGTCGAGATCGTGCGCAGCGGCAAGTTCGATCAGCATCAGGAGCAACGCACCACCGACGCCACGACTCCGCCACGCAGGCAGCACCGCCATGCGACCGATATGGCCATCGGCGCGCATGCGGGCGGTGCCGATGGCGTTGCCGTCCATGTCGTAGGCGAGCAGATGCACGCAGTCGCTGTCCTTGCCGTCCCATTCTAAAGCGGCGTCGATGCCTTGCTCCTCAACGAACACCGCATTACGGATGGCGCGGATAGAGGCCTCGTCGCCCGGCCAATCGGCGGGGGCGATCAGGTAACTTGCGTCTTCAGTATCGGCGGATTCGGCAGTCATGCGCTGATGATGCCGTAATGGCGGGGATTTTCAAGTGATAGAGGGGGATATCTACACCAGAGAACGCAAAGAGCGCAAAGTGGGATTAAGATTGGATGGCACTAAATTAAGCTCAATGTAGGGTGGGTTAGCATTATTTCGCGTAACCCACCAAACGTTGCGCAGCAACACAACGCGTTTGTTTAAGGTGTGCCTGACGGCACGGTTGGTGGATTACGGCGCGGATAACGCGCCTAACCCACCCTACATGGGATAATAAACCGCTTAACTTAGTGCCGTTCGGATTCAGAATAATCCCGGTGAATGGTATCTCTGCGTCATTTGTGTCCTCTGGTGTGATATAGGCGTTTATATTTTCCGTGCCTGCTCGACGGCATTGCCGATGTAACTGGCAGGTGTCAGCGTGCGTAAATTCTGTTTGGCCGCGTCAGGGATATCCAGGCCATCAATGAATACGCGCATGGAATTGGCGTCGATGCCTTTGCCGCGGGTGAGTTCCTTGAGCTTCTCGTAGGGTTTCTCGATGCCGTAGCGACGCATGACGGTCTGCACGGCCTCGGCGAGCACTTCCCAGGTCGCGTCTAGATCTTCGGCGGTGCGCGCCGGATTGGCTTCGAGCTTGCCGATGCCGCGCAGCAAGGATTCCAGGCCGATGATCGTATGTGCCACGCCGACGCCGAGATTGCGCAGCACGGTGGAATCCGACAGGTCACGCTGCCAACGCGAGATCGGCAACTTGGCGGCGAGGTGATCGAATAACGCATTGGCGATGCCAAAGTTGCCTTCGGCATTTTCGAAGTCGATGGGGTTGACCTTGTGCGGCATGGTCGATGAACCGACTTCACCGGCGATGGTTCTCTGCTTGAAATAGCCGAGCGAGATGTAGCCCCAGACGTCGCGTGAAAAGTCGATCAGCACGGTGTTGAAGCGGGCGATGGCGTCGAACATCTCGGCGATGTAGTCGTGCGGTTCGATCTGTGTGGTGTAGGGGTTCCAGTCCAGTCCCAAGCCGATAACGAACGTTTCGGCGAAGGCCTGCCAGTCGACTTCCGGGTAGGCGATCATGTGTGCGTTGTAGTTACCGACGGCGCCATTGATCTTGCCGAGCATCGGCACTTGGGTGAGCAGTTCGCGTTGACGGCGCAGTCGATAGGCGACGTTGGCCATTTCCTTGCCAACAGTCGTGGGTGTGGCTGGCTGACCGTGAGTACGCGACAGCAGCGGCAGCTCGGCGTTGTTGTGTGCCAGGGCGACGATAGCGTTGATCACGTTGTCCATGGTCGGCAACAACACCTGACCGCGGGCTTCGCGCAGCATCAGGGCATAGGCGAGGTTGTTGATGTCTTCGGAGGTGCAGGCGAAATGAATGAACTCGCTGACGGCCTCCAGTTCGGCATTGCCAGCGATCTTTTCTTTCAGAAAATACTCGACCGCTTTCACATCATGATTGGTGGTGCGCTCGATGTTCTTGACCCGCCGCGCGTCCTCTTCGCTGAAGTTGTCGAAGATGTCATCGAGGATTTTGTTGGCGTGGCTGCTCAGTGCCGGCACTTCGGCAATGGCCTCACGCGCGGCCAACGCTTGCAGCCAACGCACTTCCACCAATACGCGATGACGAATCAAACCGTATTCGCTGAAGATCGGTCGCAGTGATTCGCTCTTGCTGCCGTAACGGCCATCGACGGGGGAAACGGCGGTGAGGGGTGTCAGGTCCATAGTCTTCCTCGTGTGTTTGAGTTTGAACCACCAAGACGCTAAGAGAAAAAAATTACGAACCGCAAAGGCGCAAAGGCGCCAAGAAAAATTATTGTGAATGCGATTACGTAATTTGCCTTTCAATTAATCATTCTTGGCGCCTTTGCGCCTTTGCGGTTCACAAAAATCTTTCTTGGCGTTCTTGGCGGTTCCCAAAATAGAACCATAAATAAAACCATCATGCCGCCGACTGGCGTAAAAATGTAGCCCGGATGCAATCCGGGATGAGTAGGCTTACATCCCGGATTGCATCCGGGCACTTCAGATCATTAAGCCGCCAACTGGCGCAGCACGTATTGCAGGATGCCGCCGTGGCGGTAGTACTCGACTTCCTGCGGGGTGTCGATGCGCACGCGGGCGGTGAAGGTTTTTACTTTGCCGTCTTCACCGGTGGCCTTCACGGAGACGCTCTTCGCGGAGCCATCACCGAGGCCATCGATGTTGAAGATTTCGCGGCCGGTCAGGCCTAGCGACTTGGCGTCCTCGCCGTCGTTGAACTGCAAGGGCAGGATGCCCATGCCGACCAGATTGGAGCGGTGGATGCGTTCGTAGCTTTCGGCGATCACGGCGCGGATGCCGAGCAGGCACGGGCCCTTGGCGGCCCAGTCGCGCGATGAACCGGAGCCGTATTCCTTGCCGGCGATGATCATCAGCGGCGTCTTCTCGTCGCGGTATTGCATGGCCGCGTCGTAGATCGACATTGGCTTCCCCTCCGGCAGATGCAGGGTCACACCACCTTCGGTACCCGGTGCGAGCAGGTTGCGCAGGCGAATGTTGGCAAACGTCCCGCGCATCATCACTTCATGATTGCCGCGGCGTGAACCCAGCGAATTGAAGTCGCCTTTTTGTACGCCGTGCTCCAGCAGATATTTTCCGGCCGGACTGTCGGGCTTGATGGCGCCGGCGGGCGAGATGTGATCGGTGGTGACCGAATCGCCGAGCAGGGCGAGCGCACGCGCGCCTTGAATATCTTCAATGTGCCGCGGGTGTCTTGCTCATGCCGTCGAAGTAGGGCGGATTCTTGATGTAGGTCGAATCGTCGCTCCAGTCGAACAGCTGACCTTCCGGTGAGCGAGGCTGGTCCAGCGGTTCTCGCCCTGGAATACATTGGCGTACACCTGAGTGAACTCTTCGCGATTCACGGCACTGGCGACGATGTCGCTGACTTCTTTCTGTGTCGGCCAGATGTCTTTCAGGAAGACTTTGTTGCCTTTGCTGTCGACGCCGAGGGGGTCGTTGTAGAGATCGATATCCATGGTGCCGGCGAGGGCGTAGGCCACCACCAGCGGCGGCGAGGCCAGGTAATTCATGCGCACTTCGGCATGCACGCGACCTTCGAAATTACGGTTGCCGGACAGCACGGAGCAGGCCGACAGGTTGCCTTCGGCGATCGCCTTGGAAACCGGTTCCGGCAACGGGCCGGAGTTGCCGATGCAGGTAGTGCAGCCGTAGCCGACGATGTGGAAGCCGAGCATTTCCAGATCGTCGAGCAGACCGGCCTGTTGCAGGTATTCAGTGACCACCTGCGAACCGGGGCGAGCGAGGTTTTCACCCAGGGCTTCGACTTTCAGGCCGAGTGCGGCGGCCTTTTTCGCGACCAGACCCGCGCCGAGCATCACCGACGGGTTGGAGGTGTTGGTGCAGGAGGTGATGGACGGCGATCACCACGGCACCGTCGGTGATTTCGTGCGCACCGCTCGATGTTTGCAGATGCGCAGGCTTCGCTGGTCACGATTCGCGCTCTTTTCTTCATCGCCGCCAGCGCGTCGTTGGACATAGCCGGCTTGGATTGCTTCTTCAGCGGCACGCGGTCCTGCGGACGCTTCGGTCCAGCGAGGCTCGGTTCGACGCTGTTCATGTCGAGTTCGACGGTGCTGCTGTAGATCGGGCATCCGGTTGGCCTTTCATACGGAACATGCCTTGTTCCTTGGCATAGGCTTCAACCAGCGCGACCTGATCATCCGGACGACCGGACAGGCGCAGGTAATTCAACGTCTCGTCATCGATGGGGAAGATGCCGCAAGTCGCGCCGTATTCGGGCGCCATGTTGGCGATTGTGGCGCGATCGGCCAGCGACAGCGTATCCAAACCCTCGCCGTAGAACTCGACGAACTTGCCGACCACACCATGCTTGCGCAGCATCTCGACGACCGTCAGTACCAGGTCGGTCGCAGTTGCGCCTTCCGGCATCTTGCCGGTGAGTTTGAAGCCGACCACTTGCGGGATCAGCATCGACACCGGCTGACCGAGCATGGCCGCTTCCGCTTCGATACCGCCC
Source organism: uncultured Gammaproteobacteria bacterium (assembly GCA_963696465.1). Lineage (GTDB taxonomy): Bacteria > Pseudomonadota > Gammaproteobacteria > Thiohalobacterales > Thiohalobacteraceae > JAHJQQ01. The sequence continues at coordinate 17,669 of CAVOKC010000011.1, read as the reverse complement.
ACGCCCCAGCCGAGCACGCCCAGGCCATTGACCATGGTGGTGTGCGAGTCGGTGCCGACCAGCGTGTCCGGGATAGGCCTGCAGCACGCCGTTGTTCTCTTGCGCGAACACCGCGCGCGCCAGGTATTCGAGATTGACCTGATGCACGATGCCGGTATCGGGCGGCACCACTTTGAAATTCGAGAAGGCCTTCTGGCCCCATTTCAGAAACGCATAACGTTCCTGGTTGCGCTGGTATTCCAGCGTGGCATTCAGATCCATCGCGTTCTTCTGGCCGAAGGCGTCGATCTGCACCGAGTGGTCGATCACCAGTTCCGCCGGTGCAGCGGGTTGATCTTGTCCGGATCGCCACCAAGGGCCTTCATGGCATCGCGCATCGCGGCGAGATCGACCACGGCGGGTACGCCGGTGAAATCCTGCATCAGCACGCGCGCAGGTCGGAAAGCAATTTCGCGGCCGCCGGTCATATTGGGATCTTCCTGCGGATCCCACGATGCCAAGGCACGGATGTCATCGGCGCTGACGGTCTTGTTGTCCTCGAAACGCAGCAGGTTTTCCAGCAGCACCTTCATGGAGAAGGGTAGGCGGGACACCTTGAATTCTGCTTCCAGCGCTGGCAGGCGGAATATTTCGTAGCGGTGGCCTGCGACGCTCAGCGTGGCGCGCGCGGAAAAGCTGTTGCTCATGCGAACTCCTGGAATTTGGCGAGTGAAATCCGTGGCTTGATCATGAGATGCGGGCGCCACGCGCGGACGCGCCATTATGCGGTATTCGGTGGGGTCGGAACAGCCCTGAGGGCGTTTGCGGCTGGGGCGTCGGCTGCGAATTGGCCGCTATTTAGGGGTTTGGGGTCGCGCCATTATGGGGCGTCGGATGATGTCGGTTGCTCTAGCAGCTGTTGGGCCGTTTCCAGAATTTTGCGGCGGCTGATGAATAGCTGCCAACGACGTCCGCCGAGTTGGCGCCACAAGACCGCGGCGCGGATGCCGGCAAGCAGCAGGGCACGGATTTGATTGGCGCGCGCCTTGTCGGCGAGATAGGTTGGCTCGCCTTGAACCATGATGCGCGGTCGCAGCGTGCTGATGGTTGCCTGGTACAACTCGCCGAGCGCGGCGAGGATGTTGTCATGCGTAGATGGGAAATAGTTCAACTGGTTGCGGATGCGTTCGATGCCGATGCGCAGGGTGTCCTGCATGGTGGCATAAGCTGCGAGTTTGCGTTCCAGATGCAGCATGACGATGACATAGCGGGTGATTTCCAGTTCTTCGGCGCTGCCGCCGCTGCGCAGGCGGGCGCGGAGGGTGCGCAGACCGGTTGCGAGTCCCTGGCTGCCATTGAAGATCGCTTCCGTGGACGGCGCATCGATTTGAAACAGGCTGTTGATGCACGTCTCAACATCCGAATCGGCGGCATGGCCGCGCCGCGCGACATGCTGCACGAGCTGTGCGGCCTGGAACAGCGCGGCCAAGGCCATCGTACGGTCGGTGAGGGTGTGAGTCATAGGCTTCGCTGCTGGCTGCTGTGCGGTGTTTCGTCAATTGGCGGCAGCAACAATGGTAGCACCACCCAAGCACCGTTCGTTCTGATAAAACACGACGGCCTGCCCGGGCGTGATAGCGCGCTGTGGGATATCGAAGGCGACGTGCAGCAGGCCGTCATTTTCGCTGCGCACAGTGCAGGCTTGATCGGCCTGACGGTAACGAATCTTGGCCTGGCAGCGCAGCGGTAGTTCAGGTGGTGTAGCGTCGATCCAATGCGCCGTTTCGGCGCGCAGGGCGGGATGGAATTGCGCGGGGTGATTCTTGCCTTGCACGACGATGAGACGGTTGTGTTCGAGGTCTTTGTCGACGACGTACCAGGGTTCGCCGCTGTCGCCGTGGCGCCCGCCGATGCCGAGCCCCTGGCGTTGTCCCTGGGTGTGAAACATCAAGCCCTGATGCCGCCCGATCACGGTGCCGTCAAGGTCGACGATATCGCCGGGTTGAGCTGGTAGATACTGGGCGAGAAATTCGCTGAATTTTCGTTCGCCGATAAAGCAGATGCCGGTGCTGTCTTTCTTGGCATGGTTTTGGAAGCCGGCCGCGGCCGCCATGCTGCGTACATCTGATTTGTGCAGGTCGCCGAGTGGAAACAGCGAACGCGCGAGTTGCGACTGATCGAGCAGATGCAGGAAATAGCTCTGGTCCTTGTCGGGATCACGGCCTTTGTATAAATGCAGACCGTGGGTGTCGCGCTCGATGCGTGCGTAATGGCCGGTGGCGATGAGGTCGGCGCCGAGACTTACGGCGTAATCAAGAAAGGCACGAAACTTGATCTCTTTGTTGCACATCACATCGGGATTCGGTGTGCGGCCGGCGCGGTATTCGGCCAGGAAATAGGCGAACACACGATCCCAATATTCCGTCGAGAAACTGATGCGGTGCAGTTTGATGCCAAGTTGCTGCGCAACCGATTCGGCATCGGCCAGATCCTCGGCGGCGGGGCAGTGGCCGGACTGGTCGTCCTCATCCCAGTTTTTCATGAATAGGGCTTCGACCGCATAGCCTTGTTCCAGCAGGCGCAGGGCGGCGACGGCAGAATCGACGCCACCAGAAAGACCGATAATTACGCGATTATCTAGATTCACCGGATTTTCTTCAGGTCGGCTGCGCAGGCGGTGCGCAAACGTATAGTGGCAAACAGCGTGCTCCACCCTGTCAATAGTTGCGACTCAGGCATTGGGCAGCAGGTCGACCAGCACGTCGAGGGGGTAGCGGCGACCGGCCAGGTAATCATCCACGCAGCGCAACACCAATGGGCTACGCCAGAGTGGCTGGCGCGCGAGGATCTCGTCGCGCTGCAGCCACACGGTGCGTTCGATGCCGATATCGAGTTCGCGCTGCGGGTGTCGCGCGCTAATCGTGCCGCAGAAGGCGGCGCGCAGGTAAGTTTGCTCGGAATCGGGCACGCGCCAGAGATACAGGCCGACCAGCGCTTCCGGGTGAAAGTCGCAGCCGGTCTCTTCCAGCGCTTCACGGACCACGGCCTGAGATAGGGTCTCGCCGATTTCCAGGTGTCCGGCCGGTTGATTGAGGCGGAGTTTCCCATCAACACGTTCCTCGACGAGTAAAAAACGCCCGTCTTGCTCAGCGAGTGCGGCGACAGTGATGTGCAGGTTTCGGGACATGCTGTAATCCTATCGCTATCGCGGTTCGCCGTGTAGAGAGACCATCTTCTTTAAGGGTGCATCATATCATGATGTTTATATTGATTTATGTTAGGAGATTCACGGCAGTCTGATCGGTGGCGGTGTCTGTCGGATAAATTAAAGTCAAGCTTGACATAGAGAGGCGTGGAGGTAATAAATAACCGCCATGACCTTGATCCGTTAATGACGGCTGTGGCTGCGGGAGCTGACGCTGGCACAGAGAGTACAAGGCATAACTAACGAATCCCAGGCTAAATGCCCTGAGGGTCTCACAATAATTGCGTGGAGGAGTTGCATTATGTACCCATCATTTAAAAAAGCTTGTCTGGCCGCTTCCATCATGTTCGCCGTCGCGGGTACCTCCGTTGCGGAAGAAGCCATGAAGCCCTTCACACTGGCGTATTCCGCCAAGGGTGATATGCAACAGGTGACCGACGAAGTTAAGCAGAAAATCACGGCGGCCGGTTTTGAAATCGTTGGTTCTTACGCCCCGTATGAGGGCGCCACTATTCTGGCCATCACCAATGACACGTTGAAAAAAGCCGCTGCCAGCACTGAATTCGGTGGTTATGCTGCCGGCCAGCGCGTGACGCTGACCAAAGTGGGTGATGAAATCCAAGTTTCCTACACGAACCCCACGTATTACGGCAGTGCTTACCGCCTAGAAGACAAGGCCGATTTACAAACTGCCGCTGCTGCGCTGGAAGGTGCACTCGGCAAGCAGCAGACCTTGGTACTGGCGACAAGCAACTCAGCGAAGCTGATCTGGCAGAAATACCATTACATGGTCGGCATGGAGTATTTTGACGACCCCAGCAATCTGGCCGAATACGACAGCCAGGAAGAGGCCCTCGCTGCGGTTGAAGCCGGTCTTTTCTGCAAACAAGGGCGGCGCCAGCAAGGTCTACCGTATCGACATCCCGGGCAAGAATGAGTCCGTGTTCGGTGTTGCGCTGACTGACGGTTGCAGCGGTGACGAGTACATCATGAGCCGCGTCGACAAGGAGCCGGTGACGTTCCACTGGCCATCTGCCGTATGAAATTCTGGTCTCCGACGGTAATGTTTACGCCCTGTACGCGCGCTTCCGTATCGCCATCAGCTGGCCGCATCTGCCGATGGTGCAGAACCCGACCGGTGCCACGTTCTTCAACATCATGTGCGCGCCGAATGCCATCGAAGAGGCCCTGATCCAGGCCGCTGGCGGCGAAATTGTCTAAAGTTCATCATAGTACGGTTGGTTCAAAAACCCCTGCCGATCTGGCGGGGGTTTTTTTTGTCCGCTTGACGCTGCGTCGCATCACACAATGGTGGATGCTAGAATCCGTCATCATTTCATCACATCGAGATTCTCATATGGCTTATCAACATATTCAGGTTCCCAGCGTGGGCGAACCTGTCCGTATTGGTGCAGGTAATACCCTGATCGTTCCGGATCGCCCGATTATTCCGTTTATCGAGGGAGATGGGATTGGTGTTGATGTCACGCCGGTCATGCGCAAGGTCATCGATGCGGCGGTGCAGAAGGCCTATGGCGGAAAGCGACAGATTGCCTGGATGGAGATTTACGCCGGCGAAAAGGCGAATAAGCTTTATGGCGGCGATACCTGGCTCCCCGACGAAACCCTTGCGGCAATTCGCGAGTTTTCTCTTGCGATCAAAGGGCCTCTGACGACGCCCGTGGGCGGGGGTATCCGTTCGTTGAACGTAACCATGAGACAGGATCTGGATCTGTATGTCTGCCTACGACCGGTGCGCTATTACACAGGTACGCCAAGTCCGCTTCGAGAGCCCGAAAAGACCGACATGGTCATCTTTCGCGAGAATTCTGAGGACATCTATGCCGGCATCGAATGGCCGGCCGGCAGCCCTGAAGTTGCCAAAGTCATCAAGTTCTTACGGGAAGAAATGGGGGTTACAAAAATCCGTTTCCCGGAAACATCGGGTATCGGTATCAAGCCCGTTTCAAAGGATGGCACAGTGCGTCTGGTGCGTAAGGCGATCCAATATGCCATCGACCAGGATCGGGACTCCGTGACCCTGGTTCACAAGGGCAATATCATGAAATTCACTGAAGGCGCCTTTAAGAATTGGGGCTATGAACTGGCGCGAGAGGAGTTCGGTGCACGTGAAAAAGCAGGTACCCCCTGGCTGAGTTTCATGAGTCCCAAAAGTGGGCGCGAGATTCTTATCAAAGACGTCATTGCGGATGCCTTCCTGCAACAGATTCTCCTGAAGCCAGAGGAGTCGAGTGTCATCGCGACATTGAATCTAAACGGGGACTATATTTCCGATGCCCTGGCGGCGCAGGTTGGCGGGATAGGCATCGCGCCGGGTGCGAATCTGTCCGACAGCGTGGCTGTCTTCGAAGCGACCCACGGAACGGCGCCAGATATTGCGGGGCAGGGCAAGGCCAACCCCGGGTCGTTAATCCTATCGGCGGAGATGATGCTCAGGCACCTGGATTGGCAGGAAGCGGCGGATTTGGTCGTTACGGGTGTTTCCGGGGCGATCGCGGCTAAAACCGCGACCTACGATCTGGCCCGCGCGATGGTCGGCGGCCAAGTACTGTCATCTGATCAATTTGGCGACGCTGTCATCGCCAAGATGATGTGAGTACAGTCGCCGGCGATGCCGAGTAATCAGCAACAGCCCCATGGTGCGTACACCATGGGGCTGTTACGGCTGTAGCTACTGAAACAGTAGACTCAGTCTGCTGGCGGGCGGATTCGCGAGGCTTGCAAGCCCTTCGGGCCTTCGCTGACTTCAAATTCGACCTTCTGGCCTTCTTTGAGTGTCCGATAGCCTTCTGCTTCAATGGCAGAAAAATGCGCGAATACGTCTTCTTCGCCGCCGTCGGGAGAGATAAAACCATAGCCCTTGGTGTTACTGAACCATTTCACGGTACCTGTAGCCATAACTAATATTCCTCGCTCCACATCTACGGATTTTTATCCGTTTGTATTATTGTGGACATCGACGTTTTAGCCGAGGGTTCTGGCCGATGGTTCTGGCCGAGGCCCGAAATTCACGTCGAAATCCCCTCCTTTGGTTGGTATGCGCGAGCATGCCGGTTACAACTGTCAACCAGCAGACTAAAATAGTCAAGTATTCAGGGGGCGTGACTACCTCCCGGGTACGGAGATGAAAGGTGTTATTCAATGGTGAACGAGCGTACCCGTTTCAGGCCTAAGTTAATGGCGCATCATAGTCGGCACAGGTTAATGTTTGTGGAAATAGACAGCATCAAGATCGGTTAGAATCGAACCATGGCAGATGAATTGATTAAACGCGGCGATGAGGGTGGCTTGGCAGTACAGGAGGCCAAGCCTAAACTGAAGCCGCCGCCGCTCTACAAGGTCGTATTACTCAACGATGACTACACGCCCATGGAATTCGTTGTGCAGGTTCTAGAGACGTTTTTTTCGATGAGCCGGGAGCAGGCCACGCAAGTGATGTTGCATGTGCATACGCGCGGCAAAGGGGTCTGTGGTGTCTATACCCGGGAGATCGCTGAGACCAAAGTTGCCCAGGTGAATGAATTCTCGAGACGCAATCAGCATCCGCTGCTGTGTACGCTTGAAGAAGCCTAAGGTGGAGAGGTAACGCCCATGTTGAGCAAAGAACTTGAAATCACCCTCAATCAGGCTTTTAAACAAGCGCGTGAGAAGCGTCACGAATTTATGACGGTGGAACACTTGTTGCTCGCCCTGCTGGAAAATCCGGCGGCGGTTGAGGTGTTGCGGGCGTGCGGTGCGGATATGCCGGCGCTGAAGCGCGACCTAATCAGTTTCCTGGAAGAAACTACGCCCATCCTGCCCCTTCAGGATGGGCGTGAGACACAGCCTACGTTGGGGTTTCAGCGTGTGCTCCAACGCGCCGTCTTTCACGTCCAGTCGTCCGGCAAAAAAGAGGTGACTGGCGCGAACGTGCTGGTGGCGATCTACAGCGAGCAGGAATCGCAGGCAGTCTATTTTTTGAATAAGCAGAACGTCTCGCGTCTGGATGTGGTGAATTACATCGCGCACGGAATTTCAAAAGTTGCAGGTGAGCAGAGTGAAGAACTCTCCAGCAATACGGGTGAGGACGGCGAGGGCGCCGAGGCCGGGCCGCGCAAACCACTGGAAAGCTTCGCCACCAACCTCAACGAAATGGCGCGTCGCGGCAAAATCGATCCGTTGATCGGTCGGCGTGAGGAAATCGAACGCACAGTGCAGATTTTGTGTCGCCGGCGTAAGAATAATCCCTTGTATGTCGGCGAAGCCGGTGTCGGCAAGACCGCGCTGGCGGAAGGTCTCGCGCGTATGATTGTTGACAATCAAGTGCCGGAGATTCTCGCGGACGCGACGATTTATTCTCTGGATCTGGGTGCGCTGGTCGCCGGCACCAAATACCGTGGCGATTTCGAGAAGCGCTTAAAGGGCGTGCTGTCGCAATTGCGCAAGGAGCCGCATGCCATCCTGTTCATCGATGAGATCCACACCATCATCGGTGCGGGCGCGGCCTCGGGTGGGGTGATGGATGCGTCCAATCTCATCAAGCCGATGCTCGCTTCCGGCGAGCTCAAGTGCATAGGCTCGACAACCTATCAGGAATATCGGGGCATCTTTGAAAAGGACCGCGCCTTGGCGCGACGCTTCCAGAAGATCGATGTGCGCGAGCCGACGGTTGAAGAAACCGTACAGATACTCAAGGGACTCAAGAGTGTCTTCGAAGAACACCATAACGTGAAATACTCGCCCAAGGCCCTGCGCGCCGCCGCGGAGCTTGCCGAACGTTATATCAACGATCGGCATCTGCCGGACAAGGCCATCGACGTCATCGATGAGGCCGGCGCTAACCAGCGTATGCAGCCACCGTCGAAGCGTAAAAAGACCATCGGTACGGCGGATATCGAGTCCATCGTCGCCAAGATCGCACGCATTCCACCGAAGAGTATTTCGTCCTCGGACAAGGACAAACTGCGGACCCTTTCGCGCGATCTGAAAATGCTTGTCTTCGGCCAGGACGAGCCGATCGAGGCTTTGGCAGCGGCGATCAAGATGGCGCGATCTGGTCTGGCGAATGAACAGAAGCCGATCGGCTCGTTCCTGTTTGCCGGGCCGACGGGCGTAGGCAAGACCGAAGTCAGTCGTCAATTGGCTTTGACGCTGGGCATCGAACTGATCCGCTTCGATATGTCCGAATACATGGAGCGGCATACCGTATCGCGTCTGATCGGCGCACCGCCGGGCTATGTCGGCTTTGATCAGGGTGGCCTGCTGACTGACGCGATTTCGAAACATCCGCATGCGGTGTTGCTGCTCGACGAAATCGAGAAGGCGCATCCGGAGGTGTTCAATCTGCTGTTACAGGTGATGGACCACGGTACATTGACCGATAACAACGGACGCAAGGCCGATTTCCGCAGCGTGATCATCATCATGACGACCAATGCAGGGGCGCAGGACATGGAACGCGCTTCCATCGGCTTCACCACGCAGGATCACCGCTCGGATGGCATGGAAGCGATCAAGCGCCTGTTCACGCCGGAGTTCCGTAATCGCCTTGATGCCATCATCCAGTTCAAGCCGCTGGATCCAACGGTGGTCGCGCTGGTGGTCAATAAGTTTATCTACCAGCTTGAGGCGCAGTTGGCCGACCGCAACGTCACCATCGATATCGAAGAGGCCGCCCGCCTATGGCTGGCCGAGAAGGGCTACGACCCGAAGATGGGCGCGCGGCCAATGGAGCGGGTGATGCAGGATTACATCAAGCGGCCGCTGGCAGACGAGTTGTTGTTTGGGCGACTGGTCCACGGTGGGCATGTCGAAGTGCGTCTGCAGGACAACGCGATTGCCCTGGAGATCGTGACCGAAGAAGAGTCGGCGTAAACCGAATCGCCGCGCTGTTGGGCGGTGATGATTCGCGTTTTTCAGCAGGCTGTTAACGCGCCCGGTAGGTGATGCGACCCTTGGAGAGATCGTAAGGCGTCAGTTCGACAGTTACCTTGTCGCCGGTCAAAATCCGGATGTAGTGCTTACGCATCTTACCGGAGATATGTGCGGTCACGACGTGGCCGTTCTCCAATTCAACGCGGAACATGGTGTTAGGCAGGGTATCGACAACCTTGCCCTGCATTTCAATTTGGTCTTCCTTCGGCATGTAGTACCTGGATAGCGGTGGAATGATCCGCGCATTATAGACGAAACCGCCGCCTATCCGGCAATTATTTCCACAATCCAGTGACTGTCGACCGGCCGCTTAGCCGGTGCAGCGCTCCTGCACGGCCATCCAGCCGACGTGTGGGTGGACAACCTCGGTATCGATGATCAATTCCATATGCAGGATATCCAGGATATGGCCTAGATCTTCGGGGTCGGCAAAGGCGTCACGTAACTGCCCGAGGTGCTCGGGATTGAGATAAAGCAGATTGGGGCGCACGTGATGGGCGTGCTCGAAACGGGTTGCCTGCTGGTAGATGAAACTCAACATAGGTCAGCCTCCAGTGTCGGTTCCCGGCGACTCTGGCCCGGCGGAGTTGGGCCTGAAAGTGTGCTGGGATTACTGGCTTAACGTCCGCGTGCTAACGTGCTTTAGCGGTCCTCTATGAAGAGTATGGCAGAACTTTCCAGTGATCGCCGCGCCAGGCTTCCAAGGGGCGGAAATCGCCTTTGTAGGCCATCTTGCGCGAGGCCTCGATCCAGTAGCCGAGATAGAGATACGGTAGTCCCATGTTCCGCGTAGTTTCGATTTGACGCAGGATCGAAGCATGTCCCAAGCCCCGTCCTGACAGCTCAGGATCGTAGAAGCTGTAGACGGCAGACAGGCCATCCTCTAACTGATCGGTTACGGCTACCGCGAGCAAGCGTTGCTCCAGTCGCAATTCCAGAAACCATGTGTCGCTCCAGTTTCCTAATAGAAACTGGCTGAATTGCTCGGGCGTTGGTTTGTCCATGCCGCCGCCGGGATGGCGTGCCGCAAGGTATTTGCAATAGAGCGCATAGGCTTCTTCGCTGAACCGGGCCTCGACCAGATGTGTTGTCAGGTCGGCATTGTGTTTCAGGCAACGTCGATCTCGCCGCCGTAGCTGAAATGCCGTCACGGGTATGCGCACCGGAACGCAGGCGTTGCAGTGTGTGCAGGCTGGACGGTACACATGACTGCCGCTGCGGCGAAAACCGAGACGGGCGAGTCGGTCGTACAGGGCGCTGTCGGTGACAGCAGGATCGGCAAACAAGCTGACCGATTCCCGCCCTGGCAGGTAAGCGCAAGGCTGGGGTGGCGTGGCATAAAACTGCACTTGGCGAGGCGCGTTCATGTGCGGGACATTCTACGCCTCTCCTGAAGACGTTGCCGTCCAGCCGTCCGCGCCGAGGTCCGCATCCATGTGCCAGAGACCGGCGCGATGCGGCGGCCGCGCGTGGCGCTCCAAGGCAGCGCAGAATTCCGCGCGCGGCATCGGCACCGCCCCCAGACTGGCCAGATGCCCGGTATAGACTTGGCAATCGATCAAGACGAATCCCCAATGCCGCAACTGCCGCACCAGATGCGCGAAGGCGATCTTTGAGGCGTCGCTGATCTTCGAGAACATCGACTCACCAAAAAATATTCGGCCCAAGGCCACGCCATATAATCCACCGACCAGATGTTCGCCCTGCCAGGCCTCGACCGAGTGGGCATAGCCGAGTGTATGCAGGCGCTGATAGGCGAGATGAATATCCTCGGTGATCCAGGTGCCCTGGCTATCGGTGCGCGGTTCTGCGCAGGCCGCCATGACCGCTGCGAAGTCCTCATCGAGACTGATGCGGAACGGCCGCTTGCGCAGCGTCTTGCCGAGACTGCGGGAAATTTTCAGCGCATCCGGTCGCAGTACCATGCGCGGGTCCGGCGACCACCACAAAATCGGCTGTCCCTCGCTGTACCAGGGGAAGATGCCGTGTCGATAGGCCGAGAGCAGTCGCTCGGGCGACAGATCGCCGCCGAGCGCGAGCAGACCGTCGGGATCACGCAACGCCAGTTCTACCGGTGGAAACGGTGCGGTCGGATCGTTGGGATCGAGCCAGTAAGGCGCGCGGCCGCTCATTGCCTGAGTTCCGCCCTGCTCGGACAAGTCCTGCGCAGGCTGACTACCAAGCGGGAGAGTCCCGCTACTCCCCCTTAGCGATTCCCCAACGGTGTGGAAGTCGCAGATGGAGTTCATGTCACTAGGCTGACTGAAGTGAGTCATTTGCGGTAGGGCACATGTTCGTGCAGTTCGTCGGTGTAATCGGTCATGGCGCGCTCCTCGCGCTGCACATAATCCGTGATGGCGATGCGGAAACGCTCATCGGCAATCCAGTGCGCCGACCAGGTTGCCGTTGGAATGAAGCCGCGGCTGATCTTGTGTTCACCCTGCGCGCCGGGTTCGAATAATGTCAGGCCGTGGCGAATGCAATACTCGATGCCCTGATAGTAGCAGGCCTCGAAATGCAGGCTATGGTATTCCTCGGCGCAACCCCAATGCCGGCCGTACAAGGCATCCGACCCGCGCAGGTTAATGGCGCAGGCGACGGTTTTTTTAGCCGCCAGGGCAAAGACCAGTACGACGCGCTCGCCCATGGTCCGACCGATTTCGCGGAAGAAATCCAGACTCAGCGTGGCCATGCCGGATTTGCGATCGAAGGTTGAAGCATAGAAGGCATGTGCTATCTGCCATTGCTCTTCGCTGGCCTCATGACCGTGTACCACGCGCAGTTCGATGTCCTGCTCGATCACACGGCGGCGTTCGCGCTTGAGTTTTTTGCGTTTCTCCGCCGTGAAGGTGTCGAGAAAATCCTGGAAGTCGCGATAGCCCCGGTTGTGCCAATGGAACTGCACACCCTTGCGCAGCATAAAACCGTGCGACTGCAAACGTGCGGTGTCGGCGGCATCGGTGAACAGCCAGTGCAGTGAGGATAATTGAAAATTGCGGCACAACTCCAGTGCGCCATCAATGAGCAGATCAGCGATTTGTTGCGCCTCAGCCTGCGGATGTAGTAGCAAACGCGGCCCGGTGACGGGTGTGTAGGGAATGGCGACGACAGCCTTCGGGTAATAGCGCAGACCTGCGCGCTGGTAGGCATCGGCCCAGGCCCAGTCGAACACCATTTCGCCATAAGAATTGTCTTTGAGATACAGCGGCACCGCGCCGACCAGTTTATCGTTCGCATACGCCAGCAGATGTTGCGGCAACCAACCGAAACGTTCACCCACGCAGTCATGCCGTTCCAGCGCGCTGAGAAATTCATGCGCAAGAAACGGGTTGCGTTCACCGGACAGCTCGTTCCAATCGGCTGCTGGTATGTCTTCGAGTTTGTCGACGATGCGTAGTTGCATAAGAGAATCTTGAAGAGTGCATATATTTGAAGGTCGTGAATGGTGGCTATCTGTAGCCCGGATGCAATTTGGAATGTATCCGCCACCGGTGAATCCCGGATTACATCCGGGCTACGAACTGTAGGAGCGGCCCTGGCCGCGAACGGGTGTGGCACGGAATGTTCGCGGCCACGCCGCTCCTACGCGTGCTAAATCACTATGCGGGCGTGGCACTCGACCGTTAATTAAACGCGGAAACCCCGTAGCCCGGATGTAATCCGGGAACAATCCGCCGCACCCCGTACGCAAACCCGGATTACATCCGGGCTACATGAGTTTTAACCCTTGGCGGGCAGCGCGTCCAGATAACGTTCCGCATCCAGCGCCGCCATGCAGCCGGAACCCGCCGATGTGATCGCCTGCCGATAGATGTGATCGGCGACATCGCCCGCGGCGAATACGCCGGCGACACTGGTCGCGGTGGCATCGCCATCGCTGCCGCCTTTGACGCGGATATAGCCATGTTGCATGTCCAACTGGCCATCGAAGATCTGCGTGTTCGGCTTGTGGCCGATGGCGATGAACACGCCCTCAGCGCGACGTCCTTGGTCGAACCATCCTTGACGTTCTTGATGCGCATGCCGGTGACGCCGGTCTTATCGCCGAGCACTTCGTCGAGCACATGGTTCCATTCGACGGTGACCTTGCCTTCCTTGACCTTCTTGAATAGCCGATCCTGCAGAATCTTTTCCGAACGCGGAACTGCTCGCGACGATGCACTACCGTGACATGCTCGGCGATGTTGGCCAGATACAGCGCCTCTTCGACCGCGGTGTTGCCGCCGCCGATCACGGCGACGCGCTGATTGCGGTAGAAGAAACCGTCGCAGGTCGCGCAGGCCGATACGCCTTTGCCCTTGAAGCTTTCTTCGGAAGGCAGGCCAAGGTACTTGGCCGAGGCGCCGGTGGCGATGATCAGCGCATCGCAGGTATAGGTGCCGGAATCACCCGTCAGTGTGAACGGACGCTGGTTCAGTTCGGTGGTGTGAATATGATCGAAGATGATCTCGGAGTCGAAGCGCTCGGTGTGTTCGCGCATCGCTCCATCAGCGCCGGACCTTGCAGGCCATCGCGTCGCCGGGCCAGTTCTCGACCTCGGTGGTGGTCATCAGCTGACCGCCTTGTTCCATGCCGGTGACCAGCACCGGCTTCAAGTTGGCGCGGGCGGCGTAAATGGCGGCGGTGTAGCCGGCCGGGCCGGAACCCAGGATCAGGAGACGGCAGTGCTTGGGTGTGCTCATGTATAATGACTCCGAACATGCGCTTGGGGTGTGATGTCTTTGAAATCACGACGATAACAATTTGTTTGGCTGCGGCCCGAATGCTCCCAAAGTATGACGGGGCCAGACGCGGCCCAGACGCGGCCCGGGTATCCTAAGGGCTTTGACCACGAGGGTAAAGGAGTCGCTATGCGCATCGGCGTGCCGAAGGAAATCAAACCGCTGGAAGGCCGGGTCGGGCTCATCCCCGCCGCCTGCGCCGACCTTGTGCGCGCCGGTCACGCGGTGTTTATCGAACACGTCAGCCGGTGTCCTGAGCCGGCTATCCCGATGTAGCGTACACGGACTTGGGTGTGACGGTGCTCGCCGATGCCGAACAGCTCTATGCCAGCGCCGAGCTGATCATCAAAGTAAAGGAACCCATCGCTGGCGACCTGCAATGGCTGCGCGCCGATCACACCCTGTTTTGTTATCTGCATCTGGCTGCGAATCGCGAACTCACCGAACGCCTGTTGGCGATCGGTCTCACGGGGGTGGCGTTCGAGACTGTTGAAGACCACGGGGCGCTGCCCTTGCTCGCACCCATGAGCGACATCGCCGGACGGCTGGCCATTCAAATCGGCGCACATCTGTTGCATCAGCCGCAGGGTGGCAAAGGTTTGTTGCTCGGCGGTCTGCCGGCCGCCGAGCGTGGCAAGGTTAGCGTGATCGGTGCAGGTCAGGCGGGTGGTAATGCCGTCGCCATGGCAGCGGCGATGGGCGCCGAGGTGACGGTCTTCGATACGCGGCGTGAGCGTCTGGCGGCGATGCGTGCGCTGGGCGCGAACGTGACCGCCTTGTATCCCTATGCCGATGCCGTCGATCGTGCGGTGCGTGCGGCCGATCTGCTGGTCGGTGCGGTGTTGGTACCGGGTGCAAAGGCGCCACATTTGGTGAGTCATGCGCAGGTGCGCGGCATGGCGCCGGGCAGTGTAATCGTCGATATCTCCGTCGACCAGGGCGGCTGTATCGAGACGACCCGGCCAACGACCTATGCCGACCCGACATATAGCGTCGATGGTGTTGTACATTTCTGTGTCACCAACATGCCCGGCGCCGTGCCGCGCAGTGCGGCGCAGGCACTGTCTGCAGCGATCCTGCCGTATGCGTTGAAACTTGCCGGTGATGCCGATTGGCGCAACGATCCGGCACTGGCGTGCGGGATTAACGTGGAACGAGGGGAGATTCGCCACCCGGCGGTACGTGCGGCGTTTGAAGGTTGATGCCGTGACAGCCATCGCCGTACCGGATCTGATCGCGCTGGCCGGCGCGGTCGTCCTTGCCGCCACCGGACGGGCTAGCTGGGGAAGCATGCTGTGGACTATCTCAAGCCCGCCCCCATCTGGTGAAAGGAATTGCGCGCCGCGAGATTCCAGCCCTGGCCAAGCGTATCAAGGCCGATCTGATTATCATGAACAATGCGGCAGAGACGATTCTGAATCAGACCGACTGCTCGGTGCTGGCGATCAAACCACCAGGCGTTGTCTCGCCGGTGACCTTGTTGGATTGAAGCCAGGATTCTGAACTGACCTGGCCATCTCAGCCTCGGTTTGAGGCGGCATTATCGAACATGGCCTGTTGCGCGGCATTGCAGACGGCCGCGACTGCCGGATGCGTCAGACGTCGTTCTACAGAAATGGCGAAATATTTGACGATCACCTTTTCGGCGCGCCCGATACGTTCCACCTGGTATTGCTGGTGCACCTCGTCGGAGATCGCGGCCGGTGCGGGAAATACGCCGGCACCGGCCTGGCCGAAGGCCTTCATCAAGGCAGCGTCGTCGAACTCGCCGACGATGCGCGGTTGTATCTGCTGTTCGCTGAACCAGCGCAGCAATGGACCACGCAACGCGGCGCCGGCGCTCGGAATCAGCATCGGTGCGCCGTGCAGTGATTGCGGAAAGTTGTCGCGGCAGCGTGCGGCCAGAGCCGGCACGCCGTGGAAGTCGATCGCGCAATTGCCCAACGCGTGGCTATAGCCCTTCACGCCCAACTCGGACGGCAGTGCGCGATCGGCAATCACCAGATCGAGTTTGTGGATTGCCAGTTCTGCAAACAGCCGTTCGAGTTTGTCTTCATGGCAGATCAGCCGCACCGATTCGGTGAGCGTGAGGGCCGGTGCCAGCAGGCGATAGGCGATGGACTTGGGCACCACATCCGCCACACCGACCCGCAGCACCAGATCGCCGCTGTCCTGTTCGCCGCGCAACAGGCCTTCCAGTTCTTTGCCGAGTTGGAAAATTTCGTCGGCGTGCGATAAGGCCAGCTTGCCGGCCTCGGTGAGTTCCAGGCGGCGGCCGGTGCGGCGGAATAGTTTGCTGCCCAGGCTGCGCTCCAGTTCGCCGAGCTGACCGCTGATGGTCTGCGGGGTCAGATGTAGCAGTTCGGCGGCGCGGGTGATGCCGCCACTGTTGGCGACCTGATGGAAGTAGTAGAGCTGCTTGTAATTGAACACGGGCGCCCCTATATATCAGTCTGTAACGAAGATAGAGCAAACATTATTCGAATTTTCTTTATGAAAAAACAAGTCCATACTCTGCCCCCATGGAGCCGGGTCACGCCCCGGCCAGTGTGGGCGAGCCCCGATCAGACGTCGGGAGTACCACATAACTCATTATTATTTTTTGAGTTTTATTGAGGAGTAAAGTATGAAGCGCATCATCCTTTTCCTGGCCACCAATATGGCCATCGTGTTGGTGCTTTCTCTGACCATGCGTCTGTTCGGCGTCGAGCCGTACCTGACCGCCAATGGTCTCAATCTGCAGTCGCTGCTGATCTTCGCCGCGGTGATGGGCTTCGGCGGTGCGTTTATCTCGCTGGCGATATCCAAATGGTCGGCCAAACGCGCGGTCGGCGCCCAGGTGATCACCGAGCCGCGTACGCCGACCGAGCAATGGCTGGTGAAGACGGTCGCGCGCCAGGCGCAGACGGTCGGCATCAAAATGCCCGAAGTCGCGATCTGGGATTCGCCGGAGGTGAATGCATTCGCCACCGGCATGACCAAGAACAGTTCGCTGATCGCCGTGTCCACCGGCCTGCTGCAGAAGATGACGCAGGAAGAGGCCGAAGCCGTGCTCGGTCATGAGATGGCGCATGTCGCCAATGGTGACATGGTGACACTGACGCTGATTCAAGGTGTGGTGAATACCTTTGTGATGTTCCTCTCGCGCGTGATCGGCCATACCGTCGATCGCGTCGTGTTCAAAAACGAGAACGGCCATGGCCCGGCGTTTTTCGTCACCATGATTGTCGCAGAACTGGTGCTGGGCGTGCTGGCTTCGATCATCGTCATGTGGTTCTCGCGGCAGCGCGAATTTCGCGCCGATGACGGTGGTGCCTCGCTGGCCGGTCGCGGCGCGATGATCGCCGCGCTGCAACGTCTCGCGTTGCAGCATCCGCAGCCTTTGCCGGACAAGATGGCCGCCTTCGGCATTACCGCCGGTGGTGCCTCCGGCATCAAGCGTCTGTTCATGACCCATCCGCCGCTGGAAGAACGTATCGCGGCCTTGCAGGCGGCGGGCAGCGTAGTACGTTAATGGAAGCGACGCTCAATCCTGGTGGTATGACGCCGCAACGCCTGCGCGCGTTCATCGAACATCCGCGGGTACAGACCGGCATTATCGCGCTGATTCTGATCAACGCGGTGTTGCTGGGCCTGGAGACCTGGCCGGCGGCGATGGCGATGGCGGGCGGCCTGATCGTCGCCATGGATACGGCGATACTCGCGGTGTTCGTGGTGGAGATCGCGCTGCGCCTGTATGTGCATCGACGCGCCTTCTGGCGCGACCCCTGGAGCGTGTTCGATTTCACGGTGGTGGCGATTGCGTTGCTGCCGGCCACCGGTGAGCGGCG
>CAVOKC010000010.1:0-158122 GCA_963696465.1 uncultured Gammaproteobacteria bacterium | reverse complement strand
ACTGCATCCGCCTGCGCGTCGATCCTCTCCCTGAGCTTACGCTCGATGACGATGAACACTCCCACGGCAATCAGTGATTCGGTAGCCACCGTTGTGTAGGCGGCCCCGATCGCTCCCCACTGCGGGATGATCATGGCATTGAGCACAATATTGACGATGACACCGGTCGCTACGATGCCGATGGCGGAGCGCTCGAGCCGCAGGGCATTCGCCACGGTTATGGCCGTCTGGCCGGCGAAGAGCGCGGGCGTCACCAGAAACAGAATTTGTGTGATGGCAGTCGCTTCGCGATAGGCCGCGCCGAAGATCCACGGCACGATGAACGTGGCGAGCGGTATCACAACGATCGCGACCAGCAAGCCGACGGCGGCGGAGCCACCGACCAAGCGGCGCACATCGCGGCGATAATGCACCGGGCTGCGCTCGGTCAGCGCGGCACTCATGATCGGAAAGAACACCATCGTGACTGGACGGATCAGCGTGCGGGAGACCTCGGCCAGTTTGTAGGCGGCCGCATAGGCGGCAACCTCGCTGAAGCCACGCAGACTCGCCAGCATGATCTCGTCAGTCCGTGCATGCGCGAGCATCAGCAGACTCAACATGAACAAAGGCAGCGAGCTGCTGAACAGATCGCGCAGACTCGTGACCGCACCGCCCACCGCACGACCGACCCGGTGCAGCGTGAACCGCCAGCTGATGCCCGTCATCAGCAGCGACGACAGCGCATAGGCGATCAGTATCTGTTCCAACGTCCATTGACGATAAATCGCGAACGGCACCAGCGCGAGCAGCACACACGGACCGATCAGTCCGGTTAGACTGCGTGCCGCCACCGCGCGCATGCCCAGCAGTGTGGCACCGAATGCGTAATAGAGATCACCCGCGAGCACATAGATCGAACACAACAGGAACGTGATAGATAGCGATGGAGCGACCAGGACAACACAGACGTTGATCAGAACCAGTGCGATCAGCAGCAGCGGCAGACGTAAGCGCAACACCTGCTGAAGGTGCGTGGCGGCATGCCCGGTATCGCTTGCCACGGCTCGGATCAGGTGTCGGCTGGTACCGAGCTCGGTAAGCATCGCGACGATGCTGCAGACACTGATCGCATAGAAAAACTGGCCCATCGACACTTTGTCGAGGTGCCTGACGAGCATGCTGATCACGACCAGCGCGATACCCTTCTCGAGACCGTGGCCGAGCGCAGCCAGGAACAGATCGATGCCGATACGATTCAAGCGACGCATGATACCTGGCTGGCGATGTGATAATGTTTTTGTCGTTACCGCGTGCTTCGCCGGAATCCGGTTTACGATCGGTCCACGGAAGTATCTTAGAGTCTACCTGCTTCGTGAGGATCTTTCGAATGGGAAGCGGTTTCGCAACGGCCAAGCCGGTTCTGATGATTGGGCTCGATGCCGCTGAGATCAGTCTCGTGCGGCTATGGATGGACGCAGGGATGCTGCCGAATCTGCGCGCGTTGCGTGAGCGCAGCGCCTTCGGACCGATGCGCTCGACGGCCCGCTGGCTGGTCGGCTCGCCATGGCAGAGCTTTTTCACGAGCCAGACGCCGGTCGACCACGGTAGCTATCACTTTCTGGTCTGGCGACCCGAGCTGATGGCGCATGCCCGCCCGTCGAGAGATTGGCTGCCGCTGCGGCCCTTCTGGCGCGAACTTGCCGCGCGTGGGCAGCGGGTCATCGCCATCGATGTGCCACAGACCTATGCCCCCGATGATTATGACGGCATCGAGGTATCCGGCTGGGCAACGCACGAGATCCTCGAACCGCCCGCGTCCAGCCCGCCCGATCTGTTGAGCCGCATCACACGTCAGTTCGGCACGGCGCCGTTCGACCCTGAAGTGACCCATCCGCTCACTGTGGATCAGCTTCGTGAGGTACGTGATCAGTGCATTAACACCGCGCGACTGGTCGGCGATCTCGGCGTCGAGCTGATGCAGAACCATCCCTGGGATCTCAGTATCGTGTGCTTCTCATCGACGCACCGCGGTGGACATCAGCTGTGGGATCTGAGCGGTCTGAAAGGTGAGGCAACGGCGGAGCAACGCGCGGAACTCGGCAATGCACTGCGCGACGTCTACATTGCCTGCGATGCGGCGATCGGTCGGATCATTCAACAGGCAGGAGCCGACGCCAGCATTATTATGTTTTCCCTGCATGGCATGGGACCCAATGCATCGCGTGCGGATGTGTTGCCCGAGATGCTGACGCGCATTCTGGCCGACAAGTCGAGCACTGGCGACGCCGTGCGCAAGGCCCGGCTTACCGACCAACTGCGCGCGTTGATTCCGAACGAATTTCGCAGCCGCATCAAGTCCCGATTGCCTTTCTGGCTGCAGGATAGACTTACGCTGTATTGGCGTACTGGGGACATCGACTGGTCGTCGACCCGCGCGTTCGCCGCGTTCGGCGATCTGGACGGTTACATTCGCATCAATCTGCGCGGCCGCGAAGCCCAAGGCATCGTCGCACCGGGAGAGGAATACCAAACGCTGTGCAAGCAGATCGTCGACGGGCTGAAGACCTTTGTCGATGAGGACAGCGGCGAACCGCTCGTCGCAACAGTATCAATGACCGACGAGATCTTTCCGAGCGGCGCACATCGCGATCTGATTCCGGACATGATCGTGCACTGGACACCCGGCGCGGCTTCGCGTCACCGCCGCATCGTCTCGCCACGCTACGGTGTCATTCCGTGGCCGACACCGGGGCGCCATCCGCAGGGCCGCGGCGGCAATCACAACCCGGCTGGATTTGTGCTGGCCTGCGGCGATGCGTTCGAGCCCGGTGGCAACATCGAGGGGGCTGATATTCTGGATCTTGCACCGACCGTGTATGACCTGCTCGGCCAACCGGTGCCGACGTCGTTCCGCGGGCAGAGTCTGCTCGCGCCACGCAGCGCAGGCTGAACATGACGTTCTTCGATGCGCGCAGCAACGATACCCCGCAGATGCACGCCGATGTCTGCATCGTCGGCGCGGGTGCGGCAGGTATCGCACTGGCGCGCGAACTCATCGGGTCCGGACTCCGCGTCGTATTGATCGAGAGTGGCGATTTCAAATACCGTCATCGCACTCAGTTTCTGTATCTCGGCCGGAATACCGGCAAGCGGAATTTCTCGACGGTGTTCTCGCGGTTTCGCGTCTTCGGCGGATCGACGACCCGCTGGGGCGGCCAATGCCGGCCACTGGATCCGATCGATTTCGAGTACCGTGAGGCGATTCCCTACAGCGGCTGGCCGTTCGATTTCGCGCACCTCGAACCTTTCTACCGGCGTGCCCAAGTGGTCTGCAATCTGGGGCCTTTCGATTACGAACGAGCGACCTGGAGCGCCGATCGCAGCCGCCCTGTCAGCGGCGCGGATGAGTCGCTGACCACCAAGGTTTATCAGTTCAGTTATCCCGCGGATTTCAGTGCGGCTTATCGCCACGAGCTCGAGCGCGCAACCGATGTACAAGTGCAGCTCAATGCCAATTTGGTCGAGATTGTTTTGGAGGATCATGAACCAGGTTGACATTTGGTCCTGGCAACCTTGAATGGCCGCAGGATCTCAGTGCAGGCGAAGGCCTATGTGCTTGCCTGCGGCGGCATCGAGAATGTCCGACTGCTGCTTGCCTCGAACCGGGTCGCGAACACCGGCATCGGTAACGCACATGATCTGGTCGGCCGATTTTTCATGGACCACCCGTATTTTTTTCCCGGCTACTTCAAACCGAAATCGCCGGACTTCAAGGTGGATGACTTTGTCATTAAAGACTATGCGAAGGTCGGTTGCGAGCAGCGCTCGCACCTGGCACTGGCACTAGACGAGGAAACGCGACGCCGTGAGGGCCTCAACGGTGCTGCACTGTATTTAGTGCGTCGTGATAAATACAAGACGCAGCCTGAATACATGTCACGGGGCGGCTTGGCACTCAACCATCTGATCGATGTCCTGCGGCATCGGGAAAGCCCCGGCGCGGTATTCGTCACCGATTTCACCGATCTGCTGGGCGGAATCGGGGATGCGGCGAAGACCCTGGGACGACAGCTGGGTAGTCTCGTCCACCGGCACATGGTCCCCGGGATGCGCATTGCATTAGAGGTGACACCCTGTCGAAACAGCCGTGTCGTGCTCAACGAGCAGAAGGTCCGCTTCGGCATGCCGCGCGTCGATGTCCACTGGCAACTCAATGAACGCGATCGCCTCGGCTACTACCGACTCCTGGAAGTGCTGCGGCGCGAGTTCTCGATACGCGAATTCGGTGAATTCATTACCCACGACAGCGTCGACGAGACCGGCTGGCCACTGGCCATGACCGGAGGCAAGCATCACATGGGCACTACGCGCATGCATACCGATCCTAGGCAGGGCGTTGTCGATCCCGATTGCCGGGTGCATGGCGTCGGCAATCTGTTTATCGCCGGCAGTTCCGTGTTTCCGACCGGCGGCTATGCGAATCCGACGCTGACGATCGTCGCCCTGGCGATCCGCCTCGCGGATCATCTCAAAAGGCGCATTCAAGACCGGTTCGTTTGGCTAGAGTCTGTCAGACGCCGGTCAGCGGCGCAGCGCGGACGCTACGCGCCAGCGCGTCGTACCCACGGAGCAGACCAGCGGCCTCGAGTTCGCGCCCGCTGATACGCGACAACGCGCCGATCCGTTCGGGATCGTCCACCTGCCCCTGGGGACTTGCAGTATCACCCCCTCGATGTCGGACACGCGTATGCCGTGCGCGCTGCGGGCTCCGGGACCGATCAGCATATTGGCTTCGTATTTCAGCAGTGATACTGCCGATCGGTAGGCGGCGTGCGGCGCAATCCCAGTTGAGCCGGCGCAACATAACTCTCCGCAACAAACACGCGGTTGCGGACCCGATCACGCTCCGTCATCGGCAATTTGCGCACGACCTCATTCGGCAAACAGTATTCGCCACACCGCATCAGGCCATCGCCGCTGGATTCTGTAAGCTCAGGGCTCGTCACGTCGAGCAGTTCGACACGTCGCGACATCAGTGCCGTACACTGCTGCGCGTCGAGAAATCCAGTCAGTGCCGTCAGTGTCAGTCGATCGTCGTAAGGGAATCGCAGCCACTCATCCGACTTCGTCAGCAGACACCAGTGCCCCTGACCGTGCTGATGCAGCATCACACGAAGTATCTCGTCGACAGATAGATCACCCTGCACGACGAGGTGTACCCGCGCATTCGACTCCGCGAACGATCGCCACGCGTCGAC
The DNA here is from genome assembly GCA_963696465.1 of uncultured Gammaproteobacteria bacterium. Lineage (GTDB taxonomy): Bacteria > Pseudomonadota > Gammaproteobacteria > Thiohalobacterales > Thiohalobacteraceae > JAHJQQ01. Next base: position 152,882 of record CAVOKC010000010.1, on the reverse strand, counting down.
TGCACTTGCATTGACCGCCACCATGACCCGGTCGCCGCCCTTGCTCAGATACTGTCCGATGAGTGTGCGTGCCAGATGCGAGCAATCGTCGGCAAGCATAAAGACCCGGACCTCACCGCCGTCAACATCGGTCGGCAATGGATTTCCCAGCAGCTTGGGTTGAGATGCAAGCAGGCGCGACGCCTGAAGCTGTCTGATACGTTCGCTGCGCAGTCGCCCCAGCGTGTGTTGCCGTTTATGCAGTGCTTTCACTATCTGTCTGCCGAAACGTCGGATAGATGAAAGTCGCGTGCGCGCAGGACGCCACCCAACCCATGCCGTACGATCAAGATACTCGTAAAACACTTCCTGCTTGGCAAAGGGGTAATCGGCATGCCAGGGTTTGGCGGCGGTGTGGTAATGGATGATGCAGGGCGATGAGCAGTTGACGGATACGCCATTCATCAGATGACGCATCGTCATATTCCAGCGGGCATCAAGGCGCAGCCAGTTACCTGCGAAGACGGCATTCAGCGCCTCCTGATCGTGCCAGCGCAGCCAGTCCGCGGCGTGCGCCAGATACACCATGGCGCGCTGCATAATGAATTCGGCGCGCCATTTATCGAGGTTGATCAGCAGCACACCGGAATTGAATTGTTCGAGGTCGGCGGCCAGGCCAAGCGCTTGCCAGAGCCTGAGACCTTGTGCGGACGACACCCGGCGCGAATCCGCCGTCAGTTCCGGCACGGCGGCAGCGTAGTGATCATCGATATCAAGATCCCAGAGCAAGCCGATATCACCGAGCACGACCAGGTCACAGTCGAGATAGATAACGCGGTTCAGTTTCTCGGGCAGCACATCGGGAAGCAGCAGACGAAAATAGCTTGCCGGGGATATGTGGTCATAGACGCGGATCGGCGCAGATTTCGATGCGAATTCGGTGTGGCCTATCGGTGTCCATTCGATGTGCAGGCGATCCGTGGGGACCGACGCCTGCAGGCGCGCCCGGGTCGCGGATGACAGCGTCTCGAACAGGATGTGCGCTATGACCGAGTGTCCGGCTCCGAGATTGTCTGTCAAGGAACGCAGCATTACCGCGAGGGGCATTGCATAGGCTTCATCGCAGGCGGCAACGATGTGAATCGGTGAAGCGCCGGACAGGGACTCGTCTTCCGTGCGCAACTTGAAATCCCCCGAGTTCATTGCAATGCAGTTCGTGGCGTTCTCGGGCTTGTGCGCAAGCCGATGTGTTGAATTGTCATCTGCACAAATCCGGTCTGCATGGCCCGACATTCTCTGACAGTATTATTGTCTTTCGCCTGTCTCGGATATACGGGCAGCAAAACTGACCCATTTGGCGAGACTCACTCAGCGAGCGCTGAAAAAGTCCGTCAGCCCTCGGCTACAACGCAGCGGTTGCGACCTTCGTCTTTGGCACGATAGAGCGCTCGGTCGGCGCGTTCGAACACGGCTTCCACGCTGTCGCCGGTGCGGAATTCAGTGATACCGCAGGAAATCGTAACGGGCACATCCTCGCCGCGAAAATGAAATCCGGTGACGGCGACGGCCTGACGCAATTTTTCGGCGACGTCTAAAACCGCCGACTGCGTGGCACCCGTCATGAGCAACACGAATTCCTCGCCACCGTAGCGGGCAAGAAAATCGGTTTCGCGGATATTCTCAGCCAACGTGGCGGCGATCACCTTCAACACTTTGTCGCCGGCCTTGTGGCCATATTCATCGTTGATGCCTTTGAATTTGTCGACGTCCCAGACCAGCAACGCCAAGGGTGTGTTGAAACGTTTCCAGCGGGCGAGTTCTTGAATGGCACGCTCTTGATAGGCAAGCCGGTTGGGAATACCGGTTAGCGCATCGGTGAGCGCCTGGTTGCGCTCTTGTTCGACGCGCAGGCGCAGTTGAGCGGATTCCGACTCCATCTCGTTTAAGCGCTCGGTCAACTGCACGACTTGCGCCTCGACTTCCTGATGGCGTTGTTCTTCGCCGCGTCGATGTTGGTCAACGTGAGTGATGATCGCATCGATACGTTGCTGCACAGCCTGCTTGAGATGATCGAGACTCTCTGCGGCACGCACGCTGTCTTCGATACCGCGCACTTGTTCCTGTACGACATTATCCAATTCACGACCACTCTGGTACGCCTCGACACGCGCCGCTTCAGTGCCACGCACCGAGGTATCGATGTCCTGTAGCCGGTCGGTGAGCTGTTGGAGGAACGCCTCGATCTCCAGTTTTTCCGCCTGCAGGCGCGCGCGCATTTCTGCAATCAGTGTCGCCAAATCACGCAGCACGGCCGGCGCATCGAAGCTGGGTTTTTCCAAGCAATCCTTGAGCGCATCGACTTGCGCATCCAGCTCGACCGGCAAGTCCAAGCGCTCGAGCAGTTGCAGCAACAACTCACCGCTGCTTTCGGTGGCCGAACCACTGACCGATTCATTGGTCGATCCACTGGCCGGCAATTCAATCTGGAAACCTTCGGCCAGGTGGCTGGCCAATCGCTTGAGCTCCACTTCGCTGGCCGCGCGCAACGCTTGATTGCGCAGTTCGCCGACGCGCTCGGGCGCATAACGCTGAAATTGATCCAGTACATGCAACAGAAAATCACGCGCACTGCCAAGCTCCGCATCGGACGTGCTCGCTTGCGGGAGTGCAACACTCTTTTCTGCGCTTGAAGACTCTGAGACGGACGCACTGCTACTACGACCGAACAGCCGATCGAGCAGGCCGCCACCGGAAACTTTCGGTGTGTCGTTGTCTGCCCGCTCGGACAGCACTTCGTGAATCAATGCCGCGAACTCAGCAACCGCCGCACCCAGTTCACTGTCCTGTCCCGATTCGAGTTTTTTGCGCAGCGCCTTGACGCGGCGCGCATGGCCACGCGGCAAGTCTAATTTATCGAGCAGGAATTGCAGCGAACTCAACGGGCCGGGGGCCGTCGTCTTGGCTGTGCGCTTGGCATCGAGTCGCACCAGGGATTCCGACATGGCCTCGATGCGCTGATGCAGCACGCGACTGTCGGCGCGGTCTCGAATCGCGTCACGCAGAATCTTGAGATGACGGTCGAGCGTTTCGTCGAGGCCATCGGCGGCCAGGGTCAGGCGGGAGATGGTCTTGCGTAACAGATCATCGGCCTGGCTCCACTGACGTTCTTTGCCCTCCTGCTGTTCCAGGGCATCGTAATACTTGCGTTTCCAGGCCTCGGCCTGGCCGCCATCGTCGTTCAGGGCCATGAAATATCCTCAGAATCGATGATCGCGCCGCATTACGTGCGCTGATCGCTCATGTCGAAGTTAATACAGATGCACGCCTTCCGGCAAGGTCAGTTCCATGCTCAGGGGCAGGTGATCGGAGACCGGGCAATCGAGTACCTGGACATTATTCACCTGCAAGGTCGGCGTCACCAGGATGTGATCGATGTTGCGGTTGGGCTGCCAGCTGGGGAAGGTGTGCAGATCGTGCACCGGCTCGGTCATCAGGGTGCTGTTGATCAGGAATTCCATCTCGCGGCTGCGCGAATGGAAATTCAGATCACCCATCAGCACGACATTGCGATGCTGGTTCACCAGTTCGGCGAGATAGGCCAACTGCGTCAAACGCGTGCGGCGCCCCAAGGCAAGATGCACGATGAATACCACCAATGCCTTCTTGCCCTGCCCGAAGCGCAAGGCCAGCGTGCCACGACCCGGGATCGGACCCGGCAATTTGTGCTCGACGGATTTCGCGTGCAGCGATAACGACTGAGCACGCCGATGCATGCTGCGCGAAGCGGCCCATGCGGCGATTGGTCTGATCGTACCAGAACGGAAAATCGGCGCGGTCGGCCAGGTATTTGGTGAGGTTGATGAAACCGCTGCGCAGACTGCCAGCATCGACTTCCTGCAGGCCGACGATATCGTAGTCGCTGAAGAGCGACGCGATGGTATCGAGATTCTGGAAGCGTTCGCCGTGCGGCAGAGACATGCTTCCAGCTCTGGGTGAAGTACTGCCGATAACGGCTGGTGCTGATGCCTGTCTGGATGTTGTAGCTGAGCAGGCGCAGTCGATTGCCGCCCGCGACCGGGGGTGCCGGCGGCACGTCTTCTGTGGATAAAGCGTGATTCATATGGGACATACCAGGCTGCCGAGCTTTTCCGTCAATTTGAAGTTTTCGCTGTAATCCACCGGGCAGTCGATGATCGCTACCGTGGTGTCGGCGATGGCCTTTTTCAAGGTCGGCATGAGTTCTTCTGCACGCTCGATGCGGTAACCTTTCGCACCGAAAGCCTCGGCGTATTTAACGAAGTCCGGGTTGCCGAAGTTGACGTTCGAGGCGCGCTTGAAATGATTCATCTGTTTCCATTCGATCAAGCCGTAGCCACCATCGTTCCAGATCAGGATGACGATCGGCGTGCCGATGCCGCATGGCGGTCTCGATCTCCTGTGAATTCATCAGGAACCCGGCGTCACCGGTAACAGCCACCACGGCGCTATCGGGATACACGAGCTTAGCGGCGATGGCTCCGGGAACTGCAATGCCCATGCTGGCGAAGCCGTTGGAGATGATGCAGGTGTTGGGATACTCGCAACGGAACATGCGCGCCATCCACATTTTGTGCGCGCCGACGTCGCAGATGACGACGTCCTCGAAGTTCAACGCGGTACGCAAATCCCAGATGATTTTCTGCGGCTTGACCGGAAAACCCGTGTCTTGGGCATGCTGCCCCATTTCTTCGACCAGCGCCTCGCGCAGCGCGCGCATCGGCGGCCCTGTGCTGGGCTCGGCCAGTTCGGCGATGCGCGTCAGGCTGTGCCGGATGTCGCCCATCACGCTCACCTCGGTGCTGTAGCTGGCATCGACCTCGGCCGGTGAAATCGATGTGGATCATCTTGCGGTCGCCGGTCGGATGCCACAGGTAAGGGTGGTATTCGACCAGATCGTAGCCGATGCAGATGATGACATCCGCGCGCGAGAAGCCGCAGCTGATGTAATCGTTGGCCTGCAGGCCGGCACTGCCCAGCGCCATCGGATTCTTGAACGGCACCACACCCTTGGCCATGAAGGTATTGGCGATGGGAATGTTGAGCTGTGCTGCGAAATCCGCCAATTGCCTCCAAGCCTTGCGCGCACCACACCGTTGCCGGCCAGGATCATGGGATTACTTGGCCTACGAAATCAGATCGGCGGCATGTACCACACTGTTCACTGGGTGGTTCCGGCAACGCCGAACAGCGCACTGGCAGCGGGTGTGTCGGTGATTTCCATCTTGGCGATGTTCTCCGGAAATTCGATGAAGCAGGCGCCCGTTTTTTCGGTTTGCGCCAGCCTGAACGCCTTGCGCACCACTTCGGGAATGATGTTCGGCGTCAGCAGGCGCGAAGAATATTTGGTGATCGGAACGGAACATCTGCTCCAGGTCCAGCACCTGATGCGACTCCTTGTGCAGGCGGATTGGTCTGGCCTGCCCGGCGATGGCCACCAACGGCGCATGATCCATGTTGGCATCGGCGACGCCGGTGACCAGATTGGTGGCGCCTGGTCCGAGTGTGGACAGACACACGCCGGCACGCCCGGTGAGACGGCCATAGACATCCGCCATGAACGCCGCGCCCTGTTCATGGCGACAGGTGACGAACTTGATGGGCGAATCGAGCAATGCATCCATGAGATCGAGGTTTTCCTCGCCGGGGATACCGAAGATGTACTCGACGCCTTCGTTCTCCAGGCATTTGACGAACAGTTCTGCGGCTCTCATGAAATACTCAAATCAACCCAAGACGTTTTGCCGACTGCGAACGATGGCGCGTCTCACGGCGCGGCAGTCTTGAGCGTGGCGCGCTCCTGTTCGATCAGTTTGTTAGCGGCTTTGAGCATCCCCTCGTGACTGCCGGCCTCGCTGGCCGAGGTCACGGTACTTGCCGTTGATGATCAGCGTGGGTGTACCAGTGATACCGTAACGCTGGGTCATCTGTTTTGCGCGGTTGATTTTCGCGGCAACGCCGAAGGAATTGTAGGCATCGCGGAATTTTTTATCGTCGACACCCTGAGCGACAAAGAATTTCGCCAGCGCATCGATATCCTCGATGCGTTGCTTGTCTTCGTGGATGGCTTTGAACAAGGCCATGTGAGTCTTGTCGCTCACGCCCAGCATCTCGGCGACGTAATAGGCGCGCGCCAGCGGCTCCCAACTCTCTCTGAATATCACCGGGATGCGCACAAACACGACATCCTCCGGCTGCGCACTGACCCAGGAATCCAACAACGGATCGAAATGATAACAATGCGAGCACCCGTACGAAAACATTTCCACAACCTCGATTTTGCTCGGGTCGCTGGTGGGTTGCGGTGCTGCCAGGGTTACATAGTCGACGCGCGTTGCGGCGTCTTCGGCCTGCACGGGCGCTCCGGCCAGGAAGTTCAAACTCAGAATCATCGCGCCCATCTGTATAAAACGTTTCATCATCGTTCCTCGTGATTGGTTGAACCAATAGACTCGTTACAGCTCTCCGTACGAATGCAGCCCGGAGAGAAACATATTCACACCCAAGAAGGCAAACAGGGTGACGAACAGACCGACAATCGCCCACCATGCCATCGGCGTGCCGCGCCAGCCTTTGGTCAGGCGCATGTGCAACCAGGCCGCGTAATTCAACCAGACGATCAACGCCCAGGTCTCTTTCGGATCCCAGGACCAGTAACCGCCCCAGGCCTCGGCCGCCCACAGCGCACCGAGGATGGTCGCGACCGTGAAAAAGGCAAAGCCCAGCGCGATGGACTTGTACATCACATCGTCCAGGATATCCAACGCCGGCAGACGGCTCTCGATCACCTGGCTGCCGCTACGTTGATCCTGACGATGGCGAATCAGATAGGCGACGCCGACCATCGCCGCCAGCGCGAAGGCACCATAACCGACAAAATTCGCCGGCACGTGAATCTTCATCCAATAACTCTTCAGCGCCGGCACCAATGGCTGAATCTCATGCGCGCCGCGGTCGAAGGTGTACCACAGCAGAAAACCGACGGCGGCGGAGATCACCAGCAGCACAAAGCCACCCAGTGCGCGGGTGCGATAGCGGCCTTCATAGTACAGATACAGCAAGGCGGTGATGATGGAGAACAGGATAAAGACTTCGTACAGATTACTGACCGGGATGTGGCCGACATCCGGACTGATGAGATAAGACTCGCGCCAGCGCACCATCAGGCCGACCAGCCCCATCGTGGTCGCCGACCAGGTCATGGCAGCCGCCACCTTGCCGGTGAATTCCGAACGCGTCGCCAGCGCAAAAAAGTAAGTGGCCGTGGCCAGCACATACAAGGCGCTCATCCACATGATCGCCGATTGGCTGGAGATCAGATATTTGAGGAAGAAATTACTTTCGGCGCTGCTCAGGCTGGTGCCGTACAGCCCAATCGCCGCCAGACTCAGGCCGGCCACCGCCAGCGACAGCGGCCGCAGCGGCTTCCAGGCCCAACCCAAGCCGATCAGCGTCGGCGCCGTACCGGCCAGAATCGCGACCTCGAAGCCATCCATGAGATCGGCGTAGTGCATATAGGTGTACACAGCACCGGCCAACACCAACAGCGCCCACAACCAATCGAAGCTGCTCAACCGGCGCCACAGCGCCCGGTCATCGAACTGTTCCAGCATATTGTGTTGAGTTACCGACATGGCATTCACTCTATTGTTAGGGCGCAAGCATACGGCGCCGGACACACTTTAAACCCATCCACTGAACCAAACCTGAATGAGACACCCAACCAGCTTTGTTCGCGGCCAAAGGCCGCTCCTACTTCGTTGTTTTCGCTAATTGCCCATCCAACAGCTGGGCCAAGCGCTCGAATTCGATCTGGAAGTCACGCTGGTCGCGATTGCCCGCTCCGGCGAACAGCAATTCGGTGCCGGCCGGCCCCTCGCGCAACCAGAACCACAGCCGCCGATGATTGATATAGAACATCACGAAGACGCCGGCGGTCAGCAATGCGAAGCCCAGATAGACGACATTCTTGCCGGGCGCGCGGGCGATTTGCAACCCGGAAGCCTGGACATGCTCGAAGGCTTTAAGTTCCAGAAAAAACGGTGCGCCGTATTGCGGCAACGCGGCCAGCGCATTGATCGCATCATTATAGAACTGACTCTCGCGTTCACTGATGCCGGCGCTGGTATCGACACCCTCGGCGCTCAAGACATCGACATACAAGGTGTTGAGAATATTACGTAGAACCTTCAGGTAGGCGTCCAGCACCTGGGCCCGCTGCGCCTCCGGGACACTCTGCGTGACTTGGGCGTCGATGGCCTGGAAACCGCCGCGCGCGAACAGACCCACCAGACGCTGCATGGTAGTGGCGACTTCCTGAACCAGATTGGGATTTTCCAGCTGCACCTCGCCCCTCACATCACTAAAGGTGCGGCGCGTGGTTTCCAAAGCCAGCTCGGCTACGCGCGACTCGTTGCGCAGCAGCGCATTGAAACGCATGAAGCGGTCTAAAGAACCCTTGGCATCCGCCGGCACATGCAGATAGAAAAACGGCTCCGCCACCGTGGCGCGCACGCCACTCAGATAATAGGGCCGGCCCTCGAATTCGATCGGCGCCATGTAGTTTTCATATTCGCGCGCTTCGCCTTCGGCATTGCGTACCTTGAAGGTGAAGTTCGGCCCGTAATTGCGGAAACGCTTTTCCGCACCCTCTTCCGCGGGATTGATGTTGAATAACCGGAAATCGTCCAACTCCAGCGTTACCGGACCTTGCGGCGTCTCGACCTTGAGCCGCTCGAACACAGCACTCTTAACGTCTTGCGTATCGATCTGCGCACGCCCCAGACTCCAGGCCGACAACTGCAGGCGGGTGCCGCCGTCGTTGAAACTGGACTGATAGATGGCGTAACCCTTATAGATCAGCGGATGATTCACCGCGATGGTGGTCGTCAGCGGTGGCTCATCGGGCGCGGTAATCACCAAATCGCTTTCGAAGGATTTGGGCTGCCCGGTTTCGTAGTGCTCGATACGGAAATCTTTCAATTCGATTTTGAACGGCAGCGGCTGCACCAGATAGCCATCGCGCAATTGCAAAAAGGCGATGTTCGCCGTCGAGCCTTCCGGCACCGTGATACTGCCGCGGAAAGACGGGTTCTGCACTGACAGCCAGGATTCGCGCGGCACCTCGACGGCCGGGATGTCGCGGGTCTCGATTTTGATCTGCCCGCTCATCTCCTTGAGCTTGAGCGGCAGATTGCCATCGAGCAGGCCGCCGATGCAGATCACGACAATCGCGGTATGGGTGAACATATAACCCAAGCGATTGGCGGTGCCGTTCATGGCCGCGATCACCTGATGATCGCCGTGATCCTTGCGGCGCACTCGATAACCCTTGGCGCGCGCAAACGCGATCACACGCTGCTCGACTTCGGCGGCAGGCAGCGCCAAGGTCCATTCGCGGCGCACATGAAAGGCGCGCAGCGATGACTCCTGAACGTTCAGGCGGAAGCTGCGCATATCACGCAGCATGTGTGGCACGTTACGGAAGATGCAGACGCTGGTGGAAATCACCAGAAATGTAAGGATCAGCAAAAACCAACCGGCGCTGTAGACATCGTAGAGACCCAGACTCTTGAAGGCCTCGAACCAGAACGGCCCGAATTTAACGATATAATTCTGATAGGCCTCGTTCTGTTTCAGCACCGTGCCGATGATCGAGGCCACCGCCACCGCCACCAGCAAGGTGATGGCGAGATTCATCGAGCCGAGGAACTCCAGCAACACGCCGGCGCGGGTCGGACTGCGCGCGGGATGGCGGGATGGAGTGTCGGCGGTGCTGGTCACGAAAGGAAAACCTTGTGCGATGGGGAGCCTGCGGCAGCGGCTATTGTACACACCCAGCGGCTGCCATCACCCAAAGCGATCCTGCATCCAACTACCCCTTACCGATGAGGGGTCGCAAGGGGAGAGAAAGGATTCTCTCCCCTTGCAGTCAGCCTGCGCAGAACTTGTTCGAGCAAGGCGAATAAAAAGGGTGGCACAGAGGCCACCCTTGCAGTGTCGACAGGCGACAGGTCGTCAAGGTCTTAGCGCAGACCCTCGATGTAAGAGGCAACCGCCTGCATTTCGGCGTCGGTCATGCGTGCGGCGATGTTCTGCATCATCTTGCCGGCATCGTTGGCGCGTTCGCCGGAACGGAAGGTCTTCAGCTGATTGACGGTGTAGGCGGCATGCTGTCCAGACAGACGCGGAAAATTGGCCGGCGGGTTACCCATGCCGTTCGGACCGTGGCAACCCATGCACGCCGCCACGCCGGTGGTGGCGTTGCCGCCACGGAACAGCTTTTCGCCGGCCGCGACCAGGGCCGGATCGGCCTTACCGCCGTTCTGGGTCTGGCCCGAGAAATAGGCGGCGATATCGGCCATGTCCTGCTCGGACAGCGGCGCGGCCATCGGCCCCATCATGGCGTTATTGCGAGCACCGGCCTTGAAATTGGCGAGCTGCTTGACCAGGTACGGGGCATGCTGACCGGCCAGTTTAGGCCACTCCGGGTTGGCGCTATTGCCATCGGCACCGTGGCAAGCCGCACAGGCGGCGGCCTTGGTCTTACCGGCAGCGGCATCGCCCGCGGCCAGGGACGTGGTCGCGGCAAGCGTCGCGGAAACGGAGAAAATCGCTGCTAAAACAAACCGGTTGCTCATAATGAAACCAACTCCTGTTGCCTTTTTTGCCCTTGGGGGCGGTTCGGAAAGTCGGCGCTGACTGCGCGCCCTGCGGGAGGCCCCGTCCGGAGAGCCGCCATTTATACCAGCGCCCCTCCACCCATTCAATAGTAAGAGCCCGCGAAATCTTGGGGAATGCATGACAAGCCGCAGCCCAGCGGCGACAATGCGCCCCCATGCCAAACCCCTTTACGACTGCCGAGTTCCTGAAAAGCGCCGCTCGCCTCGACCATGCACCGCCGGATGACGGCCATGAGGCGGCCTTCGCTGGGCGCTCCAATGCGGGCAAGTCCAGCGCCTTGAACGCTATCAGCGGTCATAAAGGCCTGGCGCGGACCAGCAAAACCCCCGGCCGCACACAGCTAATCAACTTTTTTACCGTCACGCCCGAGGCGCGTCTCGTCGACCTGCCGGGTTATGGCTATGCCAAGGTACCCCTGGAAGTTAAGGCCCAGTGGGAACGCCACCTGAACGCGTACCTGGAGCAGCGCACCTCACTGGCGGGACTGATTCTGCTCATGGATGTGCGTCATCCCCTGACCGATTTCGACTGCCAGATGCTGGCGTGGTGCCGACAAGCGGATCTCCCGGTGCATGTGCTCCTGACCAAGGCGGACAAACTCAAACGCGGCGCGGCGCAGAACACACTGCTCACCGTGCGTCGCGAACTCGTTAAATTACACCCCCAGGCCAGTGTGCAATTGTTTTCGGCCGTAGATGGTACGGGTCTGGATGAGGCGCGCGCGCAGCTGTGCGCTTGGTTGAAGCTGGAGTAAAAATAATTTCAATGCGCAGACGCGAGAGAAAAACGAATTAGCGATACGCGCTTATGACAGCTAAAAAGAAACCCCGGTATTCAAGGGGGAGAGTACCGGGGTCAACGTCACCTGGCTTGGGGTAGCCGGGCTGCAAAAGGGACTTCGCTCTAGGGAGGAAGAACGAAGTCCGTAAAACCATACTGCCGAACGCAGTCACACAAGAAGACACTTCCAATTCAGTGAAGTTCCCACTGCTCACTACCTTCCAGCTCTGTAGGAAATCATAGCGCAATCGTTCGATTTTGTGTGCAAAAAATTGTTAAGAATTCTGTTGCAATCTAAGGGTGCGGCTCGAGCCTATGCACTTCATGTCGATTAACTTTTCAGCTCAGCAACTTGCCGGGACTTTCTGTTAATGTGCCTCATCCCAATTGCTGCCGACACCGATATCCACGTCCAACGGAACGCGCAGTTTTGCAGCATTTTGCATGCAATCCCGAACCCCGGCCTTGACTGCCTCGAGCGCCGTTTCGTCAGCCTCGAACACCAATTCATCATGCACTTGCATGATCATCTGCGCCTGCACGCCGCTGTCGCGCAACCAAGTATCGGTCGCGGATCATGGCGCGTTTGATGATGTCCGCCGCCGTGCCCTGCATCGGCGCGTTAATCGCGGTGCGCTCCGCGGCATTGCGTTGCTGGACATTGCGCGCATTGATATCGGGTAAGTACAAGCGCCGACCGAAGACGGTCTCGACATAACCCAATTCATGGGCTTGCGCGCGTGTCTCGTCCATATACGTCTTCACACCCGGATACCGCGCAAAATACAAATCGACATATTCCTGCGCGGCACCGCGCTCGATACCTAACTGTTTGGCCAGGCCGAACGCCGACATGCCATAAATCAATCCAAAGTTGATCGCTTTGGCGGAGCGGCGCTGATCGCTGCTGACCTGCTCCGGCGCAACGCCGAATACCTCCGCAGCCGTGGCGCGATGAATATCCTGTCCGGCGGCAAAGGCCTGCAACAATCCCGCGTCGCCAGACAGATGCGCCATGATGCGCAACTCGATTTGCGAATAGTCGGCCGCGACCAGCTTGTGGCCCGGCGGCGCGATAAACGCCTGACGGATGCGCCGACCTTCTTCGGTGCGCACCGGAATATTTTGCAGATTCGGATCAGTCGACGACAGGCGTCCGGTCGCGGCGACGGCCTGGTGATATGAGGTGTGCACGCGCCCCGTGCGCGCATCGACCTGTTCGGGCAGACGATCGGTGTAAGTCGATTTGAGTTTCGACAAGGAACGGTGATCGAGGATCAGCCGCGGCAACGGATAATCCGGCGCCAGTTCCGCAAGCACGTTTTCCGCCGTCGAGGGCGCGCCTTTGGGTGTCTTGGCCAACACCGGCAGACCCTGCTTCTCGTAGAGAATCTCCTGGATCTGTTTCGGTGAGCCAAGATTGAACGGCTGACCGGCGACGCGATGCGCCTCTTGTTCGATCTCATGCAAACGCGTGGCGAGTTCGCGGCTCTGCTGCGCCAACATTTTCGTGTCAACCAATACGCCGGTACGCTCGATGCGCGACAGGATCGGCACCAACGGCATCTCGATTTCGGTCAGCACGCGTACCAGCGCCGGCTCTTTTTCCAGACGCGACCACAAGGCCTGATGCAATTGCAGCGTCACGTCGGCGTCTTCCGCCGCGTACACGCCAGCCTGCTCCACCGGCACCTGATTGAAGGTGAGTTGCTTGACGCCTTTGCCGGCGACCTCGGCGAAACTGATGGTCTTGTGGCCGAGATATTTCAGCGCCAACGAATCCATATCGTGACGCGTCGCCGTGCTGTCGAGCACATAAGATTCGAGCATGGTGTCGAAGGCGATACCGGCCAGCGCGATGTCGTGATTGGCCAGCACGTTCATGTCGTATTTCAGGTGTTGGCCTACTTTGCGGTGTTGCGCGCTTTCCAGCAGCGGTTTGAGTTGCGCCAGCACCGCGTCGCAATCGAGCTGATCCGGCGCGCCGGGGTAATCGTGCGCCAGCGGCACATACGCCGCCGCACCCGGCTCGATGGCAAACGACACGCCGACGATGCGCGCCTGCATGTAATCGAGACTGGTGGTTTCGGTGTCGAAGGCGAACAGCTCGGCCTGTTCCAGGTGCGCGAGCCAGCCGTCCAACTGCGCCTGTGTAAAGACGATCTCGTAGGCCCCTGCATCGGCCTGTTTCGGCGCAGCAACGTCCACAGCGGCAGACCCGCCGGCCGACTCATCCAGTTGCCGCAGCCACGAATTGAATTCCAACTGTTGATACAAGGCGCGCAAGCGCGGCCGTATCCGGTGCGCGCATGGCGAGTGCATCGACATTCTGATCGAGCGGCACATCGCAGCGGATGGTCGCCAGCTCACGCGACAAGGCCAGTTGTTCAAGATTTTCGCGCAGACTCTCGCCGACCTTGCCCGGTATCTCATCGGCACGCGCGACGATGTCATCCAACGAACCGAATTCGTTGAGCCATTTCGCCGCCGTTTTCGGGCCGACCTTGGGCACGCCGGGAATGTTGTCGCTGGTATCGCCGACCAACGCCAGATAGTCGATGATGCGCTCGGGCGGTACGCCGAATTTTTCGGTCACGCCCACTCTGTCCAGCGTGGTGTTGGACATGGTGTTGAGCAGCGTGATGTTGGCATCGACCAACTGCGCCATGTCCTTGTCGCCGGTCGAAATCACCACCGGCATCCCACGCGCGGCGGCCTGGCGCGCCAGCGTGCCGATCACATCGTCGGCCTCCACGCCGCTCACCTGCAAAATCGGAAAACCCAGCGCCGCGACCAGTGCATGCAACGGTTCGATCTGCGCAACCAGATCATCCGGCATCGGCGGGCGGTTGGCCTTGTAGTGCTCGAACATTTCGTCGCGGAAGGTGCGGCCCTTGGCGTCGAAGACCACGGCGATGTGCTCGGGCGCGTAATCGAGCAGGAGTCTGCGCAACATATTGGCGACGCCGTACACCGCGCCGGTCGGCTCGCCGCGCGAGTTATTCAATGGCGGCAGGGCATGGAAGGCGCGATACAAATACGAAGAGCCGTCGACGAGGACCAGCGGGGTAACGGAGGGGTTCACCATGCGATGGGTTCTTAAGTTAACGGTCGTCAGCGATCAGGGGCTTGCATGCCATCATGCGCGCGCATCACGCCACCCGTGTACACGCCGGGTACGGATATTGCTTGGAAGCCCTTAACTCCGGCCTTCCGGCCGAGGTTCTCAGGTGAATCAACGATGGACGACCAAACCCGCAGTCAATCATCCCGGCATGCAGCCGGTCAACGACAGCCAACTCACCCGCGAATCCTGGAAGATCTTCCAGATCATGGCGGAATTCGTCGAGGGCTTCGAACGACTGTCCCAGATCAAGCCTTCGGTGAGCATCTTCGGCTCGGCGCGCACGCCAGCCGGAGAAACCGGAATACCAGCTCGCCGAACAAATCGCCCGACAATTGTCCGACGCGGGTTTCTCCGTGGTCAGCGGTGGCGGCCCCGGCATCATGGAGGCCGCCAACAAAGGTGCCCAGGCCGGCAAATCCCCCAGCATCGGCCTGAACATCATGTTGCCGCACGAACAGGCCGGCAACGGCTACCAGGACATCTCGCTCAACTTCCGCCACTTCTTCTCGCGCAAGGTCATGTTCGTGAAATATGCCTCGGCCTATGTGGTCCTGCCGGGCGGTTTCGGCACCCTGGACGAGATGGCCGAGATTCTCACCCTGGTGCAGACCGGCAAGACCCGCCGCATCCCCATCGTGCTGGTGTGCAAGCCGTTCTGGGAAGGGCTCGTACAGTGGTTCGGCACCACGCTGGTAGACGCGGGCACCATCTCTCCGGATGATCTGCACTTGTTTTCGGTGGTGGATACCGCACAAGAGGTCGTCGATGCTATCTTTGAGCATTACGAGACCCGTGGCTTCGAGCCGTCGGCCCAAGAACAGGAAATGCTGCTGCAACTGTGAACCCCATGAAAAAGACTCTACTTGCCCTGTTGTCCCTCGGTTTAGCCGCCACGCCGCCGTTGATGGCCCCGTTGATGGCCGAAGAAGCCGCCACGCCGACGCCACCCGATCAAACCGCTCCCGCCGATGCGCCGCCACCAGCGATGCCCAGCGACGAGCGCGAAGCGATGGAGCCCGAGGTCACCATTATCCGCCGCAAAGACCGCACCGTTGAGGAGTACCGCATCAACGGTCAGCTCTATATGGTGAAGGTCACGCCCAGCAAAGGCTATCCCTACTACCTGGTCGACGCCGATGGCGACGGCAATCTGGAAACCCAACGCAACGAACTCGACCCGAAGATTCTGGTGCCGAGTTGGGTGATTTTGCGCTGGTAGCCCCCTCCCCTGGAACATCGTAGGTTGGGGTTCGCTAGCGCTCCCCCCAACCTACATCACCTGCATTTTCTTCTCGCCCGTCGTAGTGAATAATCCACCCACCTGATTGTCGAACAACAACGCGGGACGCTACGTCCGTTTCGCAACGGAGGAGTTGACCGTATGAACATCCCCGCTGACGCCAAACCGCGCCCGCTCACCCCGCTCGGCATGTTGATCTGGTTAGCCATCGCCATCACCGGCGCCGGCGCCGTCGGCGGCATCGCGATACACCGCGGCGAGAGCATCAACAGCGCTGTGGTTCATTGTCGCCGCCGTGTGCGTCTATGCCATCGGCTACCGCTTCTACAGCGCCTTCATCGCGGCCAAAGTGCTGGTGCTCGACCCGACCCGCGCGACGCCCGCCGAGCGCTTCAACGATGGCCGCGATTTCGTGCCGACCAACAAGTGGGTCGTGTTCGGCCATCATTTCGCCGCCATCGCCGGCCCCGGCCCGCTGATCGGCCCGACGCTGGCCGCGCAGTTCGGCTATCTGCCGGGCACGTTGTGGATTCTGATCGGCGCGGTGCTTGGGCGGCTGCGTGCAGGATTTCGTGATCCTGTTCTTCTCGACGCGTCGCGACGGCCGCTCGCTCGGCCAGATGGCGCGCGACGAACTCGGCCCCATCGGCGGCATCGCGGCGCTGGTCGGCGTGATGATCATCATGATCATCCTGATCGCCGTGCTCGGGCTGGTGGTGGTCAACGCCATGAAGCACAGCCCGTGGGCGACCTCGACGGTGGCCGCCACCATTCCCATTGCGGTGCTGATCGGTCTGTACATGCGCAACCTCCGCCCCGGCCGGGTGCTCGAAGCGTCGCTGCTCGGTCTGGCCCTGCTGCTGTTCGCGGTGCGCGGGCGGCGGCTGGATCGATCATCACCGGAGACTCTGCGCGGCTGTTCGACTACGACGGCGCCGCACCTCGCGCTGATGGATCATCGGCTACGGCTTCGCCGCCGCGGTGCTGCCGGTGTGGCTGCTGCTGGCGCCGCGCGATTACCTGTCCACCTTCATGAAGCTCGGCACGATCATCGCGCTGGCCATCGCCATTCTGATCCTGCGCCCCGAGATCAAGATGCCGGCGCTCACGCAGTTCATCGACGGCACCGGCCCGATCTTCGGCGGCAAGCTGTTCCCGTTCGTGTTCATCACCATCGCCTGCGGCGCCATCTCCGGTTTCCATGCGCTGATCGCGTCCGGCACCACGCCCAAGCTGCTGTCCAACGAGCGCGACATGCGCATGATCGGCTACGGCGGCATGATGATGGAATCCTTCGTCGCCATCATGGCGATGATCGCCGCCACCGTGCTCGATCCCGGCGTGTACTTCGCCATCAACAGCCCGGCCGGCGTGGTCGGCGCGGACGCCGCCGACGGCGGTGGCGACGATTTCCGGCTGGGGCTTTCCGGTCACGGTCGAGCAGATGGAAACACTCGGCGCAGCGAGATGGGCGAGACCACGCTGTTCGCGCGCACCGGCGGCGCGCCGTCGCTGGCGGTCGGCATGGCCAGCATCTTCGCCACCGCCTTCGGCGCCGGACTGCTGTCGATGTGGTATCACTTCGCCATCATGTTCGAGGCGCTGTTCATTCTGACCACGCTCGATGCCGGCACCCGCGTCGCGCGCTTCATGCTGCAGGACATGCTCGGCAATCTCTGGAAGCCGCTGGGCCGCACCAGCTGGTATCCGGGCGTGCTGTTCACCAGCGCACTGGTGGTCTGCGGCTGGGGCTATTTCCTCTACATGGGCACTATCGATCCGCTCGGCGGCATCAACAGCCTGTGGCCGTTGTTCGGCATCTCCAACCAGATGCTCGCCGCCATCGCGCTGTGTGTCGCGCACCACCATCCTGATCAAATCCGGCAAGGCGCGCTACGCCTGGGTCACCGTCGTGCCGCTGAC
Organism: uncultured Gammaproteobacteria bacterium; assembly: GCA_963696465.1. Taxonomy (GTDB): domain Bacteria; phylum Pseudomonadota; class Gammaproteobacteria; order Thiohalobacterales; family Thiohalobacteraceae; genus JAHJQQ01. The sequence goes on along the minus strand of CAVOKC010000010.1, from coordinate 135,114 downwards.
CTGGCTGGTGATCATCACCTCGACCGCCGCCTGGAGAAAATCTTCAGCCCCGAAGTCGGCATCGGCTTCATCGCCAAGGCCAACGACCTCGCCGCCAAACTCGCCGCCGGTGCGATCCCGCCCGAGAAGATCGCACAGACCCAACAGATTATTTTCAATCAGCAGCTCGACGCATTGCTGACCATGCTGTTCCTCGTGCTCACCTGGGTGCTAGTGCTCGATACGCTGCGCGTGTGCCTGCGTATACTGCGTGGTCGTGCGTATCCGCCACTGTCCGAGGAACCGCATGAACCAACGCGACTGGTCGAAGACTGGGTGCGGGATTGATGCCGATGCGTTCGCTGCAACGACTTTGGAATATCGTGCGTCGCCTGAGCGGTGACGATGCCTACGAGCGTTATCTGGAACATCGGCGCATGCATCATGCGGCTGATGGCGGTCAACCCTTGTCGCGTCAAGCGTTCTTCAAGGCCGAGCAGGAACGGAAATGGAATGGGGTGAGGCGGTGTTGCTAGCCAAGAATGTCGCGTATATGACGTTAGGCGCTTGCTCCGCTGCACGTTGGCGGATTATCAAGCGCCCTTCGCACTACTCCCTGTCGGCTCAATTGTGTCAAACCGCTCGCGTGACGACATCACGGGCTGAATTGCCAGACGTCGTTCTCGATCAGGAATGCGTTCACGTCGGAGGGAAGGCCGAATCGCTCGCGGTCGCCGCCGAAGGTCATGATCGAAGGCCGCAGACCGGAGCGACCACCGGAGAAGACCAGAGCGTCGAAGTCGTATCTCATGTCCGCCGGGGATTTACCGTTCCACGGCGGCGCCGCGGGCGGCTTGAGTTCAGTCCAGGTCTTGCCGTCGCGGCTCGTCCACATGTCCGTCGGGTTCGCGGGGATCGGCGGCACTCCGGGAACCTCGCCATAGCCGCCGAAACAGACGATCTCGTTGAGCAGCACGACGCATTGGTGTCCCGGACGCGGCGACCAGCCGGCCGCTGACGTCACCAGCTCCCACGATGGCCATTTCTCGAGCGCCAGACGTCATTGAAATACAGCGTCCTGGTCGCAGGTTGACACGGGTCCTTCGGGTCGAAGCCGCAGGTGAAGCCCCGCTCGCCGCCGAGCAGGTAGATGTAGCCGCCCTTCGAAACGACGGCGGCGCCTGCCCGCGGCGTCCACCTCGGCCCTTTGCCGGTGACCTCCGTCCAGGTGCGGCCGTCGCGCGACATCCAGACGTCGTTGAACAGGACTCGGCCCGTGCCGCCGGTCGAGGCATCGTCGCCCTGGCTGCCACCGAGGACATAGATTGCCCCGTCGTGAACGACGGCGGACAGACCGGCGCGGCCTGCCCACGGTGCATCGGTTGTCTCCGGAGTCCACTTGACGCCATCCCTGCTGCTCCACACGTCGTCGAAGAACGTCGAGTTCGGCACGATCGGCAGGCAGGGCACGCCCGGCGGCAGGACCGCGCAGCCATCGGGGTAGATCGGGTTCGGCTTCGACTCGAAGTTCTGGCCGCCGATCACGTACATCCGGCCCCGATGGGTGACGGACCCGAAGTACGCGCGCGGCTTCCACATCTGCGGAGCGCCCGGGTTGGGCTGCCATTGCGCAACTCTCGTCCACGTGGCGCCGACGTCGGTGCTCTTCCAGACGTCGCCGTAGAGCACGGTCTCGGTCTCGAAGGAGAAGGGGCCTCGGCCGCCCATGACGTAGAGGTCGTTGCGCAGTTCGACGGCCTGGAGGCCGGCGCGCGGCGCCCACATCGCCGGGTTGAACGGCACGGTCGGACGCACGTTGGTCCAGCGGTAGTTGCCAATGTCGGCCGCTCCGCCGCCAGCATTCGCCAGGCCGGTTGCCGCGACGACGCAGCCGAGAATTATAGTTAAACCCAGAATGTTAGTGTTCACCACGATCACCTCAACCTAACTAACTATCGATGAACACAAGACCCTTCACTCCCCCAAGTACGCCTGCCGCACCTTCGGGTTGTCGATCAGGTTCTGCGCGTTGGCTGCCAAGTTATGGGCACTCATCCCGATGCTGACAGGCTGAATTCTGTTTGTGCTTGATCACAGTAGTGTGACCTATGTATGGCACCACCGTAGGTCGAAACAACATCCCGCACCATGGCTTCACTTCCGATTAAGCATGCCGCTGACCATCTTCAAGACGCCAAAAACTAAGCGTGCTCCAGCTCGTTATCTCAGTCATGCCGGGGCGCGCAGCCCAGTGTTGTTTCGTCTGGAAATTTAATCTTGAGGTACGCGATATCAGCGCCCGACTATGGTTCGGCTATTGAATGTCGGATTAATTAACATTTATTTTCGGCATTGCTGTACCCACATACATTTCTTATAAATTTATAACTTCATGTTAATAAAGTATTTGTGTAAATATTCAGTCAAAGCACTACTTAGATTTATTGGTGAATTGTCGACATACTTAACGAATGCAGTGGGTGGATCACGCTCAAATAACTTTATCCTACTGTTTTAATTATGATTTATTACGCTGGCATAGCGCTTGCTAAGGCCATGTAACTTCAAAACCTAGGACTACGAAATGAAAAAACACCTAATTACTGCCCTGCTTTCAGCGAGTTTACTGGTCTGGGGATGTGGCGCAGCCGCTTCGACAATCAAGTTTGTCGGACTTGGCACATCGATATTACAAGATGGGGATGAAGCCGGTTTATACGAGGTCAAAATTGACGGCGTGACCACCTTCGCCATGTGTGATGACTACGACACCCACATAGGCTCCAAATGGACGGCGGATCTCGTGACCTACAGCGACGTCCAGTCGGGTAAGGGTAAATTTAACAATGGCTCAGCTGCCGCGATAGCAAAATACAGCCAGATCGGCTGGCTCTTCAGCAAGATCGGCAGTGTCAGCGTCAATGACCAGGCGGATATCAACCAAGCGATTTGGAAAATTATGGGCGGGTCATTGTCCTTGTTCGACAGCGGTGCGATCGACTATTTCAATAGTGCCCGTGACGGAACACATGACAATTTCAACTTCACTAGTGTCATGAACATTTATACACCGAACCCGCTGCGTGCCAGCCAGGAGTTGCTGGTCGCTGTCCGCACAGTGCCTGGCGTCCCAACGACTGTCAGTGCAGTACCCGTTCCCGCGGCCATCTGGCTACTCGGCTCTGGTCTGATTGGCATGGTATCGGTGATGCGACGCCGTACTTGCTGATTAACGCGCCCATGTACGGGCAATTGAATTGCCCGTACATGGGTTAGCTTTACAGATTTGTTATCCCTCGAAACGCCTCAACCTACGCCGCCTTATGCCGCCCATCCAACTGGGCGTCATACTAAACACCTTCCTAACAACAACGGATTGCAGCAAACGCGGCCTGGGATTCATTTAGCTCAGCCACGGCATGCCCGCTGCGAACCACTTACTCTCCCAGATACGCCTGCCGCACCTTCGGATTATCGATCAGGTTCTGCGCGCTGTCCGCGAGCGTGATGGCGCCGCTTTCCATAACGTATCCGCGGCTGCATGTCTGTAGCGCGAGGTGCGCATTTTGTTCGACCAGCAGTAACGTCACGCCTTGTTCGGCGATAAAGCGGATGGTCTCGAAGATCTTCTGCACCATCAATGGGGCGAGGCCCATGCTGGGTTCATCGAGCAATAAAAGTTTGGGGCGGCTCATCAAGGCGCGACCGATGGCGAGCATTTGCTGTTCGCCGCCGGACAGCAGACCCGCAGCTTGCGATTTACGCTCGGCGAGTCGCGGGAACATCGTCAGAACCATTTCTAAATCTTTACGTATCTCGGCGTGATCACGCCGCACATAGGCGCCCATGTCGAGATTCTCGGCCACGCTCAGGCGCGAGAATACGCCGCGTCCCTCCGGCACCAGGGCCACACCGTGACGCACGCTTGCATACACGGGTTTGTGCGTGAGCGTTGCGCCTTCGAAATGTACACTGCCACCTGCCGGCGGGAGCAGGCCGACGATGGCCTTGAGCAGCGAGGTCTTGCCCGCGCCGTTGGCGCCGATCAGGCATACCTGTTCGCCCTGGCGCAGCTCCAGATTCACCTGATGCACGGCGTGGATGTTGCCGTAGGCCACCGACAGGTCGCGCACTTCGAGTTGATTCATGCTGCGCCACCCACTTCACCGCCTAAATAGGCGGCGATGACACGCGCATCATTCTGCACCTCACGCGGCACGCCTTCGGCGATCTTCTCGCCGAAGTCCAACACGGCGATGCGATCGCACAGACCCATGACCAATTTCACGTCATGTTCGATCAAGAGGATGGTGAGTTTGAGTTCATCACGCAGACCGCGGATGAGTTGCGTCAACGCCTGACGCTCAACCGGATTCATACCGGCAGCGGGCTCATCCAAGGCCAATGCCAATGGATCGGTGGCCAGTGCGCGGGCGATTTCCAGACGGCGCTGATCGCCATAGGAAAGCTGTTTGGCGAGTGAGTGACGGTGCGCGGCAATGCCAACGCGCTCCAGCAACGCCTGCGCACGAGCATGAATCGCCGCCTCTTCGCTGCGCGTGCGCGGCCCACGCAGCACGGCGCCGAGCACGCCGGCATGCGTGCGCGCGTGCCGGCCGACCATGACGTTTTCCAGCGCGGTCATATTGGCGAACAGGCGGATGTTCTGAAAGGTCCGCGCCAGGCCACGCTGCAACACCTGATTGGGTTTGAGCCCGCGCAATGGCTGGCCAGCGAGATGTACCGCACCGGCGCTAGGCGTATACAGGCCGGTAAGCACATTGAACAAAGTGGTCTTACCAGCCCCGTTCGGGCCGATCAAACCAAAAATTTCACCTTGATTGACGCACAAGCTGACAGCGTTCAGCGCGGTGATGCCACCAAAGCGCTTGGCGATATTATCTACAACGAGTAACGGGGTATTCATCCAACAAGACCTTCGTAAGAACAAATTGCGCGCACATCTGCTTGAGTGCGCGCGTTGTTCACGGGCAAGCCCGCTCCTACGGGTTTCATTGTGTTACCGCTGCGTGTCATACACCGAATCTTTCTCATGTTCGGCGACATCGGGTTCGGCCACCAATTCACGTTGTCGCTGACGCGATGGCAATAGACCGGCCGGGCGATACAGCATGACCAGGATCAGCGCGATGCCGAACAGCAACATGCGTAGAGTCCGCAGGATCGACGATCACCTCGCCGAGCACGGCGCGCTGCAGATCGCCCAGATAACGCAACGCCTCCGGCAACACGGTCAGCAGCACCGCGCCCAGGATCACGCCGGGAATATTGCCCATACCGCCGAGCACGATCATGCACACGATCATGATCGACTCCATAAGATTGAAACTCTCGGGGCTGATGAAACCCTGAAAGCCCGCGAACAGCCCGCCCGCCACGCCACCAAAGGTCGCGCCCATGGCGAAGGCCAGCAATTTCATATTGCGCGTATTGATGCCCATCGCCTCGGCGGCGACTTCATCTTCGCGGATCGCCACCCAGGCGCGGCCGATGCGCGAATCCTGCAAGCGCAGGCAAATAAAGATTACCGCCAGCGTCAACAGCATGAACAGGTAATAGTATTGATGCGAGGAACTGAAACTGACGCCGAACACGGTATGCGTTTTATCGAACAGGAAACTGCCGATCTGGATCGGGTCGATCATGTTCACGCCTTGCGGGCCGTTGGTGATGTTGATCGGTGCGTTGAGATTATTGAGAAAGATGCGAATGATCTCGCCGAAGCCGAGGGTGACGATGGCGAGGTAATCGCCGCGCAGGCGTAGCGTCGGCGTACCCAGCATGACACCAAAAGCGGCGGCGGTGGCCGCGCCCAAGGGCAACAATGCCCAGAACGGCAAATGCACTCCGAAGTGCGGCGAGGCTAACAGCGCGTAGAGATAGGCGCCGACCGCATAGAAGGCGATGTAACCCAGATCGAGGAGACCGGCATAGCCGACAACGATGTTGAGACCGAGCGCCAGCAGAATATACAGCAGCGTGAAATCCAACACCCGCACCCACGAGCGTCCCAGGCCCGCATCCACCAGGAACGGCAGTGCGACCAGCAGTGCGGCCAACAGCACGAAGCTCCACCAGGCGTTCCGGCGCGTGGGCCTAATCACGGCAGCTCACGCGCGCTCAACCACGCGCTCGCCCAACAGACCGGACGGCCGCAATACCAACACCAGAATCAAGACGAAGAAGGCGAACACGTCTTGATAATGACTGCCGAGAAAACCGCCGGTGATATCGCCGATATAACCGGCGCCGAGGCTTTCGATCACACCCAGCAACAAACCGCCGAGCATCGCGCCGGCGAGATTGCCGATGCCACCGAGCACTGCAGCGGAAAATGCCTTCAGGCCGAGCATAAAACCCATGTAGTAATGCGCAAGGCCGTAGTAGGCGCTCACCATCACACCGGCGACCGCCGCCAGTGCGGAACCGATAACGAAAGTCAGCGAGATGATGGTGTTGACGTTCACGCCCATGAGTCCGGCGATCTGTGGCGCCTGTGCCGTGGCACGCATGGCGCGGCCCAGACGGGTGCGGTTCACTAAGGTGACCAGTACTGCCATTAAGGTGACTGAAGTACACAGTATGGCGATCTGCACATCGGTGATGGTCGCGCCGAGCACTTCATGACGACCTTGCGGCAGTATCGGCGGAAAAGAAACGTATTGCCGACCCCAGATCAGCATGGCGATATTCTGTAACACGATGGACATGCCAATCGCGGTGATCAATGGCGCGAGTCGCGGTGCGGTGCGCAGCGGACGGTAGGCCACACGTTCGATGGCGAAGCCCAATGCCATACACACCGGTATCGCCGCGAGCAGACCGAACAATGCGATCACCACGCCCGGCAGATCCACCCCCGCGCCGACCAGCGCGCCGATCACCGTCAACGCCACCATCGCGCCCATCATGGTGATCTCACCGTGGGCGAAGTTAATCAATTCGAGGATGCCATACACCATCGTATAGCCCAGCGCGACCAGCGCGTAAACGCTGCCGAGTACCAAGCCATTGATGAGCTGTTGGGTCAGGATGTCCATAGAAAATACATGTAGGGTGGGTTAGGCTAAAGGCCGTAACCCACCATGAGTCTGTGGTGGGTTACGCCGCTGCGCGGCTAACCCACCCTACATTAAGTCACTGCCCGCTCTGTACCGTTTCGAGCACCTGCCAGGTACCGTTGGTGGATTTATACAAGGTCACGCTGCCGCCCGCGACATCGCCCTTGGCATCGAAACGCAGTGACCGGTCACACCTTGGTAATCCGTCTTGGGCAACTCCGCCAGGTATTTGCCCGGCTCGGCGGAATCGGCGCGGCGCATCGCCTCGACCATGACGTATACCGCATCATAGGCATACGGCGCATAGGTCTGAATCTGGCCGTAACGCGCGGTGAACTTTTCCTTGAACGCCGTGCCGCCCGGCATGGATTCCAGCGGCAGGCCCGGCGATGATGCCACCACGCCCTCGGCATCGGCGCCGGCGAGCTTGATGAACTCGGCAGTCTCCACGCCGTCGCCGCCGAGCAACTGCACGTTCAGCCCCAGTTGTTTCATCTGCTTCGCCATCGGTCCGGCCTGTGCGTCCATGCCGCCATAGAACAGCAGTTGTGGGTTCTTGGCCTTGATGGAGGTGAGGATGGCGAGGAAATCGGTGGAGCGGTCCGAGGTGAATTCGTGGGCGACGATCTCGGCGCCGGCGGCCTTGGCGGCCTTCTCGAACTCATCGGCCAGACCCTGACCGTACGCGGTACGATCGTCGATGATGGCGATCTGTTTAGCGCCCAGCTGGGCGACGGCGTATTGGCCGAGCACCTTGCCCTGCTGCTCGTCGTTGGTCATGACGCGAAACGCCGTCTTGAAACCCTGCGCGGTATAGGCGATGGCCGTGGCCGACGGCGATATCTGCGGAATGCCGGCGTCGTGATAAATCTTGGACGCGGGGATGGTCGCGCCGGAATTCAAATGCCCGATCACACCGGCCACGCCGCCGTCGACCAGCTTTTGCGCGATGATGGTGGCGGTGCGCGGATCGGCCTGATCGTCTTCACTGAGCAATTGCAGACGCAGCGGCTTACCGCCCAGCATCACGCCCGCGGCGTTGATTTCATCGACCGCCAGTTGCGCGCCGTTGCTATTGTCCTTGCCCAGATGCGATTGCGGCCCGGTCAGTGGCGCCACCGAACCAATGCGCACCAGTGTTTCGTTGGCTGTGCTCGCGTCGTCTTGTTTGCCGCAACCGGCCAAACCGAGCGCCGTCACAAGTGCCGCAAGCATAATTCCCTGAGCTGTTTTCAATGGCTTCTCCCGCACTGTATTTACAGCGTTTTATACCATATTGCCGGTTCGGAACCTATCTCAAGCCCGCGCTCCCGGTGAAGCACGGCGTAAATGCGCAGCGCCCCATCCTGCCGTCAGCGAGCGACTACGCCCGCTTCAGCCAACGCGTGCGCAAGCGATGCGAAAAGTCGATTGTTGGCCGCTCCACCAGCCGGTAACCCACCCAACCGTAGGTGATGACAGCGGCGAACATGACGAACAATACAATGAAATTATCCAGCCAACTGTCCGCTGATGCACCGGCCAGCGACCACAGGCGACCGAGCACCGACAACACCAGGATATGCGACAGATAAACCGTATACGAAATATCGCCGACGAACTGCAATGATCTGGGCACCGGCAAGGATTTGCGCTGTTCAAGCAATGCCAGCGCAAGAACGAGCACCGCGTACAGACAACCCAGTACCCCTGCCCGCTGCATACTTGCATCATCTATTAGCAGGTCTGACGTATACGCGATTGGCAAGCCCAGCAGAACACCGGCAACGCCAACCCAGCCCAGCACCACCGGCAAGGTTCTCATGTAATGGCTGTGATACGCGATAGCCGCAAGCGCACCGAGCGTGAATTCAAGTGTGTAGGGATGCAGCATGACACGCATACCCGGCGACAAGGCATTCACATCAACAGCCTGATTACCTGCCAATATGACTGCAGTCCAGACCATCAAGGCCGGCAGCAGTAGCCACTGTTTGAACAGCAGCAAGCCTGCGAATATGAGATAAAACCATAACTCATGGATCAGCGACCAACCCACCATCACCAACGGCAATTGTTCGCTCGGCAATAGCAGAAACGAAGCCAACAGCTGCGCCTGATTCCCCTCCGAGGCATTCACCCATTCGGGCTTGACCAGAAAAATCGCGAGCGTAATGAAAAAATAAAACCAGTAGGTCGGGTAGATGCGGGTAATGCGGCTCCAGAGAAAGCGCGGCAATTCCCGCATGCCGCCGAAACGGCCTTGGGTGACGGTGACCATGACAAACCCACTGATCACAAAAAATAGATCAACGCCGGTCTCACCGAAACTGAGGAAATCCGGCAGCAGCCGATCGCCGCCTGAATATTTTCGCTCCACCAACGCTGCGTGAAAAGCGACCACCCCGAGGACCGCAATGCCCCTCAGCGCCTGGATCGAGCGCAATTTCACTGCTAGACAAGCCTTGTCCGGCGTGCCACCCGTGGGCTGCAATCACGCGTGAACGCGTCCGCATTCAAGAGGGCGCCGAATTTCAACGGCTCACCCGTATCGAAGGGAACTCATATTCCTCTTTGGGCGCGGCCGGCACAGCCCCTGCTTCATGCTCAGGCGCAACCGCACCTCGGGTCAGAATCGCCTTGATGTCGGCGAGGTGCTTGTTGGTTTCATCCGCCGCGTCGATCAAATCATCGAGGCGGCTCTTGGTGCCGAAGATGGCGAAGGGCACGAAGAACCAGATGCCGGCGATCGCCGCCAGGCCGAGGAAGGTAATCACCCCCATAAAGTCACCGAAAAATCCCATGTTCGTTACCTGCTGAATGCTACCGCCCACAACGCTGACGCGGCGTGCCGGGGACGTACCGGCGCGCCGCGTCAGCTTGCATGAATACGTCGGGATTTTCCATCGGCTGTGTTGCCGCCTGAAGCGTAGCCATCTGTTAAAATGCCCGATGGACGTCTCACATATCCTCGATCCGCTCAACGATGCCCAACGCCAGGCGGTATCCGCCCCGGCTGGGCCGGTGCTGGTACTGGCCGGCGCCGGCAGCGGCAAGACCCGCGTGCTGGTGCATCGCATGGCCTGGCTGATCCAAGTCGAGCAAGTGTCGCCCTTCGGTATCCTGGCGGTAACGTTCACCAACAAGGCCGCCAGCGAGATGCGTCATCGCACCGAGCAACTGCTCAATATGCCGGCCGGCGGTATGTGGGTGGGCACCTTTCACGGCTTGGCACATCGCCTGCTGCGCGCGCATTGGCGTGAGGCGAATCTGCCGCAGACGTTCCAAATCCTCGACTCCGACGATCAGCTACGCGTGGTCAAACGCATCCACAAGTCCTTGGAATTGGACGAGGCGCGTTGGCCGCCCAAGCAGATGCAGTGGTTCATCAACGGCAAGAAAGAGGAAGGCCAGCGTCCGCAGCATATCGAGCATTACAACGACCCGTATCTGAAACAGCAGATCCGTGTCTACGAGGCCTATGAAGAGGTGTGTCAGCGCACCGGCCTGGTGGACTTCGCCGAGATTCTGCTGCGCGCGCACGAGTTGTGGCTGAAAAATCCCGAACTGTTGCACCATTACCAGCAGCGCTTCCAACATGTGCTGGTCGACGAGTTTCAGGACACCAACAGTATTCAATACGCCTGGCTGCGACTACTCGCGGGTGCGCACGGACGGCTGTTCGCCGTCGGCGACGATGATCAATCGATCTATGGCTGGCGCGGCGCGCGCATCGAAAACCTGCAACGCTTCTCCGAGGATTTCCCGGCACCTTGGTACAACGTCTGGAACAGAACTACCGTTCCACCGCCACCATCCTCGCTGCCGCCAATGCGCTGATCGAAAACAATCAGGGGCGCATGGGCAAGAACCTGTGGACCGAGGGCGAAAGCGGCACGCCGATCCAGCTCTATACAGCCTACAACGAATATGACGAGGCGCGTTTTGTCGTCGACCGTATCGCGCAACATACCGAACGCGGCAACGCGCGCTCGGACTGTGCCGTTTTGTACCGCTCCAATGCGCAGTCGCGCGTCTTTGAAGAACAATTCATGCAGCGCGGCATTCCCTATCGCGTCTATGGCGGCCTGCGTTTCTTCGAGCGCGCCGAAATCAAAGACGCGCTCGGCTATCTTCGTCTGGCGGCGAACCGCAATGACGATGCCTCATTCGAGCGCATTATAAACCAGCCGCCGCGCGGTATCGGTGAACGCACCGTCGCCACCGTGCGCGAGTACGCCAAGCAATTCGCCATCCCCATGAGCGAGGCCGCACAGCGCGTCGTCAATGAGAAGGCCTTACCGGCACGCGCGGTCGGCGCACTCGCTGAATTCATCTCGCTCATAGAAACGCTCGCGGCGGGACTGACTGGCCTGGAACTGCACGAACAAGTCGAGCAAGCGGTTCAATCCGGCGGGCTCATCGAACACTACAAAAAAGAAAAGGGTGAACGCGGTCAGGCGCGCATCGAGAACTTGGAGGAACTGATCAACGCCGCGCGTCAATATGAACCGGCCGAGCAAGACGCTGAGGTCGAGATGGACCCGCTGTCGGCGTTCCTTACCCATGCGGCCCTAGAAGCCGGCGAAGGCCAGGCTGATATCTGGGAAGATTGCGTACAGCTGATGACGCTGCACTCGGCCAAGGGTCTGGAATTTCCGCTGGTGTTTTTGGTGGGTCTCGAAGAAGGGCTGTTCCCGCACAAAATGTCCATCGACGAACCTGGACGCTTGGAGGAAGAGCGTCGCCTGTGCTACGTCGGCATCACCCGCGCGCGTCGCGATCTGGTGATGAGCTGCGCCGAACGCCGCCGTCTGCACGGCACGGAATCTTACGCGCTGCCGTCGCGGTTTCTGCGCGAGATTCCCAAGCAACTGATCGAGGAAGTGCGCCCGCAGGTACAGGTCTCACGCCCGCTGCACAGCTCCGATCCACGCGGCCGCGCGCCCGCATCGATCGCCAGCGCAGAGCCGGCCGGAACGTTGCAATTAGGCCAGCGAGTGCATCACGGAAAATTTGGCGAAGGTGTCGTTTTAAACTATGAAGGCCAAGGCTCACACGCACGTGTGCAAGTGAACTTCAAACACGCTGGCGCCAAGTGGCTGGTGCTGGCGTATGCGAATCTGGAGACGGTGTGAAACAGGATACCTGTCAGGTCAATGGAGCAGAACTGAGGCGGCAAAAAACAGAATGCCCCTTAAGCGGGGCATTCTTGGTTCACGGCTTCAGCAGATGTTTAGAACTTCATCATCGCACCAACAGACAACAGGTCAACGTTTTCGTCATCAAAGTCGACAGCTTCCCATTCGCCAACGATGCCGAACTGGTCGGTAAACATGTACTGGGCACCAATTCCATAGTGAAGATCGGTACCGTCGTCATCAAGCCCATTTAGAGCAGCTGTGCCATCGGCATCCCACATCATGAAACCGAGCTTGGCGAATACGCCGAACTGCTCATTCAGCGGCAGTGTACCCTTGGCATCGACAATGAAACCGCTGGCTTCGACGCCCGCAGAAACGACACCATTCGAGGCAGTCATCTCGCCGAGGTCAGTCCAAGCTCCCTCAACGGCGAGGTTGTCCGAGAAATCGTAACCGCCAAAGATCTTCCAACCGGTATCGCTGTCGTCGCAATCGGTCAAACCCAAAGCACCTGCGTCGCCACAAGCTCGACAGAAGATTGACCGACACTTGCACCTGCATAAAAACCATTCTCAGCCGCAACGTTGCCGGCCAGACCCATACTCAACAGTAATGCACCGATCACCTTTGTCGTATTCATCAGAATGCTCCTTTATATCGTTCATCCGAGACTGCACTAATGTTTTGTACAGCCCTGTATACACATCGTTATAATTTTAGCGGCATTTTGCTTGCCGCACAACGCACAACTGTAGAAATTCCGTCACAAAATAGCGCCCCAAGAAGGATCACAAACACATTAGTTGCCTTGTGACTGACGTCCTTTATAACCAAGTGATACTGATCAGAATTTCATAACAGCGCCGCCCGTCCAGAGCGTCACATCATCACCATCGACATCCTGGAATTGCTGCCACTCGGCACGCCCACCGAATTGACTGGTGAACATGTATTCAGCGCCCAGGCCGTAGCTAAGATCGCTGCCATCTTCGCTGTACCCAACCGCCGCGTTTGCACCTTCCACATCCCAGAACAACACACCCAGCTTGGCGAAAACACTGAAGGCATCGCCGATCGGGAGCGATCCCTTGGCATCGATGAACATACCATCATATTCGCCAGTAACAGTTATACCGGGAACCGCCACCGAGAAATCACCAAGATCCGCATAGCCCGCTTCAACGGCGAAATACGGATTGATGTCATAGCCGCCATAGACTTTCCAGCCAGTATCGTCGTCATCGCAGCCGGTCACTGCCAATCCACTACACAAATCGATTGAGGACTGCCCAAAATTCGCGCCCACATAGGGACCGCTTTCGGCCTGCACAGCGCATATCCCCATGGCAAACAAACCTACGCCCATCACACCTGAAATCACATTCATCTTCATGTTGCCTCCTTTCGTTATAACTATGAATTACCTATTACACATGCTCTTGCTATAACTGTTTTTCACCGCGTATTTTATGCTCGGTCTTCAGGACAACCAGATTGCCCGAGTCGTGGCGTGACAATGTCGCAACGTTTGGTGTCAGATTAAGAAGCGATTCGCGCGGCTTGCCAATGAAATTACCTTGCGCGAAGTCGACGCCATATTCCTCGAGCAGCCGCAGCGTCTCGGCACTTTCGACATACTCGGCAATCGTCTGTTTGCCGAGCGCATGTGCAACTTGATTCATGGACTGCACCATCGCCTGGTCGACCGTTGACTGCGCCATGCTCTGCACGAAAGATCCGTCGATCTTCAGCTTGTCGACCGGCAAATGCTTCAGGTAGGTGAACGAACTGAAGCCTGAACCAAAATCATCGAGCGCGAACTGGCAACCGATATCTTTGAGCGCGCCGATGAATCGGGTCGCGGCACTCAAATTGGCGATAGCCGCAGTCTCCGTAATTTCGAAGGTCAGCAATGAGGGATCCAGGCCTGTTTCCTTGAGGAGCGTTTGAATAGTCGGCAACAGAATGCTGTCTTCAAAGGCCTTGCCTGAGAGGTTAATCGAGAAACGCATCTCGTTGCCATGTTCGCGCAGATTGGCAAGCTGCCGAATGGCGCGCGCCACTATCCAGCGATCTACGTTGTGGATCAGGCCGAAGCGTTCCGCCGCCGGCATAAATCCGCCCGGCAGAATGATTTCGCCATCGGCGCAGACCATGCGCACTAAGACCTCATAATCCTGCACGTCGCCGCTGCTGACTGACATGATCGGCTGATACACCAATAGGAAGCGATCATGCTCCAGCATCTCGCGTACGCGCGCTGCCCAACCCATGTCCTCCGCCATGCCGGCCTTGTCGCGGTCGTCGGGATTGTAGAGATGCACACGATTGCGGCCTTGCGCCTTGGCCATGTTACAGGCCAGATCCGCATGCGACATGGCTTCGTCGGCCGAGACCACGCCTGCATCGATCAAAGAAGCACCGATGCTTGAGGTGACGTTGAAATTTTTGCCTTCGTAATGGAATTTGTAGTTCTCAAACAGGGCACGGAAGTGTTCCGCGACCTTGAGTACGTCCAACGCTTTGATGTTATAGACCAGCAGCGTGAATTCGTCGCCGCCAAAACGCGCCAACAGATCGCCTTCGCGCACATGCGCGGACACCATATGGGTGATCTCGATGAGCAGCTGATCGCCGGCGGCATGACCCAAGGTATCGTTGATGTACTTGAACTGATCGAGATCGATGTAGAACACGGCGCAATCGGCACCGCTGCGCGCCACGCGCGCCACCGTACGCTCCAGCTCCTGCTGAAAATAGTTGCGATTGAATAGCCCCGTCAACGAATCGTGCTCAGCCTGATAGGCGAGCTGTTTCTGGAAGGCCTTTTGTTCGGTGATATCGCGGGCCGTGCCACTGATATGTACGATGTGCCCGTTACTGTCCATATGACCCTTAGCATTGAAACTCAGGTGATGATGGTTACCCTGACGATCGACATGCACGGTTTCGTATTGCACCAGCTCTTGGCCGTCAAGAATCGCCTGGAATGCCTGTACATCTTTATCCGCATGACTTGGTGCGCGAAAATCCTGGAGATGTCGGCCGATCATTTCTTGTGGACTGAAACCGTAGATACCCTGGCACGCGCTATTCAGGTAGGTCCAGTGCCCGGTAGGATCGGCACTCCAGACCAGATCATGGGCAGTTTCCACCAGGTCGCGGTAGCGCGCCTCGGCCTTAAGCATTTTTTCTTCCGCTTGCTTGCGCTGGGTGATGTCGGCCACCAGACAGGTGTACATTGGTTCGCCGCTGATATGCATCTCGCTGGCGCGCACCGACACTTGAATCGGCTGACCATTACGATGCAGGGCAGCGGTTTCCTGCTCACCACCGGCCACCGGCGGTACATTCTTGGCATCGACCAATGCCGGCAGCAACCAACTCAGGGGCTTGCCACGAATCTCGGCAGCGAGAAAACCAAAGAGTTTTTCGGCCGCGGCATTGAAGGTGTCGATCTGGCCACGCTCGTTAACGACGATTATGCCTTCAGCCGCGTTATCCACAACTGCGCGCATAGTCGACTCCTGATCACCCAGACGACGAAACAGTTTGCCCAAAGTCTGGGTCAGATAACCAATCTCATCGGTCGATTGCGGGCGCAGTCGCGCCAGATCGGCGTGCGTGGAGGCCCCGCTACGGGAGAGTACTTCCTGCACTGGACGCAGCGACTGCACTATGCTTTTTATCGACAATGCTGTGACGGTACTGGTCACCAGGGCCAATGCACCCCATAACACCATCAGCTCCGGCACGAGTTCACCGCGGCTGACCCAATGGAAATGCATCAGTACCGAGTATGAAAGCAGCGGCAAAAAGCCACCGAGCAGCATGATTCTGGATTTGAGACTGACCTGGACCTGCTGCAAGCCGAGGTGGGAGACCAGTTCGCCTAATTGATCCAGCGCGATCAGGTACGTTGGCAAGCCAACCAATACCGAGACGGCGATTTGAAGTAACAACATATTGATGAGACGCATCGCCGGGATCGCGCCAAATCCGCCCGCCTCACTGGCCAAGAGCAGCAGCGGCGTCACCAGCGCATACAGCAAAAACATGCCCCAGTATTCACGGCTGAAACGTCCCAGCCGCTGATGCAGATGCCCCGGCGCATTGCCGCCCTGGGGATGGTGGGCCAACCACTGAATGAAGGGCCGCAGATAGGCGCGGAATTTCAGCCAATTCCAGCCCAGCAACACCACCAGCACCGCAGGCAGAACCCCGGCGCGCAGGGTATTGCTGAGACTTTGGGCATCAACCAACCCGAATAACCAGGCGCTGGTCAGACCGACGAGGGGCGTCAGTGCAAAGCCCGCCGCGATCCAGAGCGTGAATCGATGGCGTAAGTATTGGAGATCGTTACCGGTCATGTCTCACCCGACCCTGATCCCTGAGTCCCCAGTGCGTTGATGGAGCATGTCTTTTAAAATATAATGTCGTTTAAAAACATTATATTAGTGGTCTATCTGAATGCATGACGACAATATAATGGCATAACAGAACATATTTGCAAGTTATAGATACTCGACACGAACTGGATACGGGGTCGATTTGAAATCGCCTGCGCTGCCTTCCATCCCTGAACGAGCGATATTCGCCACCGGATTTAGAGCGGTGTAGCGGATCTGTGCAGTTGCGCTGCTGGCACGCCGCGCGCCGCAAAATAGCGCTCAGATTGGGCCAACATGTTTTCTGGTCCGGCGATGTAGAAATCAAACGCCGCAACATCAAAGTGCGGCTCGGCGATCGCCGCCAGCGCCGTCGCCAACAGCTCATGGGCTTCAGGCGTATCCAAGTAGATGGCAGGCTCAGCGGGCAAGGGCGTGTAATGGAAATTTTCCAATGCGTCGGCCCAGGCACGGCAGCGATTGTGCATGTAGGGAAATTCTCCCTGCGTGTGCACCCAGAACAGATAAAGGTTCTCGGCTACATCGAGCGCCATGGCATGTTCGACGAGGCTTTTAATGGGCGCAAAACCGGTGTCGAACGCCACGAAAATAACCGGATGCTGTGATTGCACGTCGAGCGTGAAATCACCAACCGGCCCTACGACCTCGATCTGCTGATTCAATCCGATCCCCGCAAATAATTTTTTCGCAAAGGCATCTCCGTCACGCATCTGGATATGAAATTCGAGCTGATGTTCATCGCATGGACAACTGGCAATGGCGTAGTCGGCGCTTTGCTCGCCACTTTCCAGACACACCGATTGGCCGGCAAGGAAGCGCAGTCGCGCCCCTTCCGCGGGCCGCAGAGACAACACGGCGATATCATCGGCAACACGCAGCACTGAGCCAACGCGCGTCAGCATCCGTTGCGTCTGGAGTTCTGCTATACGCGGCGCTTCATCCACCTCCAGGGTCACATCAGTCACGGCCGTGTGGCAACACATCAGCGTACTGCCCTGGGCGCGCTCGTTCTCGCTAAATCGATAGCGCGGTTTGCGTACCAGTTTGACGACGCCGCTTTTGAGCTTTGCGACACAGCGACCACAGGAGCCGTCGCTACAACCATAGTTCAACGTCAACCCCGCGCGCAGACCAGAATCGAGCAGGCTATCTCTCCCCTGCACAAAAAATTCATGGCCGCTGGGTTCAAGATGCACCTGCGCCGCCATCACCCGTAGCAGCATATCGGTCGCGTATAATTCGCCTTCTTCATCGCCGCTCGCATGCAACTGTGCCACGCCTGCATCCAGCCAGTCTCTCAAGGCGCTGATATCGGCATGCGCCGGCGCGGCAGATGCAGATGCAGATGCAGCTGCCAACTTATGCAGATATTCATGCAGCTGCTGTAAAAAGATGTCATAGCGCCGCATGCGGTAATTGGCTGTGCCCAACTCATGACTGAGCGCGGCGATGCGTGTCGCGAGCACCTCCGCATCGGGCAAGCCTTCCTGATCGCGCACCACACGACTCAAGGCGCGCTCGATGAGCTGATCGGCGCGCTCGATCATTGTGCTGTCTTCGATTTTTGTCTGCGGATAAACGCGCAAGAGTTCAGTGAGGTCTAATTGCCCCTCGAACGTGGATAGCTCGCCGGCCTGTATCTGTTTCTGGAGTGTTGTGCGTTTGACACCCACCAAACGCGCGGCACGCGAGAGCGTCATGAGTCGTGCCATAGGTTGCCACCTCCCGAGGAGCTGCAAAAAATCCAGCAGCTACAACAAATGATGTCAGGAATTATCCCGGCAAGGCATCCAAGCGCCGATTGAGCTCCGCGACAAGCCGCCCGGCGGCTTCCCGCTCTGCCTCATCAAGCGCCTGAGATTGATCTTCGATGATATCCAACGCCTCAAGCAGACTCGCGCGCGAGTTCAGTTGCTCGAAAGTCTGGGCAAGCTCTTGTAACCACAGATTCATAACACACCATAACCTCAAGTTCTTGACGCGACTCGGACAATTAGTCGATCGGGCCGCTCAACGCGAAACCATCATCGATAGTGACGATATAACGCTATACGGACGGTCTTGTCGAGTCCTAAAGCGTAGTTAATCAACATATCAAACCGGCCTAGTTATACGGCCTGGCGCTCAAGGTTGTCATCGATGATTTTGCGCATACCTGCCGATTTCAGGTTGACCTCAATGGGTCGCGAGCCACCCAGATAGGCGGACAACGTCACCATCGGCACCTTCTGTTTGTCGACCAGCGGATACATGCTACAGGTCTCGCAGGCGCGCAACTTCGGCTGACTACCCGCCGGCACCTTGTTGCCCACCGGGCGCCTGCGCAATGTCGTGCAGTTGGAGGTCGCCATATAGGCCTGCTGGGGTATACAGAAAAACATCATATCTTTTGTCATGGTTGATCTCTCCCAAAGTCATTGAAAAATTCGTTGAGCGGTCCTGATGGTCTGGCCACTATTCAATTTGCGCGCTCGGTTTTGCGCTCACATCCGGCTGATCTGTCTGCTCTTGCTCGATCTTGGGCAGATCGCCAGGATGCAGTTCGCCAAAGCCGCCGCCGAGACAGCGCGAGAAGGCCAGCGCACCCGCCCGCTGTGGCGTTATATCAGTGTTAAAACGCAGGCTCGCAGCGAAGTTGATGACACCCAGCGTCGCGGCATTGATGTAATTAATGCCGCCGTACTGCTCGATCACCTCGCTTGGCTCCACACGACTACCCATATCACCGAACGCCTGGGCCGCAAGATCACGCGCATCACCACACAGACTCCGATCCTGCTGTTTGCCACCGCCTATACCGCGCATTTGATCTGCCTGCTGCTCAGCCGGACAGGGCACCTGCGAATAACCCACCTTGCCATCCGCATCCGTGCAGCGAAACACCCGCGCCTGCGCCGCATCGACGAGCATCATGCTCAATACACTCACTATAAATATCCCTTGATCCACACGCATCGCATTGCCCGCCTTTTCCTTGGCCTATTCAACTGTCACGGATTTCGCCAAATTGCGCGGCTGATCGACATCGGTGCCGCTTGCAATACCGCAACGTGGTACGCCAGCAATTGCAGCGGCACGGTGAAGACAATCGGCGCAATGCAGTCGTCCGACCGGCGCGACCGGCAACACGGTTACGCCATCCGCTGCACTCACGCCTGCTTCGGCATCGGCGAAGACAAACAGTTCACCGCCGCGCGCACGACTTCCTGGAGGTTGGATTTCAGTTTCTCCAGCAAATCATTATTCGGCGCCACCGACGATCACCGGCATATCCGCATCGACCAGCGCCAGAGGGCCATGCTTGAGTTCTCCCGCCGGATACGCCTCGGCGTGGATATAGGAAATTTCCTTGAGCTTGAGCGCGCCTTCCATCGCCACCGGGAACTGCGGCCCGCGACCCAAGGAACAAGCGCATGATGTTTATCGGCGAACTGCTCGGCCAACCTTGATTTGATGGCGTTCAATTGCCAAGCGCGTGCTCAATCTTGCCCGGCAACGAATCAGTTGTTGAACCATCTTCGTCTCCAGCGCTTCAGGTCATCCGTGGCGCCGGCCCAGCACCAGCACCAACAGCAATAAGGCGACCAGTTGCGTGGTGAAGGCCTTGGTCGAGGCGACGCCAATTTCGGGGCCGGCGCGGGTCATCAACACCAGTTCCGATTCGCGCACCAATGAGGACTTTCCGGCACGTTGCAGATCGCCAGTGAATGCCGAAACCCAGGCGCCGGCCTCTTGCAGTCCGGCCAGCGTGTCCGCGGTCTCGCCGGATTGCGACAACGTGACGATCAGTGAATTCTTGCGCACCACCGGATTGACGGTAACGAAACTCGCTGGCGACTTCGACGCTGCACGGAACGCCGGCAATGGATTCCAGCCAGTAGCGGCCGACCATGCCGGCGTGATAACTGGTGCCGCAGGCAATGATGTGCACGCCCTGCACCTTGTCGAACATCGGCGCTGGCATCGGGACCGAAGGCCTGCTTCCAGCACATGGTTGCCGCTCAATGCGGCCTTCGAGCGTATCGGCGACGGCGCGCGGCTGCTCGAAAATTTCTTTGAGCATGTAGTGGCGATATTCGCCGCGCTCGACCGCATCCGCGGTCAACTCCGACACGCGCTCGATGCGCTTCACGACTTGCGCCCTGCGCATTGTAGATCGTGACGCCATCCGTCGCAAATCAGCGACATCACCGTCTTCGAGGAACATGAAGCGTTGCGTGACCGGTAACAGTGCCGCGACATCCGAGGCGATGAAGTTTTCGCCAATGCCAAGACCGATCACCAACGGACT
The DNA here is from genome assembly GCA_963696465.1 of uncultured Gammaproteobacteria bacterium. GTDB lineage: Bacteria > Pseudomonadota > Gammaproteobacteria > Thiohalobacterales > Thiohalobacteraceae > JAHJQQ01. The sequence goes on along the minus strand of CAVOKC010000010.1, from coordinate 114,230 downwards.
GCCACGGCGCGCCGCTACCAAGCGCCCCGGCTCGGTTGTGCTCACCACACCCAGTGCATAGGCACCGTGCAATTCCGTCACCGCTGTCTGCACCGCCGCCAAGCAGATCCTTGCCCTGCTCCAGATGATGATAGATCTGGTGCACAATCGACCTCGGTATCGGTCTCCGAGGTGAATGCATAATCCCTGCTCGCGCTGCTCGGTGCGCAGCGCCTCGTGATTCTCGATGATGCCGTTATGCACGACCGCCACGGTGTTGCGGCAGATATGCGGATGGGCGTTGTCGTCAGTGGGTTTGCCATGCGTCGCCCAGCGGGTGTGGGCAACGCCGGTATTGCCTGGCAGCGGGTCTTGTCGCCGCATGCTCTCCAGCTCACTCACTTTGCCGGTGGTGCGGAAGCGCTGCAAGCTTCCGCGGCATGCATTGAGCACCGCCACGCCCGCCGAGTCATAGCCGCGGTATTCCAGACGTCGCAGCCCTTCAACCAGGATCGGCGCCACATCGCGTTGCGCCACTGCTCCGACTATTCCGCACATGTTTATATACTCGGAAAAATGGAGTCAGATACCGAATGGCATTACTTAGCGACTCATCAGCAATGAACGGGCCAAACCCGTCCATGGCCCATGCACATCGCTGAACTTGTCTTGAGTCGCTACGCTATTTTTCTTCACCGGCCGTATTCCACCCCGGCACGTGGTTCCTGTTTGACGCGACTCACTAGTCAAGCTTCGCCCGCCGGCGCGTCGCGCGTCAGCGTGGTGCCGGCGCCCAGCGTGCGCCCTTTGGACACTGTTACCGGCGCCACCAACTGCGTGTCCGAGCCGATGAAGACATCATCCTCGATGACTGTTCGGTGTTTGTTGGCGCCGTCGTAATTGCAGGTGATGGTGCCGGCGCCGATGTTGACGCGCCGCCCGACCGTGGTGTCGCCGACGTAGCTGAGGTGATTGATCTTGGAGCCGTCACTGACCTGTGATTTCTTGATCTCGACGAAGTTGCCGATGTGCACATCATTGGCAAGCTCGCGTTTCCGGGCGGATGCGGGCGAACGGTCCGATGCGGCAGCGCGCGCCGATGCGCGCCTGTTCGATCACGCAATTGCGCGAAAATCTCCATGTCGGCGCCGATCACAGCATCGCGCAGTACGGTATTCGGGCCGATGCGCACACGGTCGCCGAGACTGACCTTGCCTTCGATGATCACATTGATGTCGATCACCACGTCGCGCCCGGCCGTTGAGTTCGACCGCGCAGATCGAAGCGCGCCGGATCGCGCAGGGTCACGCCGGCCTGCATGCAGCCGCTGCGCCTCGCGGCGCTGATAACGGCGTTCGAGGTCGGCGAGTTGGGCGCGGTCGTTCACGCCGAGATTTCGTCGAAGCTGCCGGCCTGCACCGTGTTGATCCGAACATGCTCCTCGCGCGCGCCAGTGCGATGATATCGGTCAGATAAAACTCGCCCTGTGCATTGCGGTTGTCGAGTTGCGCGATCCAGCGTTTGCAGGCACGCCGCATTGACCGCCAGCATGCCGGTGTTGACTTCGCTGATGCCGCGTTCGGCCTCGCTGGCATCTTTCTGTTCGACGATGCGCGTGACAGGGCCCTTTGTGCGTCGCGCACGATGCGCCCGTAACCGTGCGGGTTGTCGAGACTGGCCGTCAGCAGCCCCAGCATGCCATGCCGTGCGCGCTGATCAGGCTGATCGCAGGGTGTCGGCGGCGATCAGAGGCACGTCGCCATAGAGCACCAGCACCGTATGCTCATCCGCGATCGCCGGCAATGCCTGAGCCACCGCATGCCCGGTACCGAGTTGCTCGGCCTGCACTACCCAATGCGACCTGGCAGAGCGAGCCAGGGCTGGGCACACCCTCGCCGCCATGACCGTACACCACTTGAATCTTGCCTCAGGCCGAGCGCTCCGCGGCATATCGACATGCTCAAGCAACGGCTGTCCCGCCAGAGCGATGCAGCACCTTGGGCAGGTCCGAACGCATGCGCGTTCCCTGTCCAGCCGCCAGTATGATGATGCTCAATGGCATGAGTAGGTCCTGTCTCCTGCAGCCGGACGTGTTTTTGTTCTTGGATTCAGCCGACTAACATTGGGCAGGGCCGCCGAAGATCGCCGCAACTGGCATCGGATATCATATAGCCCGTCGAGGGGGGCTTGGCGTGGCGGGACGCTAACGCAGGCTATCCATATGGCACCAAAGACCGCAGGCCGAGCGCCGCTTCCGGGTGAGCGTCAGTGCTTCCCTGGCGGCGGGGCGCCTTTGACGATCTCATCCGGGGTGGCATCGCGCACCGCAATCACGTTCACAGTGAACACCAGTGTCTTGCCGGCGAACGGGTGATTGCAATCCACGGTCAACTTGCCATCCTCGATGCGGGATACGATAAACTTGCGTGTCTCGCCATTCTCGCCCTGGAATTCCACCTCGGCACCGAGATGGCGATACTCTGGCGGGACGTTGTCGATATCATCGGTGAAGGTGAGGTCGGGATCGTGCGGACCGAAGCCCTGTTCCGGTCGCAGCGTTACTTCGACCGTGTCGCCGACACCTCGACCTTCCAGCGCCGTTCGACCGGAATCAACATCCCGGCTTCGACGCCATGCACATAACTCATCGGCACATCGCTGCTGTTCCAGCAGATTGCCGTCCTGGTCTTCTGATGACGATAAGTGAAGCGAAACGAAGCTGTGGCGTGTGATGTGTTGGGTCATGATGTTCGCAGAGGAATCGTAACCTGGGTTGAGCTACCGAGCGGTCGCTTTCAGTGCCTTCATTTGTAGGCGGGCAACGTCGTCGCTAGCACAGCGGCTTTCGCGCATGTTGCCCGCACAAGCCGCGTGGGTTCACACAGCTGACCACTCTACACTTGACATGTCATTTAAGTGTGGTCTTGCGCAAGTTCTGAATGTCCGCAATTGCGCGACCGCCTCGGCGAGTTCAGACTGGGCCTTGGCGTAATCGATATCGGCCTTGTTGTTGGACAGCGCCTTCTCGGCACGGTGCTTCGCCTCCAGCGCCTCGGCCTCGTCGATATCCTTGGCGCGCAACGCGGTGTCGGCGAGCACGGTGATGACATGCGGCTGTACTTCCAGCATGCCGCCAGAGACGTAGAAGATTTGTTCTTTGCCGTCGTCGTTCTGACGCGCACTTCACCGGCCTTCAGTCGGGTCAGCATCGGCGTGTGCCGCGGCGCGATGCCGACCTCACCCATCTCGGCGGGCGCGAATACCATCTCGGCCGCGCCGGAAAAAATCTCCGCTTCGGCGCTAACGATGTCGACGTGAATTGTCATGGCCATGATGTTAATCCGTTGCGAGATAACGATTGGGAATCGGGTTCAGGACCCGGCCTTCCGCAAGTCGCTTTCCCTGGTCCCGAAGCCGAACTCCGAATACCGACTTAAAGCGTCTTCGCCTTCTCGACCGCTTCTTCAATGGTGCCAACCATGTAGAAGGCCTGCTCCGGCAGGCTGTCGTATTCGCCATTGACGATGCCCTTGAAGGCGCGGATGGTGTCTTTCAGCGAGCAGTACTTGCCCGGGCAGCCGGTGAACGCTTCGGCAACGAAGAACGGCTGCGACAGGAAGCGCTGGATCTTTGCGGGCGCGGCGATACGACGCAGCTTGTCCTCATCGGACAGTTCGTCCATACCGAGAATCGCGATGATGTCTCGCAGTTCCTTGTAACGCTGCAAGGTGCACTGCACGGCGCGCGCGGTGTCGTAGTGTTCCTGGCCGACGATCAGCGGATCGAGCTGACGGCTGGTGGAATCCAGAGGGTCCACGGCCGGGTAGATACCCAGTTCGGCGATGTTGACGCGACAACACCAGGGTCGCATCCAAATGCGCGAAGGTCGTGGCCGGTGACGGATCGGTCAAGTCGTCGGCGGGCACGTACACGGCCTGGAACGAGGTGATGGAACCGGTCTTGGTGGAGGTGATGCGTTCCTGCAGCACGCCCATTTCCTCGGCCAGCGTCGGCTGGTAACCCACCGCCGACGGCATACGGCCGAGCAGCGCGGACACTTCGGTACCGGCCAGGGTGTAACGGTAGATGTTGTCGACGAAGAACAGCACGTCGCGCGCCTTCGTCGCGGAAATGTTCGGCCATGGTCAGGCCGGTCAGCGCCACGCGCAGGCGATTGCCCGGCGGCTCGTTCATCTGGCCGTACACCAGCGCCACCTTGTCGATAACGCCGCCTTCCTTCATCTCATGATAGAAGTCGTTGCCTTCGCGGGTACGCTCGCCGACGCCGGCGAACACCGAGTAAGCCGGAGTGGTCGACGGCGATGTTGCGGATCAGCTCCATCAACGTCACGGTCTTGCCCACGCCGGCGCCACCGAACAGGCCGACCTTGCCGCCCTTGGCGAACGGACATGATCAAGTCGATGACCTTGATGCCGGTTTCGAGAATCTCAATGCCCGCGGCCTGCTCGGCGAACGTCCGGGGCCTTGCGGTGAATCGCCATGTGCTTCTCGGCGCCGATCGGGCCCTTGCATCATCCACGGGTTCGCCGAGCACGTTCATGATGCGGCCCAAGGTCTGTTTGCCGACCGGCACGGAGATCGGGGCACCGGTGCTGGCGACGTTGCGGCCGCGCTTCAAACCGTCGGTGGATCCCATGGCGATGGCGCGCACCACCCGTCGCCCAGCTGCTGCTGCACTTCCAGGGTCAGATTCGCCCTCGTCGACAGTGAGCGCATCATAGATTTTCGGGACCGCGTTACGCGGAAACTCTACGTCGACGACGGCGCCGATGATTTCAACTATATTGCCCGAACTCATGTGGTCCTCTTTAACTTTTAAATCTCTGTCGTCATGGTCGACATGCGCAGCACTGAATAAATCTATCTGCATGGCATGCGATCCCGTCTAATCCAATTCTCAATTCTTTGCCCCCTCTCCCTCCGGGAGAGGGCCGGGGTGAGGGTGCCTGAGCACCCACCACCCCTCACCCTAATCCTCTCCCCGTGAGGGGAGAGGGAATAAATTGCTAAACAGCCGCGGCGCCGCCGACGATTTCCGAAATCTCTTGGGTGATCGCCGCCTGCCGCGCCTTGTTGTAGATCAGCTGCAATTCGTTGATCAGGTCGCCCGCGTTGTCCGTCGCCGACTTCATGGCCACCATCCGCGCCGCTTGTTCGCTGGCGATGTTCTCGACCGCGCCCTGATACACCAAGGATTCGATGTAGCGGGTCAGCAGGCCATCATCACGGCTTTGCTTCCGGCTCGTACAGATAATCCCAGTGATGCTTCATAATCTCATCTCATGTCCGGAACTATCGGCAACAGCTGATCGACACGCGGCATCTGCGACATGGTGTTCACGAAATGGTTGTACACGACAGATATAGGCGATCGATCTTACCGGCGTCATAGGCATCCAACATCACCTTTACGGTGCCGATCATGTCACTGATAGCCGGCGCATCGCCGAGGTGTGTCGCCGCGCCACGACATTGCCACCGAGGCGCTTGAAGAACATGCCGGCCTTGGAGCCGATGGCGGCAGAAGTCCATCTCGAGCCTTGCTCGCGCCACTCTTTCATAGACGCATCACGGTCGTCTTGAACAGGTTGACGTTCAAACCACCGCACAAGCCGCGGTCTGTGGAGATGACGATGATGCCGACGCGCTTTAGCCGGCCGCTCGATCAGATACGCGGGCTCGTATTCCGGATGCGCCGTGGCCAGATGGCAAATGACATTGCGCATCTTTTCCGCATAAGGGCGCGTGACGCGCATGCGCTCCTGCGCCCGGCGCATCTTGCTCGCCGAGACCATTTCCATGGCCGGGTGATCTTCTGAGTACTCTTGATACTCTTGATCTTGGTGCGGATTTCTTTTGCGCCTGCCATTTCAGTCAACCAGTGACATTCGGGGACGCGGGATTCGGGATTCGGGAAACGTATCAGTGCTGAGGATCACCGATTGCCGAATGCCGACTCGCTACAAGCTTGCTGCTACCTTAATACGCCGCTTGGTCTTGAACTCCTCCATCGACCTTCTCATACCTGCCTCGATCTCGTCGTTGAAGTCGCCGGTGTCATTGATCTTGGCAATCAGCGGCGCCATGGTTGACTTGCGCACATAGGCATGCATGGCAGCCTCAAAGTCGACGATCTTCTTGATATCGACGTCGTCGAGGAAGCCTTGTTGGCGGCGAACAGCGACAGCGGCCATATCGGCCACCGTCAGCGGTGAGTACTGTTTCTGCTTCATCAGCTCGGTAACGCGCTGACCGAGGTCCAGCTGCTTGCGGGTGGTCTCGTCAAGATCCGACGCGAACTGCGCGAAAGCCGCCAATTCACGATACTGCGCCAGCGCCAGACGCACACCGCCGCCGAGTTTCTTGATGATCTTGGTCTGCGCCGCGCCACCGACACGCGACACCGACAGACCGGCGTTGATGGCGGGACGGATACCGGAGTTGAACAGATCGGACTCGAGGAAGATCTGACCGTCGGTAATGGAGATCACGTTGGTCGGCACGAACGCCGACACGTCGCCGGCCTGGGTCTCGATGATCGGCATGCGCGGTCAATGAACCGGTCTTGCCTTTCACGCTGACCGTTGGTGAGTTTCTCGACTTCAGTCGGCATTGATGCGCGAGGCGCGCTCCAGCAAACGCGAATGCAGATAGAACACGTCACCCGGATAGGCTTCGCGGCCCGGCGGACGGCGCAACAGCAAGGATACCTGGCGGTAAGCCCAGGCCTGCTTGGTCAGATCGTCATACATGATCAGAGCGTCTTCGCCCTTGTCACGGAAATACTCGCCCATCGCGCAACCGGCGTAGGGGGCGATGTACTGCATGGCAGCGGAATCAGCGGCGGCGGCCGCAACGATGATGGTGTGCGCCATGCGCGCCGTGCTCTTCGAGCTTGCGCACCACGGCTGCGATCGAGGAATTCTTCTGCCCGATCGCGACGTAGACACACTTAACGCCGGTACCCTTCTGATTGATGATGGCGTCGATCGCGACCGCGGACTTGCCGGTCTGACGGTCACCGATGATCAGTTCGCGCTGGCCGCGACCGACCGGCACCATCGCGTCGATGGCCTTCAGACCGGTCTGCACCGGCTGGTCTCACCGACTTACGCGCGATAACGCCGGGGGCAATCTTTTCAATTGGCGAGAGCAGCGAAGTTTGATCGGGCCCTTGCCGTCGATCGGGCTGCCGAGCGCGTCGACCACGCGTCCAAGCAGCGCTTCACCGACCGGCACTTCCAGAATCTTGCCGGTGCACTTGACCGAATCGCCTTCGGTAATGTGCTTGTACTCGCCGAGGATCACCGCGCCGACGGAGTCGCGTTCCAGATTCAACGCCATACCGTAGACATCGCCGGGGAACTCGATCATCTCGCCGGACATCACATCGGCCAAGCCGTGGATGCGGGCGATACCGTCGGTCAGCTGACACCACCGTACCTTCGGTGCGCGCCTCGGCGACAATCTGGAATTTCTTCGATGCGGCCTTTGATCAGCTCGCTGATTTCAGTGGGATTGAGTTGCATAAACTTTCCTCTTCAATCGATTTCAGACCGCTGTACCACAAGATCAGTGCAGTCAGCTTGCCGCGCACCGAACCGTCGATTACCAGGTCGCCCGCACGCACCACCGCACCGCCCATCAGGGTCGGATCGGTGACGTATTCCATTTGTACATCGCGGCCAAAGCGCTGCTTGAGCGCCGCGGCGATGGTTTGCTCCTGCGCGTCGGTGGCCGGGAATGCAGTGATCAGTTGCGCTTGGACGGCGCCTTCGGCCTCGTTCTCGAACTGCTCATAGAGTCCGAAGATCTCCGGCAGCAATACCAAGCGACGATGCTCCGCCAGCAGACGCAGCATATTGCGGCCATCGTCATTAAGGCGGTCGCCGCAGATGCCGACGAACAGTTCGGCCAATTGCGTCGGCGTGACCCGCGGGTTGTCCAGCAGCTTGCGCATACCGGCGTCCGCGGCCACGACCGCTCCCGACCACGCCGAGCATCTCAGACCAGTTCGAGGCCGGCAGGGCCTGATTCTGTTGTCTTGCCAGCTTGAAGGCCGCCTGGGCGTAGGGTCGTGCGATTCGTGGTGGATTCAGCCATCTGCTTGCACCTAGATCTGCGCGGCCAGCTTATTCAGCAGGTCGTCGTGCGTTAGTAAGCGTCGACATTCGCGCCCCAGCATTTTCTGGCACCGGCGATGGCGATGATCACCACCTGAGCGCGCAGACCTTCCTTCGCACGATTGAACTTCTTGACCGATCTCGGCGCGTGCCGCCATCAGGATGCGCTCGCCTTCGCCTTTGGCATCGGTCTTCGCCTCTTCGACGATTTCCGCTGCGCGCTTTTCCGCCTTGGCGATGATTTCCTGCGACTGCTCTTGGCCTCGTGCAGCGATCCTCAGCCGCGCGCTTTTGCGCCAGCTCCTGCTCGTGCTTGCCGCGCTCGCCGGCGGCCAGACCATCGGCGATCTGCTTCTTGCGAGCTTCCAGCGCCTGTCATGATCGGCGGCCACACGAACTTCATGCAGAACCACACGAAGAAGAAGAACGTGATCGACTGACCGATCAATGTCGCATTGATATTCATGCCTGTACCTCGTGAAGAATCCGCGCGACGATGGCTGTCGTTCGCGGCCTGGATTAACCACCCACCACAGCGAACAGGATGTACATGGCCAGACCGACCGCGATCATCGGCACGGCGTCGACCAGACCCATGACGATGAAGAACTGGGTGCGCAGCATCGGAATCAGTTCCGGCTGACGCGCGGCGCCTTCCAGGAAGCGGCCACCGAGGATACCGATGCCGACTGCGGCGCCGAGTGCGCCCAAGCCCATCATCAGAGCGCCAGCGATGTACAGCAGTGCATTTGCCATTTCCATGTTTCTCTCCCAGCTAAAGAGTAAAGATTGAGTAAAAAACCGAGATCAGTGATGTTCCTGGTGCGCCATGTCCAGATACACGATGGTCAGCGTCATGAAAATGAACGCCTGCAAGGTGATGATGAGGATGTGGAAGATCGCCCAACCAAGTTGCAGCAGGCCGCCAAAGGAGCCCATCGCCAAACCGGCGCCGTACATGATCGCAATGAGGATAAAGATCATTTCACCGGCGTACATGTTACCGAACAGTCGCAGCGCCAGTGAAACGGGCTTGGCGATCAGCGTTACACCTTCGAGCAGCAGGTTGATCGGCATAAAGACAACCTGCACGACTTTGTTCTTGGATTGGAACGGCATCAGCGTCAGCTCACCCATGAAGCCACCCACGCCCTTGATCTTGATGCTGTAATAGAGCACCAGCGCGAACACCGACAGCGCCATGCCAAAAGTGGCGTTGGGATCGGTACTCGGAACGACCTTCAGGAACGGCACGCCCAAACTGGTCGCCAGATGCGGGAACCATGTCGACCGGGATCAGGTCCATGAGGTTCATCAGGAAAATCCACAGGAAAATGGTCAGCGACAGCGGCGCGACCAGGGGGTTTCTGCCACTGAAGGACCCACGCACGGAAGTGTCGATGAAATCCACAATCCACTCGACAAAATTCTGCGCGCCGCCGGGCACGCCGGAGGTCACCGATTTAGCGACACTGTGGAACAACCAGAGAAACAGCACGCCGAGCAGCAGTGAGAAACCCAGCGTATCGACGTTGATCGCCCAGAAACCCATGTCCTTGGCTTGTTCGGCGGTATGCGCGAAACCCCAATGGGTGCCACCATTGCCGTCCGGCAACTGACCGTAGGTGAGGTTTTGCAGGTGATGGCGGATATATTCCGCAGAGGTATGGGCTTCGCCAGACATTGACTAGGTATTCCCGCTCGTTAATCCAGAAATCATCCAGGCCATTTGCCCGGCTATAAAAGCCACCAACAGCGGTAATGGCGACAACTGCAGCGCGCCAATACCGATTGCGAGCAGGCCGCCGACGACAACGTAGCGCTCGATGGTGGAATAGTAAAATGTTCGCAGGTGCCGCTGCACGTCCGCATGCAGTTGGCGTTTCCCCTGACGCATTCGCCAAGTCAGCAACAGACTGTTGGACAACGCTATGGCCGCCCCAAACAGCGCTGCCAGGGCCGCCGGCATTCCATCAAGGAGATACCCGGCGCTGGCCGCTAAAACCGCCACTATCGCCTGGATACTCAGAATCGTACGCATGCCGCGAAAATCTCAGCGCAGGTCCGGCGAACAGTAAGTTCGAGCCAGTGTCCTGTTGGCGCGTAACGATTGATATCGGTCATGCAACTTGCCCGAACATGACCGGCCTTGCGTGCCGGCGCGCATTATAGGGACTACAGGGCGACAGGGTCAATGATGGGGTGATAAAGCGAGGTTATAGCCTCATTTGACGTGAAATATAGGCGACTCAGTGGTCACCAGCATGGTGCATACGCTCGAGAATACCGTCCAATTCATCCAGGCTGTTATAGCTGATAACCAGCTTGCCCTTACCGCCGCGACCCTGCTCCAGGTTCACCTTGGCACCGAGGTACCCCGCCAATTCTTCTTCAAGTCGGCGAATATCCGGATCGACACGCTTGGGCACCGCCGCCGGCTTCGCCGCATCACTCTGCATACGCTTAACCAGCCGCTCGGTTTCCCGCACCGACAAGCCCTTGGTCGCCACATGACGCGCCGCCTGGGTTTGGTCGCCGCCAGTCAGCGCCAACAGCGCACGGGCATGACCCATTTCCAGCTGGCCGGCCTCGACCAGCGCCTTGACCTCGTCGGTCAAGTCCAAAAGACGCAGCAGATTCGAGACGGTGGCGCGCGAACGCCCGACGGCATCGGCGGCCTCCTGGTGGGTCAGTTCGAATTCCTGGATCAAGCGCTGCAGGGCGCGCGATTCTTCCAGCGGGTTGAGGTTCTCACGCTGAATATTCTCGATCAGCGACATGGCGATAGCGGCGCGGTCTGGCACCTCACGAATCACGGCGGGGATATCCTGCAGACCGGCCAATTGCGCCGCACGCCAACGACGTTCGCCGGCGATGATCTCGTAGCGACCCTGGCCGATGGGTCGCACCACGATCGGCTGCACCACGCCCTGGGCCGTGATGGAATCGGCCAGATCCTGCAGCGATTCCTGGTGCATATCCTGTCGCGGCTGGTATTTGCCGCGCTGGATCAGGTCGACCGGGATTTTGCGCAGACTGCCGTCGATGGGCGCGGCCGCCGCTGCGCCGTCCTGCACGACCAGGGTCGGCGCAGTCGTTGAAACCGCCGGCGCCGACTTCGCGGCACCGCCCAACAGCGCGTTGAGTCCGCGCCCCAATCCTCGTTTCTTTGTCGTCATGGGTGCTAAGGATACCCGCCAAGACGCCAATGGCGCCAAAAATAATTGTTTGGACCGCCACGGCACGAAGAAAAGCTTTGTGAACCGCCAAGGCGCCAAGACGCCAAGAAAGAACGGAATTAATATAAAACAGCGCTGATTCAGGCCCTGTTGAATCCGTGGTTCCGAGAAATTTTTTCTTGTCTATTTCAAAACTTGTTTTCTTCGCGCCTTGGCGGTTCCAGAAACTTGTTGCCCTTAGCGCTCGGCAGTTCAGAAAATCACGACGCCGCCACCGCCTGCATGCGCTCCTGTTCGCGCCGTACCAGTTCGCCGGCCAGCGCCAGATAGGCGATGGCGCCGCGTGAGGCCTTGTCGTACTTGAGCACCGGCATGCCGTGGCTGGGCGCCTCGGCCAGGCGCACATTGCGCGGGACGATGGTACGGTAGACCTTGTCACCGAAGTGTTCGAGGAGTTGATCGGAGACCTGTGTGGCGAGATTGTTGCGCGCGTCGAACATGGTACGCAGCAGACCTTCGATTTCCAGGCTCGGATTCACCGATTGTTGAATCTGCTGCACCGTATCGACCAGCGCTGACAACCCCTCCAACGCATAGTATTCGCACTGCATCGGGATCAGCACGCCTTGTGCGGCGGTCAGCGCATTGATGGTGAGCATGTTCAGAGAGGGCGGGCAATCGATGAGGATGTAATCGTAACGATCCTGAACATGGCTGAGCGCGGCGCGCAGACGCTGTCCACCGTCGTCGGCGCGCAGCAGTTCGACTTCAGCGGCGGTGAGATCGCTGTTGCCGGGCAGCACGTCATAACCGGCCGCTTCACTGCTGATAATGGCCTGCCCGATGTCGATCTCACCGAGCAGCACGTCGCAACTGGAGTACTCGACCTCGTGCTTATCGACACCGCTGCCCATGGTGGCGTTGCCCTGCGGATCAAGATCGATCAGCAATACGCGTCGACGGGTCAGCGCCAGCGCCGCAGCAAGGTTAATGCAGGAGGTGGTCTTGCCGACCCCGCCCTTCTGATTGGTAACAGCGATGATGCGTCCCATGGTCCCAACTGCGCCGCGTGTGTGTGGTTTCGGGTCGAGAGTGTAACCCGGGAGGGACGCGACAGCGAACAGTCAATGGTTAGCTGGGGCGCAGTTGCAACAAATGCCGCTGCGCATCCATGCCCGGCACAGTGAGGGTGTGCGCGGCCACCACCACGGCCGGCTCAGCCAACGACTCGACCTCGGCCAGCGGATAGATACCCTTCATGGCCAGGATGCGCCCGTCGGCCGCGCACAAGCGGGCGCAATGTTTATGCATCTCATCCAACGATGAAAACGCGCGGCTGATGATGGTGTCGAACAATGCCTCGGGTTGATAGTCCTCGATGCGCACATGCTCAACGGATGCATTGGCGAGGCCGAGATCGACGATGGACTGGCGGACGAAGCGCAACTTTTTATTGCTCGAATCCAGCAGCACAACCTGCCAGTCGGGTCGTGCGATGGCCAACACCAGGCCCGGCAACCCTGCACCGGTACCGACATCCAACACCCGCGGACCCTTGATATACGGCAGCACGACCAAACAGTCGAGGATGTGGCGCGGCAGCATATCCTGTGGCTTGCGCACCGAAGTCAGGTTGTAGACGCGGTTCCATTTGACCAGCAACGCGACATACTCCATCAGCTTTGCACGCGCCGACGCCTCCAGCTCTAAGCCGGATTCGGTAATGCCCCGTGCGAGGATTTGATCGAGATCCATGGTCGTTCGCCTGTATTAGCCCGCGCGCTCGAAGGTTGCGCCCGTTGTTATGCGTGTCGCTGTCAGGCGCGCAAGCGCGCCGCGCCGCCTTTCTTGAGATGCACCAACAACAGCGAGATCGCCGCTGGCGTTACGCCGGGAATGCGCGCCGCCTGACCCAGTGTCTGCGGTCGCTGCGTGCGGAATTTTTCGCGAACCTCGGTCGATAGACCCTGCACCTGATCATAGTCGAGATTCAGCGGTAACGACTGTTCTTCGTGGCGGCGATGGCGTTCGATCTCGAGCTGTTGGCGCTCGATATAGCCAGAGTATTTCACCTGCACCTCGACCTGCTCGGCGACGCGCGCATCCGTCACGCCCGGGCCGACCTCGGGTGTCGCGGTCAATGCCGCGTAATCCAGCTCGGGACGCCGCAGCAGATCAACGGCACGTTGCTCGCGTGTCAGCGGTGCGCCGAGGCGCGCCTCGAGCGACTGCGCCGCAACGCTGCCGGGGCGGATGCAAATCTCGCGCAGGCGCTGCTGCTCGCGTTCAATGGCCTCGCGATGTTCACTGAACACACGCCAACGCTGTTCGTCGACGAGGCCGAGGTCATAACCGTAGGGTGTCAGCCGCAGATCGGCATTGTCTTCGCGCAGCAGCAGGCGATATTCGGCACGACTGGTGAACATGCGATACGGCTCGCTCGTACCACGCGTGATCAGATCGTCGATCAACACACCGAGATAGGCCTCGTCGCGACGCGGCCACCACGGCGTCTGTCCTTGCGCCTTGCGCGCGGCATTGAGACCGGCGAGCAGACCTTGCGCGGCCGCCTCTTCATAGCCGGTGGTGCCATTGATCTGCCCGGCGAAGAACAGACCTTCGATGACCTTGGTCTCCAGCGAATACTGCAAGTCGCGCGGATCGAAATAATCGTACTCGATGGCATAGCCCGGACGCGTGATGTGCGCGTTTTCAAAGCCTTTGATGGAGCGCACCAGTTCCAGCTGCACATCGAAGGGCAGGCTGGTGGAGATGCCGTTCGGATAAATCTCGTGCGTATCCAAGCCTTCGGGCTCGACAAAAATCTGGTGCGCATCTTTGCCGGCAAAGCGGTGCACCTTGTCTTCGATGGACGGGCAATAACGCGGGCCGATGCCTTCGATCACGCCGGTATACATCGGCGAACGGTCCAGGCCGCCGCGAATGATCTCGTGGGTGCGCGCGTTGGTATGCGTGATGTGGCAATCGACTTGACGCGGATGCTCGGCGGCCTTGCCGAGATACGAAAACACCGGCACTGGATCATCGCCGGGCTGCGCCTGCATGACGCTGTAATCGAGACTGCGGCCGTCGATGCGCGGTGGCGTACCGGTCTTCAGACGATCGACGCGCAACGGCAATTCGCGCAAGCGTTGCGCGAGCGCATTGGCCGGTGGATCGCCGGCGCGACCGCCTTCGTAGTTCGACAGGCCGATATGAATGAGGCCGCCGAGGAAGGTGCCGGTGGTCAACACCACGCAGGGCGCGGCAAAACGCAGACCCATTTGCGTCACCACGCCGGTGACGCGCTCGCCTACGACAACCAGATCGCTGACCGCTTGCTGGAAGATGCGCAGATTCGGCTGGTTCTCCAGCGCGACGCGCACCGCGTACTTGTACAACACACGATCGGCCTGCGCGCGCGTGGCGCGCACCGCCGGACCTTTGCTGGCATTGAGAATGCGGAACTGAATACCGGCGCGGTCGGTCGCATGAGCCATGAGCCCGCCGAGCGCGTCGATCTCCTTGACCAGATGGCCCTTGCCGATGCCACCGATGGCCGGGTTGCAGCTCATCTGGCCGAGGGTTTCGATGTTGTGCGTCAACAGCAGCGTATTGCAGCCCATGCGCGCCGCGGCCAGGGCGGCCTCGGTGCCGGCATGGCCACCGCCGACGACGATCACATCGAAATGGTCCTGAAACTGCATGAGTGTGTGCCCCGGAAGGCGCAATATGGGCTGGGAACTATACGCCAGCATGGCCTTGATTGACCAGAAAATGACCAGTACCCGGTGCCGCGCGCGCCAACGCAAGCAGGACAAGCCATATGCCTAGTACGCTCGACCCGGTTATCCAAGAGGCCGGCCGCATTATCCTCGGCAAGGAACACCAGCTGCGTCTGGCCCTGGCCTGTCTGCTGGCCCGCGGCCATCTGCTCATCGAGGATCTGCCCGGAGTCGGCAAGACCACACTCGCCCATGTGCTGGCGGGCAGTCTCGGCCTCGACTATCAGCGCATCCAGTTCACCAGCGACCTGCTGCCCGCGGACATCCTCGGCGTCTCCGTGTTCGACCGCGGCAGCGGCAGCTTCCAGTTCCACCCCGGCCCCGTGTTCGCCCAATTGATCCTGGCCGACGAGATCAACCGCGCCACGCCGAAAAGCCAGAGCGCCTTGCTGGAGGCCATGGAGGAACGCCAGGTCACGATCGAGGGCACGACCCGCAAACTGCCGGAACCGTTCTTCGTCATCGCCACCCAGAACCCCAGCGACCAGATCGGCACCTTCCCGCTGCCCGAGTCGCAACTCGATCGCTTCCTGATGCGCCTCGAACTCGGTTACCCGGATGCCGCCGCCGAACGCGAGTTGCTCGGCGGGCGCGACCGCCGCGGCCTGCTGGCCGACCTCCAGCCTGCACTTACGCCGGCTCGATTACTGGCCTTGCAGACCGAGGTCGAGGCGGTCCATACCAGTCCCGCCCTGCTCGATTATGTGCAAGGTCTGCTCGCCCGGTCGCGGCAATCCGACCGCTTCGTCGCCGGCCTGTCCCCGCGCGCCGGACTCGGCCTGCTGCGTGCCGCCCGCGCCTGGGCCTTCCTGGACGGCCGCGATTACCTGCTCCCCGAGGACGTTCAGGTGGTTCTGCCCGCCGTGGTCGGCCACCGGTTGCGCAATCGGGACGGCCTGGGGGCGGACGATGCGGCTGCTCGATTGCTCGAACTGCCCATCCCATGAGACCAGTATAAACAGTCTGTTACGAACTTAATCATGGGTATAGTGAATTTTAGAGTTATCTCTTGATTTGATGACGTCGCCGAAATGAGCCGTTATGCCGCCCTGATCGCCCCGCTCAAACGCCCCTGGTCGGCGTTTTTCGCCCGCCGCACCGGGCGGGTCACGGGCGGCGCCTGGACCGAACTCTGCGCCCGGCGGGTGTTCATTCTGCCGACTCGGGCCGGGCTGGGCTTCGCCGCCTTGCTGATGGTCTTGCTGCTTGGGGCAATCAACTACAACAACAATCTGATCTTCGCCCTGACCTTCCTGCTCG
The DNA here is from genome assembly GCA_963696465.1 of uncultured Gammaproteobacteria bacterium. Lineage (GTDB taxonomy): Bacteria > Pseudomonadota > Gammaproteobacteria > Thiohalobacterales > Thiohalobacteraceae > JAHJQQ01. The sequence continues at coordinate 97,882 of CAVOKC010000010.1, read as the reverse complement.
CCGGGCTGGGGCTGGTGACCCTGCTGCACACCTATCGGAACCTCGTGCACTTGGAATTCCAGGCGGGGCAGGGTCACCCTGGTTTCGCGGGCGAACGGATCGGCTTCCAGATCTGGTTGCGGCCCGGCGACGGGCGGCCGTGTCAGGCGGTTGAACTGTGCACGGAGGCGGATCACTCCACCGTTCTGGATGTCGGCGCGGCGGCCACCTCCGCAGGGCTGTACCGCGTGGCCGTCCAACGCGGGCGTTTGCCGCTCGGGCAGGTGACGGTGGCCACGCAGTATCCGCTTGGCCTGTTCCGGGCTTGGTCACGACTCGACTTCACCCATGCCGAGCCGGTCTACCCCGCCCCGGCGGCGCCGGGTCTGCCGCCGCCGCGACCGGCAAGCGACGGTCGCGGCGAGGTCGGTAATGTGGGTGCGGGGCAGGACGATTACCGCGGCCTGCGTCCCTATCACCCCGGCGATTCGATGCGGCGGGTGGACTGGAAGGCGCTGGCGCGGGAGCAGGGGCTGCTGACCAAGGAGTTTGCCGCCGCGCAGACCCCGGAAGACTGGCTCGATTTCGCCGTCACGCCCGAAGTCGACGTCGAGGCCCGGCTGCGGCGGCTGTGCCGCTGGGTGCTGGATGCCGAATGCGGTAGGGGCCGTTATGGTTTGCGCCTGCCGGGACTGACGATCGCGCCCGCGCGCGGCACGGCCCACCGCGACCGTTGCCTGCTGGCCCTGGCCGATTTCGGTGGCTCCTCCGCATGAGCGCAACGGAAACGTGGCAGCCACCGCCGCGGCAGGCCTGGGCGCTGGCTGCGCTGCTCGCGCTCAGTGCCGCGCCGCATCTACTGCGGCTGCCGTTCGCACTCACGGCGATCTGGCTGCTCGCAGTGGGCTGGCGACTGAGTCTGATGCTGCGCGGCCAACCGCTGCCGCCGCAATTGCTGCGCCTGTTGCTGACACTGACAACCGGGCTGGCACTGTATCTGCAGTTCGGCACCGTGCTCGGCCGCGAGGCCGGCAGTGCCCTGCTGGTGATGATGGCCGGCCTCAAACTGCTGGAGCTGAAGCGGCGCCGCGATGCGCTGGTGCTGGTGCTGCTCGGCTATCTGCTGATCGCGGTGCAGTTCATGTTTTCCCGCTCGCCCATCGCGGCACTCTATGCGCTGATCGCGACGCTGCTCATCACCAGTGTATGGATCGGCCTCAACCAGACACAGGGCACGCGACCTTGGCGTGGCGATCTCGCACTCGCGGGACGCCTGCTCGCACAGGCCATGCCGCTGATGCTGATTCTGTTCGTACTGTTTCCACGCCTGCCGGGACCGTTGTGGTCGCTGCCGAGCGATGCGCATGCGCGCAGCGGACTCAGCAGCGAGATGGAACCCGGCCGCATCAGCGACCTGGCCTTGTCCGAGGCGGTCGCCTTCCGCGCCGATTTCAGCGGGCCGTTGCCAGCCCCGGCGCAACGCTACTGGCGCGGGCCGGTGTTCGAGTTCACCGACGGACGGCGCTGGTGGGGCGCGGACGATCAAGCACCTGTAAACCGTGCGACGCCACCGTTGCAGACACACGGCATTGCCTATCGGTATGTGCTCACACTGGAACCCAGCGGCATGCCCTGGTTGCCTGCCTTGGAAATGGCGACGACCGTGCCGGCGGATGTCATCCGTCTACCCACCTTGGAATTGAAGGCGCGCCGCGCTGTGGATACGCTGCGACGCGATGCGTTCATCGCCTTTACGGATTACCGTATGGGCACGACAGATGCCGCCACACTGACGCGCAATTTACGCCTGCCAACCACGCTCAGTGCACGCGTGCGGCAACTCGCGCAGTCCTGGCGCAAGGATCCGAAGCTTGGGGCGCGCAGCGACCGTGATGTCGTCTCCGCCGCATTGCGCCATTTCAACACCGAAGCCTTCGTCTACACCTTGACGCCGCCGCTGCTCGGCCGCGATCCTGTGGACGAGTTCCTGTTCGAGAGCCGCCGCGGTTTCTGTGAACACTATGCCTCCGCCTTCACCCTGCTGATGCGCGCAGCCGGTATTCCGGCGCGCGTGGTCACCGGCTATCAGGGTGGCGAAGTGAATCCAGTCGGCGATTACCTGATCGTGCGCCAGTCCGATGCCCATGCCTGGGCCGAGGTGTGGCTCGCAGAGGCCGGCTGGGTGCGCATCGATCCCACGGCCGCGGTCGCACCGGAACGCATCGAGTATCGCATCGATCTGGATTTGGCACGCGCGGGTGATGCCGTGCGATTCCATTTGGACGATGAACATGCACTTGTGCAGAGCTTACGGCGCGCACGCTTCGCCCTGGATGCGCTCAACAACGGCTGGAATCAATGGGTGCTCAGTTACGGCGCCGAACGCCAACGTGATCTGTTTGCTGGCTGGGGTCTGCGCGATATGAGTTGGCGCGAACTCGCCTGGGCGTTGTTGTTCGGCGTCGGCACGGCGCTCGGTGTACTGGCGCTGCTGTTGCTGCGTCGTCCGCGTCCACCTATCGATGCGGCTGCGCGACTGTATGCACGCTTTCGCCGCCGCCTTGTGCGTTACGGCATCGCTACACTGCCGCAGGAAGGTCCGCGTGATCTGCTCGCGCGCATCGAACAGGCACAATTGCCAGTGCAAGCATCGGCACGGCGCATCATCGCGTTGTATATAGCGCTACGCTACGCACCTGCGCCGGATGCGCGGCTGCTGAAGGAACTGCGCCGTGCGGTGCGGGCCTTCTAAGGTGCTGCGCTATGACTTGGCTGCGGGGTGATGGGGTCGCTGCAAGGCCGCTTCGACCTGATCGCGCGTGGCCTTGCCCACCAGGTTTTCAATCAGGGCCAGTGCGAAATCCATCGCCGTGCCGGGGCCGCGCGAGGTGATGATTTTGCCGTCCTGCACTACGCCGTCATCACGATAAGAGAGGCCCGGTATCTTGAGTGCATCGAGCACGCCGGGAAAACTGGTGGCCTTGCGGTTGTCGAGGAGGCCTGCGCTCGCCAGTACCTTGGGCGCCGCACAAATAGCGGCTACATAACGGCCGGCATTCGCCGTACGGGTGAGCATGGCGTGCAGCCTCGCATCCGCATTCAGATGATCCGCGCCCGGCAGGCCGCCGGGCAGCACGATCATGTCGAAATCGCGCTCGGCGACCTTATCCAAGGTGGTATCGGGGATCAGCACGGTGCCACGTGCAGCGCGCACCGGTTGCGCATCCAGACCGGCGGTGATCACTTCGATGCCGGCGCGGCGCAGCAGATCGATGATAGTGACGGCTTCTAACTCTTCACAACCCTGTGCTAAGGGGACAAGGACGCTCGCCATAGTGAATCCCTCTCTTGCTGTCGCTGCACCAAGCGGCTGACGGGTACGATTTTAACACCGTGCGCGGCGAGGCGTGGCAACTCCTGCTTGAGCAGGTCCAGCGTCGCCGGGTGCGGATGCCCGATGCCCAACGCGCTGCCGTTGCGCTTGGCCAACTCCACCAATCGCGCGAATTCGCGACGCACGCCGGCGGGTGACAACTCGGCATCCAGAAACACGTCGCGCGATACACTGGGCACTTGGTTTTCATAGGCGAGTTGGCGCGCCACTGTGTGCTTGGTGGTGCGACTGTCGACGAAAAACAGGCGCCGATCCGATTGCATGCCGCGCATCAACCACAACATATGGCCAGGATGCCGGGTGATCAGACTGCCCATGTGATTGTTGATGCCGCTGACATGCGGTACTTGAGCGAGGTCCGTGTGCACGGTGTCGACAAATTCGCGCTCGCTCATATCGAGGGTGACGCCGCCGCTGTCGAGCCGCGTCGACTCAACCGTCTGCATCGGTAAATGCAACATGACTTCTTTATTGCGCGCATACGCCTGATTGGCCAATTCGCGCGTGTAGGGTGCGTAGGGGAGAAAAGCGCAGGCCACCGGCCCGGGGAGTTGCAGCACTTGACGGCCGGCATCACGCCGACTGCCCATGTCGTCAATGATGAAGGCGACTTCGGGGACTGCGCCGGCCGTCGCATTCGGCGGCGGGGGTAATAATGAGTCAGCATGTACCGCATTGGCTAATACAGTGTTGCCGAGCAGTGCGAAGGTGGCGCCGCACAACCGCCGCCGCGTCAACCATGACGTGCGGCGGACGACGCCGGCGATCACCGCACGCGATCCTGCTGGATGGCAAGGCCCTTGAGCAGATTCAGCGCTTCGTACAACTGGTAATCGCTACGCGCTAACGACTCGACAACCTCTTTACTGTCCTTGTCGACATTGTCCGATTTGGGTTCATCCTTAGTTGCTCTTTAGATTTTCCTTACCCATATCCTTGTTCGACTTATCGTTGCCGTTCTGTAGATGCCGCGATAGATCGGCTTCTTTGATCCCCTCGATCGACTGCCCCTCAACATTCTCGGCAACCCGCACATTTTCCAACTCGATATCCGGCACGATACCCTCGGCCTGGATGGAGCGGCCATTGGGCGTGAAATAACGCGCAGTGGTGAGTTTCACGGCAGTATCGTTGCTCAACGGCACGATGGTCTGCACCGAACCTTTGCCGAAGGTGCGTTCGCCGACGATGATGGCGCGCTTGTGATCCTGCAACGCACCGGCGACGATCTCGGAGGCCGAGGCCGAACCCTGATTCACCAGCACCACCAGCGGCGCACCGGTGATGACATCGTCAGGCGTGGCGTTGAAGCGCAAGCGCGAGTCGGCAATGCGGCCTTCGGTATAAACGATCAGACCTTTTTCAAGAAAGGCGTCGGACACCGCCACGGCGCCGTTGAGCACGCCGCCAGGATTGTTGCGCAGATCCAGCACCAGACCACGCAGCTTCTCGTCTTTCTTCATCTCTTTCTTCAGCGTACTGATAGCCTCGACCAGATTGTCCGCCGTGGTGGCCTGGAACTGTGAGATACGCACATAGCCGAAGCCGGCCTCGAGCATGCGCTGCTTGACGCTCTTGACCTTGATGATGTCGCGGGTGATGGTGATTTTGAGCGGCGCTTCCTGGCCTTCGCGGACGATGGTCAGAATGATGTCTGTACCCGGCTTGCCGCGCATACGATTGACCGCGTCGTTGAGAGCCATGCCTTTAACCGGGGTTTCATCGAGTCGGATGATCAGATCGCCGGCCTTGACGCCAGCGCGCTGCGCCGGGGTATCGTCGATGGGCGAGATCACCTTGACGAAGCCGTCTTCCATGCCGACTTCGATACCCAAGCCGCCGAATTCACCGGAGGTGCCGACCTGCAGTTCCTTGAACTGTTCTTTGTCGAGATACGCTGAATGTGGATCCAGCCCGGAAAGCATGCCGCGAATGGCGTTCTCCAGAAGCACTTTGTCTTCGACCGGCTCGACGTAATCCGCCTTGATGCGCGCGAACACGTCGCTGAAGCTACGCAGCTCGTCCAGAGGCAAGACGGCCTGCGGCGTATCGCGCTCGGCGAAAACGGCATGGCCTATGCTGAGCGACACGCCCAGGACCAGACCCGTGGATAACAGGGCGAATTTCTGCGTTTGGGGCTTCATGAGACTTCCATTTTCCGGACGCGGCCGGCCTCACTGCGAATGACCTTTCGATTATCGGCCGCATCCGGCCGGACTTATGGAGCGGGCAACAACATAGCACAGCACATCAAACCTGGGAACGCGTTCAGCGTTTTGCCTGCGCGGCATCCGGTGTGCCGGCACACCAGTTCTTCGGGTTTTGTGGCTCGCCTTTGTGACGCAGTTCAAAATACACGCCGCTGCGATCCATGCCGCCGGTATCGCCCACGCTGGCAACCACATCGCCCGGCACGACTCGCTCACCGACAGCCTTGTATAAGGCCTGGTTGTGACCATACAGAGTCATGTATTCATCGCCGTGATCGATGATGATCAAAAGCCCAAACCCACGTAGCCAGTCGGCGAAGACAACCCGTCCATGGGCCACGGCACGCACATCCCGATTGGCCGAGGCGGCGATAAAGGCGCCGCGCCAACGCAGCTCGCCGACCTCGCGACGATCGCCAAAACCGGCCGCCAACTTGCCTGTGACGGGCCAAGGCAGCTTGCGTTTGAGCTTTGCGAACGGGCGGCGCGGCGCATCATCCTTCGATACGTCTTTTGGTGCGACCTCGGCCAAGGCCCGCTGCAGATCTTTGATCAATTGACCAAGCCGCTTCTCGTCCTTCTGCATCTGCGACAGTTCGCCGCCTTTAGCCCGAATCTCCGTTTGCAGCGCTCCAAGCAGCGATGCACGCCGCTGCCGCTCTTCGTCCAGGACAGCAACCTCGGCCGCCTGACGCTCCTGCGTCGCAGCTAAGGTCGCGCGCTGCGCATCGATCTGCTGCTGCAAGACATCGATTTCCGTCAAGGTGGCTTCGAACGCTTGAATGCGCGTAAGGCGCGTCTGATTGAGATAGCGGTAATACACCAGCATGCGCCCGAACCGCGCCGGATCTTCCTGATTGAGTGCCAGCTTGACCTGCTCTTGCCGTCCAAGCAGGTACGCCGCACGCAATTGCTTGGCCAGCTCGCGCCGCTCGAGTTCCAACTTGGCAATGCTCTCGGCATAGCGCCCCTGCAAGGCGTCGAGTTGCTGCTCGCCCGCGCGAACCTGTGCCTCGATCTCACGCACGCCGGCATTGAGTTTGCCGATGCGCTGTTCGACTTCACGGACTTCCTGGGCGAGATCGGATTCCTGCGCTCGCGAGGCCTTCAGCTGCACTTGCAGCGCGTCGATGCGGGTACGCAGTTCGCTGAGTTCGGCACCGGCTTGCTGGGGATCTTTTTGCGGGTTTTTCTGGCCGTCTTTCGGCTCGGCGGCCTGCGCCGCGAGCGTCAACCAGCACAGGCCAGCGCAGCAGATTGAGGCAACGAGGTGCGGATTGCGGCCAGACGCCACGTGATGCCTAAGCCGACTCTGCTGTGATCGCGTGCAGTTCAACCAGCGAGGTTCCGCTCATTTCATTCGGTTTCGGCAAGCCCATGAGATCGAGCAGGGTTGGCGCGATATCGCAGAGCGCGCCTTGACCCTTGAATTCTGCTGCACGCCCGATATAGACCAACGGCACCAGGTTGGTGGTGTGTGCAGTATGCGCTTGGCCCGTATCATCGCCCTGCATCTTCTCGGCGTTGCCGTGATCGGCCGTCACCAGCATTTCACCGCCGGCTCGCAACAGCGCCTGTTCCACCCGCCCCAAGCAGACATCGAGGGCTTCGATGGCCTTGACGGCGGCAGCGAAGCTGCCGGTGTGGCCGACCATATCCGGATTGGCGAAATTGCAGACAATGACGTCGTATTTACCCGCCTCGATGGCCTCGACCAACCGATCGGTCACTGCGCCGGCGCTCATTTCCGGCTGGAGATCGTACGTTGCGACCTGCGGTGAGGGCACCAAGATGCGGTCTTCGCCGTCAAACGGTTCTTCCAGACCGCCATTGAAAAAGAACGTGACGTGTGCGTACTTCTCGGTTTCCGCCAAGCGCAACTGGCGCATGCCCAAGCGCGCGAGATAGGCGCCCAGCACGTTCTGTAAGCGCTCCGCCGGGAAGGCCACCGGGATATCGAATTCCGAATTGTATTCGGTAAGGCTGACGAAGCGGCCCAGTCGCGGTATCACGGCGCGATCGAAGCCATCGAAATCGGGCTCGATAAACGGCCGGGTGATCTGCCGGGCACGGTCGGAACGGTAATTCATGAACACCAGTACATCGCCGTCTTCGACCTGCACCGGGGTCTCGCCCGGCGGCACAATAGCCGTAGCTTGTACGAATTCGTCGCCCTCGTCGCGGGCGTAGGCCATGTCCAGCCCCTCCAACGCGGTAGTGGCCTGGAAAGCTGCCTTACCCTGGGTGATCAGATCATAGGCCGCCTGGATGCGTGGCCAGCGGTGGTCGCGATCCATGGCGTAGTAGCGACCGATAATGGAGGCAAAACGCCCGCCGCCGTATTCCTTGAACTTCTCTTCCATCAATTGAATCGAGGCGGTGGCGCTGCGTGGCGGCGTGTCGCGCCCGTCCAAAAATGCATGCAGGTAAACCCGCTTGACCCCGCGCTTGATGGCCAATTCGACCATGGCATGAATATGCTCTTCGTGACTGTGTACGCCACCGGTGGAGAGCAGACCGAGGATGTGGATGGCGCGATCGTTGGCAATCGCCTGATCGGCCGCATCGGTCAGGGTCTGATTGTTGAAGAACGAACCGGTCTTGATGGAACGGCTGACCCGGGTGAATTCCTGATACACCACGCGCCCGGAACCCAGATTGAGATGACCGACCTCGGAATTGCCCATTTGATCGCCGGGCAAACCCACAGCAGCACCTGAGGTTCGAATCAGGGTATGCGGGTAACGGTTCCAGAGGCGATCCCAAACAGGCTTATGCGCGGCGGCAATAGCGTTGTAATGGGGATCTTCCGAATAACCCCAACCGTCCAGGATAAGCAGGACCATGGGCTTAGGGATCGCAGGCATGGGCGTGTTCAATAATTCCTTAATGATTTAGAATAAGTCTAACGAAATTCACCGCACCCCGCCACACGTACTCAGCACGCCGCAACGCAGGTCCGCGAGCAATCACCGCGCAACGATTTTGCAGAAATGCGACGTTGCTTGGTTGTTCAGACGGTTTATTATTGTATAGTGTTTTAATGATGAAAAGCAGTATGAAAAAGATTGAAGTGCCGTATGCGACCTACCTATCCTGTTCCCTGTGCCGTATTCTTCCTGAGGCTAAGCCGATGAGTGTAAATGTAATCAATGAAGATTTGATTACCCAAGACGACGACATCGAGCGCGCCTCACGCTCGCTCAAGGCCATGTCCCACCCGCTACGGCTGAAAATCCTCTGCACACTGGGAGATCAGGAGATCAGCGTCCAGGACATTGTCGAACATGTCGGCACCTCGCAGAGCAATATCTCTCAGCACCTGGCCATTCTGCGCGACAAGGGTATCCTGGCCTCGCGTAAGGACGCCAACCGGGTGTTCTACCGCGTTGGCGACTCCCGCACCCTGCGCCTGATTGGTATGATGCGCGACGTATTCTGCTCGCGCCAATAACGCCCGCTCGTTATTAAAATCACCACTGCCTGGCTACCGGCCGTTAATGTTGTTGTAGCGGCCGCATTGCCATTAACCCGTTAATACACACACCGTATTATGATCACTACTCACCGCTTAATTGAATTCGTCGGCAATCATTGGGGCCTCGCGTTAGCCTTCTTGGGCATCACGATCCTGATCATTTATAACGAATTGCGTCTCCGACTCGCTGGCACCCAGCAGTTGGGACCACACGCCGCCACACTGGCCATGAACACCGACGCTACGGTAATCCTGGATGTACGCGAGGACAGCGAATACAAGCAGGGGCATATCGCCAACGCTGTGCATATTCCACTGGGCCAACTCGCTAAACGCCTCACCGAACTCGACAAATACCGCGAACGCCCGCTAATCGCCTATTGCCGCACCGGCAACCGCTCAAACAGCGCCGCGCGACTGCTGCACAAGCACGGCTTCACCACCGTCCACAACCTGGCCGGCGGGATCGTCGCCTGGCAAAACGCAAATCTGCCCGTCACCAAGAAATAACGCCATGCCCGCCGTCGTGATGTACAGTACCGGCTTCTGTCCCTACTGCGTGCGTGCGCGTATGTTGCTGGATCATAAGCGCGTGATTTATACCGACATCCGCGTTGATCTTGAGCCTGAGCTGCGTGCCGAAATGATCCAACGCAGTGGCCGCACTAGCGTGCCGCAGATCTTCATCGACGATTTCCATGTCGGTGGTTGCGACGATATGTATGCCTTGGAGCAGCAAGGTCGGCTGGATCCTTTGCTGCACGAGCCTGAGTGAATAACACGACTTTGCTTCTGGCATAATACCCCGCCAGCACCCCACGTCGTCGGCACCATGCCGCCCGACCCTCATTCAATATAAATAAACGGAATAGACCACCATGCCAGAAGAAAACAACCCACAGGCCAGCCAGAAGCAGTTTTCCATCCAGAAAATTTATGTGAAAGACATGTCCTTCGAGACACCCAATTCACCGGCGATCTTCACTCAGGACTGGAAACCGGAAATCAACCTGGAACTGAACTCCCTGGGCAGAAAGCTTGCCGACGGCGTGCATGAAGTCGTTCTGTCGCTGACGGTTACCGCCAAGCTCGGCGACACCACGGCCTATCTGGTCGAGGTAAAACAGGCGGGTATCTTCACCGTGCAGGGTTTTGACGAGCCCGAGCTCGCCCCCATGCTCGGCGCCTTCTGCCCTGGCACGTTGTATCCCTACGCCCGTGAAACCGTGACAGACTTGGTCGCGCGCGGTGGCTTCCCGCAACTGGTACTCGCCCCGATCAACTTCGACGCCATGTACGCTCAGCAGATCCAGAGTGTCCAGGCGCAGGTCACCGATCCCAATCAGCCCCAGCACTGATCTGGCAGAACGCATGACAACACCTCGCCCCATCGCGGTCCTTGGCGCCGGCTCCTGGGGCACGGCGTTGGCCATCCTGCTCGCGCGCAACGGCCACAACGTCCGTTTGTGGGGCAACGAACCCACTGAGATGGCACAACTGTCCAGCGCGCGCTGCAACGCGCGTTATCTGCCAGATGCACCGTTTCCCGAACGTCTTGCCATCCATGCTGATCTCGACGCCGTGCTCGCCGATCAGGCCGATGTACTGGTGGTGGTGCCGAGTCACGCCTTTCGCTCCGTACTGACGATGCTCGCACCGAAACTCGCCCCGGGCACGCCCCTGGCGTGGGCGACCAAAGGTCTGGAAATGGCCTCCGGCAAGCTGTTGCATCAAGTCGCCGAAGAAGTCCTGCCGGCCGGTACAGCGCACGCCGTTATCTCCGGCCCGACCTTCGCCCGCGAAGTCGCCGCTGGATTGCCGACGGCCGCCACGGTTGCAGGCAACACACCTGCGGTAGCCAAGCATTTCGCCGCTTTGTTGCGCGGCGCCACGTTCCGCGCCTACACCAGTGAAGACCGCATCGGCCTCGAACTCGGCGGCGCACTGAAGAACGTGCTGGCCATCGCCGCCGGCATCTCCGACGGTCTCGGCTTCGGCGCCAACGCCCGCGCTGCGCTGATCACCCGCGGACTGGCCGAGATGATTCGTCTTGGCGAGGCCCTCGGCGGTCAGCGCGAAACCTTCATGGGCCTGGCCGGCGTCGGTGATCTGGTGCTGACCTGCACCGACGACCAATCGCGCAACCGGCGCATGGGCCTGGCGCTCGGACGCGGCCAATCGCGCGAGCAAGCACACCAGGCTATCGATCAGGTTGTAGAGGGTGTCGACACTGCGCGCGAGATTCACAAACTGGGCAAACAGTACGGCGTCGAGTTACCGATCAGCGAACAAGTCTATCAAGTGATCTACAACGGCCTCGATCCGCGCGCGGCCGTGCACACGCTGTTGACGCGGGAGCCGAAGGCGGAAACGGCGTAATTCCATGCACACCAAAGCACGCAAAGAGCGCGAAGGAATTTATCATTAAACCTAAAAAAATCATTTCAGCCACGGAAACACACGGAAGACACTGAACACAGTACATTCGTGGAGCGACCATTCACCCCCTTGCGGGTGATGGCGGTGCCGGCGTGAAGCTTATGACCTTGTCGTTATTCCGTGTGATTCCGTGGCAAATGCGGTTTATAGGTTAAAACCTCTTTGCGTGCTTTGGTGTGAATACACATGAGTTATACAAATCACCCGCCGCCCGAAAATCCCGACTGCCGCCAGGCCTCATACACCACAACGGCCACGCTGTTGGAGAGATTGAGACTGCGCACGTTCGGTCGCATAGGTAAACGCAACACCTGTTCCGGCGGTAACGCGGCCAGCAACTCCGCCGGCAGACCTCGCGTCTCCGGGCCAAACATAAACGCATCGCCGGCCCGATACGCCACTTGGTCATATCGATGCGTCCCGCGCGTGGACAGTGCGAATAAACGTAGCGGTCGCACAGCGCGCGTGAACGCCTCCAAGTCCGGATATTCACGCACCTCGGCCCACTCGTGATAATCCAGACCGGCACGGCTTCAATTTGCTGTCTTCCAGTTCAAATCCCAGCGGATGAATCAGATGCAGATGGCTGCCGGTATTCGCGCAAAGGCGTATGATGTTGCCGGTGTTGGGCGGTATCTCCGGCTGATACAGAACGACATGAAACATAGTCAGGAAATCCGCCGAAAGAACGAATTACCAACGGGAGACGTGCGCCCATCATACCTTAGTTTGTGGATTTCGTGGATTTCGTTTGCGATCGATTCCTTGAAGCATGTCACATGACGACTGAAGACCGGAACAAGATTGGCGATCACCTTCTGCGGCATGACCTTCAGCTCCCCGCTGGTGCTGTTGTCGGGCTGCGTCGGTTTCGGCGAGGAATACACCCGCGTCGCCGGCTTTTCCAACCGCGATGTCGGCGCGGTCTGCCTGAAGGGCACGACACTGAGAAGCCGCGCCTGGGCAATCCCGCCGCACCGTGTCTACGAAACCCCCGACGGCATGCTCAACGCCATCGGCTTGCAGAATCCCGGCGTCGACAAAGTGGTCGACGAGATCCTGCCGACGCTGGATTTCACCGAGACGCGCTTCATCGCCAATGTCTCCGGCTCGACCGTCGAGGAATACTTCAACGTCACCAGACGTTTCGACGATTCACCCATCGACGCCATCGAGATCAACATCTCCTGCCCGAACGTGAAGGAGGGCGGGGTGGCCTTCGGCAACGACCCGGACATGTCGGCGCGCGTGGTCGAGGCCTGCCGCGCGGCGACCAACAAACCGCTGATCACCAAGCTGTCGCCCAACCAGACCGACATCGCCCTGAATGCGCGGCGCTGCATCGAGGCCGGCACCGACGGCTTTGCGGTCATCAACACGCTGATGGGCATGGCCATCGACATCGAGACCCGCCGGCCGGTGATCGGCAACAATCAGGGCGGGCTGTCCGGCCCGGCCATCAAACCGATCGCGCTCCTGAAAGTGCAGCAGGTCGCCCAGGTGTGCCGCGCGCATAAGATTCCGATCATCGGCCAGGGCGGTGTGACCACGGTCGAACGACGCCATCGAATTCCTCATCGCCGGCGCCACGCGCCGTCGGCGTCGGTACGGCACTGTTCTACGATCCGTTGGTGTGTCCGAAGCTCAATAGCGGGATCATCGATTACCTGAACCGACATCATCTCAATAACGTCACCCAATTGACTGACACACTCCAATTACATGGCCAAACCAGCGCCGCAGCCCCCAGCGGGCGCCTGCGGCGCCTGACTGACGATATCGCCTGCCTACTTATAAATCATTGTTCTATAATAATTAACCTCGCACTAAAACACCGTAGGCCGATCCTGGTCCGAACCTTGCTTTACCCAGTTCACACCCCTCGAGCTGGGAGCTTTGGCTATGTACGGAAAACATTTCGGTCTGGCGTCCGCGCCGTTCCGCATCACCCCTGACACGCGCCGGTTCTATCCAGGCGCGCAGCGTGGGGCCGTGCTCGATGCGCTCGCCTATGCCGTCGAACGCGGCGAAGGCATCGTCAAACTCAGCGGCGAAGTCGGCAGCGGCAAGACCATGCTGTGCCGCATGCTCGCCGACCGGCTGGCCGCCAGCGTCGACGTGGTCTACCTCGCTAATCCCAGCCTCAAACGCGAAGACGTCCTGCATGCCATCGCCCTCGATCTGAAATTGCCCACGGCCGGCGGACGCCTGGAGGTACTGCAGTCCCTGCAAACCTATCTATTCCAGCGTCACGCCGAGGGCCGCCGGGTCACGGTGTTCGTCGAAGAGGCGCAGGGCATGGATCTGGATGCCCTGGAGGAAATCCGCTTACTGTCCAATCTGGAAACCCGCGAAGACAAACTGCTGCAGATCGTCCTGTTCGGCCAGCCCGAACTCGACGATCATCTGGCCGTCCATGAGGTGCGCCAGTTGCGCGATCGCATTACCCACAGCTTCACCTTGCCGCCACTGAACCTGACCGATATCCGCGATTACATTCCCTTCCGCCTGCGCGCCGCCGGCTATCAGGGCGGCGATCCGTTCACACCGTTTGCCTATCGATTGTTGGCGCGCGCCTCCAAGGGGCTGATCCGGCGCATTCATATCCTGGCCGACAAGGCGCTGCTGGCGGCCTACGCCGACGGTGCCCGGCAGGTGAATCTGCGGCATATGCGCCGCGCCCTGGCGGACAGCGAATTCGCACCGCATCGGTTTACGCTGCCGCGTCTGGCCTTTGCCGCCACGGCGGGCATTGCGCTGATCACGGCCGGCACCGTCGTGGGATCGCTGCTGTCGCAGAGCAACGCACCCGCACTGCCAAGCATCGCTGAATTGACCAAGATTCAACCGGCGGCCGGATCGCCAACGCCTGCACGCGCGAACACGCTGACGCCCAGCGTACCGGCATCGGAAACGGCGCCGTGGGTATCCAGCGTCGACGCACCGCGCGCGGACACTTCACAGTTTCTCCAACGCGTAGCCGCCGCCCGTGACTGGCTGAACAACGAATCCACGGCACGCTTCACCATCCAGATCATGACCAGCGAAGACGCCACCCGCGCGCCGCTGGATCGCTTTCTGCTTGAGCCAACACTGCAGGCGCATCTCGACCAGCTCTACATCGCGCCCGTGCAGATCAACGGCGCACAGCGTTGGTCGGTGTTGTACGGCAGCTATGACAGCTATGCCGCTGCACAAAACGCTTTGCATGAAATTCCCGTCGCGCTAAAGGCCCGTGGCCCGTATCTGCGCTCCCTAACGGCTGTGAAAAAGGAGGCGACCAGCCAATGGCTGCTCGCGCAACAGGACCCATGAAACATTCTCGCTACCCGTTTAGGTTACTCGCCCTGCTCGTCGGGGTGATCGCATTGATCGGCTGCGCGCCGACGCCGCAACGCCCCGATCCAGGTCACGTCACGATTCCGACCGCGAACACGGCGGATATCCCGGCACCGGTGCAGCGCGTGCCGGTGCTCGAACCGCCGCGCCCGACCGCCGCACTGGAAACCTACAGCGTGGTGGTCACCGATGTGCCGGTGCGCGACATGCTGTTCGCCCTGGCGCGTGACGCCAAGCTCAATGTCGACGTACACCCGAGCGTCAGCGGCAACGTCACCCTGAATGCCATCGACCAGACCTTGCCACAGATTCTCGACCGCATCGCGCGTCAAGTGGATGTGCGCTTTACTCAAGAGGGCGGCACCCTGCAAGTGGAGCCCGATGCGCCGTTCCTGCGTAATTACAAAATCGATTACGTGAACATGGCACGCGACAACACCAGCAGCGTCAGCGTGGCCACCCAGATCGCGACCACCGGCGCGGCGGCGGTCGGTGATAGCGGCGGCGCGAGTGGCACCAACAACTCCACCACCTCGGTCACCAGCACCTCCAATCAACGCTTCTGGGGTACGCTGGAGCGCAATGTGCGCGCCATTCTTGGCGACGTCGTCGGGACCGATGCCACGGAAGGTTCGGCTGCGGTGATCGTCAATGCCGAATCCGGCATCCTCAGCGTGCGCGCCACCACCCGGGAACATCAGCAGATCCAGACCTTCATCGATCAAGTGCAAGTGAACGCACAGCGGCAGGTGTTGATCGAGGCCACCGTGGTCGAGGTCAAACTCAACGACGATTATCAATTGGGCGTGGACTGGAGTCTGATCGCCAGCGGCGCAGGCTGGAGCGTCAATCAGTCGCTGCTCGGCACCAATTTCAGCAAAGATCCCTTCTCGCTGCTGACCTACGCCGATCCGGACACCTCACTCGGCGACACCAGCACCACTGTCGGCATGCTGCGTCAATTCGGCGATATAAAGGTGTTGTCCAGCCCCAAGATCATGGCCATCAACAACCAGACCGCGCTGCTGAAAGTGGTCGACAACCTGGTGTATTTCACCATCGAAGCGGAAACCACCACCTCCGCCACCGGCCCCGCCACCACCACCTATACCAGTGTCGTACATACCGTGCCGGTCGGTTTCGTCATGAGCGTAACGCCGCAGATCAACGACACCGACACGGTGATCCTGAATATCCGCCCGACCATCTCGCGGGTGATCAGCTTCGTGCAAGATCCAAATCCCTCGCTGGGTGACGTCGGCAGCAGCGTGCCGCAGATCCAGGTGCGCGAAATGGATTCGCTGCTGCGCATCAATTCCGGCCAGACCGCCGTGCTCGGCGGCTTGATCCAGGACGGTGTGGACTTGAACCGCGCCGGCACACCCGTGTTGTCGGAATTGCCGGGCATCGGCGACGCCTTCAGCTACCGCAGCAACAAGGTGAACAAGACCGAGCTGGTGATCTTCCTGCGCCCGCGGGTGATTCGCGACGCCAGCATCAGCGGCGAACTGGCCGACTACCAGCACTATCTACCCGATGATCGGGAACCGCTGTCTGCCGAACCCCAGCGACTGACGCAACCGCTACCTCTCCTGGGAGGCGGCACATGAGTCTGTTGATGGATGCGCTGAAGCAGGCAGAACACGCCAAGCACAGCCCCGAGCCACCGCCGCCCGCCGCCCCGCCGGCGGCGTTGGCGCCTGTGGCTGCCGCGCATGCAGACTTGGCGGAGCTCAGCCTGACGCCTGTCGAAGACAGTGCATCCATCGAACTCACACCGCCCGACATGCCGATGGAGCCGGAGGCCGCCCCGCAACTGCGGCTTGCGACACCGCCGGAGCCGAAAGCGGAACCGGATGCGGCACCAAACACAGCGCCACCCGAAGCCAACGTCATGCCCAGCACGCCAGTGCAGGTAAAGCAGGAACCGGCCGATGTCGGCGACCACCACAACAGTCCGGCCGCGGCCGCGCGCATCCTGGCGACCAGTGCCGCACAACAAGCCGCGCTGCGTCGCCGCAACCTGGTCGGCATCATCAGCCTGGTTGGACTCGTCGCGGGCGCGGTCGGCAGTTATTACTACTACGCGACCTCGCGCAACAAACGCCCTATCTGGGATTGCCACAGCCGCCGGCCATCGATGCGGCGAGCATGACTCGATGGCAGTGTCGATGTCGCGCCAAACATGGCACCGAACACAGACCCAGGCACAGATCCAAACGCAGCGCTGCTCACGGCAACAGAAACCGCCGTGCCGGCTGCAGCGGCGACGGAGGCTACCGCGCTGCCCGAGCAAACGCCCTGGCAGGAAGGTCTACCTCCGGTGGAGGCGCGCAGCACCCAGGACTGGGAACCCGCGCCGGTCGATCCGCGCGTACTGCGTGGCGAACAACCCGCGCCATTCGCAGAGAGCGCTGAAGAAATGGCTGAGCCCGCGGCCACGATCACCATCACCCGCAGCACTCAACCGAATCAGGTCAACCTCGACCTGCAGACGGCCTATAGCGATTTTCAAACCGGACGCCTGGCGCAGGCCGAGCAAGGCTATCGCCAAGTGCTGGCCCGCGACGCCCATAACCGCGACGCCCACATGGGCCTGGCGGCCATCGCTGTGCGCAACGGTCAACTGGCGTCGGCACGCGAACACTATCGCGCCGTCTTGCAGCGCAACCCCAAAGACCTCACCGCACAGGCTGCACTGGCGGATCTGCAGCAGAACCGCCCGGCCGATTCGGAAAGCCAACTCAAACTCATGCTGACGGAACAACCACAATCCGCGCAGCTGCACTTCGCGCTCGCCAATCTGTACGCCGAACAACAGCGCTGGCCGTATGCCCAACAAGCGTATTTCGAAGCGCAGCGTCTGGCGCCTGAGCATCCCGACTATGCCTTCAATCTCGCCGTCAGCCTGGAGCACTTAGGTCAACCGCAGCTGGCGTTGGAGTATTACCGGCGCGCCATCCAGTTTGCCGGTCCGCACAACGCCCAGTTCGATCTGAATGCCGCACGGCAGCGCATCGAAACCCTTACGGCGCAGGCGCAACCATGAGCGTACCGGCCGCCAAGCCGCCGCGTCGCATCGGCGACATCCTGATCGAGCAGGGTGTTCTCAGCCAGGATCAGTTGCGCATCGCGCTCACCGAACAGAAAAAAAGCGGTGATCAACTCGGCCGCATCATTGTCACGCTGGGCTTCACCACCGAGGCCATTGTCCGCGATGCGCTGTCCGAGGCCTTGGGCCAGGAGAGCGTCGATCTGCACAAGGTCGTCGTCGATCCTGAAGCACTCAAAATGGTGCCGAAAGAAGTCGCACGCCGCTACCGCGTGCTGCCGATCGCCATCGATACCGGCAAGCATCTGCTCACCGTGGCCATGGCCGACACCAGCAACGTGGTGGCGCTTGGATCAATTGCGCGCCATCCTCGGCGGCCGCGTCGATGTGCATCCGCTGTTGGCGGGCGAATCCGAAATCGAATCCGCCATCGACCAGTTCTACGGTTATGAACTGTCGGTGGACGGCATCCTGCGTGAAATCGAAACCGGCCAAGCCGATTTCAGCAATCTCGCCAGCGATAACGAAGAGTACAGTCAACCGCTGGTGCGCCTGGTCGACGCCATGCTGTCGGACGCGGTGAAAGCAACGCCTCGGACATACACTTCGAACCCGAACAAGGTTTTCTGCGCGTACGCTACCGCGTCGACGGCGTGCTGCGCCAAGTGCGCAGCCTGCACAAGAATTACTGGTCGGCCATCGCCGTGCGTCTCAAAGTGATGTCGGGCATGAACATCGCCGAAACCCGCGCACCACAGGATGGCCGCATTTCACTGACCTTGTATGGTCGGCAGATCGATTTCCGCGTGTCGGTGCAGCCGACCACCTGGGGCGAAAACATCGTGCTGCGTATTCTCGATCGCAGCAAAGGCATTGTCCCGCTCGACAAACTCGGCCTGCCCGCCGATACCTTGTCGCTGCTCAAGCTGATGATGGCGCGCCCCGAAGGCATCATCCTGGTGACCGGACCGACCGGCAGCGGCAAGACCACGACGCTGTATTCGATGCTCACCTACGTCAGCAGCGAGTCGGTGAACATCATGACGCTGGAAGATCCGGTCGAATATCCGATGAGCCTGATTCGTCAGAGCTCGGTCAACGAAGCCGCCAAGATGGATTTCTCCAGCGGCATCCGCTCGATGATGCGCCAGGACCCGGACATCATTCTGGTCGGCGAAATACGCGATGAAGACACCGCTGACATGGCCTTGCGCGCCGCCATGACCGGGCATCAGGTGTATTCCACACTGCATACCAACTCCGCCATCGGCTCGATACCGCGATTGCTCGATCTCGGCATCGTGCCCGACATGCTGTCGGGCAACATCATCGGCATTGTCGCCCAGCGACTGATCCGCAAGGTCTGCATGCATTGCCGTGAAGCCGCACCGGCCACCGACTTCGAACGCAAGCTGCTGCGTCAGCCGGCGGATATCGAGATCACGCTGTATCACGCACGCGGCTGCGATCAATGCAATCACAGCGGTTACCGCGGGCGCATCTCGGTGATGGAGTTGCTGAAGATGGATGCCGACATGGATGAACTGGTGGCGCGGCGCGCCACCCGCAGCGAGCTGCAGAAACTGGCGCTGTCCAAGGGTTTCAAACCGCTCAGCGAGGACGGCATGCGTCGCGTGATGGAAGGCGTCACCACACTCGATGAAGTTTCACGCGTCATCGATCTCACGGATCGACTGGTCTGAGTATGGCCACCTTCGAATACAAAGCCATTAACGACACCGGCAAGATCGTGCTCGGCCGCATCGACGCCAGCAACGACTCCGATCTGGAGATGCGCCTGGGACGCATGGGTTTGGAAATGATCCGCTGCTGGCCGGCGCGTCAAGGTGGTTGGAGCAGTAGAGGCGGTAAAGTCGGACGTCAGGAACTCATTACCTTTTGTTTTCATCTCGAACAACTGACCCGCGCCGGCGTACCGATACTGGAAGGCCTCGGCGATCTGCGTGACAGCGTCAGCAATCCACGCTTCCGTGAAGTCATCGCCGCCTTGATCGAAGACATCGAGGGCGGCAAGACCTTGTCCGAAGCGCTGGCGCGCTTCCCGCTCATTTTCAGCCGCGTGTTCCACAATCTGATCCGCGCCGGCGAACACAGCGGCATGTTGCCGGAGATTCTGCGCAATCTGACCGAATCCTTGAAGTGGCAGGACGAACTCGCCGCGCACACCAAAAAAATCGTCATGTATCCGGCCTTCGTCGGCACCGTGGTCATGGGCGTGATGTTTTTCATGATGATTTATCTGGTGCCGCAGTTGACCAGCTTCATCGCCTCGGTCGGTCAGGAACTGCCGTTCCATACGCGCGCGCTGATCGTGGTGTCCAATTTTGTTATCAACTTCTGGTATCTGATCCTGATCACGCCGCCGGCACTGTTCTTCGGCATCCGCCATCTCGCGCAAGTGAATGCGCAGGCACGCTACCGTTTGGATAGCTTCAAGTTGCGTGTCTGGCCGATCGGCCCGATCTACGCCAAGATTCTGATGTCGCGCTTCGCCAGTAATTTCGCGCTGATGTTCGGCGCCGGCATCACGGTGTTGGAGGGGCTGCGCATTTCCGAACAGCTGGTCGACAACAAAGTCGTCGAAGAGGCCCTGCAACGTGTCCAACGACAGATCAGTGAAGGCGTCGGACTCACCACCGCGTTCGAAAATACCGGCCTGTTTCCACCCTTGGTGGTGCGCATGCTGCGCGTCGGCGAGAACACCGGCGCACTGGACAAGGCGCTGGAGAACATCAGCTATTTCTACAACCGCGACGTCAAGGAATCAATCGAGAAAGTGCAGGCACTGATCGAGCCGGCGATGACCGTCATCCTCGGTGTGATGCTGGGCTGGGTGATGCTCTCGGTGCTCGGTCCAATCTACGACATTCTAGGGAAGATCACCTGACATGCTGTGCCAGATTTTCTATCTCACCAGCACCAGCCTCACGGCCTATCAATACGATGGCCGCGCGTTGACGCGCATGGACGGCTTCGTCGCGGCTGACGCTGGGATGGCTGATTTCGATCCCTATCTACAGCACTTCGGCCACCTACCGACGTATGTGCTGGCCGACATGGTGGAAGAAGATTTCCGCATCGACAGTGTCGCGCACACGCTTGGCCGTGACCGTCGTGCGCTGCTGGAACGCCATGCGGCGCGCGTCTATCGCGGCACGGAATATCGCCACGCCCAGGTGCTCGGCCGCGATCCGCACAACAACCGCAAGGACAACGTGTTGTTCAGTGGTCTGCTGAATCCCGAATCCGCCGACTTGTGGCTGGATGCGATGCGCCATTACCGGGTTCCGGTCGCTGGCATATACTCGTTGCCATTGCTCAGCGCCGAATTGGTGAAAAAAATCTGGGACAAGCGCAAGGACGTGCTGCTCATCACCCACAACGCCGCCAGTGGTCTGCGTCAATCATTCTTCAGTGCCGGTCAGTTGCGCTTCAGCCGCCTGACGCCGGTGCCCGAACAATTGCCGGTCAGCGATTATGCGCAGTTCATGCATACCGAGATCGGCAAGACCAAACGCTACCTGTCGAACCTGCATCTGCTGGGTCGGGACGTCATTCTCGATGTGTGCATGCTCAGTGGCGGCGCGCGGCTGGAGCAACTGGAGCAGCTGCGCGAATCGGAATCGCTAAACCATTACCACCTGCTGTCACTGCATGATGTAGCCGCACGTCTGCGCTACCGCAATCCCAATAGCGATTATCTCTGCGACGGTCTGTACGCGTATATGGCCGCGTGCAATCGCATGCACAATCACTACGCCACTACCGAGCGGCGCTTCCACCACCAGATGCACCGCGCCCGTCAGGCATTGGCCGGGCTGTGTGTCGTGGCCAGTGTCGGCGGCCTGCTGTGGGCGGGGACTCAAGTTGTGGATGCGCAGCTGTACCAACAGGAAATCGCCAAGACCACACAACTGCTGAGCGACGCCGAAACCCGTTACGGCGAGATCCAGGCACGCCTGCCGCAAACCGACGTCGCGCCGGAAGATATGCGCCTCGCCGTTGCGGCCGCCGCACAACTGCAACAGCAGCGTCACAACCCGCACACAGTGCTCGCGCACCTCGGTCAGGCCTTGCAGGCCCAACCCAGTCTGCAGATCAAACAGATCGACTGGTTCGTCAGCGCCAACCGCAGCGCCACCGAGACCACACTGGCCGCCGATGAAACACAAATGGAAGCGGTCGTTGAGTACGACGAGAACGGCAATCCCCTCGGCGGCGGCGGCACGGACGGCACCACGACCTACCAGATCGGCATCGTGCAGGGACGCGTGATGCCGTTCGCCGGCAACTTCAGCCGCGCGCACCAGGACATCGATGACCTGCTCGTGCGCCTGCGCAACACCCGTGGCGTGATCGCTGCCGAGGCGCTGGAACTGCCGCTCAACACTGCGACCAGCGGCCGCGTGCTGGGCAGTATCGGCGACGACACCGGCAGCGCCCTGGAGGCGCCGTTCACGCTGCGCCTGGTGTTGGGAGATGAGCATGTCTGACGCCAAGATAATTTATGCCGAACTGCGTCAGCCGCTGTTACGCGCGGGTGCGGTGCTGGGAATTTTGCTGGTGGTGATGGCGGCGGCCGGTGGCTACAACGCCCACATGAGCCAGGCACGCCTGTCCGCCGAGCAGCATTTCCAAGGCACGGTGCAGGAATATCGCACGGCTCTCGAATCGGAACAGATCCTACGCACCGAGACCGAACGTTTTACCCAGCTGCGTGCGCAAGGTTTCGTCGGACCGGAACCGCGCCTGCGCTGGATTGAAAACGTGCGCGAGTCCGCGGCACGCGCAGATCTGCTGACCATCCGCTATGAACTTGAACCGCGCACCGCTCACATGAGTAGCGTGGCGACCGGCAGTTTCCAACTGTTCGCCAGCCTGATGCGCTTGGAGCTGGAGCTGCGCCACGAGGGCGACCTGTTTACTTTTCTGAATCTGCTGGAGGCCCGCCACAGCGGACTCTTCGAGCTGTCGGCGTGCTCGCTGCGCCACGCCCGCGAGGAATCTGAAATAAAATTGTCGGAAGGCAACATCAATGTCACGTGCGAACTGCGCTGGTTCAGCCTCGATGCCGCGGATGCCGCACCGGTGGAGGGAGCGCAATGAACGCGCCCACAGGTCGAACCGGCTGCCGCGCAGTGTTGCTGGGTTTGCTACTGTGTCCCGCGCTCGTCGGCAGCGTGCTGGCCGACGACCTCGGTCGCTTGTTCACCAGCGCAGCAGAGCGCGCGCGCATCGATGCCGTGCGTTCCGGTAAACAGCCTCTAGCGGAGGCCACGGCGAGCGTTCCCGCCACCGACCGCGTCGTGATCAACGGCACGCTGCGCGGCAGTGACGGCAAGCGCCTGGTCTGGCTCAACGGCACGCCCGTCAAACCCGGCAGCCGCCGTGACATGACCTTGCTGCACGATGGCCGCGTGCAACTGACGTGGCAGGATGGCGCAAAAATTCTGAAACCCGGCCAGGGCGTCGATCAGGCTTCCGGTAAGATTTTCGATAACGTCACGCCGGTGCCGGCGCCGGTTGCAAGCGCAACCGCTGAGATCACTAAACCGCCGGCTGAGGCCGTTGCTCCCGCCGCGACCACCGCACCAGCGGCAACCGCCGGCGTAAATGCTGGTGCAAGCGCAAAAACGGCGGCGGAACCCGCGCCCGCCGTCGAGTCCAAGGCCAAGTAGCCATGAGCCGGCGCGCGCGCAACGCAGCACACACCGATCAACGCGGCGCGGCCATCATGGTCATGCTGCTGATCCTGATCCTCGGCGCCGCCTCATTTCTGCTGGCCAAGCTTGGCAAAGGCGATGCGCGTCAGCCGGACAATCTCGCGGCCACCACCGACATCGGCGCGATCACCGGTGCGTTGATCGGCTATGCGACCATCAACGGCTTCTGTCTGCCGTGTCCCGACAGCGACAACAATGGCTTGGCGGAAGCGACTTGCGGTCCGGGTGCGCCGGTGGCCGGCACTCTGCCGTGGGTCACGCTGGGCCTGGGCGCGCTCGACAGCTGGGGGCATCGCCTGCGCTACGTGGTGGATCCAAATTTCACGGGTGTCGGCACCTGCGCCATTACCCAATCCATGCAGAGTGCTATCAGTGTGCAGACGCGCAACAACGCCGGCGTCTTGTTCAATCTGTTGACGGCAGCCACTAATCCGCCTGCTGTGGTGATTGCGCACGGTGCCAACAGCTATGGCGCCATTAGTGAAAGCGGCGTCTTGCCGTTACCACCGGCTAGCCATATCGATGAAGAAACCAATCGCAGCGCGACCACCAACCTCGTGCAACGGGTTGCGAGCGATGACGCCGCCATCGCCGGCGGCCCCTTCGACGATTTGATCGGCTGGGTCGATATGACCCGCTATAAGACCCAACTGGTCAATGCCAATAATGGCGTGGCATTGCCACCGTGAGCGTCAGGATGCGCGAGATGCAAACTTTATACAGGCACAGACACCGCGGTTTCACGCTGATCGAAATGGCCGTGGTGCTGGTCATCGTCGGCCTGCTGCTCGGCGGCATGCTGGTGCCGCTGGCCACGCAGATGGAAACCGACCGGCGCAAGGAAACCACCGCCACGCTCGAATCCATCCGCGAGGCGCTTGATCGGCTTTGCCGTGATCAATGGTCGCCTGCCCTGCCCAGATACCAACGGCGACGGTATCGCCGAGGCGGCCTGCAACACCGGCGCGAATCAACGCAATGTCGGCGGCCTGCCGTTTGTGACGCTGGGCGTCAGTGCCCGAGATGCCTGGAGTAACCGCACGCCAACCTGGCCCAACACCTCCTGGATTTATGCGGTCAATGGCGCCTATACCCAAGCGCTCACCCTGCCGCCGCCGGCTGTCACCAACAATGGCCAGGGTGATCTGGAAGTGCGTGCCGCCGCCAACTGTGCGGGTGCTCAGCGTGGTGAACTACTACCGGCGCTGGTGCTATCGAATGCCAGGACCAATAACCTGCGGCACGCTCGAACCGGAAAATCGGGACGACGACCGCTGCTTCGTCGATGCCGGCTACAGCCAATTGAACAACGGCTTCGACGATCTGGTCGTGTGGATCCCGACCGGCGTGTTGTACAACCGCCTGGTGGC
The DNA here is from genome assembly GCA_963696465.1 of uncultured Gammaproteobacteria bacterium. Classification (GTDB taxonomy): domain Bacteria; phylum Pseudomonadota; class Gammaproteobacteria; order Thiohalobacterales; family Thiohalobacteraceae; genus JAHJQQ01. The sequence goes on along the minus strand of CAVOKC010000010.1, from coordinate 72,877 downwards.
CGCCGGCACGCTGCCATAGGACCGCCCCGTAGCCTGGGTGGAACGCAGTGAAACCCGGGTTTCGCTACCGCTCCACCCAGGCTACGGCTGCGAGATGGCGTCGGTAGCCGTCGAAAAAATGCGTAAGTGCAAGATTTATATTTTATTCAAGTTGCCGCAGCCGATCGCCGCTAAGGCCACTACAGGACATCGGCGCAAGCCGACCACGGACTCAACTGACTACTTTGGAAATTGGAAGAAGGGAGCTAAGGACTATGAACAAACGTCAATCCGGTTTCACCCTGGTGGAAATCGCCATCGTGCTGGTCATCATCGGCCTGCTGCTCGGCGGCGTGTTGAAAGGCCAGGAGATGATCGCCAACTCGCGCTTACAAGAGCATGCAGAAGCGACATCGAGGCCTATAAGGCGGCCTTCTACACGTTCCAGGATCGCTTCGGCGCGCTGCCCGGCGATTTCCGGCCGCCGGCCACGTCGACTACGCTTGATCGCGGCGGCAGCCAACGGCGTCCAAAATGGCGACTATTGCGGGTAATACCTGCAACGCGCAACGCGATTGAATCCTGCATACGTCTGGCAGCATTTGCGTTTCGCCGACCTGATCTCCGGCAACCCGCGGCTCAGCCGGCTGCACCGCCAATCCGACGCACGCCTACGGCGGCCGCATGCTTGGTATGTTCACCGGCACATTCCCAGCAGGTGGCCGCACCGGTGTATGGCTGTCAGTGGAAGACGTTCCCGGCCGATGCCGCTCGCGCGTTACGATCGGGAAATGGATGACGGCATCGCAAATACCGGCACGGTGTTCTGCTCGACGGGTTGCGCTGGCGCAGCCTATCCAGCTGACCACGGCGGCCTTCGACCTGCGCGTCATTATCATGTAAACGCCCTTCTCGATAAGCCCATAACGGCCCGCTTCTTGGCGGGCCGTTTGCGTTTGACCGCACACGGCCGGAAAAAACCCCATTCCGAAACAAACCCCACGCCGCACTTGGCCCAGCCCTTGCTTACACCTCAGGAAAGCGTGTTCGGCGTCAAAGCCCGGACGCATTGCCTATGAGGATCGCAGCGCGGTATGCAGCAGCAAATCAATCTCTTTCAGCCGGTGTTCCGCCGCGAGGCCAAGGTGTTCTCGGCGCGCACACTGGCGCAGGTGTTGATCCTGGCGTTGGTGCTGATCGTCGCTGGCGTGGCCCTGCTGCAACTGCAATTGGGCCGACACACCGCGACTCGCACCTTGCTGGATGGGCAATACCGCGCGCTGGAAACACAACTTGGCAAACTGGAGGCGCAGGCTGATAGCGGCCAGCTCGCCGAGCTCGATGCGCGTATCAAGACCTTGGAAACACAGCTCACCGACGGCAGTGCCGAACTCGGTGAAATCCAGCAACAAGTCGTCGCCCGCAGCCGCGGCTTCGCACCGGTGTTCACGGCCTTGGCGCGTCATCCGCTGCAGGGCTTATGGCTGACCGGCATCCAGTTGCGCGACGACAGCCTGGAATTGACCGGCACGACGCTCGATCCTGAACTGTTGCCGCGCTATCTCGCGCAACTCAGCGCTGATACCGATCTGGCGCCGTGGTCGCTGACCACCGTGCAAATGCAGCGCAGCACCGAACTACCGGGCCAGGTGCAGTTCACGCTCAGCTCCAGCGAACGTGAGCCGACAGCAGCGGAGGGCAGCGCACAATGAGCGCCCAACTCGCCGCACTCGGCACCCGCATCGATGCGTTCAGTCTGCGCGAACGCGGCATCCTGCTGGCAGTCGCCTTGCTGGTGCTGTACGCCATCAGCAATCAATTATTCATCGCGCCAACACTGCAACAGCTCCAGCAGCAACGCGTCGAGATCACCGATCTGCAAACCAAGCTGACGGCGCTGCAAGCACGCGCTGGTCTGTTGGGGCAGAACAACCAGGATCCGTTGGCGCAGCGCAATGCGCGCATCACTGAACTGGAAACCCAACTCGCTGCGCAGGATGCGCAATTCGAAGCGCAACTCGGTCGGCTGGTGCGGCCGCAACAGGCGGCACCGCTACTACGCGATGTGTTGGCACAAGCCCCCGGCCTGCGCTTATTGAATCTGGACTCGACACCCGGCGAGCCGCTGTTGCCCGACAGCACGCGCACCGCGCGCATCGTGCGTTACGACTTGGAACTGCGCGTGGAGGGCGGCTATCTGGCCGCGCTCGATTACCTGCAACGCCTGGAGCAACTGCCCTGGACCTGTTCTGGGAAGGCGTGTCGCTGAAAGTGGCCGAGTATCCGCGCAACGAGATTCAATTGACGGTGTATACGCTGGGGCAACAGCCATGAACCTAAAAAAATCATTTCAGCCACGGAATCACACGGAAAACACTGAAACACAGTACATTCCTGGAGCGACTATTCACCATATTGCGAGTGATGGATGTGCCTGCGTGAAGCTTATGATCTTGTCCGTGTCTTTCCGTGTGATTCCGTGGCAAATGCGGTTTATAGGATGAAGCTACTGCTGCCTCCAGGTTTGTTGCTGGGCATGTTGCTGGCGATGCACAGCGCCACGGCCGCGACGCTCAGCGACCCGACCCAGCCCAGTGGCACGCCGAGCGCGAACACGTCAGTGGCTGGAGCGGGTAGTTGGAAACTCAGCGCCACGCGCATCACGCCGGCAAAACGCGTCGCGGTGATCAATGGACAACAGGTCGCCGAAGGTGGCCTGATCGGAACGGCGCGCGTACTGCGCGTCAGTCATGCCCAAGTCAAACTCGATGCGCAGGGAGAGATTGTGACCCTGCGCCTGCTGCAGTCAGAGGTGAAAAAAACGCGATGAACACACGCAAGGATTACGCGATGAAACATCTGATGGTATCGGCCTTGGTACTGGCACTGTGCGGTTGCCAGAGACGGCCGGCATGCGCGATAGCAACACCACGCCACGACTGTCCAGTATCGACGATGCCCTCAAGGATGCGCAGAGTGCGCAACCTGCCGATGCGAACACACCGCCAGCGGCCGTCGCCGCGGCCTTGCTGCCACCGGTGACGATGAACCTGCCGCCAGCCGCGCTACCGACGGAGCCGCGCTTCGATGTTGCGGTCAATCACGTACCGGCACAGCAATTTTTCATGGGGCTGGTCGATGGCACGGCCTACAACATGGTGGTGCATCCCGAGGTCGGCGGCGAGATTTCGCTGAATCTCAAAAACGTCACCGTCAACGAAGTCATGAGTACCGTGAACAGCGTGTACGGCTATGAATTCAGCCGCAACGGCTCGGTGTTCGAGGTGTTGCCAGCGCGACTGCGTTCGACCATCTTCAAAGTCGATTATCTGAATATGCGACGCCTGGGCAGTTCCAATACCCGTGTCAGCTCCGGACAGATCACGCAGAACAGCAATAGTAATTCCGGCAGCGACTCCGGCAACAATGCCGATGGATCAAATTCTGACAGCGGCACGACGAGCAGCAACGGCTCCGAGCCATCCGACACCGTCTCCGGCAGCGAGGTCAACACCGAATCCGAGGCCGACTTCTGGCGTGATCTGAAAAACTCCTTGGAGTTGCTCATCGGCACCGAAGGCGATCATCGCGTGGTCGTGAATCCGCAAGCGGGCATTGTCATCGTTCGTGCCATGCCCGGCGAACTGCGCGAGGTGGGTGAATACCTGAGCACCTTGCAGAACTCCGTGCAGCGCCAAGTGGTGCTCGAAGCCAAGATCATCGAAGTGGAACTCAACGATGGCTTCCAAGCCGGCATCAACTGGGCGGCGCTGGGCGAACCCGACGAGGGCGAGACCATCGTGGTCGGCCAGATCGGCGGCGGCACGCTGCTCAACCGCAACGGCCGCGCTAACGGCAGCAACAACAGCGGCACCATCAATCCGATCTTCCCGAATGTGCCGGATTCCTTCCAGGTCAGTCCGTTCGGCGGTATGTTCGGCATCGCAGCCAATCTCAATGACTTCGTCGCGCTGATCGAATTGCTCAAGACACAGGGCAATGTGCAGGTGCTATCCAGCCCGCGCGTATCCACGGTCAACAATCAAAAGGCGGTCATCAAGGTCGGCACCGATGAATTCTTCGTCACCGACATCGATACCGACACCGACACCACCAACGGCACCTCGAATCAATCGGTCGATGTGGATCTCACGCCGTTCTTCTCCGGTGTAGCCCTGGACGTGATCCCGCAGATCAACGACCAGGACGAGGTGATTCTGCACATCCATCCGACCATCTCCGAAGTCACCGAGCAGAACAAAGAAATCAGCCTGAATACCAAGGACACGCTCACCGTGCCGCTGGCACGCTCGACCATCCGCGAATCCGATGCCGTGGTGCGCGCACGCAGCGGCCAGGTCATCGTCATCGGTGGCCTGATGAAGGACTCGCGCCGCGACGATCAGGCCAGGACGCCGTTCCTCGGCGACCTGCCGGGTGTCGGCGCCGCCTTCCGCCATAAACGCGAACTGTCCACCAAGAGCGAGCTGGTGATTCTGCTGCGGCCCGTGGTGATCTCCGGCTCACAGGGTTGGAATGATCAACTACAGGGCGCCAATCAGCGCCTCGACACCCTGCAAGGCACCGGCACCACGCCACGCTGATCGGACGCATACGCCATGTATCTGGAACATTTCGGACTGCAGGCCTTACCGTTCGGTATTACACCGGACACCGGATTCTATTTCGATTCGCCCAGCCATCAGGAGGCGCTCAACATTCTGTTGCTGGCCTTGCGCAATGGCGAAGGCTTTCTGAAAGTGACCGGCGAGGTCGGCACCGGCAAGACCTTGTTGTGCCGACGCCTGCTGCATCTGCTGGATGACGAATTCGTCACCGCCTATATCCCGAATCCGATCCTGACCGCGACCGCGCTGCGCATGGCGCTGGCCGATGAACTCGGCATCAGCTTCGCGCAATCTCGGTCAGCACCGTTTGCTGAAACTCATCAATGAACGGCTCATCGAACTCAATGCCGCCGGCAAACGCGTCGTGCTGCTGATCGATGAGGCGCAGGCGCTGCCCGACGAAAGCCTCGAAGCGCTGCGCCTGCTGACCAATCTCGAAACCGAAAAAGACAAACTGCTGCTGGTAGTGTTGTTCGGCCAGCCTGAATTGGACACCCGTCTGGCGCAGAAAAAATTTCGCCAACTGCGCCAGCGCATCATCTTCGCGCATCAATTACGCCCGCTCAGCGCGAGCGAAGCGAGCACCTATCTGTGCCACCGCCTGACCATCGCCGGCGGCGCCGGTCGCGAACATTTCAGTAGCGCCGCGCTGCGTGCGCTCACCAAGGCCAGCCGCGGCATTCCGCGCCTGCTGAATATTCTCGGCCATAAAGCCTTGATGGCCGCGTTCGGTCAGGGTGCCGCGCAGGTCAACGCGCGACATGTGCAGCAAGCCATCACCGACACCGAAGGCGCAACGCAGCGTTCACGCTGGCCGCAGTGGATGTTCGGCACGCTCGGCGCCCTCGGCACAGCCGCGACGCTGGCGGGTGTCAGTCTTATGTTGATCGGGGGTTAAGGCATGAGTCTCGTCAACCAGATGTTGCAGGATTTGGAACAGCGCCGCGCGCAATTGCCACGCGGCGACAGCCTGCGCGGGTTGCATGCCGCACCGCCTGCAACTACCCCGCACAGCACACTCTGGCCGACGCTGTTGATCAGCGCCGCCTTGGGTGGCGTCGCGTATGGGTGGTGGCTGACGTTCGCGGAACCGGGTCTGCAACCGGGTTTCGACGCACCGCCCATGGCCGCCCATGACAGTAACCCCGTCGCGCCCGTACCCGCACAAACGTGGGTCGTTGCAACGTCCGAGGCTTCCGATATGCCTGCACCATCCGCGCCGGAAGTCGATGCGGAATGGGACAAGACCTGGGAGCCACGCACCGCGCAGGCCGTGTCGGTGGCGGCATTGGAAGAAACGGTACCCGAGGATTTCGTGCAACTTGCGGCCGAAACGCCATCAACGACGACGCCGACACCGTCCACCATCGAACCACCCGCGCCAAAACCGGCGCCGCCCACGACACAGACCGTGGTCGCACAGGCCGCAAGCATCAGCACACGTGGCCCGTCCTCCATGCACAAGACCTTGCGTGAGCCGAGCCCAACCGAACATGCCGCGCAGCGCTATGCCGATGCGCTGACGGCGCTGCGCAGTGGCGATACTTTGCGCGCTGAAACTCAACTGCGCGCGGCACTCGATCAAGTTCCCGCACATACACAAGCGGCCGAGACGCTCGCTGCACTGTTATTGCAACAAGGGCGCGCACAGGACGCCGAAGCCATTCTCGCCACTGCGGTTGCCGCAGCGCCGCAAACACCGCAGCTGCTGATATTGCATGCACGCGTGCTCGCGGAGGCCGGTCGCGATCGCGAAGCGGTTGCGCTGTTGCAGTCGCCGACTTTGTCCAACGATGCGGATTCGCAAGCCTTGCTGGGCGCCTTGCAACAACGTCTCGGCAATGACACGCAAGCCGCCGACGCCTACCGCCAGGCCTTGAGCCGTGCACCGCAACGCGGTGCCTGGTGGCTGGGTCTGGCGATCAGTCTGGAACGCAGTCAACAGCCGGTTGCCGCATTGGAAGCCTATCGTCGCGCCTTGGCCGACGCCACCCTCGACACACAAGTGACCGGTTATGTGCGCGGTCGCATTGTCGCGCTCGACAACAGCCAAGGTTGAGACGACGACATGCCCGCCCCTAAACGCGTTCGCATCGGTGACCTGCTGGTCGAACACAAGATCATCTCCGAGGCGCAATTGCAGGCGGCGCTCGCCGATCAGAAAAAGAGCGGCCGCAAGCTCGGCCGCGTGCTGATCGAAAACGGCTTCGTCAAAGAAGACATGCTGCTGGAACTACTGTCGCGCCAGCTGGCCATTCCGTTCATCGATCTCACCAGTTTCGAACTCAATCCGGAACAGGTACAAAAACTCCCGGAAACTTATGCACGCCGCTATCGCGCCATCGTGTTGAAAGGCACGGTCGATGGCGGTCTGTTGCTGGGCATGGGTGATCCCACCGACATCTTCGCCTATGACGAATTGGTGCGGATTCTGAAATCGCCGGTGCAACTTGCCGTGGTCAAGGAATCCGACCTGCTGCATTGCATCGACCGTTTCTATCAGCATGGCGCGCAACTCAAGAGCCTCGCCAGTGAAGTCGGCCAGGATCTCGCCGACAGCGCCTTCGACCTCGGCCAACTCGGTATCGACAGCGACCCAGAGCGATGCACCGGTGGTGCGGCTGCTGCAGACGCTGTTCAAGGACGCCGTGCAGTCGGCAATGTCTCGGACATTCATATCGAGCCCGAAGAAGATGGCCTGCGCATCCGCATGCGCATCGACGGTGTGCTCTAGGAACAGATATGGATGAACGGCGCATCGCCGGGCGTTGGTGCGCGTCTGAAACTGATGGCCGGCCCGGACATTTCGGAAAAACGCCTGCCGCAGGACGGCCGCTTCAATATGCAGCGTCAAGGATAAGCAGCATCGATGTGCGGTCTCGCCACCATGCCGACGCGTTGGCGAATCCGTGGTGATGCGTCTGCTCAACCCGAGCCCGGCGGCTTTCTGAATCTCGAGCAGTTCGGCATGCCGCCGGAGATGCTGCGAGCGTTTCCGCCATCAGATTCATTTCCGCACGGCATGGTCCTGGTCACCGGACCGACCGGCAGCGGCAAGACCACCACGCTGTATGCGGCGCTGACCGAACTCAATCAACCGGAGAACAAGATCATCACCGTCGAAGACCCGGTGGAATATCGGCTGCCGCGCATCAACCAGGTGCAGGTGCATACGCAAGATCGGCCTGGACTTTCGCGCAGCGTGCTGCGCACCGCCTTGCGTCAGGATCCGGATATCGTGCTGGTCGGCGAAATGCGCGACCAGGAGACCGCCGAGATCGGCCTGCGCGCCGCCATGACCGGCCACTTGGTGTTGTCGACACTGCACACCAACGACGCCACCAGCACCGCCTTCGCCTGATCGACATGGGCCGGAAGCCGTATCTGGTCGCGTCCGCCGTGCAGGCCATCGTCGCGCAACGCCTGGTGCGGCGCATCTGCGAAAAATGCCGCAGCGAATCACAACCCGATGACAGCCAGAAAGCGTGGCTGCGCGGTGCGCTCGGTGAAGAGGCTGTGCAAGCGACGTTCTATGCCGGCACGGGCTGCAATCAGTGCAATCACACCGGTTTCCGCGGACGCATCGGCGTGTATGAATTATTGGAAATGGATGCGACCTTGATCGACTGCCTGCGCCGCAACGATCAAGGCGGCTTTGAACGCGCCGCGCGCGCCCAGCCCGGCTATCGACCCTTGGTGCAACACGCCCTGGAACTTGCGCGCGGTGGTGTCACCACGGTGGGCGAGGCGATGAGTCTGGCGGGTTGGCTGGAATCGGTGAGGGGCATAACACAGTAGGCAGACGATGCAGCGATCTTCGAATACAAAGCACGAGGTCCACGCGGCGACGCGATCCACGGCAATATGGATGCCGTCAACGCCGACGGCGTGGCCGCGCGTCTGATCGAGGGCGGCTTGACGCCGATCGATATCCAGCCGGCGCGCGCCAAACGCAATCTCAGCAACGATCTGAACGCCTACTTCCCACAGTCGGTGAAGCTGTTCGATCTGATTCAGTTCAGCCGCCAGATGTACAGCCTGACGCGCGCCGGCGTGCCGATTCTCAGTGCGCTCGCGGGGCTGACGGCCACCACACGCAACCGCACATTCTCCGGCACGCTCGGCGAGATCCGCCAAAGCCTGGAGGCCGGTCACGATCTGGCCAGCGCGCTCAATCAGCATCCGAAGGTGTTCTCGCCGTTTTATGTGGCGATGATTCGCGTCGGCGAGACCAGCGGCAAGTTGCAGGCTATTTTCCAGCAATTGGCCTATTACCTGGAGCGCGAAAAAACCACTCGCGATCAGATCAAGAAGGCGCTGCGTTATCCGAGCTTTGTGCTCACCGTGATCGTCGTGGCGATTTTCATTGTCATGCGCTTTGTGATTCCACCGTTCAGTAAATTCTTCGCCAACTTCGGCGCCGAGCTGCCTTGGCAGACGCGCGGTTTGATTGCGCTGTCGGATTTCTTCGTCAACAACGGTATCTGGTTGTTAGGCGGCACGGCACTGGTCGTCTTCGGCGTCATTCATTACGTGCGTACCGAGGAAGGCCGCTACCGCTGGGACAAACTCAAATTGCGCTTGCCGTTGGCTGGCCCGGTGATTTATCGCGCGACGCTGGCGCGCTTCACGCGGCTGTTTGCCATGGCCCAATCGGCCGGCGTGCCGCTCATCACGGGCTTGAGCGTGGTCGCGCGCGCGCTGGACAACCGTTATATCGAAGAACGCATTCTGACCATGCGCAACGGCATCGAGCGCGGCGAGTCTATCGCTCGCACCGCAGCCGGCTCGGGCATTTTCGATCCACTGTCTTTGCAGATGATGGCGGTAGGCGAGGAGGCCGGCACCCTCGACGAATTGCTGGGCGAGGTCGCCACCTATTACGACCAGGAGGTCGAATACAGCATCAACAAGCTCAGCTCGGCCATCGAGCCGATCCTGACCTTCGTCGTCGCCATTTTTGTGCTGATCCTGGCCATGGCCATTTTCCTGCCGCTGTGGGATATCAGCCGGGTTGCCCTACATCGTGGCTAGTAAGGTAAGCCTATGTAATGAATTTGTTTAAGTTCCAAAAATGCAGGTCGATAACCAACCAGAACCCGATATCGGGGATGACTCAACGTGCGGGATGCACAACCCCGCTATTATGGAGATTGTGGCAATGAACAAGCAGACTGGTTTTACCCTGATTGAATTGGTGATGGTCATCGTGATCATCGGCATCCTGGCCGCCATGGCGGTACCGCGTTTTTATGATGCGTCGACTGATGCCCTGAATGCGGCCAAAGACGGCTCAGAGGGAGCGGTACGCGCCGCTCATGCCATCGCCATCGCCGCAACTGAAAACCAATCCCACCGTGACCCAATTGGCGGCCCGCGTGTCCAACAATGGCGCAGCCGCCAGCCCGCAGGCTACCGGTGTACAGCTCACCATCGGCACCGGCACCTACATCGTGCTGACCTACACCGATAACACTTGTACCAGCGCCACCGCCGCAGTAGGTGATGTCGGTGGGCTGCGTAGGCACCATTCCGTAACCCACGCGGGTCACCCCGCAGGGGCCATCAGGGGCGGGCACGGAGCCCGCCCCTTTGCGTTGGTGACATAACGGATGCCGATGAAACGCAGGATGCACATTTCAAAACAGCACGGCTTCACACTGGTTGAGCTGGTGATGGTGATCGTCATCATCGGTATCCTCGCGGCCATGGCCGTCCCGCGCATGTCACTCACCAGTTCCAGTGTGCACGCCCAGGCCACGCAGATCGCGCGCGATATCCGCCATGTGCAGATGCTGGCGATGAGCCAGGGTCGCACGCTCACCTTCGAATCCCTGAGCGGCAGTTACCGTTGCACTGACAGCACCAGCGCCATCATTACCGATCCGGCAACCCAGCAGCCATTCACGTTCACACTCAGCAATGGTGTAACCCTCACCGCCGCCAGCGTCAGCTTCGATAGTTTGGGCCGACCGGTCAGCGCGGGTGTCTTGCGCAGCACGGCGGTTAACTTAACGGCCAACGGTGGTGGACAGAGCGCAGTACTTTCAGTGAGTCCGGTCACAGGCTTCGTGACGGTGACGCCATGAGCGCGCGCGCAACACTCGGTCGCCATCCGAAGACAACAAGGTTTCACGTTGATCGAGATGGTCATGGTGATCGTGATTCTCGGCATCGCCAGCGTCGCGCTCATGGATCAGTTCGTCAACGCATCGAAAAGTTATCTCATCGACGAGCAACTTCAGACCTCGACACAGCTCGCCCAGGAATGCGCCGAGCACATTCTGGCGACGCGGCGGGTGCTAGGCTACGCGGCAATAAGCTCAACTTGCCCAACATTGCCTGCCACCTATACCACACCCGGCGCGGTTTACGCCGTCACGGCCAGCCTTGCCGATGTGACGCCCCTGACGAACACGGCCTGTTTCACCGATCCCTGCAAGGTGGTCACCGTCACCACCACCTTCAACACCACAGTGCGCGCGCAGGTGGTATTCATGCTGGGGAGTTATTGAGCATGGCGCGCTGTGTGAAGCACGTTGTAACTACCCTCACCCCAACCCTCTCCCTGAGGGAGAGGGGGCAGCGCGGTTTCACCCTGATCGAAATGGTCATGGTGCTGGTGATACTGGGCATACTCGGCGTCACCCTGTCCGTGCTATTGAGCACTGGCGTCGGCGCCTTTAGCGCGGGCCGTGACACTATCGACACGCTCTCGGCGTTGCGTCTTTCCAGTGAACGCATCGCCCGCGAGCTGCGCACGGTGCGGCGCGATCCGGCGGCCACGACCGATTTCGATTTTCTGTCGCGTAACCCCACCAGTGTGCAGTTCCGCCGCCTGGAGAACGATGACGCGACCGTGACCACGGTGACGCTCGATACCAGCGGCAACAATCTCCGGCTCGCCTATAACACGCCGGCTGGTACGTTCACGCTCAGCGATCAACTCGGTTCACTTGCCCTGACGTATTGGCAACAGGACGGTACAGCCGCGACCAGCGATGCCAACGTCGCCTTCGTCGACATCGAATTGAGTCTCACGGACGTCAACGGCAATAGCTATCCACAACGCACCCGCGTCGCGTTGAGGAATCGGCAATGAACAGCGGCGTGACCAGAAACATTTTGCGCTCGTCATTCCCGCGCATGCGGGAATCCAGCAACCTGACGTCGGTTGGAACCATGGATTCCCGCATGCGCGGGAATGACGGGTTTACTCATGCAGCCCTGAGAAAGCAACGCGGCGCCGGCACACTGATGGCGACGGTGTTTCTGCTGCTGGTCGTCGCCCTGCTCGGCGGCATTGGCCTGCGCATGGCGGGTACCGACATCAACGACACGGCTTTGCAGAATGACGGTGTCGAGGCGCTGTTTCTAGCCGAGAGTGGGTTGGAGCGGGCGATCCAACGTCTGGCGGCGGGTACCGCCTGTACGGCGCTGGAGCCGGATGCCGCGCAGACATTGGGGCGCGGCGATTTTCAGATAAAGTCGGCCGATGTCGTCGGTTCGCTGTGCCGCGTGCGCGTGCTCGGGCGGGTATTGCTTGGCGCGCCACCCGCGCAGCGGTTGATCGAGGGCGATCTTTCCGTTTCCAGCGGTGGCTGGGCGGTAGGTCTCAATCGTACCATCGTGTACTGGAACGGCGGCGCCTGGTCCAACATCACCGGGGCGGCAAACGGCACGCCCGCCGGCCGCGATCTTTTCGCCGTGTATTGCGTCAGCGTCAGTGACTGCTGGGCGGTCGGTGAGAATGGCACTATCGTGCGTGGAAATGGCAGCAGCTGGACGACGGCCGGCTTCACCAACGGCGCGCCTAACGGCGAGGATCTGCTTGGTGTGCATTGTCCCGATACGACCACTTGTTGGGCGGTGGGCCAGAACGGCACCATCGTGCGCTGGAACAGCGGCAGCAACAGTTGGACAAACATCACCGGGGCAGCGAACGACGCGCCCAATAATCGCGATCTCCATGCCGTGTATTGTCTCTCGCCGACGAGCTGCTGGGCGGTCGGCGAGCGTGACAGCGGCGATGGTACCATCGTGCGCCTGGTCGGCAGCAACTGGGTCACCTCGGGTTTCACCAACAACACGCCGAACGCGCATCTGCGCGGCGTCGCCTGTCCTGCGGCCAATCTCTGCTGGGCGGTCGGCAACACCTCGGGGGGCGCTGAAACCATCGTCCGCTGGGATGGCGCCTGGGGAGATATGCCGTCCTATGCGGGCGTGCCGAATGTCCGCCTGAATGCGGTGCACTGTATCAATGCCAGCAGCTGCTGGGCGGTCGGCAACACCAGCAGCAGCCGCGGCACGATCATTTTCGGCAACGGCGCCAGCTGGACGGCTGTCGGCATCACCAACAACAGCCCGAACCAGACACTCAACGCCGTGCATTGTAGCCCCGGAGGCGACTGTTGGGCGGTGGGTAATGGCGGCGCCAGCGTGCGCCTGTCCGGCACCACCTGGTCGACGGTCGCCATGCCCACCACGGAGAATCTGCGCGGCGTGTCCTTTCCCAGTGGTTCCGGTGGCGGCGGCAGCGGATTACGCGTCTGGCGCGAAATCATTCCGTAGTAAGCGAAACTTGGGGCGTGCGGCACGCACTGCTAGTATCCAACCAACATGAACACATGGATATGTCTATGAACTGGTCATTCTTATCGTTCGGCAAAACGCGCGCGCGCGGTATTCATACAGCGGTCGTGGTGCGCAGCGACGGGGTCGCCTTGGCGCAAGTCGATACCACGGGCGCGCGGCCGCGCCTGCAGCACTGTCAGTTCCGCGCCGCCAATGAGGGCCAACTCGCCGAGACCTTGTCGACACTCGGCCGCCAACAGAATCTTGCCAAGGCCGAATGCCACACCGTGATGCCGCTCGGCAGTTATAGCCTGCTGCTGATCGAAGCGCCCGATGTGCCTGCCAATGAATTGCGCGCCGCCGTGCGCTGGCGGATCCGCGAACTCATCGACTTTCATGTCGATGATGCGGTGCTGGATGTGTTCGATGCGCCGGCCAGCGGTGCGCGCACGACGCAGACACATCTGTATGTCGTGGTCAGCCGCAGCAACGACGTCAAGCAACTTGCGGATCAATTGCAAGATGCCGGCATCGGTCTGGGCGTGATCGATATACCGGAGTTGGCCTTGCGCAATGTCGCGGCACAATTGCCGGAAGATGCGCAAGGTGTGGCGCTGCTGTACTTTGGCGCAGAGCGTGGCCTGATCGCCTTGTGCCGTAATCAGACGCTGTATCTTGCGCGCACCTTGGATATTGGCCAGACACGCTTGCAAGAGGCCGCGGCCGACGGGCAGACCGAGGCCTTGTTCGATGCGCTGGCCTTGGAGGTGCAACGCTCACTGGATTATTACGATCGCACCTTCCAGCAGGCGGCGATCACTCATCTGCTGATCGCACCACTTGCCGAACCGGTACCAGGTTTGGTCGAGGGCCTGCGCGCCAATCTCGGTCTGCAGGCACGCATGCTGGCGCTCAGTGAAGTGGTCGACGGCGCGGAGAAGGTTTCCGCCGAGCAGGCTGCGCAGTGTCTGTTGGCGATCGGCGCGGCGTTGCGCAGTGAGAGTAAAACCCTGTAAAGCTCCACATCGGGGCGATCAGAAACAATCCCGTCATTGCGAGCGAAGCGCGGCAATCTCATAACGCGGACACAACCGTTTGGAGATTGCCGCTCGCTACGCACATAGAATCCATTCGTGCTTCATATGGTTACCTTACCCATTCGGGTCAAGGCTTCCTCGCAATGACGAATTAATCGTCCGCGCCCGCATCGTCTATCCCCAGATCTTTGATCTTGCGTGTGAGCGTGTTGCGCCCCCAGCCGAGCAGACGCGCGGCGTCCTGGCGTCGTCCACCGGTATGCTTCAATGCGATTTCGATCATGATGCGTTCGAACGCCGGCGTGGCGCGATCCAACAAACCGGTTTCGCCGCGCCCGAGTTCCTGATCGGCCCAGCGCTGTAAGGCCTGCTCCCAATTACCTGCACCACCCGCCTGTTCCGTCAGTGTCTCGTTCAATTCCGGCGGCAGATCGGCCATGTGAATCTCGCGGCTGGCGGCCATCACGGTCAACCAGCGACACAGATTTTCCAGCTGCCGCACATTGCCCGGCCAGTTGAATTGCGACAGGTAGGTCGCCACCTCGGCGCGTATGTTCTTGGGTTCGACATTGAGTTCCTGTGCGGCGCGATCGAGAAAGAAACGCAGCAGCGGTGGAATATCCTCACGGCGTTCACGCAGCGGCGGAATATGTACGCGGATGACATTGAGTCGATGATAAAGATCTTCGCGGAAACGTCCTTCCTTGACCAGCGCTTCCAAATTCTGATGCGTCGCGGCAATGATGCGCACGTCGACCTTGATCGGCGTATGGCCACCGACACGGTAGAACTCGCCGTCGGCCAGCACCCGCAGCAAACGCGTTTGCAATTCGGCCGGCATGTCGCCGATCTCATCCAGGAACAGACTGCCTGTGTCGGCCTGCTCGAAACGTCCGATGCGCACGATTTTGCGCGCCGGTGAAGGCGCCGCGTTCGTGGCCGAATAATTCCGACTCTAATAGATCGCGCGGGATTGCCGCCATGTTCAGTGCAATGAATGGCGCGTCTTTGCGCGGACTGTGACGGTGCAGCGCGCGTGCGACCAATTCTTTGCCGGTGCCGGACTCGCCGTTGATGAGCACCGTAATGTTGGAGCGGGACAGACGGCCGATGGCGCGGAACACCTCCTGCATCGCTGGCGCCTCGCCGATAATCTCGGGCATTTGCGTCAAGGTGGCCTGGCTGCTATCGCCCTTTTGCCGACGGTGATGTTCGACGGCGCGTTGCACCAGTGCCACGGCTTCATCGACATCGAAAGGCTTGGGTAGATATTCGAAGGCGCCGCCTTGATAGGCAGCCACCGCGCTGTCGAGGTCGGAGTGCGCGGTCATGATGATGACCGGCAGATCGGGATAGCGCGCGTGAATGTCCCCCAGCAAGTCGAGACCGTTGATGCCCGGCATACGAATATCGCTGATCAGCGCATCGGGACGCGCGCGCTCCAAGGCATCTAACACACCCGTCGCACCGGAAAAACTCGACACGTCCATGTCGGCCTGTTTCAGTGCCTTTTCCAACACCCAGCGAATGGAGCGATCATCATCGATCACCCAGATCTTATCGCCCTTGCTCATGAATCATCTCCAACGGTAACAATATTGTGAATTCGGTGTGGCCCGGCCGACTGCTGCATTCGATGATGCCGCCGTGGACATTGACCAGAGATTGAGCGATCGACAGTCCCAGACCCGTGCCCTCGGCATGTCCGGTCACCATCGGATAGAAAATCGTTTCCAGCATATCGTCTGGAATACCCGGGCCGTTGTCGATGACATCGACACGCACCACCAGCTTGTGACGCTTTTGGCCGATGGTGAATTTCCGCTGCGCGCGCGTGCGCAGAATGATCTGACCTTTTCCCTGCAATGCCTGCGCGGCGTTGCGCACGATATTGAGCAACGCCTGGATGAGTTGCTCCGGATCGGCGCGGAAATCCGGAATGCTGGGGTCGTAGTCGCGAATCAGCGTCAGGCCGGCATGTTCTTCGGCCGCCACCAGATTACGCACATGCTCGACGATCTGATGGATATTGCAGGTCCGCATCTGCGGAAGCTGGTTCGGCCCCAGCATGCGATTGACCAAGCCGCGCAGACGATCCGCCTCGCCGATGATGATGCGCGTGTATTCCTTCAGATCTTCATCAACCAGTTCGCGCTCCAGCAGTTGTGCCGCGCCACGCAGGCCGCCGAGCGGGTTCTTGATCTCGTGCGCCAGGCCACGCACCATTTGGCGGGCGACTTGGTGTTGCTCCAATAAATTTTCCTCGCGCGCGATGCGCAAGTGCCGATCCAGCTGTGTCAGCTCGACCACGATCTCAGTCCCGTCGGGCTGATCGATGGGCGTGACCACGCAGTCGACCGTGATCTCGCGGCCACCCGTCAGGTGCAAATGCAATTCGTGTTCGGTGTAGGGCTGGTTACCCTCGAAGGCACAACGCAAGCGCTCGGACAGGGTCGTCGCCCCCGGCAATAGATCGAGTACGCCATGTCCACTGGCCTGGCGCAGGCTCACCGCCAGCAAGTTTTCGCCGGCGGGGTTCAAGTAGGTAAGTCGCAGCGACCGGTCAAACACCAGGACGGCCGTGTTCAAGCCCTCCAGGATGCGGCCATCTCGACTCACCATTTTCATCTGTAGTGCATCCATAACGGGTTCATAGCAAGAAGCAAACCAGGGCCGGGCGATTCCGCGTGGCGCCCGCACAGTTTTGGATTTAACCGAATACATTCATTTAAAACAGCGGGATACAACACAATAACCGCTCTGAATGAGCTGACCAACAGGAGACCACCGCCCCAGCAATGGACAGTCGATGCTCTATTATAGTGCGCAGGGCTCTATTTTGGTTTGGGCTTGGGTGTCGGCTGGGCGCGGTTGGGCGCCAGGACGGATTGGCGGTGCATATGCACCGAGATGGTTTCACTGCTCATCAGAACATCGCCGCGGACATCGACAATCTGACCTTGGAGGGTGTGGCTGCCTCGATCGACGTTTTCCAGGGTCACGCTGGTGTCCTCCTGCTGCGTCACTTGGGCTTGACCATCGAGCAGCACGACCAGGCGGTGGCCCAGGTCGGTTTGTAAGGGCGGTTCCGCCGCGAAGGTCACGACCAGCTGGCCGGTATTGTCCCAGATGCTTTCATCGGCGGCCGGCGTCACCAGGGCAAACCGCGCATAGGCGGCGGGCTCTGCAACGGCTTCGGGGCGTGGCGTTATGGGCGGCAGGCTGGGAGCTTGATAGGTCTGCGGTGGCGCAATGTGCACCTCTTCCGCACCCTCCTGCGGCACGTCACTGAAGTGCACCGCACCGTCGGCATCGACCCACTTGTAGACACCGGCCGAGACCAATGCCGGAAGGACGCCGAGCAGGACCGCTGAAATTAATCTGTGCATGAGCCAAACATAAGCCTCGATCTTCAGCGATGCAACCCTGCGCTTGTACTTTCCAACTGCGATCACATCACCAAAAGCACAACGCCCCCAAATGGGGGCGTTGTAGGTCATAACCAGCCTAAACGATTACAGGCTGTAGTACATGTCGAACTCGATCGGATGCGTGGTCATGCGGATGCGTGTGACTTCGTGCATCTTCAGCGCGATGTAGCTATCGATCACGTCATCAGTGAATACACCGCCGGCCTTGAGGAACTTGCGATCCTTGTCCAGGGCTTCCAGAGCCTGATCCAGCGAATGACAGACCTGTCGGGATCTTCTTCTCTTCTTCCGGCGGCAGATCGTACAGATCCTTGTCCATCGCCTCACCCGGATGGATCTTGTTCTGAATACCGTCCAGGCCGGCCATCATCATGGCGGAGAAGGCCAGATACGGATTGGCAGTCGAATCCGGGAAACGCACTTCGATACGACGGCCCTTCGGATTCGGCACGTGCGGAATACGGATCGACGCCGAACGGTTACGCGCGGAGTAGGCCAGCATCACCGGCGCTTCGAAACCCGGCACCAGTCGCTTGTACGAGTTGGTTCCGGGATTGGTGAAGGCATTCAGTGCGCGGGCATGCTTGATGATACCGCCGATGTAAAACAAGCGCGATGTCGGACAGACCGCCGTACTTGTTACCGGAGAAGATATTCTTGCCACCCTTGCCGAACGACATATGCACGTGCATGCCACTGCCGTTGTCACCGACGATCGGCTTGGGCATGAAGGTGGCGGTTTTGCCATAGGCGTGGGCGACATTCTGAATCACATATTTCAGGATCTGCACCTCGTCGGCCTTTTTCACCAGCGTGCCGAAACCGACGCCGATTTCGCATTGGCCGGCCGTGGCCACTTCGTGGTGATGCACTTCGACAACCAGCCCCATTTCTTCGAGGGCCAGACACATGGCGCAACGCAAGTCGTGCAGCGCATCGACCGGCGGCACCGGGAAATAACCACCCTTTGACGGTCGGGCGGTGACCCATGTTGCCGTCTTCATAGACGCGCTCGGTGTTCCAGGATGCCTCGTTGGAATCGACCTTGCAGAACGAGCCGCTGATGGTGGAACCCCAACGCACATCGTCGAAAATGAAGAATTCGTTTTCCGGACCGAAGTAAGCGGTGTCGGCGATGCCGGTGGATTTCAGATAAGCCTCGGCGCGCATGGCCAGCGACCGCGGATCACGCTCGTAGCCCTTCATGGTGTTGGGTTCGAGAATGTCGCAGCGGATGATCAGGGTCGGTTCGTCGGAGAACGGGTCCATGACGGCGGTATCGGTGTCCGGCATCAACACCATGTCGGATTCATTGATGCCTTTCCAACCGGCGATACTGGAACCGTCGAACATTTTGCCGTCCTTGAAAAAGCCGGCGTCCACCATGGCGGTCGGCACAGTGACGTGCTGCTCCTTGCCCTTGGTGTCGGTGAAACGAAGGTCAACGAATTTGACTGCGTTGTCCTTCATCGTCTTTTGTACCTTGGCTGCTGTCATCGTCTCTCTCCGCTTGATTTAAGTTTTAACACGCTGCATCTGGCAATCCCTGTCCTGCGGATCACATCAAGCAGCAAATAAATATCGTGTCCACTTTGGAGCACGAAATATGCCACAGAAAAATCTACATAAATATCAGTTTACTAATTCAAAACTATCGGCGCTCCCGCGCAAACACGCCACTTAATAGTGCGCTGCATTGCCAGCTTGCACATCTATGGTGCGCTAGCGATAGCGCAGCTTTACCTCGCCGATCACTGCGACGGCACCGGCACGCCGCTGGAATTCACGCGTCAGCGCCTCGGTCGCACCCCGGTCGGGCGCCCATTCTAGTGGTAGAACCAGCTCCAGGTGAATCTTCCCGTCCAAATAATGCAGGGTGATGCCTTCGATAGCCCCGGCCGCCGGGAGTTCCTGCCCATTGGACCCGCAGGCTCGTCAGCACCTCTTCACGCAACGGCAGGTGATCGCAGGGCGAGCAGGTCTCGTCGTCCTCGGGATCGATATGCACGGTGACATCCGCCACCTCCTCGATCTCGGCGATCAGTTCGTCGCGGACCTTCTCGCCGATGCGGTGACCTTCGGACACGCTCAACGTCGGATCGACCTGGATATGCACATCGACCAATGCGTCGCCGCCGCTCTTGCGGGTGCGCAGCATGTGCACACGCCGCACGCCGCCGACCTGCTGGATCTGCCCGCGGATCCGCTCGACCTCGCTCGGCATCCAGCGCAGTATCGATCAATTCACGGACACTCTGCCAGATCAAATCACCGCTGATTTTGATAATCATCAAGGCCACGCCAATGGCCGCCAGCGCATCGAGATAGGGTAAGCCCGCCAAGGTTCCGGCCACGCCGATCACCACGATGATCGAGGAGATGGCATCACTGCGGTGATCCCACGCGTTACCACGCAGCATATTGGAACGGAGTCGGCGCGCCGCCTCGATGGTGTAGCGATATAACAGTTCCTTGGCCAACACGGAGACACCCGCGATGATCAAGGCAACCAATTCCGGTGTCATTAACCGTTCTGGATTGAACAGGCGCTGACCCGCATCGTAGGCGATTCCCAACGCGAAGGCGCCGAGGATGGCGCCTTGCACGATGCCGAACACGGTTTCGATGCGACCATGGCCATAAGGATGTTCTTCATCAGCATTGCGGGTCGCATGCTTGGCCGCGAACAGCAAAAGAATATCACTGGCCAGATCTGAGAGTGAATGCAGGCCGTCGGCGATCAGTGCCTGCGAATGCGCCAGATAGCCGAATATCAATTTGATCGCTGACAACAGTGCATTGATCAAGGCGCCAACGATCGTGACGCGGCGAATCTCCTTATAACGCCGGTTGCCCGCGCTTTCATTCGTGATGGCCGCGGCTGCGTTCGATAATGCCATGCCTCAGGCCTCTCGTTCCGCAACCTGCACGACGATGGTGATCTCTCGTCCGTGCTTGATGATATCGGACACGCTATGTCCATTGATGCGACACCAGGTTGGAATATCGTGCAGCGCACCTGGATCGGTGCATAGCACATGCAGGCGATCACCCGGCTGCAATTTCTTTACGGCATCTTGTGTGCGAATCACTGGCAGCGGGCACAGCAGATTACGCGCGTCGATCTCATGTTCGCTCATAAATACCAGGCCTGCGGTATATCGTCGGTTGTCAGCGGTGCGACCTCAACCACCCGGCTGTCGCCTTGTTGATCGGTGATCAGCACCTGCATACGTTCGACATCACGACCCTTACCGAAACGACACACCAAGCGCGCGGCGAGCTTCAAATCGCTGGCATCCGGTGTGCCATCGATCAATGCCAGCGGGCCGTCGTAATTCACGGCACGCAGATGCACAAACTGTTTGCGATAACCTTCGAGAAAATTGTTCTCGCCTTCTTCGCGGCCGATGATCATTTTGAAATGTGGGCGAGGACGCAAATGTCGGCCGACTTTGAGCAACATGATGTCATCCAACTCATAGCGACGCTCACCACGCCCCTGCCAGAGATCGGCGAGTTTGTTGGCGTATTGTTCGTCGGTGAGGAAACAGCAGCCGCCCGCGGGCTGTGCATATTCGACAAAACCATATTGCTTGGCCAATGCCATTTGCGGTTTGCGCGAACGGCCACTGAAAGCAAACATACGCTCGCGGTCGATCCAGCCTTCACGCTCGGGCAATGTCGCGGGGAGTTTCTGCGCGCACAGCGGCCGCACCAAGCGATCCTCGGCACCGGATTCACGCGCCACCACCGGCATGGTGTCCTTGCGTTGCGACATCGGCCGTTGGCCAACCACCTCGCCCGTGATGATAAAATCGAAACCGTTCGCGTCGATCCATTCCAGCGCCTTGTGCACCATGAAGATCTTGCAGTCCAGGCAGGGATTGAGGTTGGCGCCGTAGCCGTGCTTGGGATTCAGCACGACATCTTTATATTCTTCGATGACGTCGACGATGTGCAGTTTTATGCCGAGCTGCTCGGCGACCCACAGCGCGTTGTTGCGTTTTGGCTTGGCGTCATCCTGGCGGCGAATGGCGTGGGTGTGCCCCTCCACGCAAAAACCGGTGAAGAAATTGATGCCCTCGACGCGGATGCCCTGATCCAGCATCGCCTTGGTTGCGAGCATGGAATCCAAGCCGCCGGAGATCAGCGCTACTGCCTTGCGTTGTTCGGACATGCCAGCCACCCGGGAGAAAGGGCGCTCATTCTAGCCCAATTCGCCGAGCACGGCAGCGTGATACTGGCCGTTGCTATCGCTGGCTTTAGTGCGGTTTTTGCAGGGTGGCCGCCGGCATAATCGGGGTGGCATCGGTGCAGGCACGCAGTTGTTGCCGGGCGCCCTGACTGCCGGTATCGGCCCACAATTCGAGGCTCTGCAGCGGTGTCAGCACCGGCGCTCCGTCCAGTGTACGCATCGCCTGCAACACATCCATCAACACCACAAAGCCCTGGCAGAGCTGCTGATACATGGCTGCCCCGGCATGCCGCAGGCGCTCGCCGAGTTGCCCATAGGCGCCCCGGCCCAATTCAACATAATATGAGACCCGTACTAGACGGCGTTCCGCACGCTGCGGGTAGAGACCCGAGAATAATAGGCACTGGTCGCCAACATCGCGCAACTGCGATTCCTGCAACTGGCCAGCCGCCGCACTGCCGCGCAGATAATCCATGGCCAGCACCCGGTCGGCGAGATCGGGGCGCGCCGCAAAGCGCATCAGCAAAAACACCAGATAACTTTCTAGCGTTTCATCCAGACGACGTGTGGACGCCGCTTCCGCCGCGCTGACCAGCGCGTGCCATTGTGCGGTAGACGTCGGTTCCAGGATCAGTTGCGTCATGGGAATCCTCCTGCCGTGTATGCTCTTAGCGGCGCCCGCCACGGGCGGCTTGATGCACTGAGGCCATGCAGATTCCACACCAAGCCCGGTCTGATGTTCAATAACCCCTGGTCGTCGCGGCGATTGCTGCTAGAATCTCCGGCCATCGGTCGTCACGGCGGCCGCATAAGTCCAAATACCCAACATCTGCTTTGGAGGAGTACATCATGAAAACCACACTACGGATTGCCCTGAGTGCCGCCCTGTTGTGGAGCACCGCCAGTCATGCCGAAGTTTTCCTCGGCGCCGGCATCGGCCAATCCGACATCGACGACTCGGCCCATGGCGTCAGTCTCAACGAGTCCGACAGCGCCTGGAAACTCTATGGCGGCATGATGGCCACCGAGAACTTTGGCTTCGAGGCCGGCTGGACCGACCTGGGTGACGCCAGCTCCGGCGTGGTCGACACCGAGACCGAGGCCTTTTATGTCGCCGGCGTTGCTGCGTTCCCGATCGTCGAGAATTTCTCCATCTACGGCAAGCTCGGTATCGCCTTATGGGATCAGGACATCAACACCGTCAGCTACGATGGTGAGGATCTGATGTACGGCATCGGCGCCAAGTACAAGTTCATGGACCAGTTCCATGCCATTCTCGAATGGGAGCAGTACGACGCCGACCTGCAAGCCAGCGTGATCACGGTAGGTGCCGGTCTACAGTTCTAAAAACATTTGATGCGCCCGTTCGGAACAGTCCTGCGCGGGCTGACTGTGAAGGGAGAGAATCCGTTCTCTCCCTTCACAGCCCCTCATCGGCAACAGCCCGCTTACCTCCCACCCAGCGACCCGCTATACTCCCCGCTCCATTAGCTTAAGCAGTTGATTCATGTCGATGTCTGCGCAAACTCCGGTCGCCGCCAGCGGGCGCGACGTCAGTACATTTCAGGGCCTGATCCTGGCCTTGCAGGAATATTGGGCGGCCCAAGGCTGCGTGATCCTGCAGCCGCTCGATTTGGAAGTCGGCGCCGGCACCTTTCACCCGGCGACCTTCCTGCGTTCGATTGGTCCCGAACCCTGGCGCGCCGCCTATGTGCAGCCTTCGCGCCGGCCGACCGACGGTCGCTACGGTGAGAATCCGAATCGCCTGCAGCACTACTATCAGTTTCAGGTGATCCTCAAACCCTCGCCGCTCGACATTCAGGAACTCTATCTCGGTTCATTGCGCCAGCTTGGCATCGATCCGCTGGTGCATGATATCCGCTTCGTTGAGGACAACTGGGAATCGCCGACACTGGGCGCCTGGGGGCTGGGCTGGGAGATCTGGCTAAACGGTATGGAAGTCACCCAGTTCACCTATTTCCAACAGGTCGGCGGTCTCGACTGCCGGCCAGTCTCCGGCGAGATCACCTACGGCCTGGAGCGCATTGCCATGTACCTGCAAGGTGTGGAAAGCGTTTTCGATCTGGTGTGGACGCGCGGCCCGCAGGGCAACGTCACCTACGGCGACGTGTTCCATCAGAACGAGGTCGAGATGTCGGCGCTTCAATTTCGAACAGGCACCGGTGGAAGAGCTGTTCCGCTGGTTCGATGTTTGTGAACAGCAAAGCCAGAAACTTATCGAGGCCGGCCTGCCGTTGCCCGCGTATGAAATGGTGTTGAAAGCCTCGCACACCTTCAATCTGCTGGACGCGCGCAGCGCAATTTCCGTGACCGAACGGCAGCGCTTCATTCTGCGCGTGCGCACGCTGGCGCGCGCTTGCGCCCAGGCCTATTTCAACGCCCGCGAGGCTTTGGGCTTTCCGCTGTGCAAGCCGGAGGGCGCGGCATGAGCGAGACGCGTGACCTGCTGATCGAAATCGGCACCGAAGAGCTGCCGCCGAAGGCATTGCTGCGCCTGAGTCAGGCCTTCACCGACGGCGTGCGCAAAGGTTTGGAACAGGCCGGGCTCGCCTTCGGTACGGTGCACAGCTATGCCGCACCGCGACGTCTGGCGATCTGGATCGAACAACTCACCACTGCCCAGTCCGACCGCGAGCAGATTCGTCGCGGTCCGGCGTTGACTGCCGCCTTCGATGGCGAGGGTAATGCGACACCCGGCGCGCAGGGTTTCGCGCGGTCCTGTGGCGTCAGCGATGGAACAATTGGATCGACTGGAAACGGACAAGGGTGCCTGGTTGATCTATCGCGTCATGGAACGCGGCCGCGCCACTGCGGAACTGATTCCGGACATCGTCACGCAAGCACTCCAGCAACTACCGATTCCCAAGCGCATGCGGTGGGGCGCCGGTACAGCCGAGTTCGTGCGGCCGGTGCACTGGATCGTACTGCTGTTCGGCGATGCGGTGATCGATGCCGAGATCCTCGAGCGTGAAAACCGGCCGCGAGACGCGTGGTCACCGCTTCCATCACCCGCAGACCATATATATCGGTGAGCCGGCCGCGTATGCGCCGCTGCTGGAAACCGAAGGCCGGGTGATGGCCGATTTCGCCACGCGCCGCGAGGCGATTCGTGGCCAGACGATTGAGGCCGGTGTCGCCGCCGGTGGCCGCGCCCTGATCGCTGACAGTCTGCTCGATGAAGTCACCGCGCTGGTCGAATGGCCGGTTGCCGTGGTCGGCGATTTCGAGACACGCTTTCTCGACGTGCCCTCCGAGGCGTTGATCTCGACCATGCAGGATAACCAGAAATATTTTCCGGTGGTCGATGCGCAGGGCAAATTGCTGCCGCACTTCATCACCATTTCCAACATCGTCAGCCGCGATCCGATTCAAGTGAAGGCCGGCAACGAGCGCGTGGTGCGCCCGCGCCTGAGCGACGCCGCATTCTTCTGGGATCAGGACCGCAAGCAACGCCTCGAAAACCGCATCGACAAACTCGGCACGATGGTGTTCCAGACCAAACTCGGCACGCTGCTGGATAAACAGAAACGCGTCGCCGCGCTCGCCGGTCATATCGCCCTGGCCATCGGCGCCGATAAGCAACTCGCCGAACGCGCGGCGATGCTGGCGAAATGCGATCTGCTCACCCACATGGTATTCGAGTTCCCCGAACTACAAGGCGTGATGGGCCGCTATTATGCGCAGCATGACGGCGAACCGGCCGAAGTCGCGCAAGCGCTCGATGAACAGTATCGGCCGCGCTTCGCTGGCGATGCGCTGCCTGCGTCCGCCACCGGCCAAGCGCTGGCGATTGCCGATCGTCTGGACACGCTGGTCGGTATCTTCGCTATCGGTCAGCCGCCCACCGGCGACAAGGATCCCTTCGCGTTGCGCCGCGCCGCGCTAGGCATGTTGCGCATCCTCATCGAGACCAAGCGTGATCTCGATCTCGCAGAGCTGCTCACGACTGCTGCAGCCGGTTTCCCTGCCGCACTCAATGCGAGCACCACCGTCGACGGCGTGTTCGATTTTATAATGGAACGCCTGCGCGCGTATTACACCGATGCCGGCATCACGCCGGATGTGTTCGACGCCGTGCACGCACAGCGTCCGACCCGACCGCTGGATTTCCACGCGCGTCTGTACGCGGTCACGGAATTCCGCGCACTGCCGGAAGCGGAGAGTCTTGCCGCCGCCAATAAACGTATCGGCAATATCCTGCGCAAGACTGAAGAAAAAATTCCTGACACAGTCGACGCTGCTCGGCTCATCGATACGGCGGAACTGGATCTGGCCAAGGCGCTGGACGAGTTACGGGACGACGTGAGTGCGCAGTTCGATCATGGCGACTACACCGCGGGCCTGCGTCGGCTGGCCGCGTTGCGCGAACCGGTCGACTGTTTCTTCGATAACGTCATGGTGATGGCCGAGGACGCCGCGCTACGCGCCAACCGTCTCGCCCTGTTGCAGCAGCTGCAGGGGCTGTTCCTGCGCGTGGCCGATCTTTCCCGCTTACAGAGTTAAATGCGATGACTGAGCACGATTCCTATCAGGCCATGTTGAACGCCGTGCAGTCGTTTCACGACAAGCATGATTTCAAGAACACCGGCGGTGAGGAGCTGACCTATCGCGTCGCACTGATGGCCGAGGAGCTCGGAGAGATTTCCTCGTGCGTCACCAAGGGTAAGGACAAAGCCAAGCTTGCCGAGGAATGTGCCGATCTGTTCATTTTGCTGATCGGCACGGCCATCGCCCAAAACTTCGATCTGAAGCAGTCTTTCTGGGACAAGATGGACATGTTGATGAAACGTGAATCGCGCATGGTCAACGGCCGCATCCGCGTGTCCGAATTCCGCGATATGGATTGAAAACTATGTCCATGGAAAATACTGAGATCACTGAAGTAGAAACTCTATGCGTGCCTATGACGCAAATCAATTCCTACATCGAATGCACTCTGTGGGCAATGCTTCTGCCTTTCATCAAGTCCGCATGTTCCGCGGCTAAGAAATTAACTTCATGCGTCTCGTGATCCTCGATCGTGATGGTGTCATCAATGAAGACTCCGATGACTACATCAAATCGCCGGAGGAATGGGCGCCCATCCCCGGCAGTCTCGAAGCTATTGCGCGTTTAAACCGTGCCGATTACCGCGTTGTGGTCGCGACTAATCAATCCGGCGTGGCGCGCGGTCTGTTTACGATGGACACCTTGAACCGTATTCATGAAAAGATGCACCGGGCGCTCGCGGAACTCGGCGGAAATGTCGACGCCATTTTTTTCTGCCCGCACGCGCCTGACGATCACTGCGATTGCCGCAAACCTAAGCCGGGTTTATTCCAGGAGATTGAGCAGCGCTTGGGGGTTTCGTTGAACAACGTTCCGGCCATTGGTGATTCCCTGCGCGATCTGCAAGCGGCACTCGCGGTAGGTGCCCAGCCGCTGTTGGTTCTGACAGGGAAAGGTGCGATCACGCAAGCCGCGCTGGCCGGCGCACACGCTGTCCCCGTATTCGAGAATCTGGCGGCGGCGGTCGATGCCTTGCTGGAGAACGAAGACGCGCCATGAATACACATTCCGCTACCGCGTTAGGGTTAATTCGATCCAGCCTGTTCTCGATCGTCTTTGTTACGACCATTCCCATCTTCGCGCTGCTGACGGTGCTGTGCTTTCCCTTTTCATTCAAGATCCGTTATGCCATCGCTTCGCGCTGGGCACTCCTCAACTTGTGGTGGCTCAAGCGCAGTTGTGGATTGAGTTATCGTGTCAGTGGCGCGGAACATATTCCACACGATACAGCCATCATCTTCTGCAAGCATCAATCAACGTGGGAAACCCTGGCGTTGCAGGCTATTTTTCCGCCGCAGGTTTGGGTGATGAAACGCGAACTGTTGTGGGTGCCGTTCTTTGGTTGGGCATTGGCGATGCTGGGTTCCATCGCCATCGATCGTAAAGCCGGGCGCAAAGCGATCGATCAATTAATCACACAGGGCAGACAACGCTTAGAAGATGGGCGTTGGGTAGTCGTGTTCCCTGAGGGCACGCGTATCGCACCCGGTCAAAAAGGTCGTTATCGCATCGGCGGTGCCGTGCTCGCCGAACAGAGCGGACATCCCATCGTGCCGGTCGCGCATAATGCGGGAGAATTTTGGCCTAAGCGTGGATTCCTGAAACGTCCCGGTGAAATTCAAGTCGTCATCGGTCCACCGATACAAACACAAGGCCGTACAGCGGCGGAAATATTGGCGTTGGCCGAAACCTGGATTGAGACCGAAATGGTTAAAATTACTACACCAATTCGTTCATGAAATGGTTTATTGTCCTGACTGTTTTAGGCGTTGCTGAAGCATCGCTCTACACATCCAGATTCGCCACGGCCAGCGCATTGGTCTCGATAAATTCGCGACGCGGTTCCACCTGATCACCCATCAGCGTAGTGAAGATCTCGTCTGCCGCGACAGCATCTTCGATCCGCACGCGCAACAAACGGCGCGTCTCAGCGTTCATGGTCGTTTCCCACAATTGGTCGGGGTTCATTTCACCCAGGCCTTTGTAGCGCTGGATATGCTGTCCGCGACGCGCCTGTTCGAGTAACCATTCGATGGCCTGTTTGAAGCTGGCGATCTCCTGTTTACGTTCACCACGCATGACATACGCGCCTACGCCCAGCAGCCCATCGAGCTGCCGGCCGAATTCGGTCATGCGTTGATATTCACCCGAGGCAAAAAATTCGCTCGACAGGCGCTGCTCAGCCGCGATGATGCCGTGGGTGCGTTTGACCAGGTTGGCGATGAAACCTTCCTGCTCGGATTGCAGTGCGACCAGAATCTCGAACTTCTGGCCTGGTGGGAGCGCGCTATTGGCGCGCTGTTCCAGTTCACTAAACCAATCCACGACTTTGGCTGCATCATGCGATACAGACGCATCCAGGGTCGGCATATACACCAGCTTGTCCAAAATGACCGGGTCATAACGCCGACTCAAGCGCTTGATGCCGGCCATCACCGCCATGTAGCGTTCGGCGAGCTGCTCCAGCGCGGTTCCGGTGATAGCCGGCGTGTCCGCATTCACATGCAGTCGCGCATCTTCCAAGGCGTTGCTCAGGAGATAGGCATTCAGCGCGCCATCGTCTTTAACATATTGTTCTTGCTTGCCTTTTTTGATTTTATAAAGCGGGGGCTGGGCGATGTAAATGTAACCCCGTTCAATCAATTCATGCATCTGCCGGTAGAAGAAGGTCAGCAACAGGGTACGGATATGCGATCCATCCACGTCAGCGTCGGTCATGATGATGATGCGGTGATAGCGTAGCTTGTCGGCGTTGAATTCTTCGCGGCCAATGCCACAACCCAAGGCCGTGATGAGCGTGCCGACCTCGGCTGACGACAGCATTTTATCGAAGCGGGCCTTTTCCACATTCAGGATCTTGCCCTTCAGCGGCAAAATGGCCTGGGTACGTCGATCACGACCCTGTTTGGCCGAGCCACCGGCGGAATCACCCTCGACCAGAAATAGTTCAGATAAAGCCGGATCCCGTTCCTGACAGTCCGCCAATTTGCCAGGCAGCCCCGCGATGTCCAAAGCGCCCTTTCGGCGGGTCATCTCGCGTGCCTTGCGGGCCGCTTCACGGGCACGCGCCGCATCGACGATCTTGGAAGTTATGCCCTTGGCCTCGCTGGGATTTTCCAGCAGAAACTCCTGGAGTTTCTCAGCCACGGTAGATTCAACAGTACCTTTGACCTCGGATGAAACCAGCTTGTCCTTGGTCTGGGACGAAAACTTAGGATCCGGCACCTTGACGGAGAGAACTGCGGTCAAACCTTCGCGCGCATCATCACCAGTGGGCGCCACCTTGCTCTTCTTGATGATGCCTTCGTGTTCCATGTATTGGTTCAGGGTGCGGGTGAGGGCCGCACGGAAGCCTGCCAAGTGTGCCCCGCCATCACGCTGCGGTATGTTATTGGTAAAACAGAAAATATTTTCCTGGTAGGAGTCATTCCACTGGAACGCAACCTCCACGCCTATGTTGTCGCGATCGGTATTGAAATAGAACACGGTTGGATGCAGAGGGGTTTTATTCCGGTTCAGATGCTCAACAAAGGCACGGATACCGCCCTGATACTCAAAAAGGTCCGACTTATCGGTCCGTTCATCCTTAAGGCTTATGCGTACGCCAGAATTCAGGAAGGACAGTTCACGTAGCCGCTTTGCCAGTAAGTCGTAATGAAATTCGATATTCGTGAAGATCGTGGAGCTGGGTTTGAAGCGGATCTCTGTACCGGTGGCATCGGTCGCGCCAATCTCAGCCAGGGGTGACTGGGGCTCGCCAAGCCGATATTCCTGGTACCAAATTTTGCCGTCGCGGCGAATGGTCAGCTTAAGGTCTTCCGATAAGGCGTTAACCACAGAGACGCCTACACCATGCAGACCGCCGGAAACTTTATACGAATTGTCGTCGAATTTACCGCCTGCATGCAGGACGGTCAGGATAACTTCTGCCGCAGACACACCCTCTTCAGGATGAATATCAACCGGGACACCGCGCCCATCGTCCGTGACGGTCACAGATTCGTCGCTATGAATAGTGACGGTTATCGTCTTGCAGTAACCGGCCAACGCTTCGTCGATGGAATTATCGACAACCTCGAACACCATGTGGTGGAGGCCCGTGCCATCATCGGTATCGCCAATGTACATTCCAGGCCGTTTGCGAACAGCGTCTAGTCCGCGCAACACCTTGATATTGGAAGAGTCGTATGTGGGCTTGTCGCTCATTCTTGTATTCCCTCGGCAAGAGCGGAATCAGTATATCACTTCCTCTACGCGGCCGTGTTCCACGTGAAACTGACGCCGCTGGGG
The DNA here is from genome assembly GCA_963696465.1 of uncultured Gammaproteobacteria bacterium. Taxonomy (GTDB): domain Bacteria; phylum Pseudomonadota; class Gammaproteobacteria; order Thiohalobacterales; family Thiohalobacteraceae; genus JAHJQQ01. Next base: position 42,171 of record CAVOKC010000010.1, on the reverse strand, counting down.
CCAGATTTTATGGTCAATGGAGTCGACATCTATGGCTGTCAGGAAGACCTGGGTACCCAGCTGATATAGGTGCTGCAACACATACGCCCTGCGTTCGCTATCGAGTTCTGACGCTAGGTCATCGATAAGAAAGATGCATGGTTGCGCTTTTTTGTCCTGGTAAACCCGTGCCTGGGCTAGCATCAATGCGGCCACAAGTTGTTTTTGCTGTCCACGTGAAATTCTCTCTTGCGCGGGCTGCCCCTCCAGTAGCGGCACCAAATCAGCTCGGTGCGGGCCGATACGTGTAAATCCATGCCGACGATCACCCTCAAGACTCTCAATCAACGCTTCCGCATAATGAAATTTTCGCGGCCAACCAGGTCGATAATCCCATTGAATCTCGCCAACATCTAGGAGGTCGGAGACGTAATGAGGCAACGCTGTCAGCAGATGACCGACATAGTCGCGTCGCTGCTGGTCTAATAACCCTGACGAAGCCACTAACTCGTTATCCCACATCGTGATTTCTTGTGGTGATGATTTGGATCTCAAGGCTGCGTTTCGCTGCCGCAAGGCCCGACTATAGCGCTGCCAACCCGGGAAAAAAGTGGGTTCCACGTGAAACACGCCCCAATCTAGAAAGCGGCGTCGATGCCGCGGCCCACCTTCAATAAGTTGGTGACTGTCTGGCGTCATAAGCTGAAAGGGGAAACTTGGGATCAATTCGGCAAGATGCTGAATCGTGCGGCCCGCCATACGAACGCGTAGGGTCGTTTTTTCGCGCTGTACGCCGACTGGAATGGCTACACCAAACTGGTCTGTTACCTGACCAGTTACAAGGAGTGACTCGGCTCCCGCACGAATTACACTGGAGGGATGAGACGACCTAAAGGATTGACCGCGGCCAAGGAAATATACCGCTTCCAGTAAACTGGTTTTCCCCGCACCGTTTCGCCCAGTGATCAAATTTAACTGCGGGGAAAATTCCAGCTCAGCCGCCGCAATGTTTCGGAAATCGCGAATGGTGAGCTGCTTAAGACTCATTCGTACACCCTACTGCGGCTTATAAACGCATGGGCATAACCACATATTTACAATGACCAGACCCACCTTCCTCAATCAGGCAGCTACTGTTTGCATCAGACAGGAGTATACGGACGTCGTCTCCCGGCAGCGCAGCCAAGGCGTCGAGTAGGTAGGTCACATTGAAGCCGATTTCTAGCGCCTCACCACCATATTGAATTTCAAGTTCTTCCTCTGCTTCTTCTTGCTCAGGATTATGTGCTTGTATTTTAAGAATGTTTTCATCGAGTGTCAGGCGTATTCCACGATACTTTTCGTTGGACAGGATTGATGTACGAGCCAACGCTTGGCGAAGACCGGCACGATCAGCCTGTATCTGCTTATCACCACCTTTGGGCATGACACGCTTGTAATCAGGAAAACGGCCATCGATCAATTTGGAAGTAAACCGAATCTCAGGAGTACTGATGCGGATGTGGTTACCACCGAGTTGGATTTCGACCTCACCCTCGTCGCTCTCCAATAAGCGCAGCAATTCCTGTACTCCCTTTCTTGGGACTATTACCTGCTGCCCATCGCTAATACCTGTTTTCGCTGATAGTTCACACATAGCCAGTCGATGCCCATCGGTCGCGACGCTGCGAATACCCTTTTTATCCAATTCCAACATGAGGCCATTGAGGTAGTAACGAACATCCTGCTGAGCCATCGAAAAATGCGTTCGTTCGATCAATTCTTTAAGGTTTTTTTGTGAAAAACCAAAGGCTTGTACGCTTTTAAGTTCATCAACCACCGGGAAATCGGAGGCAGGGAGTGTTGCCAAAGTGAAGCGGCTCTTACCAGAACGGACCAACGCGCGTTCCTTATCAACTGCGATTTCGAGCCAAGCTTCTTCCGGCAGCGTCCGGCAGATATCCAGCAGTTTGCGTGCAGGGAGCGTTATTTCTCCTTCGGTCTCCACATCTAAACCGACCTTTGCAACCAACTCGACTTCCAGATCAGTGGCCGTCAACGTCAAACCCTGTTTAGTCGCTTGAACCAGGATATTACCCAGCACAGGCAGTGTCTGACGACGTTCAACAACGCCAATAATCTGCTGAAGGGGTTTCAGAAAGGCTTCCCGCTGGATTTTAAATTTCATGGGTTATCCTAATTCGCGTTTGTTACTTTATTAAATAGATTTATATATATTTAATAAACTGTAATTACTATTAGTGTGCGACCGATCTGTGGATATGAATATATTACACAATTAAATCAATATCCTGTTTATCGTGCGAACTGCTGTACAAGAATGCTTATGCCTGTGCATGAAATGTGGATAAATCATATGAAAAGTCAGCATGCATTTTCATCCACAACTTTCCCACATCATGTTGTTAGTGTTCTTAACAGGTTGTAATAATCCTCTTTGACGCGGGCATCAGCCTCGCGCAATTCTGCGATTTTACGGCACGCGTGCAAAACTGTCGTGTGATCACGCCCGCCGAAGGAATCGCCGATTTCGGGCAGACTGTGGCTGGTCAATTCTTTGGCCAAAGACATAGCAATTTGCCGAGGCCGCGCAATTGAGCGACTTCGACGTGCCGAAAGTAGATCAGCAATGCGCATCTTGTAGTAATCGGCAACGGTCTTTTGAATATTCTCAATAGAAACCAGTTTATCTTGCAAGGCAAGTAAATCTCGCAGGGCTTCTTTAGCGAATTCCACCGTGATTGGCCGACCTGTGAATCGTGAGCTTGCAACAACGCGTCGCAGCGCACCTTCAAGTTCACGAATATTGGACTGAATACGCTTTGCAATGAAGAAGGCAACCTCATTGGGAAGATCAACCTGTGTTTGAGCGGCTTTCGACATCAGTATCGCGACCCGGGTTTCAAGTTCAGGGGGCTCTATGGCTACGGTCAATCCCCATCCAAAGCGTGATTTTAACCGTTCTTCCAGGCCTTTAACTTCCTTCGGGTAACGGTCGCAGGTAAGAATTACCTGTTGTTGACCTTCTAAAAGCGCGTTGAAGGTATGAAAAAACTCCTCTTGAGAACGCTCTTTCCCGGCGAAAAATTGGATGTCGTCAATGAGTAAAGCGTCTACCGAACGGTAATAGCGTTTGAATTCATTGATGGCGTTGTGCTGAAGCGCTTTGACCATGTCAGCAACAAATCGCTCGGAATGCAGATACACCACGCGTGCCTCAGGCTTGCTAGCCATAATGAGGTTACCGACGGCATGCATCAGATGCGTTTTTCCTAGCCCGACACCGCCATATATGAATAGCGGGTTATAAGCGCCACCCGGATTTTCGCCGACCTGGGTAGAAGCGGCACGCGCCAATTGATTGGATTTACCCTCGACAAAGTTCTCAAAGGTGAAGGTCGCATTCAGTGTATGACTTCCAGCAGAACTGCGACGCGCGGAGGCGGGACGCTCGCTATCGCGGCTGAAGCGGGTTTCCGTCTCAGGGGCACTTGTCGGCACTGGGGACGCAGCACGGCGAGTACCGACTTCGAGCGCGATCCGCGGCGTCGGCGTAGCCGCAATATCTAGAACAGCCTGTTGTATTCTATCGAAAAAATTCTCCCGAACCCAATCCAGGACGAACCTGTTTGGTGCCAGCAGGCGCAGGCAGTTGTCTTCCACAACGGCATGCAGCGGACGTACCCAGGTATTGAACTGCTGTTCAGGCAGTTCGGACTCCAGGCGCTCTAGACATTTTTTCCACAAAGGGGCATCCACGCTCCAAATCTCCAGAACGGACCGTGCTCGATGTACGGGGACGTAGCAGTCTATACGTACCGCACTGAGTTATCCACAAGCCGAAAGCCCATTTTGATTGACACCCGTTCATGGCAGCCGCTAACATTGCGCGTTCACTGCTGTGCGTCCAGTGCGGCAAACAAACAATGAGTTACGGTCATGAAAAGAACGTTCCAGCCCAGCAATCTTCATCGTAAGCGTACGCACGGCTTTCGTGCGCGCATGCGTACCAAAAATGGCCGTTTGGTCATCAAGGCGCGTCGTGCAAAGGGACGAGCTCGCCTGACCGTATAGTTTGCCGCGACTTGGAACAGAGTCCGGCTAGCTTCACCCGCCATGCGCGGCTGACCCGGCCCGCGGAGTTTCGGCGGGTATTCGCCGAGGCGGGGCGCAGTACCAGTCGGAATCTCACGATGCTTACCGCACCCAACGGCTTGAGTTATCCGCGGCTGGGCTTGGCGATATCAAAAAAGGCGGCGTCGCGTGCCGTGGTGCGCAACAGAATCAAGCGCATCATCCGAGAAACCTTTCGCCAGCAACAAGAAGGCATGGGTGGATGGGACATCGTGGTAATGGCCAAGGCGCCAGCCGCGACTGCATCGCGTAAAGCGTTACGGGCAGAACTGGAAGAGCACTGGAACCGACTCAGACAACGCCCATGCGCACCATCCTCAGCCTGATTATCCGCGGTTACCGTTATTTCCTAAGTCCCTGGGTGGGCCAGCATTGCCGGTTCTACCCTACTTGCTCATGCTATGCCCTGACGGCTATCGAGCGATTCGGTAGCTGGCGAGGTCTGATTCTTGCGATTCGCCGTATCGGCCGTTGCCACCCGTGGCATGCCGGCGGCATCGACCCTGTTCCCGATTCATTGCCACGTTGTAACCATCATGGATAATCAGCGCCTACTCCTCTTCATTGCACTGTCGTTCGTGTCCCTGATGCTGTGGGAGGCATGGCAGCGCGATTATTACAGCCCGGCGCCCGCGACGACAGAACAGGTGGCGTCGCCGACGACGGCGCCCAGCGTACCTGCTGCTGCAGACCTCCCGGCCGTGACACCGGGCAGCGCACCTGCGCAAGCACAGAGTGATGCAACGGTCGCAACAGCCGCGCGGGTGCGCGTGATAACAGATGTGCTCGATGTTGTGATCGACACGCAAGGTGGCGACCTGCGCCAGGCCGATCTGACGCGGTTTCCTAAAGACTCCAAAACCCCTGACGTCCCAGTGCGCCTGCTCAACGAGCAGATGCCGGAGCTGTTCATTATCCAGTCCGGTCTGCGCACGCAGAATGGCACCGAGCCGACGCACCATGTCGTGTTCACCAGCGCTAATAATGAATATCGGCTCACCCCAGGCCAAGAGATACTGGAAGTGCCGCTAGTCTGGCGCAGCCCGGAAGGCGTTACTGTCACTAAACGTTACCGCTTTCGCCCGGGCTCCTATGTGGTGGAACTCGTACAAGATGTCACTAATCAGAGCGGCGCGGATTGGAGCGGACACCAATATCGTCAGCTGCAACGTTCCGAAGGCATCAAAGACGCCAACAGTAAATTTATCTACACCTATACCGGTGGCGTGATCTATAGCCCCGAGGAGAAGTACGAAAAAATTCAGTTCGAGGACATGACCGATACCAATCTGGCCCGCGATATAAAAGATGGCTGGGCGGCGATGATTCAGCATTACTTCCTCGGCGCACTCATTCCCGCAGCGGGCGAGGTCAATCATTACTACACACGTGTCATCGACGGTAATCGGTATGTCCTGGGCATGGTCGGCCCAACGCTTACCATTCCGAATGGTGGAAGCCAAGCCTTTAACAGTCGCATTTTCATCGGCCCCAAGCTGCAAGATCAATTGGCTACAGTCGCGCCCGGCCTGGAATTGACCGTCGATTACGGCATGCTTACCGTCATCGCCAAACCGATTTTCTGGTTGGTTGAAAAGATCCATGATTTTGTCGGCAACTGGGGCTGGTCGATTATCCTGCTGACGCTGATCATCAAGCTGGCATTCTACAAACTTTCCGAAACCAGTTATCGTTCCATGGCGCAGATGCGCAAGATGGCACCGCGTCTACAGGCGCTCAAAGAACGTTACGGCGACGATCGCCAGAAACTCAATCAAGCCATGATGGACATGTATCGCACCGAGAAGATCAATCCTCTCGGCGGCTGTCTGCCCATCGTCATTCAGATACCCGTGTTCATCTCTCTGTATTGGGTGCTGCTTGAAAGTGTCGAGATGCGCCAAGCGCCTTTCATCTTGTGGCTCACCGACCTTTCGGCAAAAGATCCGTATTTTGTGCTGCCATTGATCATGGGCGTCACCATGTTCATTCAGCAGAAGCTCAACCCGGCGCCGTTGGATCCTATGCAGGCCAAGGTGATGATGCTGTTGCCGTTCATCTTCACCGTGTTCTTCGCCTTCTTCCCCTCGGGACTGGTGCTGTACTGGGTGACCAACAACGTATTGTCCATCGCCCAACAATGGGTCATCACCAAACGCGTCGAGCAAGGCGGCAAGTAACCCGCGCCGACCGCTACCATGGCGGAGTCTCCAACAGGCAACGACACCATCGCCGCGATCGCCACACCGCCCGGTCGTGGCGGCGTCGGCATCGTGCGCATCTCCGGTACCGCAGCACCAAAGATCGCACAGCAGCTGCTCGGAGGCTTGCCGACACCGCGGCAGGCGCAGCTCAGCATATTCACCGACGGACAGGGCGAGCAGATCGACCAAGGTCTGGCGCTGTATTTTCCTGCCCCGCATTCCTTCACCGGCGAACATGTTTTAGAGCTGCAAGGTCACGGCGGCCCAGTGGTGATGGACCTATTGCTCGCGCGTGTCTTGCAGCTTGGCGCGCGTCTGGCGCGACCTGGCGAATTCTCGGAACGTGCCTTTCTTAACGACAAGCTGGATCTTGCTCAGGCCGAGGCGATAGCCGATCTTATCGATGCAGGTACTGCACAAGCGGCGCGCGCCGCCGTGCGTTCACTGCAAGGTGAATTTTCGCAACGCGTGCATGCGCTGATCGAGGCATTGATTCAATTGCGCATGTACGTCGAGGCCGCTATCGACTTTCCCGAAGAGGAGGTCGACTTTCTCAATGACGGCGAGATTCAACAACAATTACGTGCACTCGAAGAGCAATTTACACACTTACGCGACAGCGCCCAGCAGGGGCGAATACTGCGTGAAGGTATGACGGTGGTGATCGCCGGCCAGCCGAATGCCGGCAAGTCCAGTCTGCTCAACGCGCTCGCCGGCCATGAGGCCGCCATTGTCACCCCCATCGCCGGCACCACCCGCGATGTTTTGCGTGAACATATTCAAATCGACGGCATGCCATTGCATATTATCGACACGGCCGGTCTGCGCGAGAGCGCCGATGCCGTCGAACAAGAAGGCATGAAGCGCGCCTGGCGCGCCATCGACACCGCCGACCGATTATTGCTGGTCATCGACGACACGCGCGGTTTCAGCGACGCCGATCAAGCCATCCTCGACCGATTGCCGCAACAGCTAGCGCACACACTCATCCACAACAAGATCGACCTCAGCGGTCATGCGCCTAGCAGCGCGACGGATGTCGGCAATGAACGACTGTATCTCTCCGCGCATCAAGACACCGGCATCGACGCACTGCGCGCCCATCTCAAACACTGCATGGGTTATTCCGGTGTAAGTGAACATGGCTTCACGGCGCGTCGCAGACACCTTGATGCACTCGCGCGCGCCTGGGCGCATGTCGAGCAGGGCAAGATTCAATTGGAACAACAGCGTGCCGGTGAACTGCTCGCCGAGGAATTGCACGAGGCGCAGCTGGCCTTGAACGAGATCACCGGTGAATTTACGAGTGACGACTTGCTGGGAAAAATATTTTCGAGTTTTTGTATCGGCAAATAAGCCAGGGCAACGTACGGCCGATTTTATTCGTCGGATCTAAGCGCGGCCACAGTGAATGCCACCGCGATCGCTCCAAACAACCAGGTCAGTGCGGGCGCATTTCCCAACATGATCGGCGCATACCCATCCAATCCATAAATCAACGCCGCGGCAATTGCAAACCCGGCAGCGAGTGTGGCCGCGACGCTGCGACGATTCGCCATGCGCAACTCGCGCCGTAGCTTCTTCACATCTTCGGATGTCCACTCCACGCGCAGACGACCGTTGGCGGCCTGATCCAACACCTGATGTAACAGCTGCGGAATCTCCGGCAATGTTTCCGTCCACACCGGCACGTTGGCGCGTAGATTGCGCACAAAGGCACGCGGGCCGACTTGCTCACTCATCCACCGCTCCAGGAACGGTTTGGCGGTCTGCCATAGATCCAGATCGGGATAGAGCTGACGACCGAGTCCCTCGATGTTGAGCAGAGTTTTTTGCAGCAGCACCAATTGCGGTTGCACTTCCATATTGAAACGCCGCGCGGTCTGAAATAATCGCAGCAGCAGATGACCGAAGGAAATATCTTTCAACGGACGTTCAAATATAGGTTCGCAGACAGTGCGGATGGCCGATTCGAATTCATCGACACGGGTGCTGGCCGGTACCCATTCGGATTCCACATGCAACTCGGCGACGCGTCGATAATCGCGACGGAAGAAGGCCAGGAAATTCTCCGCCAGATAACGTTGGTCACCCGGGCTCAGTGTGCCCATGATGCCGAAATCCACGGCCAGATAACGCGCATCCGCGCCGACGAAAATATTGCCGGGGTGCATATCGGCATGAAAGAAATTATGGCGAAATACCTGGGTGAAAAAGATTTCCACACCACGCTCGGCAAGTTGCTTGAGGTCGATGCCTTGTGCGCGCAGTTCGGCGACATTACTGATAGGCACGCCGCTGATGCGTTCCATCACCATGACTTCGCGACGGCATTGCGGCCAATAGACCTCCGGCACGTAAAGCATTTTCGAGCCGCTGAAATTGCGCCGCAGTTGCGAGGCGTTCGCCGCCTCGCGCAGCAGATCCAGTTCATCGAGGAGTGTGGTCTCGAATTCGTGAATCACTTCCACCGGACGCAACCGGCGCCCTTCGCGCCAGTAGCGTTCGGCGAGACCGGCGATGTAATACAACAGCGACAGGTCACGACGGATGACGCGCAGAATATTGGGTCGTACGACTTTGACCACGACTTCTTTACCATCATGCAGGCGGGCGGTATGCACTTGCGCAATCGAGGCGGAGGCCAGTGGCGTCTCGTTGAACTCAGCGAAGATCTCGTTAATAGGTTGACCAAAGGCTTTTTCAATCAGCGCACGCGCCTGCGTGCCGGGGAACGGCTGTACCTGATCTTGCAGGCGTGCGAGTTCGATGGCGATATCGTCGGGCAACAGATCGCGGCGTGTCGATAGAATCTGGCCGAACTTGACGAAGATCGGCCCGAGTTGCTCCAACGCGCGGTGAATGCGCACGGCGCGCGGTGCATGTGTGCGACCGAACCAATTCCAGGGGGCGAGAAAATACAGGAAGCGTACCGGGCGGAACAGATGCGTTGCGAAGACGATTTCATCCAAGCCATTGCGCAGCAGTACGATGTTGATATGCAGAACACGTAACAATTGCGACGGTCGGATCATGCGCGGTCCTTGCCAACAATTGCAGTATCGAGGCGCCGCAGGCGCGCCTCCAGGCGATCGACGTCACTGCGCAGCGTGTCGACGCTGTCGAGGAAGGCCGTGACTTCTTGGCGATTCACCAACAGGCCGGCCTCTTCGATCAGATATTCGCGGACATCCTCTTCCAGCGTGTGTGCAGTGTGCTGTGCCTGCATGCCGACGCGGCGCGCCACGCGTCCGGCCTGATGCGCGACATCGTCACCGGCGACACGCGCCAGCAGTTCCTCCCAATCCAAACGCAGCGCACGCAAAATATCTTGGAAGGCTTGGCCAGTGGCGGTATCGCCGCGTAGCTCTGCGCCACCGGCGAACAATTCATCGCTGGGTGCATCGCTCAGGGCTAAGCGCAGCAGCGAGAATGGCGCACCGCGCAATAAAGTGTCCGGCTCACCATCGTAGTGACTCAACACCTGCACGCCCTGTGCATGGGGAAGAAAATACAGACGGATACCCACACCGAGCAGTTCCACGGCAATGACTTTATCCGCCAGCTCACCGAGGCGTGCACGCACCTCCGGGTCGAGCGCCAACGCGCTGTTGCAGGCGGTCTCCACGGCGGCGGCCAACCAGGTCGGCGTACTCATCGGTAGCTGTCCACAAGTTGCTGCATGGATAGACGTGATTCATCATCTTCGACGACCAGGGTGCGTGCGAGTTTATCGTGCCAGGCCTGATGGCGCTTATCCCAGATCATCCAGAAAAAGCCGAGACCGAGTGGCAGCGCCGACAGGCCATAGCCGAGCAAACGTACCAGCACCTGCCAAAGGCGCGGCCGTCCACCATCGCGCGCATCGACGATCCGACAGCCGAGCAACAATTTCCCCGGCGTACCTTGAAACAACCACCACAGCGCGGCTATACCCGGTACAGCAAGCAGTAACAAGAGCGTGCTGGCGGATTGGATGATGGCCTCGGCGTTCGGGTATTCAAGCAAAATCAGCCAGCCGACGAGGCTGGAGATAAAACTCAGCAACAGCAGATCGAGCAACACCGCTGCCAGGCGCCGCGGCAAATTGAGGTAGGGCGTGTAGGCTTTGGGGTTCAATATTTAAAGCCGCGGTGCAGGGCAACAATCCCGCCGCTCAGATTGTGATAACTGCAATCCTCGAAGCCGGCGCTTTCCATCATGGCGCGCAGCGTGTTCTGGTCCGGATGCATGCGAATAGATTCGGCGAGGTATTTATAACTCTCCGCATCGTTGGCGATCAGTTTGCCCATCAAGGGCAACAGCTTGAAGGAATACAGATCGTACAGCGGCGCCAGGCCCGGCAGCGTTGGTTTGGAGAATTCCAACACCAGCAGGCGACCGCCCGGCTTGAGCACGCGATACATCGAGCGTAATGCAGCATCCTTGTCGGTGACATTGCGCAGGCCGAAGGCGATCGTGATGCAGTCGAAATAGCTATCTGGAAACGGCAGGCATTCGGCATTGGCCTGGACGAAGCGCACATTACCGGCGATGCCCTCATCCAGCAGTCGTGCGCGGCCATGCTCAAGCATCGCGGCGTTGATATCCGCCAACACCACTTCGCCTTCCGCGCCGACGATACGCGCCAAGCGTGCAGCAAGATCACCCGTGCCGCCGGCGAGATCGAGCACGCGACTGCCTTTGCGCACACCGGACAGCTCGATGGCGAAACGTTTCCACAACCGATGAATGCCTAGCGACATCACATCATTCATGACGTCATATTTGCCGGCCACCGAATCGAACACCGCACCGACCCGGCGCACCTTCTCGTTCCAGCCGACTTGCTCGAAGCCGAAGTGAGTGGTCTTGTCAGTCATGTTTAGATTCCAAAATCATTAGCCACGAAATCCACCAAACCCACGAAACGATATAAAGTGTTATTACTCTTTCGTGGGTTTGGTGGATTTCGTGGCGATAAAAATCAATTCGCCACCGGCTCTTTGCGCTTGTGGCCGACCTTGTCGAGTTTCGCCAGGTAATCCGCCCAGTATTGTTCCTGGTGTTTGCCCAGATCATACAGGGTATCCCAGGAATAAATGCCGGTGTTGTGGTTGTCGTCGAAGAACAATTGAATGGCGTAATTGCCGACGGCCACCAGGTTGTCGATGTTCACGTCTTCCTTGCCGAGCTGTAACGTGCCCTGCCCAGGACCGTGGCCTTGCACTTCGGCCGAAGGTGAATTCACGCGCAGATATTCAGCCGGCAGATTGAAGCGCTCGCCATCCTCGAAAGCGATTTCCAGGATGCGGGATTTCTTGTGCAGGTTGATTTCGGTGGGACGGATGCTCATAACGTGTTCCTCTAAAGAATATACCGGCTCAGATCTTCATCACCGGCCAGACCGGCAAGTTGTTGGTCTACATAGGCGGCGTCGATGGTGAGTGACGTGCCGTTTTGATCGGCAGCGGTGAAGGAGATATTTTCCAGCAGGCGTTCCAGCACGGTGTGCAGGCGGCGCGCGCCGATGTTTTCGGTACGCTCGTTAACCTCGAACGCAATCTCAGCCAGGCGTGCCACGCCATCGGCCGCAAATTCCAGATGCACGCCTTCGGTCGCCAGCAGCGCGCTGTATTGCTCGGTCAGGCTGGCATCGGGCTCGGTGAGGATGCGGACGAAGTCTTCGACATTCAGCGCATCGAGCTCTACACGAATCGGCAAACGACCTTGCAACTCGGGGATCAGATCCGACGGCTTGGACAGGTGAAAAGCCCCCGAGGCGATGAACAGGATGTGGTCGGTCTTGACCATGCCGTGTTTGGTCGACGACCGTACTGCCCTCGACCAATGGCAGCAGGTCGCGTTGCACGCCTTCGCGCGATACATCCGGGCCGCGTGTCTCGGAGCGCGAGGTGACCTTGTCCATCTCGTCGATGAAGACGATGCCGTTTTGCTCGACGGCGTGCAGCGCGCGCAGCTTGAGGTCTTCCTCGTTGACCAGCTTGACAGCCTCTTCATCGACCAGCAATTTAAGCGCATCTTGCACGCGCAACTTACGGCGTTTGGTGCGCGCACCGCCGAGATTCTGAAACAGACCTTGCAACTGACTGGTCATTTCTTCCATGCCGGGCGGCGCCATGATCTCTACGCCGATCGGCGTGGCCGAGACTTCCAACTCGATCTCCTCGATCATCCAATTTGCCTTCGCGCAGCATCTTGCGAAATTTCTGCCGTGTCTCTGAGCCGTCCGCCTCGACGTTATCCGTCTCGGCAAAGCCGATCGGGCGCGGGCGCGGCAACAGCGCATCGAGCATGCGCTCTTCGGCGGCATCCTCGGCGCGATGACGTACCTTGGCCATCTCCTGTTCGCGGGTCATTTTGATGGCGACATCGACCAGATCGCGGATGATGGATTCCACGTCGCGGCCGACATAACCGACTTCGGTGAACTTGGTCGCTTCCACCTTGATGAATGGCGCGTTGGCGAGCTTGGCCAAGCGCCGCGCGATTTCGGTTTTGCCGACGCCGGTCGGACCGATCATCAGAATGTTCTTGGGCGTGATTTCATTGCGCAACTCGCTCGGTGACCTGCATGCGCCGCCAGCGGTTGCGCAGCGCGATGGCAACGGCGCGCTTGGCGGCATCCTGGCCGATGATGTGCTTGTCGAGTTCCTGGACGATTTCGCGGGGAGTCATTTCGGACATGGCGGTAACAGCTCACGTAGGTTGGGTGGCGTGTAATGAAGCCTCAACAGGCGGTGCATCAAATGTTGGGTTCCGGCGCTGCGCGCTGACCCAACTACAGTCTGCGGTCATTCAATTCCTCGATGGTGAGATTGCTGATTGGTGTAGATGCAGATGTCGGCGGCGATGCTCAGGCTGTTTCGACGATTTCGCGGGCCGACAGCTCGGTGTTCTCCAGCAGCGCGCGGGCCGCCGACTGGGCGAAGGCCCGCCGGAGCCGATGGCGATCAGGCCTGTCTTCCGGCTCCACCACATCGCCGTTGCCGGTGATGATCAGGGAGGTGTCTTTGTCGGCAACGGCCAGCATCGCTTCCAGGCGGCGCAGCATGCGGTCGGTGCGCCAGTCCTTGGCCAGTTCCACGGCGGAGCGCAGCAGATGGCCCTGATGCTTTTCCAGCTTGGCCTCGAAACGTTCGAACAGGGTGAAGGCATCCGCGGTGCCACCGGCGAAACCGGCCAGGATCTGGTCCTGGTACAGGCGGCGCACCTTGCGCGCATTGCCCTTGATCACGGTATTGCCCAAGGTGACCTGGCCGTCGCCGCCGATGACCACGCTATTGCCGCGGCGGACTGAAAGGATGGTGGTGCCGTCGAACTGTTTCACTGTGCCGTCTCGTCCGCAAACAGGCGCCCGATTCTACACCATCGCCCCAGATGGCAGCAGCAGGAAACGCCGGGGATTTACGGGCTTAGGCCCGCATTGATGAATGTCTGATTGAGGAGAGTGGTGCACTGTCGAGACCCATAGCAGTGTCATCCTGGCGCAGGCCAGGATCCAGGGTCCAGCACAGAACAGTCAGTTGTGTAGCCCGGATGCAGCGGTGCGTAATCCGGGGTTGTGTGGCGGAGTTCCCGGATTCCGACCCTGTCGGGCCTTCATCCGGGCTACGCAGCTAGGAGCCGGCCTTCGGTCGCGAACAGCTGTTCAGTTAACGCTATCATTCGCGACCGAGGCCACTCTTACAGGCTGCACTGAGGGGTGAAAGGGGTGTTTTCAGTACCGTATAAATTATTGGTGTAATCTCTAATTTAATAGAAGCCCTATTTTTTACGCTTTGCGCGCGGGTGCGCCTTATCGTAGACATCCGCAAGATGTTGAAAATTCAAGTGGGTATATATCTGGGTGGTGCTGATGTCGGCGTGGCCGAGCAGTTCCTGCACGGCGCGCAGGTCGCCGCTGGATTCCAGCAGATGACTGGCGAACGAGTGGCGCAGACGGTGCGGATGGACGCGACCGTCCAGGCCCTGCCGGCGCGCCCACACATCCAGGCGCAGTTGCACGGCGACGCGGCGATAGGCGCAGGCCGTTGCGGCTGAGGAAGACGGCCAGCTCAGCGGAACCCGGCGGCAGTAAATCAGCACGGATGGCGAGCCAGGTCTGCAGCGCGGCCTGCGCCTTGCGCCCGACCGGGACCACCCGGGTCTTGCGGCCTTTGCCGGTGACCGTGACCAGGCCGCCGGCCAGATCCAGCGCCGGCAGGTCGAGGCCGGTCAGTTCGGCCAGGCGCAGGCCCGAGGAATAAAGCAGTTCCATGAGCGCGCGGTCGCGCACCGCCAAGGCGTCATGTGCGGAGGCTTCGAAGACGTCCGCATCCAGCAGCCGTTCCATCTGATCCACGTCGAGCACGGTGGGCAGTTTGCGCTCGCTCTTGGGCGCACGGATGTCTTGGGCCGGGTTGCTGCCGACGCGTCCCTCGCGCAGCAGATATTCGAATAAGCCGCGTACCGCCGATAGCCGCCGTTGGATGCTCTTGCCGCCCAAGCCCTGGCGATGACAGCTGGCGGCGAAGGCACGGACGGCATGGGCGCTGAGCGCGGGCCAATCGCTGAGTTGCTGCTGGTCGCAGAACGCGACCAGGGAGCTTAAATCACGGCGGTAAGCTGCGTGTGTATGCGGTGACAAGTGTCGTTGCTGAACCAGCTGGTTCAGATAACGGTCGAGGTCAGCGTGGGCGCCCGGATTCACGCCAGAATTCACGCCGTCGGCGCAGGATCCAGATACGGCGTCATCGCGCAGGCGATCAGTTCACCCAGGCAACGCAGGAACAGCGTATCCATGGCCGGATGAAAACGGTGATCGTCGTGACTGCCGATGGCGAGCATGCCGAGTTCGGCCTCCACGCCGAGCGGGATCAAGGCCGTCGAGGCGACCGCCTCGGCCTGATCGCCGAACAGAAACGCCAACTGTTCCGGTTTGAGTTCACCGCACAGCGGACGCATCGCGCGGAAGAACGGCGCGAAAGACGCCAGCGCGGCATCGCTGGCCTCCAGCGGCAGGGTACAGGTGTCGGTGCTGAAATCCTTGGGCAATTGCGCCAGGCGCAGCGCCACGACATCGGCCTTGAAATCGTCGCGCAGATGGCCGTGCACGCGCTCAATGACATCGTCGAGGCTGGCGGCGCGCATCAGCGCCAGCGTCAGCAGATGCAGGTTGCGATGCAATGCGTCGTTGTCGCGCCCGACTTGTACCAGTTCCATCAGTTTGCGTTTGTATTGCTGATTCTGATCGCGCAACACGGCGACCTGGCGTTCGATCAGCGACACCGCCGGCCCCGCCGCATGCGGGATGCGCATGTTGGCGACCAGCGGCAGATGATCGTTGAAGAATTCCGGATGTTCGCGCAGGTACTGTTCGACCTGTTCGGCGGACAGCGCGGTGATGTTGGAGTTGGAGCCCAGGGTTTGCGTAGTCATAGTTGTATCTGCCCTTCAAAGACGCGGGTCGCCGGACCCGTCATGTATAGCGGTTGTCCGACGCCGGCCCAGCTTATCATAAGATCACCACCGGGCAGGCTGACGCGCACCTCGTTATCCAGCATACCTTGCACATGACCGATCGCCGCCGCGGCACAGGCGCCGCTGCCGCAGGCCAGGGTCTCGCCGGCGCCGCGCTCGAACACGCGCAGACGGATATGATTGCGTGTGATGATCTGCATGAAGCCGACATTAACGTGCTTGGGAAAACGTGGGTGTGATTCGATGCGCGGCCCGAGTGTGGCGACCGGCGCAGTGGAGACATCGGTGACCGTCAGCACCGCATGTGGATTGCCCATCGACACCGCACCGATCTCGACGCTCTCACTGTTCACATTGAGCACGTAGCGCTGCGCCTGTGCTGGCGCATCGAACGGAATCTCTGCCGGCAACAGCCGCGGTACGCCCATATTCACTGTGACTTGGCCATCGTCGAGCAACACCAGTTCGAGGCGTCCGCTCGCGGTTTCCACCGGATCACGCGTTTATCCGTCAGGCCTTCCTCGAACACGAAGCGCGCGAAACAGCGCGCGCCGTTGCCGCATTGTTCGACCTCGCCGCCATCGGCGTTGAAGATGCGATAACGGAAATCCACATCGCTACTGTGCGGCTTTTCGACCAGCAGGATTTGATCGCAGCCCACGCCGTGGCGACGATCGGCCAAATATTGCACTTGTTCCGGCGTGAGCGTAACCGGCTGGCGCACGCCATCGATGACGATGAAGTCATTGCCCAGGCCGTGCATCTTGGTGAAGGTGAGGAGCATGTCGGCCAGTCTGCCTGAAACGGTGGGTGCGGCAAAGGGTGTCGCCGGACATGCGCCGGCGACACCCGCATCATTATTACTGGCCGTATTTCTTTTCCAGTTCGTCGGCCATTTTATCCAGCTCTTCGTCCGACATGTTTTCCATCTCCTGCATCGTCTTGCCGGTCACGCTCTGGAGTTGGGCCTCACCTTGGCTGCGGTTGGACTTTCCATCTGTTGCTGATAGTGCGCGGCATACATGCGCGTGACTTCCGCATCGGATTTGCCGTCAGCCGCCGTGCCCAGCGTCTTGCGCATGTCGCTTATCGAATTTGTTAGAGCCTGGTCCATGGCCGCTTTCCGCTGCTGCATGCGCGTGTTGACCATCTCGATCACCTCGTCGTCGGATTTGCCGGTGGTGTCGATGCCTTCGTTTTGCAGGGTTTCCCGCGCCGCTGCCGCCGTGTTCTTTTTGTTGACGGCCGCCTGGCGATCGGTCTCCGCCTTGGCTGCTGCCGCTGCCCGCGCCTCGCCCGCGGCATCCCAATCGGCATGGACAGGTATGGACAGGCTCATCAAAACCAACAGTGCAGGAACAAATCTCATGGTGTCCTCCGAAATGAATGCATAGGGTGTCGGGAGTATGCGTGAAAACGCGACAGGGATGTATACCGTAAGGGTTTGCCTCGCCTCACGGTGCCGTACCCACCAGTTGCACGGCATCGATTTCCTTCCAGCCGGGCACGGCGGCGAGGTTGAGCGTGATCTTCAGCTTCGCCACGAGGTACGGCGTGGCCGGCACCCGCACGGCAAACCAGGCGAGGTCGCGCTGTGCCGGCGCCTTGTACGGATCGATGCCTTCCCACCAGCGGTGTGTCGTGCCGTCGGGTTCGATGGCCTCGACCTTGACGATCGCACCCGGGGCATTGGTTTGGCGCACGCGCGCTTCGGTCGCGTGTACCGGCGTCGAATACGTCAGCTCGATCCACTCCAGCCCCTGCGCGGAACTGTTGTGACACCACGCCTCCACGCTGTCGCCGGCCACGGGCACGTTGGGGGCGCCGGTCATTTTTGCGGCGGCATAATTCGGCGCGCCGTATTCCGAGCCGGCCTTGGCCGTCGTGGCCCATTGAGCGGACGGGTCGTTGAGGATTTTGGCTTCATTGAGTTCGGTGGTGGGTACGACAACACCCAAGGATGAACCTGCGGGAGCAGACGCAGGCGGCGCATCAGCCGTGGCTGACGCCGGAGGTGTTGGCGCAACGACGGCAGGCGTTTCCGTTGGCGCTGCCAATGCCGTCGAAGGCGCGGACGCTGCGGCTGTTTGCGCGACGGCAGCGTTTGTTTCCTCAGTGGTAGATGCCTCTTGCGCGGGTGGAGCGAGCACTGCGGCCGGCGGCCAGGTCCAGGCCGGCGGATCTTCGCGCGGTGCATCCGCATTGTCGGTAAGCAACGCGGCCATGACCCGATTCTGCAATTCATCCAACTCGAGCGGCGGCAGGTCGGTGCCGGTGCCCTTCCTTGCTTGCAGCGCCCGATTCACGCAGATCATCGCTGCCAGCGGATTGCCCGCACGCTCGGCGATCGCACCGCGCACGGTCAGAACGCGCACGTCGTCCGGCGTGTTCTGGAGCACGGCGTCAAGCAGCGCCGCCGCTGCTTCGTCACGTCCATCGAGTAGCGCGTCTTGCGCGTGATTGATCGCCCGCTGCGCCACGCGCTCCGCCGATTCCGAAACCGCCACCACCTGCAACGGCGTTGCCTCGGAGACGACTTCTCCCGTCCAGCCCGTGCCGTCGGCGATGGCGAGCCGCGCGCGCACGATGTAGTCGCCCGGCGGAAGCTGCTGCATGGTCGCGGCGGTGACGCGCCAGAGTCCACCTGCAATATGTGTCGCATCCAGCGTCGCGTGCGGGCTATCCGCTGTGCCGATCGCTTCCGCCCGAGCGACCACCGCGCCACCGCTAGTCGGCGCGATTTCGACGCTGATGGCATCGACCCACGTGCCGCTCGCCGGTGCGAGCTCGAACGTGTCGGCGGTATCGCGCGGCGCGGCAAGGCGCACAGCGATGCGCAGCGGCTCGCCTTGTTCGACGACATCGTCCGCGATGCCGCGCAAGGACAGCGCGATCTCGGGTGCCGGGCTTGCCGGTGCAACGGGATCGGCGCCGCGCGCGTTGTCGGCCACGGTCTGAGACGCGACGGTGCGCTCGGTCGTGTCGGCAGCGGACGTGGTGGCGGAGCCGGAGTCATTATCGCTGCACGCCGTGAGCAGCAGCGCCGCCAGTGCCGCAACCAGCAGTCGAGGCGTAAACGGTGAGTGCGGGCGCAGGGCGTTCATCGTTTCGCCTTGCGCGGCGGGATGGCATCGTTGGGGCAGATCTGCGCGGCGCAGTTGCCGTCCACGGCGTTGCCATAACGTGACTGCGGCGTGTGACTGGCGGCATTTATCCCGGTGCCGAGCGGCGCCTTGCAGATCTGCATGCCGATGTGCTCGCTACCCGGCGTCACCATATAAAGGGTCTTATCTGCGCTGTTCTTCTTTTCGTAGAATTTGGCGAAAGAGTAGCGCATGACGCAGTCCTGATGGCCGGAATGTTGACCATGTTCCACACCGATGAGTCCATTCGCCAGCATCGTGGATGAGGTATAAGTTTCCAATTCATACTCAGCCCACTTTTCCGGTGTATCCAAATATGCCAGGTTACCGGTTCCGGTAGTCCCGTGCTTGCGGGCGTTACCGAGGATTCCGTCCCCAAAAAGTTTTTGCACCGTCTGCCGTGCAGCGGCGTAGCTCTCATACCATTTTGCGGCGACATCATGCCCCGCTTCGGTTAACAACTTGACGGGATCGTTACCACCGGCCTTTGAAGCAAAATAGGGTCCGCCAAGACGGTTGCCTGGGTGACGCGGTGAAATAAAGAAATAATGGTCTTCATAGTCGCCCGTCCCATGATGCTCGACGCCCACCGAATGCAAAAGCTCATGCGCAATCGCGCGGTCGTACTGGAATATGGCATCCTGCGCCGGTAGGTTGAAGGGCTTGTTGAACGCGCTCTCGGTGTCGTCGCGCGCCAGGATGCCGACCCCTTTGGTGATGCCGGGCCGGCCCGCCACGCCGCTTTTCAGCATCACAGCGGCGGCACCGTCGTCACCGAGAGCCGCGCGCGTTAAGGTCTTCACCCACACGCCATGCTGATCGACGCGGTGCGGCGCGTCGCGGTGGTTGCCGTTCATCAGCCGTGTGGTCTGCGACATTTCGCTGCGCCGCAGTTTCGAATGCACGCGCAACTGCGAGAGTTCTTCGAAGAGTTCGATGCCCGGCTTGGCGTCCGCGCCGATCAGGTTGAGCACGAAAAAATCCTTCTTTTCCGGATCACCCTCGAGGTGCTTTCCATCCATGACGAAACCGCGGTACTCCTCGTAGAGGGTGTAGCCGTCGCCGTTGTCCTGCTGGCCCTCGACTTTCTCGTCGTCATCGTCGGCGGCGAGTTTTCCCGCCTTGTTATCGTTGCGCCAGCTTTCCGCGATCCAGTCCGGGCCGTTCATCTTCGGCAGGCGCACCAGATCCTGTTCGCCATCGGCGCCTTTCATCAGGCCGATGATTTCGCGTCCGTCCTCAAGTTCGCAGATCACTTGAAGCGATGCTCGCGCGCCAAAATCGAAGCTGTCGACCTTCGCTTCCGCATAGAGCTGCCCTTTGTCGTCCTCGGAGGAATCGGAAACCACAAGTTTCTGCTCCGAGTCGCTCAGCTCGCCACCACGCTCGACGGTCAGCCGCAGGTCGTAGTCAGTATCCTTCGCAGCGAGCGGCCAGTTCAAGGCCACGCCGGGTTCACGCGAGGTGTCGAGCAATTCGAACCTGAACTGTTTCACCTCGGGCAGCTCTTTCACCTTGCCCGTCTTCGACTTCAATGTGGCGCGCGCCACGAGGTTATTGCCGGGCTCGGTCGGTTTGTTGATCGAGCCCTCCGGCCGCCACTTCGCGTAGCCCTCGATCGTCACCTCGACTTCGAGATCGTCGTAGACGGGAAACAGCATTATGCGACTGTGATGCTTGGCGTCCGGAATGTGGGCGTCAGTACCTTCGTAGGTGAAAACCAACACGCCCGGGCCGTTGCGGACGGTCGCCCATTCGCGGAGGGCATTTCCCTTGTCCGTGGCAAACCCGGTTCTGATCAGCGGCATGTCGAGGTTGCCTGATTCGACTCTGTCGAGCGACTTCGTGGCGTGGTGCGACTGACCATCGGCGCTGCTAAGGTAAATCACTGCCTGCCGGTAAACGTTCGCTTTAGCTGATCACTTTCCGGCGCGAAGCCCAGGTGAACCTTGCCGGACTGTGTAAGAAAATTGATGTCAAAGCTGACCGCGAACATTCGCACCGAGCCCCCGAGTTCGCTCTGCCATTCTTCGCTGGTATCCGCAGCAGTATCCCGAAAAGAGTACTGTTCATGCGTAACACCGGTGACTTCTCCTGACTGTTCATTGTTGTTTCCGCCCCAGCGAAAGCTACCCCGCTTGGGCTCCCAGCCCCAGCCAGAGGTGCTGCGTTTCAGTGTGAACCGCCCGTGTGATCGTGCTTCAATCTGCCTGGATTGCGAGGTATAGCTGCCGTGCTTGGAGCTTGACCCTGCCGTCGACGAATCGAAGAATCCCTGCCACTCGGTGACGCCGGCATACTTTTGTGCCAGCTCGGCATACTCGTCCGACAGCGGCGGTGTATCAGACTCGTCGGCCGCTCCGGCGTTCGCGGCGCCGAGCACGGCCAGGCACAGGGCGAACAGTCGATAAGGCTTGTGGATAGACATCGACTTATCCTTGCAGGCGGGGACCGCGTGACCAGCATTTCATGCTGACTCACGTAGCATTTGATAATTGTTATCGCAGTCCGGAAAAGAATAGCTGACGGCCTCACCGGGTGCCAGCCATATTCGATCGCTGGGTCGATTTTGAAATTGAACCATCACTTAACCAGCAGGAGAAAGCGCTTCACGTAATTGTGCACCGACCGACTTACCTACAACGCTCGCGTGCGTCACCATGCTGAACACGCAGGCTCCATTACTCGCAGCGGCCCATACCCGGCCGATGTCGCGCTTCTCGCGTGAATCATCGTTGGAGTATCGGTCACCGCCTTTATATTCACCACGAACAAGCGCCCATCGTTCAGCCGTGCGACGAAGTGATGAGCCAGATCGATGGGATTCCGAGATGCCGATTCTCCAGACAGTGTCTGGAGAATGTGGTTGGTAGGCCAGGCCAGGTGGAACGCGCGCATCTGCCACAGGTTCTGGCGGCTGAACCCCCGGCCAAACCGCTGGCCAGGTCAAAAGCCAACCTTTCGACCAGTGTTTCACCGTAGGTGGCCCGCTCCTGTCCGCCCTGCTCGAACACGACAATGCGCCGGCCGATTTCCCAGTAGCTGGCCGTCATCAGCGCATTGATGCTGCGGGCAGTGGCGCGTCTAGCGTTTTCCAGCAGGGCTACGATGTCGCCGTGAATGCAGCTGTAGTGATTGTCATCCGTGACAATGTTGATCATGGTCCGCCCTCCTTGGCGTTGGTTTTGATTTCGTCGAGCAGGGCGCGGAGGCGTTCGTGTGAAGGGTTGCTGAAGGCGTCCGTCACGGTGAGATTCCGTACACTATTATGTGTCGATCACCTAAGGCGCTGACGGTCAGCCAGTCGATGCCGGCGCAGCGCAATTGAGCTTGAATTTCATCGACACGATACGCGGCCAGCAAAGAGTGATAAAAATCGTTGCGCAGAATGTCAGGTTCGTTTGCCGCATAGGTGTTGGTTAGCGCGGCAGCGGACTCAAGACTGTCCGGTCGACGCAAATCCATGACAAATACCGGCGCGCCAGGTGCCGCATGCCGTAGCACACTCTGCCACAGCACCTGCGGATCGTTAAGATGATGCAGCAGGCTGTTGGAGATCACCGCGTCGTAGTGCTGTGCGTGGCAGTGTCGCGTCCGGCAGATAAGCTTCGATGAGTTGCACGCGGTCGTCGAGTTGCGCATTACGCAGATCATCGCGACCGATGGCCAGCATGGCGGTCGCGGCGTCGATGCCGTGAATTTGTGAGTGTGGAAACGCACGTGCGAAACGCTGGCAGATATCGCCCGGGCCGCAACCGAGATCGAGCACATGGCCGGTACCGGGCCAGTCGGGGAAATGCGCGCGAAAGTGTTCGATGAATTGATTGTGTGGCTGCTCGAAATCCGCGCGCGCATAGGCCAGCGCCTGCGCGGGATTGTCCATCAGCTCGGGTTCGGGGATGCGGTCCATGGGTTGGTCATCACCAATCGTGTGTCCCGCCCTACAGGAGCGGGCTTGTCCGTGAACACGTCCGTATCATCAAGTAGGATGGGTGGACGCGTACAGCGTAACCCATCCTACCGGCCGAAATCCTACCTACATCAAACGGAGGGCCTGGTATAGAAAATCACATTAGGGCAATACCCGCTCTCCGCGCACCAGATCTTCCAACGTCTCGCGTTCGCGAACCACATGCACATGCTTGCCATCGACCATGATTTCGGCGGCGCGCGGACGCGAATTGTAATTGGAACTCATCGAAAACCCGTAGGCGCCAGCGGAGCGCACGGCGAGCAGATCGCCGGGCTCCAATGCGAGTTCACGATCTTTGCCGAGGAAATCGCCGGTCTCGCACACCGGACCGACGAGGTCATAGACGCGCGGCGTTTTATCCAGACGCGGTTGCACCGGGATGATCGCCTGCCAAGCGCCGTACAACGCCGGCCGCAGTAAATCGTTCATGGCTGCATCGATGACGGCGAAATCTTTATGCTCGGTGTGCTTGAGGTATTCGACGCGCGTGAGCAGCACGCCGGCATTGCCAACGATGGCGCGGCCCGGTTCCAGCAGGATTTCTACATCGCGATCACCGAGGGCGGCGAGGATCGGTGCGAGATAATCGCGCGGCTCTGGTGGTAGTTCGTCGCGATAACGGATGCCGAGGCCACCTCCGAGGTCGAGGTGTTTAATCGCGATGCCACGCGCGGCGAGTCGATCCAGCAACGCGAGTATGCGCGCGAGTGCATCAACGAACGGTGTGACGTGCGTGAGCTGCGAACCGATATGGCAGTCGACGCCGATGATCTCCAGATGCGGCAGTGTGGCGGCGTGCGCGTACACCGCTTCGGCGATGGCGATGTCGATGCCGAATTTATTTTCTTTGAGGCCGGTGGAGATGTAAGGGTGGGTGCCGGCATCTACATCGGGGTTGACGCGCAGCGATACTGGCGCGCGTTTACCGAGCTGCGCAGCGACGTCGTTCAAGCGTTCCAACTCGGGTTCGGATTCGACATTGAAGCAACGGATGCCAACGTCGAGTGCGCGGTGCATTTCCGCAGCGGTCTTGCCGACGCCGGAGAACACGATCTTGCCGGGTTCGCCGCCGGCCTTGAGCACGCGTTCGAGTTCGCCACCGGAAACGATGTCGAAACCGGAACCGAGTCGCGCGAATAGATTAAGGATCGCCAGCGTGGAATTGGCCTTGACCGCATAACAGATCAGATGCGGACGTCCAGCCAGCGCATTATCGAAGGCGCGCCAATGGCGTTCCAGTGTCGCGCGTGAATACACATAGGTCGGCGTGCCGTGCTGCGCGGCGATGTCGGCGAGCGGTACGTCTTCGGCGCACAAGTGGCCATCGTGGTAATTGAAATAATCCATGCGGCTTACTTCTGATTATCGGCGCGGTCAGGCAGGTACAACGGGCCCTTATTGCCGCAGCCGCCAGATAACAGCACACCAGCAGACAACAAGCCGAGCAACAAGAGAGTGGATAAGCGAAGTCGAGACATGTGCATTACACCCGGTGGAAGTGCGCGCGACATTAACGCAAAGCCCCGGCGGACGCAAAGCACGTGCGGCTGGCGTTGCGCAGTGCGGCTCCGGTAGGATGCCGTCATGAACACACAGACGCTTGAATGCCTGGTTATAGAGCCCTCGATAGCAGCCACCGCCAGTGTCATCTGGCTACATGGACTCGGCGCCGATGGCCACGACTTCGAATCACTGGTGCCGGAACTGGGGCAACTTGAGCGCGGGGTGCGGTTTATTCTGCCGCACGCGCCGGAGCGCCCGGTGACCATCAACGGCGGCTATGTCATGCGCGCCTGGTACGACATCCGCCGTCCGGACCTGCGCGTCGACACCGACACGGCAGGCATCCGCGCCTCGGTGGCGGCAGTCGTGGCGCTGATCGACGCAGAGATAGCACGCGGCATATGCGCCGGAACGTATCGTGCTCGCCGGATTTTCGCAGGGCGGTGCCATTGTGTTGCACGCGGGTCTGACGTATTCGCAACGTCTGGGTGGGATCCTGGCGCTGTCGACCTATCTGGCCATGCCGGACGCGTTGGCGGCAGAGATCAGCGCGGCCAATCGCGCGACACCGGTGTTCATCGGCCATGGTACGGAAGACACCATCGCCGTGTACGCGCTGGCGGAGGACACCCGCACACGCCTGCAGGCGCTGGGCGGTGCGGTCGAGCTGCATGCCTATCGCATGCCGCACAGCGTGTGCATGGAGGAGGTCGCAGATATCCGCGCGTGGCTGCAGGTGATCCTGACGTAGCGTTCACCGGGTTTGATATGCATCAACGACAGTCCGGTGCATGGCTGGGATACTCCGGCGCATTCCCTACACCGTCAGGAGGGAGTGCGCGTGGAATTATTACTGAGCCGCTTCTGCATTCTGCTGTCGTTGCTGCTGGTCGCCAGTCTGTCCACGGCGGCGTCTCCCGATGGCGCACACTTGTATGCGCAAAACTGCGCGGTCTGTCATGGCGAAACCGGCACCGGCGGTGTCGGCATACCGCTGGCGTTGCCGGCGTTTCTCGCCAGCGTCGATGACGCCTACTTGCGCGAGACCATTCAACGCGGTCGCCCTGGCCGCATCATGCCGGCGTTCACGCGTCTGGGTGCGGCCGAGATCGACGCCATCATCGGCCATCTGCGCAGCTGGCAGAAAGATAAGGCTACACCGACGTTCGCCAAGACAGCGATTGTCGGCAATCCCGCAAAGGGCGCGACGCTGTATGCACAGCGGTGCGCGGCGTGTCATGGCGATCACGGTCAAGGCGGTCATGGCACGGGCGTTACTTTCTCGCGTCCACGCGATCTGCCGATCATTGCCCCGGCGTTGAATAATCCTGGCTTCCTTGCCTCCGCTACTGATGCGCTTATCAAGGCGACATTGATGAGCGGTCGCGAGGGCACACCGATGGTGTCGTTCATCAAACAGGGATTGTCCGAGTCGGATATCGATAACGTGGTCAGCTATGTGCGCAGCTTCGCCACCTCCGCGACGGCGCGACCAGCCACTACCGCGGCGGAAGCCGAGCCGGCGATGCTGGTTGTGGAATCGCCCTACAGCCTGGAAGAAACCGTCGAGTCGGTGAAGCGCGCCGCCGTGGGCAAAAATTTCCGGCTGATTCGCGACCAGATTCTGGAGGACGGCTTGTTTCCGGCCGAGCAGCAGAACACCCGGCAAGTGATGGTGTACTTCTGCAATTTCAACTTTCTCAATAATGCCCTGGCGCTGGACCCGCGCGTGGGTCTGTTCCTACCCTGCCGCGTCACCGTTATAGAACATGAGGGCAAGGTGCTGGTGATGACGATCAACCCCAAGCGTCTTAGCCATTTATTCAACAATGCCGAGTTGGATCGCGCCTGCGATGAGATGCACAAGCTGTACGTGGAGATTCTCGAAGAGGCGACGTTATGAAGCGATGGCTACGTAGCTTGTTGCTGCTGCTGGTTTGTACGCTGAGTGTAGGCGCGCAGGCCGAGGATATGCTGATGGTGCGTTCACGCGCGCTGTTCGAAGAGAGTATGTCGGCTTTGCAGGAGGCGATTTCCGCGCAGGGCTACACCCTGTCGCGGGTACAGCGGGTGGACATCGGGCTGAGTGAGTCTGGCTTCAAGACTGATAAATATCGCGCCGTGTTTTTCGGTAAGCCAGACAGAAATCCGCACGCTCAGCGCGCGTTACCCCGAGTTGATCCCCTATATGCCGTTACAAATTGTCATCTTTGCCGAGGGTGATGAAACGTTGTTGGTTGCCGCCAACCCGTTGCATCTGCGCGCGGATTATCCCGATGCCGAGCTCGGCGCGGTGTTTGTACGTTGGGAACAGGATATGCGGATGATTATGGAGCGGGTGCGCAAAGCGGAATAGGGGTCTGATATGAATAGCACTTGCTTAAGATTAAGTCCCCCATCCAATTGGCGGATCAGTTATAAAGTACACAGACATCGTATTGCGGGGGCGTGTATGAAACAAGCAAGCTTTGCCGGTCTGGCATTTGATGCCAAGAAGAAGACGACCAAGCGCGATAAGTTTCTTGCCGAGATGGACAAGGTGGTGCCCTGGTCGCGGTTACAGGCACTGATCGAGCCCTGCTACCCGAAGGCGGGCAATGGCCGC
Source organism: uncultured Gammaproteobacteria bacterium (assembly GCA_963696465.1). Classification (GTDB taxonomy): domain Bacteria; phylum Pseudomonadota; class Gammaproteobacteria; order Thiohalobacterales; family Thiohalobacteraceae; genus JAHJQQ01. The sequence continues at coordinate 15,168 of CAVOKC010000010.1, read as the reverse complement.
CCGCCGCTGCCGCTGGCGATGATGTTGCGGGTGTACTGCCTGCAACAGTGGTACGGGCTGTCCGATCCGGGCATGGAGGAAGCGCTCTATGACATGGAGTCCATGCGCCGGTTCGCCGGGATTGAGCTGATTGATGAAGCGGTGCCGGACGAGACCAGCATTCTCAACTTCCGCCGTCTGCTGGAGACCCACGAGCTGACGGCGAAGATCTTCGCCGAGGTGGTGGAGTATCTTGAAGAACACAAGCTGTTGCTGCGCCAGGGCACGATCGTGGACGCCACGATCATCGCGGCGCCGCCCTCAACCCGAAACGCTGAGCGCAAACGCGACCCGGAAATGAGTGCGACGCGGAAGGGTAATAACTGGCACTTTGGCATGAAGGCGCACATTGGCGTCGATGCCAAACGCGGGTTGGTGCACACGGTGGTGGTGACGACGGCCAGTGAAGCGGACATCAACATCATGGACGAGTTGCTGCACGGTGACGAGCAGGTGGTCTATGGCGACAAGGGCTATGCGGGCGAGGAACGCCGTCAGGCGCTACGTGAAAAAGAAGTCCGTTGCGGTGTCTTGGTCAAGGCCGCACGCGGAAGGTCGTTGACGGAACACCAGGAAGCACGCAACAAACGCTTGTCCTCTATCCGCGCCAAAGTTGAGCATCCGTTCCGGGTGGTGAAGCGTCAGTTTAATTATCTGAAGGTACGTTACCGGGGCATCGCGAAGAATGCCGCCCACGTGTTCTCGCTGTTTGCCTTGTCTAATCTCTACATGGCGCGGCGACGAATATTGACGCTGCAGGCGAGGTGCGCCCGATGAGCGGTAAATGGCTAAGATATAGGTCTTAAAACACCTGCTCTAGCGCAAAAAGACCGCGCTTCGCCGAAAATATTGCGTCGAACAGTCTGTTTACGGTTTCGCCATCGATGTAGGGTGGGTTAGGCACGCCGTTTGTGCCGTAACCCACCAAGCGTGCCGTCGGCACACCTTAAAAAACGGGCTGTGTTGCTGCGCAACGCTTGGTGGGCTAGGCAAAATCCGCTCTTGTGCCCTTCAGGGTAAACCCACCCTACATTTATTGCTTAAGGTGAGTGTCATTCGGGCCTGATATATGTTCAGAGTTCGTTGAGTGCCTGATTCAGGCGCGCCTCGATGCGCTTCTTATAGTTTAAGAAATGCACGGTCTGCAGCCCCTGCGTTGCGTCGATACCGAGCAAGCCACGTGCAAGATCGATGTCGGTAATGTAAATCGGGTAAGTTTGACCGCTGCTGCGCTTACTCAGTACATAGCGCGCGACCTCTGTGAATAATCGATCGCCGTGTTCAAGCGTGGAAAATTCCTGCTCGTTACAGTACATGGTCAGCACGGTGCGGTTTTGCTCGAGCATGTCGCCAATCACTTGCACGCCAAAATAACTGCTCGACTGCTTGAACGGGTTGATGTTCTGACGTTCCAGCCTGGCTTTGCCGCCGATGCGCTGGAGAATCTGGTAATACTCGATCTCATCACTGACGGCGTCTTGCCCGGTTTCATTAGCCAGAAAATCGCGACGGTGCTGAACCTTTTCCAGGAAGCGCTGGAATTGCGTGAGCAACGTGAGGTTGTCATGGAAGGCGACTTGCTGCGAGAACAATGAACCCTTCTCGTCCAGAACATACACCAAGGCCTGGTTGCCATTCACTTGATAGAACAACTGCACGCAGCCGGCGCGGTTGATGCTGAAAATGGCCGGGAAAGGCGTCTCAGTAAGCGTAAATTGATCGGTAGTGATCGGACTGAATTCGTCCTGCGGTGAACCCAAGTGCGTGAGTAGTGTCGTCAGGCTGGAAAACTTTTCATAGCGCGGCACATCATTTTCCGGTTGCAAGACGAAGTACTGTTGACCGACCCGTAATACATAGCGGCCACGCACGCGCCCGGCGCCGTTATAGAACCAGGCGATGACATCACGGAATACGGCATCGACACGGTGTGCGATGGGGGCGCCGCGGGTTGATGAAAAACTGAAGCAAGAAATAGGTTGTGGCAGGTGTTCAGCATTCAGCGGTGACCAAGCCAGGTAATCACATACCGCATCGAGCAGCGCCGTCTCGCCGGCATAGCGGAACGTCAATACCTCTTGCCAGGTAGTGATGGCGATCATTTCGAAGGTCAGCGCGAGATTTTCCCACAGACCGCCGTAACTCAAAGCGTCGGTGCGGCTGCTGACCAGGTGCATGCCGTCGCGCGTCAGTCCGGACATCGGATCGACACCGAGGTTGATGAACAGTGCCGCCTGGCGGATCCGTGCCGGCTGCGAAAGCTCGGCTATTTCCGCATCCTGCAGCTGTCCATCGGGGAACAGTTGCTGCAAACAATCGACAACCGAGCGTAATTCCCAATTGCTCACGTCACAATCGTCGGGATGCAGACTGATCATGCAGGAAAATGGATTCAGCAGACGGTTGAAGTGACACCAGGCCAGGATTTCGATGAGGTTATGCGCGCGTTTCAGCGCCTTCTCGCCTTGTGTGTCGCCCGTGCGTACATCGCCACGGTACAACACCCAGCCAGGTTCGAGGCCGCGCACTTGATGCAGCGACAGACGTTCCTCGATCAGGTCATCGGAAATCCCGGGATTGACCAGGTCGATCTTGCCGGCCTTGCGTTCGAAGGCGGCATACAACCGGCGTCCGAGCAGATTGAGTTCGGTCGGATCTATGGCGTGGTTGCTGGCATGTTTGCGCGCGAAGTTGGACAGCGCGCGATAGCTCTGGGTGAGTGCCTCGACCAGCCCCTGCCGCTCTTCCAACACGCGATGAATCTTCCAGGTGTTGCGTGAATCGAGCATCAGCAGATGCGCCTGCGCCCAACTCCATTCGTTCACCAGCTCGCGCATGGTTTCGCGCCGCCAGGTGATGTTGCCGGCGCGATCTGGTCGGCTCATGCGCTCGTTGACCTTGAAGTAAAAACAACGCCGCGCCAGCTCTAGACGATTCAGTTCGCCCTGCTCGAGGAGATATTCCTCGACGCGGCTGCACATCAGCCGGTAGGGATCGAGCGTATCCAGCGAGCACTCGCCACTCCATACTGCGGCCTTGTAGCGCACGCTGAGCATTTGCGGGTGCGGGTATTCGTGGGCATAGCTTTCCATGAGCAGAATCTTGAGCACCGATTTATACGGTGAAGAGACTGCCTTATAGAGCTGCCAGAGCGTTGCGCCGAAAAACTCGCTGGCCGGCAGTTCGCTCAGCCCGCCAAAATCGACGGTGTCATTCGGACCGACAAAACGCTTGCGCTTGAGGTCGGCTGCATACTGATCGTAATTCGCCTCTTGGTCCGGTGGAACCAGCCACCAGATCGGGTAGCGTCCAGCCACCAGCAGGCCGGTGCGATAAAACTCGTCGAGCAGCAAGTGATGCTGCGCGCTGCCGCTGCTTTCATCGGAGAGCGACAGCATTTCACCACGACGGAAGGCCTCGTCGCTCATGACGAAAAAATGTACCTCCATACCGAGCGTGGCGGCCCAGGATTCGATGCCTTCAGCCTTGCGTGATAAGGCCTGCTGTTCTTCGCTGTCCAGGTCGGGCCGAATGCACAGCCAGAAATCGAAGTCGCTATTGTCGGAGTAGGCGATGGTGCCACTGGAGCCCATCAGATACAGGGCATGGACGTCGAAGCGGCGTTGCGCGCGGCGCTGATAGCTGAATCCCTTAGACAGGCGCCGGCCGGCTTCGATGGCGCGATTGCTCGGGGTGTAATCGGCGATACCGGCCGGTGTCTTGCTCGACAGATAGCCGGGCAGCAAGGGGTGGTTTATGTGGAACAGCAGCGGCAACAGCTCGAAAAATATCTGTTGCCGGTCGCGCAGACTCTGATAGACGCGTTTTAGACGGTCATTGTTGAGCGCCATAAAGCGACGTTTGACCGTGCGCAAATCCATGCTGTCGAACGTGGCTGGTTCGTCTGCGTCTTTAACCAATTTCATAGCAACTCATTACCACGGCTCTCGGCAGCAGGTGAGGCATCTGTCGAGCGCGGGAGAACGCGGGGCGATCTGTCATTGAACTAGAGCGCGACCGCTGGGCAGCCGTCGCGTGACGCACGGGCCTGGTCAAGGGCCGTTTGGGCGCGGCGCAGCAAGGTGCTGGTGTTATCGGTTTTCTGACATTCGACCACACCGAAGGCCGTCCAAGCGGTGTTGCCATCCTGAAATTCACGGCCGAGACGGTCGTTGAGTTTTTCTGTCAGCGCGAGGGCATCATCGCGGCGGGTTTCGGGCAAGACCATGATGAACTCATGATTCTCGCTGCTGCTTATCACGTCGGCCCAGCGCAACTGATCTTTGAGAATCTGGCTGATGCGTAACAGCATAGAATCTTCGGCAGCCGTGCCGTCGACATCCATGACGATGACCGACAACGGGCTGTTGTAGCGACGGCAGCGCGAGACCTGGGGTTCCAAGGCCACCATTAGACCACGGCGGTTGAGCAGGCCGGTCACCGGATCATGCAATGTCTGGGCTTCCAGTTCTGCCTGTAGTTGCTCGCGCTCTGCGTGCAGATGTTCGACTTCGCTGACATCGCGCAGCAGACGCGCGCGTACCGCGGTCGCGCCCGGCGGCAGGCGCAGATCCTGGGCAACGAAATAGCCGTGGTGATCACCTGCACCGAGGTAGGCGAAGGTGTCGCCGCCAGTGAGCAGCATTTGTACAGGATTGCCGGCGAGGTCTGCGGCACGGCACCCGATCAGGGTGTCGAACGCATTGCCGAGCAGGGTGCGCAGGGCCGCATTGACGGCGACGACCCGATCCTGGGCGTCGAACAAAACGACCGGGTCCAGGCCGTTGTCGATCAGGGCCAGGGCTTGTTCCAATGCAAGGGTGTCCTTCATGCGTATTCCTCTATGGCGTTGACGTTGCACGCCGGCGGATGCCGATGCGATTTGCGTCACGCTTTATAGCGACGGGAACCGCGGGGTCTTTAGAGTCCGATTCGGGGAGGAATCCTTGCATTGACAAGTAATTACCGGTGGGGTGGCGCCAGTATTATGACGTGATCAATCCCGTGCTAATCCGGGGTACGTTCATATTCATCGGCCCGGCGCGCATCGCCACGCACTTGGTCTGCTGGATAGCGGGAGGTGTTGAGTTGGATCTTGTCGTTGGCTGCGGCAATCAGATCGACGTCCAACTTGTCAGCGATACGAATCAGGTAAATGAGGATATCGGCCAGTTCCAGGCGTACCTCGGCGTGCTTGGCCGGAGCCAGTGAGCGGCTGGCGGTCTCGGTGAGCCACTGGAAGTGCTCGACCAGCTCGGCGGCCTCGGCGATCAGTGCCATGGACAGATTTTTCGGCGAGTGGAACTGGTCCCAATCGCGGTCGGCGGCAAACCGCGCCAGGCGAGCCCGCAGTTGTTCCAGGCTGTCGCCTTGGGGTGCTTTCAGATTTTCGTTCATTGGCGTTGTGCACCTGCTGTTCAAAGTCGCTGCAAACCGGCCGCTACCTAAGCCGTGGATGCAGATTGCGTCGGAGAGTAAGGGTCGGGCCGTTGCGTGCCCAGAACAAGGATATGCCCAAACGCCAACAACTTAAAATCGCGATTACTCACGGGCTCGCGCTACCGTTGCTGCTGCTTTGCGTCGTGACCCAGGCCGCCGAAGTACGCGGCGTGGTGTCCGTCGAGCAGGCCGGGATGTTTAACGATCGCGGTGAGGCGGTCAGGAGTCTGCCGGTGAGTGTGGCCTTGTATCCCGCCGAGGGCCAAGCACTGGCGCGAGCGGCTGCAGTGGAACACGTGATCACCGTGGCGGGCAGTCGGATTGCACCGTTGTATCTGGCATTCCCCCGCGGTGATCGGGTGCGTTTTGAAAATCAGGATGATGTCTATCATCAATTGTTCACGCACTCGAAGACGCAGCCGATCGAACTGCGTTTGGATCGTAGTGGTCTTGGCCGTAGCGCCGTGATTACGTTGAATGAGGTCGATGATTTGCATTGGTTCTGCCATATCCATGCCAAGAGCTATGCGCGCATCGATGTGCTGGATACACCGCTGGTGCGTATGGTGAGCCCCGGCGAAACGTTTGAATTCCGGGATCTGCCGGTCGGTAAATGGCGCTTGCGCGTGGCCGCCCCGGGTGCCGAGACGCGCATCATCGAGGCAGAGGCATTGACGGCGCCGCCCCCTTTGCAGATCCGTTTGGCCGTGAAAGGTTTCAACCAGAATATGCGGGGAGCCATGCCACCACCTGTGGTGGCGGTCGAGCAGTTGTTCCCGAGTCAGCCGGGATTTTGAAGCGATGAATATTGGCCCATGAATATCGGACAGAAAAACGCGTTGTTCATTATGATACTGGTGTTACTGGTGCTGAGCAGCGTGACGGCGGCCGGTTTGTTCCTGATTCAAAATCACGTACACGCTGAGATCGAAAACGACCTTGCGCGCGCGCAGCGGGTGTTTGTCGAGGCGCAAAAACACGCTTTCGAGCGCATGGTCACGACGGCGCGCGGTGCGAGTCGTGAACCGAGTCTGTTGGCGGCGGCCTCCACCGGCGATGCGGCGACCGTGCGGGGCATGCTGGAAGATCTGTATCCGCGCCCGGGTATCGATTTACTGGCGGTGTACTTGGGCAACAGCGCTGACTCGGCTATTGCCGAGGGCAGCAAGCCGCATTTCACTTCACCGCAAGTGTTGGCCTCCGAGCCGCTACAGGCGCTGCTGAAGCAAATCGCGGCGGGTGCGCCGGTTGCTTATGGCAATGCCCTGATATTCGATACCTTCCTGCGGCTGGCAGCGATCCCGATTCAAAGTACCGTTGGCAGCGGCGCCATCGGTGTGCTGGTGACCGGCGAAGAAATCAATCAAGCGGCGGTGAACACCTACAAGGAATTGGTGCGTTCCGAAGTTGCATTGTTCTCCGGCAATGTCGTGCTCGGCAGTACGCTGCCGGCCGGGAGTCTCGACGTGCAACAGTTGCAATATTCGAGTGACTCGCGGGCACCGATCAAGTTCGATGCCGGCGGCGAAGCGTTTATTGGACATGTCTACCCCGTGATGGGTGCAGACACCAAGACCGTCGTGGCGCAGGTGCTCCTGGCGCATTCCAGCGCCAGTTATTGGGAACCCTATGTGCGTTTGGGCAATTCCGCGCTGATCATTTCGGTGCTGATTCTTTTGGTCGCGCTGCTGATTGGTATCGGTGTCAGTCGCGCCACACTGACCAAGCCGATCATGGCCCTGGCCGAGGCGACCCGGCATATCGCCGCCGGCAACCTGACCTATCAGGTACAGGTGCGCCGCGACGACGAGTTGGGTCAATTGGCGAATTCCTTCAACGGCATGCTCGCCGATCTAAGCACCTCGCAGGCGGAACTGGAGCGCAATCGGCAGCGCTTCCACGATTTCGCCGAGAGTTCATCGGACTGGTTGTGGGAGACCGATCACCAGGGGCGGTTCATCTACGTGTCCTCCGGCGTAACCGAAACCCTGGAAATGACCCCCGAGGATTTTGTCGGCCGTACCCTGGCACAGATCTTTACACATGACGACTTGGGCGAAGTCATGGCGCGGCTCCAGTGTGGCGCCAGCAAGTGTTATCCGTTCAAGGAACTCGAATGCAATGTCACGCTCGCGGACGGTTCACGCCGTTTTCTGCGGCTCAACGCTATGCCGGTGACGGAAGAGGGTGTGATGCACGGTTATCGCGGAACCACTCGCGACGCCTCCAAAGCCAAGCAGGATGAAGAGCGGTTGGTCGTGCTGGCCAATCAGGATCAACTTACAGGACTGGGCAATCGCCGCCGTTTCATTATCGATCTGGCCCACGAGGTCCGCCACGCGCAGTCGCGCAATCGCACCGGCGCACTCATGCTGATCGACCTGGATCACCTCAAGATGGTCAACGACACCGCCGGTCACGCCGTCGGTGATGAGTTGATTGTGCAGATCTCCGGTGTGCTCAAGCGCTTGTCGCGCGATGAGGATCTGGTGGCGCGGGTGAGCGGTGACGAATTCGCCATGGCGTTCCCGGAGATGAGCGCGGAGCAGGCGCGCGACAAGGCGCGCGCAATCTTGGAGGCGATCGCGGAGTGCCGGCCGTTGCACCGGGGCCAGGCTCTGAATATGTCAGCAAGTATCGGATTAGTGTTATTCCCCGAACAAGGCCGCGATGCCGTGGAACTGATGGCCAAGGCCGATACCGCGATGTATGCGGCCAAGGATGCCGGTCGCAATCGCGCCAAGCTGTTTGTCGAAGGCGATATGTCCCGCGAACGTATGGGTACGCAGCTGGCCTGGAAGTCACGCATCGTCGAGGCACTGGATAACGACTCGCTGGAGCTGGCGTTCCAGCCTATTGCCGCGCTGATCGACGGCGAGGTACATCATTTCGAGACACTGGTGCGCATGCGCGACCGTGATGGCAGTATGTTGATGCCCGGTAATTTCATCCCCACCGCAGAGCAGTTCGGACTGATTGGCAAGGTTGATCGCGCCATTGTGCGCAAGGCTCTACGCTATCTCGCCGGCCTGCCACAAGAGCTGTCCGGCGTCGGTATCTCCATCAACCTGTCGGGCATGTCCGTGGGTGATGATGAGGTATTCACTCTGATCGAGTCGGAACTGAAAGCGACCGGCATTAATCCGCAGCGCATCACCTTCGAGGTGACCGAAACCGCCGCCTGCGAACAGATGGCCAAAGCCGCCGAATTCATTACCCGGATCCGCCAGCTGGGCTGTCAGATTTCGCTGGACGATTTCGGTGTGGGTTTCTCCTCGTTCTCCTATCTGAAGAACCTGCGCGTCGATATTCTGAAAATCGACGGTAGCTTTATCCGCGACATCGCCAAGAGCCGCGACGATCAATTGTTTGTGAAGGCGCTCGTGGATGTGTCGCGCGGCATGGGTATCCGCACCGTTGCCGAGTTCGTCGAGAACGCCGCAACGGTGGAGCTGTTGCGGCGCCTGGGCGTGGATTATGTGCAGGGCTACTACGTGGGTCGGCCGGCCAAGGCTATCAGCAAAATCAAACTCGGCAACCCGACAGACGCGGATGTCGCACGTGCCGTAGCCGGTTAAGTGCCCGCCAAGCGCGTCCGTGCCCGCGCAATCGCCGCGCGTACCTGCGCAGGTGCCGTGCCCCCCAGATGATTGCGCGCCGCCACCGAGCCTTCCAGGGTCAGTGCCGCAAACACATCCGCGGTGATCACCGCGGAAAATGACTGCAGTTCCGCCAGCGATAATTGCGACAAATCTTTGCCCAGTTCGATGCCGCGTTTGACCGCCTTGCCGACGATTTCGTGCGCGTCGCGGAACGCCACATCTTTGCGCACCAGATAATCGGCCAGATCGGTGGCGGTGGAAAACCCCGCCAGCGCGGCTTCACGCAGGCGTTCACGCCGCGGTTGTACGGCCGGCATCATGTCGGCGAACACCCGCAGGCTGCCCTTGACGGTGTCGATGGCATCGAACAACGGTTCTTTGTCTTCCTGATTGTCCTTGTTGTAGGCCAGTGGCTGGCCCTTCATCAAGGTGAGCAAGGCCACCAGATGACCGTTGACGCGGCCGGTTTTGCCGCGCACCAGCTCCGGCACATCGGGATTTTTCTTCTGTGGCATGATCGAAGAACCGGTGCAGAAGCGGTCCGGCAGATCGATGAAGCCGAACTGCGCTGAGGTCCACAGGATCAGTTCTTCGGAGAAGCGCGACAGATGCATCATCAACATCGCCGCGAAGGCGCAGAACTCGATGGCGAAGTCGCGATCGCTGACCGCATCCAGCGAATTTTCCGCCGGCTTATCGAAGCCGAGCAGTGCGGCGGTGTAGGCGCGGTCGATCGGATACGTCGTACCGGCCAAGGCGGCTGCACCCAGCGGCATGACGTTCATGCGCGCGCGCAGATCGCGCAGCCGGCCGTGATCGCGGTCGAGATTCTCGAACCAGGCCAGCATGTGATGGCCAAAGGTAACCGGCATGGCGACCTGCAGATGAGTGAAACCCGGCATGATGCTGTCGGCCTCGCGCTCGGCCAGGTCCAGTAGGCCGTGTTGCAGGCGGCGCAGCTCGGCGGCGATCAGGTCGATCTCGTCACGCAGGTACAGGCGGATGTCGGTGGCGACTTGATCATTGCGCGAGCGCCCGGTGTGCAGTTTTTTGCCAGCCACGCCGATACGTTCGGTGAGCCGCGCCTCGATATTCATGTGTACATCTTCCAGGGCGATCGACCACTCGAATGTGCCGTTCTCGATTTCGCTGCGGATCGCGGTCAGCCCGTCGATGATGGCGGCGCATTCGGCCTCGCTCAGCACGCCCACTTTGGTGAGCATGCGCGCGTGGGCGATGGAGCCGGCGATATCGTAGGCGTACAGGCGCTTGTCGAAGCTCACCGAGGCGGTGAAGGCCTGGACGAAGGCGTCGGTGGATTCGCTGAAGCGGCCGCCCCAGAGCGTATGGCCCGTAGGTGTGCTGCCGGATTTATCGCTGGACATGGTCGGTTCCGTCTATCTAATGATGTACGTGGCGGCCAAGTATAACCAAATACCTGCTTGTACAAGGACAAAGGAATGTCGAAACTGCACCCAATGACTGAGACACGCGTACGCTCCAACGCGACAGCGGCCCTCGCCGAGGGCTTCTTCCTGCCGAATTTTTGCGCCATACGCCTGGTGTTCGCGGTGGTGGTGGTGGCCGAGCTGCTGGCCTTCATCCTGGTGCTGGCCGCGCCCTGGGCTGATATCAAAGGGGGCGGCGACAAATGGAGCGAACTGGGCCTGGTGTCGCTGTTCGTGCAATGGGTGGCGCTGGTGAGCGCCGGCGTACTGTGCGCGCTACGGCCCTGGCTGATGCGCATGAGCACTGTGGCGGCAACCTTGGTGAGCTATCTGTCGCTGCTGCTGGTGACGGTCGCGATCAGCGAACTCACGTTCCGCCTGGCGGATCGCCTGGATCTCCTCCAGCCGTTACCGGACCACGGCGGATTTCTGCTGCGCAATCTCGCCATCAGCGCGCTGTTGAGCGGCATGGTGCTGCGCTATTTCTATGTGCGCCATCAATGGGCGGAACAAGTGACGGCCGAGGCGCAAGCCCGCGTCCAGGCCTTGCAGGCGCGCATCCGGCCGCATTTCCTGTTTAATAGTTTGAACACGATCGCCGCGCTGACCGCGAGTAATCCGCAACTGGCCGAAGATGTTGTGCAGGATCTCGCCGAGTTGTTCCGCGTGACCATGCGCGACATGCGGGAACGCGTGACCTTGGAACAGGAATTGAATTTTACGCGCAGTTATCTGCGCATCGAGACCCAGCGTCTGGGTGATCGCCTGCACGTGGACTGGACACTGAAGAATCTGCCCATGCAAGCGCCGGTGCCGGCCTTGATCCTGCAGCCGTTGGTCGAAAACGCGGTATATCACGGCATCGAGCCGCGCGCCGGCGGCGGTCGCGTGCATATCCTCGGCACCTACAATCGTGGTGTGCTCAGGCTGGAAGTGCGCAATCCGCTGCCGGACACGGCGACCGCGAACCCGAATCAGAACTCGGGGCGCGCGCATCCGAACGGCAACCGCATGGCGCTGGATAACATTCGCGAACGTCTACAGCTCGCCTATGGACCCGAGGCGCGTCTGGAGATGGATCAGCGTGAAGGCTTGTACCGCGTGCGCGTGTTGTTTCCGCTGTCCGATGTAGGGACAACACCGACATGAAGGTGCTGCTGGTCGATGATGAAACGCTGGCGCGGGAACGCCTGCGGCGGCTGCTGGCAGAGGTACCCGATTGCGAAGTGTGTGGCGAGGCCGCTGACGGTCATGCGGCGTTGAATTGCTGCGAACAACTCCAGCCCGATGTAGTGTTGATGGACATCCGCATGCCCGGCATGGATGGCCTGGAGGCGGCGCGGCATCTGGCCGGTCTGGCCGATCCACCGGCGGTGATTTTTACCACCGCCTTCGGCGATCACGCCCTCGAAGCCTTCGAGGCCTGCGCCGTCGATTATCTATTGAAACCGATTCGCGCCGAGCGCCTCGCCGCCGCACTGGGCAATGCGCGACGCCTGACGCGTGCCCAGGCCGCGCAGTTGGGCGGCGACACCGGCGGTGTGCGCAGCCATATCTGCGTGCGTGTGCGCGGCAATCTGCAGCTGATACCGGTCAGCGACATCCGCTTTTTCCGTGCCGACCATAAATATGTCACCGTGCGCACCGGCGATGCCGAATATCTGATCGAGGAACCGCTGAAGGACCTGGAAGATGAGTTCACGGCGCGGTTCCTGCGTATCCACCGCAATGCCCTGGTGGCAGCGGACTTCATCGTCGGGCTGGAAAAGGACGCCGCGGGCCAGTGCGTGGTGGTGCTCGGCGGCATCGACGGAGCGTCTGGAAGTCAGCCGCCGCCATCAGCCCGAGGTGCGCGCGCGGTTGAAGGCGTAGGCCGGGGTCGGTATCCTCGCAGCCTGCATCCAGTTGGCCGTATCTATAGCTGGACGCCCCCACAAAGGTCATCACGGTACTGCCCACCATGTCGTCAGCTGTCTTGCGTATCGCCACCCGTAAAAGCGCCCTTGCCCTGTGGCAGGCCGAGCATGTCCGCCAGGGTCTGCAATTGCACAACCCCGGCTTACAGGTCGAACTGGTCAGCATGACCACCCGCGGCGATCAAATTCTGGACAGCCCGTTGGCCAAAGTCGGCGGCAAGGGTCTGTTCGTCAAAGAACTGGAACAGGCCATGCTGGAAGACCGCGCCGACATCGCGGTGCATTCGATGAAAGACGTGCCGGTGGAGTTGCCCGACGGCTTGGAACTGGCCGTGATCCTCGAACGCGAGGACCCGCGCGACGCCTTCGTGGCGAATAACTTCGCCACGCTCGACGACTTGCCGCAGGGCGCGCGTGTCGGCACGTCCAGTCTGCGCCGCCAGTGCCAATTGCGCGCGCGGCGGCCCGACTTGGTGATGAGCGATCTGCGCGGTAACGTGAATACACGCCTGGCCAAGCTCGATCAAGGCGAATATGACGCCATCATTCTCGCCTGCGCCGGTCTGAAGCGCCTGGGCTTCGAGACGCGCATTCGTGAGGAACTGGGTCCGGAGATGATTCTGCCGGCGATCGGCCAGGGCGCCATCGGTATCGAATGCCGCCGCGGCGACACGGCGATTCAGGCGCTGATCGCACCGTTGGCGCATGCCACCACGACCCATCGTCTGCGCGCCGAACGCGCCTTCAATCACCGTCTCAACGGCGGTTGTCAGGTACCCATCGCGGGATACGCGGAACTCGAACACGGTGTGATCGTGCTGCGCGGACTGGTCGGCAGCCCGGACGGCTCGCAACTGATTCACGGTGTCATCAGCGGCCGGCCCGAGGATGCCGAGGAACTCGGTCAGGTATTGGCCGAGGATCTGCTCAGTCGCGGTGCGGGTGCCATCCTCGACGCGCTGTACGCCACGGGCTGAACGCCTAATGCCTGCCTCCGCCACGTCCGGTATCTTGAGCGGCCGCGGTATTCTGGTGACGCGGCCAGCGCTGCAGGCCGACACGCTCTGCACAGCGATCGAGGCCGCCGGTGGCCGGGCGGTGCGTTTTCCCGTCATGGCAATTCGTCCGGCTGTCGATTCGCGAGCGGTGCAGGCGGGACTGGCGCAACTCGGTGATTACAACCTCGCGATCTTCGTCAGTGCCAACGCTGTGCAATTCACCCTGGAGGCTATGGCCACCAACACCTGGCCAACGGCCGTGAAGATCGCCGCGATTGGCGCTGCCACGGCGCGCGCTGTGACTCAGCATGGGCTGAGAGTCGATATAGCGCCACAGCGCGATTTTACCAGTGAGGCGATGTTGGCCCTGCCCGCGCTGCAGGCGGTGCACGATCAGCGCATCTTGATATTGCGCGGTGACGGCGGCCGGGACACCCTGCGCGATAGCTTGCGCGCGCGCGGCGCACAGGTGGACTATCTGGAAGTCTATCGTCGCGATCTCGCCGCGACCGATCCGGCGGTGTTGCTGAAAGACTGGCAAAACGGCGTAATTGACGCCGTTTTAATCAGCAGCAGTGAAAGTTTACAGAAGCTGTTGGCGATCATTGGTACACTCGGTCTAGAGCTGCTCAATGCGACGACCCTGGTCGTTGGCAATGCACGCACAAAGGAGCGCGCGCGTTCACTGGGTGTGACCGGCGCGATCCTGGTCGCTCATGATGCGACCGATGCGGCGCTGCTCGACGCTCTGTGTACGCATTACGCGAAAGCGCCGCCGCGATAACGGGCGGCGACAGATTTGAAACCTGTCGCCGGCTATAGCAACGGAAGACTCCAGAATCATGAGCGACGAACAAAATTTACAGACACCCGCCAAGCTTCCGGCGCCGGTGAATGCAAGCGCCACGGAAACCGCGCCACCACCGGTGCGCCGCTCGTTTGCCCAACCCCTCGCACTGCTCGCCTTGGCAGCGGCGATCGGCACCGCCGTCGGCGGATATTTCATCTGGCACGAAGTCCAACGACTCAATGACTGGCAGCAACAGGTGCTGGGGCAGATCGATACGCGCACGCAAGCACTCGACCAGCGCCTGCAGAGCTTCAAGGACCGATTGGATAACGACCTCGCCGCGAGTGAGCGCGGGCGCCGCGGTGTAGATGATGAGCAGCGCAAACTCGCCACCGCGCAAGCGGCACTGGAAGATGCACTCGGCGTGCTGCGCGCACAGATCGGCCGCAGTCAGGACGAATGGGTGCTGGCCGAGGCGCAATACCTGCTGCGCATCGCCAATCAGCGCGCACAACTGCAACGCGACACGCTGACGGCCGCCGAGGCCTTGCGCAGCGCCGATCAGCGACTGCAGTCACTCGCCGATCCCGGTTTAAATGCCGTGCGTGAACAGATTGCCCGCGAAGTTGCCGCGCTGGAAGCCGTTGCGCCGCCCGATCTCGCCGGTATTACCCTGACACTCGACAGTCTGGCGGCACAAGTCGCGCAGTGGCCGCTCAAGGATCGACATGCGCCGCGCAGCCTGGCTGCCACCGGCAAGGAAAATGTCCCTGCTGCCGCGAATGACTGGCGCAGTCGCGTGGAAGCCGTCGTGGCGAATATCTGGGAGGCGCTGCGTTCACTGGTGGTGGTGCGTCGCAACGATGCGCCGGTCGCGCCGATGCTTGCCCCCGAGCAGGAATTTTTTCTACATGAAAATCTGCGCCTGCAATTGAA
>CAVOKC010000009.1:0-179790 GCA_963696465.1 uncultured Gammaproteobacteria bacterium | reverse complement strand
CAAGGCGTCGCACCTTCGGCGGTCAGTGCGGTGACGATGCCACTGCGGATTTCGTTGAGTTTGGCATAACGCTGCTGTTTGTCGGCGACTTGATAGGCTTCGGTGAAAGCGGCCTTGCCAGCAGTAGCAACGGCAGTGGCCAGGCTGGTATCAACGGCGGCGCCTGCCAGTTCCAGGATGGCGTGCCGACTTCGGCGGCCAATTCGCGAATCGCCTTGATCGCGGCCTGCATCTGTTCGTGACCGAACATCACCGAACCCACATTACGGCTTCGGACAATTCTTTCGCTTCGGATTCCACCATCAGCACGGCGTGTTCGGTGCCGGCGACAACCAGATCAAGCTGCGATTCGGCCAACTGTGGGCGCTAGGATTCAGCACGTAGTTGCCGTCAATATAACCGACGCGGGCCGCACCGATCAGACCTTGGAACGGCATGCCGGACACGGCCAACGCGGCGGACGCACCGATCAGCGAAGCAATATCCGGGTTGATCTCGGCATCCAGCGACATCACCGTGGCGATGACCTGCACTTCATTGGTAAAGCCTTCCGGGAACAGCGGCCGCAGCGGGCGATCGATCAGACGCGACACCAATGTTTCGTTTTCGCTCGGGCGGCCTTCGCGACGGAAGAAACCACCGGGGATCTTGCCGGCCGCGTAAGTACGCTCCTGATAGTCGACGGTCATCGGGAAGAAATCACGACCTTCTGAGCCTTTCTTCAAACCCACCGCGGTCACCAACACCACGGTGTCGCCCATGCTGACCATCACGGCGCCACTGGCCTGACGGGCAATCCTCCGGTTTCCAGAGTGACCGTTTGAGCGCCGTACTGGAACGTCTTCTTGATTGAATTCACGCTCTGTCCTTACACTAGGAAATGGAGAGGCAATCGCTGCCGCGCGCCGTGTGTACGGCACGCGGAAAACCGTTTAGCGACGCAGGCCGAGACGACCGATGAGATCCTGATAGCGCTGACCATCTTTGCGTTTCAGATAGTCGAGCAACTGGCGGCGTTGATTCACTAAGCGCAACAAACCCTGGCGGGAATGATGGCCCTGGCTTGCCAGTCGAGAAATGGCCGGTCAGATGGGTGATGCGCGCGGACAACAGCGCAACTTGAACCTCTGGCGAACCGGTATCACCCGGGGCGCGCTGATAATCGCTCACAATCTGGCCTTTCTGTTCGGCGGTAATAGCTGACATAACTCGAAGTACTCCCAAAAAACGCAAAATCGCGAAGCCCGGCTTCAGAAGCCGCGTATTGTAGCCGTGCTCAGAAATCTGAACAAGGCTGAAGGTCGACTAGCCAATCGGCCCGATCATCATCCGGCCCCAATCATCATTCGTTTGGGGGCTACCCGGCCGTCGTCAAGAATCTGGCCCATACCCAGAAAGCACTGATCGGGGGCATACAGCCGCACCCAGCCGTTGGTCGGGGCATGCGGTACAACCACAGCCTGGCCCTGCTTGAGGTAGAAGGCCGCATCCGGCGACAGACGCACCTCCGGCCACTGCAGCAGGGCGCTCTCGGTGGGGCAGATGTGGGCGTCCAACGCGGCGAAATCCCCGGCCTCGGCCAACTCTTTGAGGCTATCCATGGTGACCATACCGGTCGCGTCATAGGGGCCGACACCCAGACGCCGTAACTGGGTGACATGCGCCCCGCAGCCCAGCACCTCGCCGATATCCTCGGCCAGAGTACGGACATAGGTGCCCTTGGTACAGCGCACGTCGATGTCGAAATAAGGCAGTTCCAGACCCGTCAAGCTCAGTGAATGGATGACGATCCGGCGCGGCTCGCGTGCGACTTCGACGCCTTGCCGCGCCAGGGCGTACAAACGCTGGCCCTGATGCTTGACCGCTGAGTACATGGGTGGGATCTGCTCGATCTCACCACGGAAACGTTTGAGCACCGCTTCCAGGCGTTCCGCATCGATGCCTTCCACCGGCCGACGCTCGATGACCTCGCCTTCGGCATCGCCGGTGGCGGTCTTCTCGCCGAGTTTGCAACGCACCTGATAATGCTTGTCGGCATCCAGCAAAAAGCCGGAGGCCTTGGTCGCCTCACCGAAACAGATCGGCAACAAACCCGTGGCCAGTGGATCGAGGCTACCGGTGTGCCCCGCCTTGTTGGCATTGAACAGGCGTTTGACGATTTGCAGCGCCAGATTGGAACTCATCTCGAGCGGCTTATCCAGCAGCAGCACACCGTTGACGTTTCTACCTTTAGGACGACGTCGTGACATCTTTGACAGGAAACCTATAACGCAAAGCGCACTCGGCGCGTGAAGGGGAACCCGGAAAGTCTACGTCTCAATCGTCGTCGTGGTGATCGGAGGCGACTGCCGCATCGATGAGCGCGCTCAAACGCGTGCCGTGCTCGATGGATTCATCGTAAACAAAACGCAATTGCGGGACGGTGCGCGTGAGCATGCGCTGACCCAATTCGTGCCGCAGAAAACCGGCGGCACTGGCTAATGCCGTCATCGTATCGCGGCGTGCCGTTTCGTCACCCAATACGGTAACGAACACCTTGGCATGCGCCAGATCGCGAGTAACCTCAACAGCGGAAACCGTCACCATGCCCACGCGTGGATCCTTGACACTATCGCGGATCAAGGCGGCCAACTCACGCTGCATCTGTTCGCCGATGCGGCGGGTACGGGGGAAATCACGGGGCATGCGTATTAACCTCGGTTGCCGCTACCGCGGAATATTCCGGCGGTAACGGCACGCTGACGGCGCGATCAGACAGTGCGCGCCACTTCGGTACGTTGGAAAACTTCGATCTGGTCACGCGGCTGAATGTCATTGTAGTTCTTCACCCCAATACCGCACTCGGTACCGGCGCGCACTTCGCTGACATCGTCCTTATGGCGACGCAGGGATTCAAGTTCACCCTCGAACACCACCACGTTGTTGCGCAACACGCGGATCGGTGCGCTGCGGCGCACAGAGCCGTCGACGACCATACAGCCGGCGATGGCACCGAACTTGGAAGAACGGAATACATCGCGCACCTCGGCCAGACCGATAATCTCTTCCCTGATCTCCGGCGACAACATGCCGTTGATGGCTTTTTTGACTTCGTCGATGACGTCATAGATCACACTGTAATAGTGCAGATCGACGCCCTGATCTTCGACCAAGCGGCGTGCAGTGGCATCCGCGCGCACGTTAAAGCCAACCATAATGGCCTTAGACGCCACGGCAAGATTGACGTCGGATTCGTTGATACCACCGACACCGCCGGCGATCACACGCACGCGCACATCGTCGCTGGAGAGTTTAGTCAAGGAGTCGCGTAGTGCTTCAAGACTGCCTTGCACATCGGCCTTGATCACCAGGTTAAGATCGGCGGTCACGCCACCACCTTCACCCAAGTGAGCAAACACATCTTCCAGGCGTACCTGCGATTGTTTTGCCAGTTTCACATCGCGGAACTTGCCTTGGCGGAACAGCGCCACTTCGCGTGCCTTACGCTCGTCGGTCACGACCACGACGTCATCACCAGCATTGGGCGTGCCCGACAGCCCTAGCACCACGACCGGCATGACCGGCCCGGCTTCCTGAATCGGCTTGCCGGCCTCGTCAAACATGGCGCGCACACGTCCCCATTCCTGGCCGCTCAAAATTACGTCGCCCTTCTTGAGCACGCCGTTGCGCACCAGCACCGTCGCCACCGGACCGCGACCGCGATCCAAGCTGGATTCGATAATCACGCCGTTGGCCGGGCAATCCATGACTGCCGTCAACTCCAACACCTCGGCCTGCAACAGAATGGACTCCAGCAGATCGTCGATGCCCGCGCCGGTCTTGGCCGACACCGGAACAAACTGGGTATCACCGCCCCAGTCTTCGGGAATCACTGCATGCTTGACCAATTCATTCTTGACCCGATCGATATCCGCTTCAGGCTTATCGATTTTGTTGATCGCCACGACGATGGGCACGCCGGCCGCTTTGGCATGCTGAATCGCCTCTTCGGTCTGCGGCATCACACCGTCGTCGGCCGCCACCACCAAGATCACGATATCGGTGGTCTGCGCGCCGCGAGCACGCATGGCGGTAAACGCCGCATGTCCGGGTGTATCCAGAAAAGTGATCATGCCGCGCGGTGTTTCGACGTGATACGCGCCGATATGTTGCGTGATGCCACCCGCTTCGCCTGCAGCGACCTTGGCGCGTCGAATGTAATCCAGCAACGAAGTCTTACCATGATCGACATGACCCATGATGGTGACCACCGGCGGGCGTGTAACCCTGTTCGCCTTGATGGGCCTCATCGGCCAAAGCCACCTGGTCTTCGAGTTCGTTTTCTTTGAGCAATTTGACCTTGTGGCCCATGTCCTCGACCAGAATCGAGGCGGTCTCCTGATCCAGCATCTGATTGATGGTGACCATGGTCCCGGCCTTCATCAGTGCCTTGATCAGATCAACGGCCTTGATGGACATCTTCTGTGCCAGCTCGGCGATTGAGATTGTTTCCGGAATCGCAACCTCGCGCACCATTGGCGCGGTGGGCCTTTCAAACCCATGTTTGTCCGAAGGGGAAACACTGACGCTGCGCCCATGCGAAGTTTTCTTCTTCTTGCGCTTACCAGCCATGTCGGCGGAGACGTGCAATTCCTCACGACCATAACGGCCACGACGATCGTCTGCTGTCTCAGCAGCACCACGACGGCCTTTACGCGCAGGCGCTGCGGCCTTCTCTTTCTCCGCCGCTTCTTTTTTGCGTGTCTCTTCCTCAGCCTTCAGGCGTGCTGCTTCTTCAGCCAGGTGTTTTTCGATATTGGCAGCGCGCGCCGCATCTTCATCGGCCTTCAACCGCGCAGCTTCTTCACGCGAACGCTGTTCTTCCAAATCACGCTCGACTTTAGTGGCCTCATCGACGCTACGGCGCGCGTCTTCGGCTTCACGCAGGCTCGCCTCAGTCTGATCGCGCAAGGCACGCTCAACGGCCTCTTCCTCAACGCGCTTCTGCTCATCGGAAACCACCGAGCTGCGTTTCACGTAGGTACGCTTGCGCCGCACCTCGACCGCGACGGTCTTGGTCCCGGCAGTACGCCCGGTACCGGTCTGAACTTTGATCTCGCTGTGAGTCTTGCGCTTGAGTGTGATCTTCTTCGGTTCGGCAATGGTCTGCACCGCATCATCCTGCTGCTTACCATGGCTTTTACGCAAAAAAGACAGCAATTCCAGCTTTTCTTCGTCATTGATGGTTTCATCCGCGTGCGATTTACTCAGCCCGGCATCACCCAGCTGCGCCATCAGGCGATCAACCGGAATACCGACGACATCCGCGAATTGTTTAACCGTAACTTCCGACATTATTTCTCAGCTCCTGAAGGAATCAGCCCTGCTGTTCCTCGGCAAACCAAGGTGCGCGCGCAGCCATAATCAACGCTGCGGCACGCCCCTCGTCCATACCTTCGATATCCATCAATTCATCGACGGCCAGTTCGGCAAGATCTTCTTGCGTGACTACACCACGTCCCGTCAGCGTGAAGGCCAGTTCACGATCCATGCCTTCGAGATTGAGCAGATCTTCGGCCGGCTCGTTCTCACCCATGGCCTCTTCACTGACGATGGCGCGGGTCAGCAACACATCGCGGGCACGACCACGCAGCTCCTCGACCATGTCCTCGTCGAATTCCTCGACTTGCAAGAGTTCGGCGGACGGCACGTAGGCGATTTCTTCGATGCTGGAGAAACCTTCCTGCACCAGAATCACGGCAATCTCCTCATCGACATCCAGTTGTTCCATGAACAGCTGCTGCGACGTCTGCGTCTCGGCCTCGCTCTTCTGCTCGGCTTCCTTCTCGGTCATGACGTTGAGATTCCAGCCGGTCAGCTGACTGGCCAGACGCACATTCTGACCGCCGCGGCCGATCGCCTGCGAGAGCAGCTCCTCGGATATCGCCAGATCCATGCTGTGCTCGTCTTCGTCAACGACGATGGACATCACCTCGGCCGGCGACATGGCATTGATGACGAACTGCGCGGGATTGTCGTCCCACAAGATAATATCGATGCGCTCACCCGCCAATTCATTGGACACGGCCTGCACGCGCGAGCCGCGCATGCCGACACAGGCGCCGACCGGGTCGATGCGCTGATCGTGGGATTTCACGGCAATCTTGGCGCGCATGCCCGGATCGCGGGCGGCACCTAGAATCGAGATCAAACCCTGGCCAATCTCCGGCACTTCGATCTTGAACAACTCGATCAGGAATTCCGGCGCGACGCGGCTGACGAACAGCTGCGGTCCGCGCGGTTCCGAGCGTACCTCTTTCAGATAACCACGCAGGCGATCGCCCGGACGCACCGACTCGCGCGGGATCATGTCCTCGCGGGCAACCAGCGCCTCGGCATTGCCGCCCAGATCCAGATAGACATTGCCGCGTTCGACCCGCTTGACCATGCCGGTAACCAATTCGCCCTTGCGCTCGCGGTAGGCCTCGACGACCTGCTCACGCTCGGCCTCGCGCACCTTCTGCACAATGACCTGCTTGGCGGTTTGCGCGGCGATGCGGCCAAAGACTTCCGATTCCATCGGCTCTTCGATGTACTCACCGATCGCGATACCGGGTTGTAATTGCTGGGCGCGGGCGTACAACACCTGGCGCTCCGGCGATTCGAAGTTCTCGTCCTCGTCGTCGACAACCTGCCAGCGGCGGAAAGTTTCGTAATCGCCCGTCTGGCGATTGATGTTCACGCGCGTGTCGATCTCGCCGCCGTGGCGCTTTTTGGTCGCCGAGGCCAAAGCCGCCTCGATAGCCTGGAAGATGACTTCCTTATCGACGCCCTTCTCGTTGGATACGGCGTCTACCACCAAAAGAATTTCTTTATTCATAACCACCCGTCTCCGCGCTCGGAAGCGTTAGATATCCGGTACCAGTCGAGCCTGCTCGATCTGTTCCAGCGGCAAGCTGACCTGCTTTCCGTCCCGCTCCTGAATAACAACCTGTTGTTCCTGCAATCCTTGCAGCAAACCCCGAAAATTCCGTTGCCCCGCAACAGGGAAACGCATACGCACCTTAACTTCGTGACCGGCATAGCGCTCAAAGTCATGCGCCTGGAACAGCGGCCGATCCAAACCCGGCGAAGACACCTCCAGGGTGTAATGCCCGGGGACGGGATCTTCCACGTCCAGCAAGCCACTGATCTGGTAGCTCACGGCCGAACAGTCGTCCACCGTTATGCCATCGGGCCTGTCGATATACACCCGCAGCAGACTGTGTGCACCGCTGGGACGGTATTCGATACCCACTAACTCGCACCCCAGTGCGGTAACCGCCGGTTCCAACAAGTCCCGCAGATTGAAGGGATCCTGGCGCATCTACCCGCTCCGGAAACAAAAAATGGGCCCGAGGCCCACTTCGCGTCCTGCACAAACATCTGACCTGCGCGTAGGGAGTATAGACCGCTCCCCATTGGCTTCCAACACAGCGTCAAGACGTTGCACGCAACTGGTACCCCGCCACCAACAAAAAACCCCGCTACCGGGGTTCGCTCGCGAGGCACCTCGCAACCACCACACGACCTGATTAAGTATCCACCAGTCGCTGGGCCACGCATTATAGGTGGCGAACCGTCCGCTCGCAACCTTACCTATTGGCAGCGGACCAATAATCACCCCTTGTGGGCCACGACGTTTTCACGGACTATGCCCACCACACGCAGCATCCCGATACACCCAACACGCTTTGGTAACCATGCAGCCCGTACTGATCGATAACCCGAAAACCCCTAATTTTTACACCCAGCCCTACCCACACCTGACTGGCCCGGGCTGGGTACGAACCGCCTTTTTCATCCTGCTGCTGCTATCCACGCTGTTTACCTCCCACCCGTCATGGGGCGATGGCGGTGAAGAAGAGGATATTTGGCTGCAAATCGACACCCAAGCACTGACCTTGCGGGTCATGCGCGGGCAGCAAACGATCAGAACCTACGAGCACATTGCCATCGGGCGCTTCGGCACCACAGCGGACAAGCGCCATTTGGATGGAAAAACCCAGCTCGGTGAATTCCGCATCAGCCTGATCAAAGATCCTTCGTCATCAGCTTACCGGCGTTTCTTCGGCTTCGATTACCCACAACTGGATCAGGCCGAGCGCGCACTAAAAGAAGGCGATTTGTCATTGACTGAGTTCAAGGCAATCCACAGCGCCGTGCGCGCACACCGTACACCGCCGCAAAACACCGTGCTCGGCGGACACCTCGGTATTCACGGTATTGGTGCGGGCGATCCCAAGGTCCATGCATCCTATAATTGGACCAAAGGCTGCATCGCCCTTACCAATGCCCAGATCGACGAATTGGCCCAGTGGGCCCGCTTAGGTGTCAGAGTGGTTGTTTATTGACCCAACCCACTTGCGTTTTTGCGTAGAGACGAGGAAAATTCACACCGTTTTCAAGGCACAATTGGATTTGCCTTCTCAGTTTTCCCCAACCATTAGATTCGAGGACATACCATGAATATTAAAACTGTTGCCGCGAGCGTTGCCCTAATCGCCCTTTTCGGTTTGACCGGTTGCGCCAGCACCTCTGACCTCCAGAAAGTGCAAGATTCGGTTGCCCAAGCCCAGAGCACCGCCGACAGCGCCGCTAAGGATGCTGCCGATGCCAAAGCTGCGGCCGCTGCTGCTCAGATGACCGCCGACGAAGCCAAGGCCCAGGCCATGGAAACCGACGACAAGCTGAACCGCATGTTCAAGAAGTCGATGTACAAGTAAGATCTCACGATCTGCTGTAATGCAAACGGGGCCGCAAAAGCGGCCCCGTTTTTTTATGTCTGTTTTTCCGTGTCGGTTGTTGCCACCCGATAGAATTATCGATGCACAACCGTCGTGCCGTTCAATGTTGATTCAGCTACCGCCGCATCCGCTTCCAGAATAGCGTTACGCGATATCGCCACCGGCATACCCGTTTGCTGCTGCACCACTTCACTGATCGCGCGACCACTCACCGGCGTGCGACGTTTCGTCAACGCCTTATCCAGCACATCCAGCGCAATATTCATCAGTGTATTTTTTCGCGCAAGATCTTCTTCCAACGGTGGATGCACTTCCATATAAAGTACACCTCCAACCCAACCCACTTTCACCGGTTGATTGACGATGTGCACGGGCGTGCCGACGGCGACTTCGTGGAAGATCGTTTCACTGTCTTCAGGGTACAGGCGCAGGCAACCGTGCGTCACGCGCATACCGATGCCCCAAGGCTTATCGGTGCCATGAATCAAATAGCCTGGAACGCTCAGACGCAACGCAAATTGACCCAGCGGGTTTTTCGGCCCCGGCGGCACCACATCAGGCAATATCTCGCCGCGCGCTGCGGCTTCCGCACGAATTGATTTTGGCGGGCGCCAAGACGGATCTTTTATCTTGGCGGCCACATGCGCCTTGCCCATGGGCGTCGACCAATCCATGCGTCCCACACTGACCGGGTAAGTTTTTAGAACCGGTGGCTGACCGCGCTTGGTGGCTGGGAAATAATATATGCGCATCTCCGGCACATTGAGCACCAACCCGGTACGCTCGGCATCCGGAAGAATGTAGCGTGTAGGCAAGATAACCGGCTTACCGGCGCCCGGCAGCCATTTGTCTACCGTGGGGTTGGCGATCATGATCTCGTCATGACCCAGATGGGAGCGGCGAGCAATGTCGAGCAGCGTATCTTCGTACAGCGCATTGATGACCCGTGCCTGACCGACCAGGTCCACATCAGCAGGAGGCAGGGGCAGCGTCTCTGCCAAAGATGAACGGCCGACGCAACAGGCGGAGAAAGCCAAAGTCAGCGCAAGCGTGGAACGGCGGGACAGGAACAGACAGGACATCATATGTAGGGATCTCGGAAAGTTACTACCGACTATGCCACCGGCATAGCCACGGCCACCATTCTACGGCATCGGCGCACGGGATAAAAACTATACCCCCTGGCAGTCTACGGATTTCTTCGGGGAGTAATCTCATCTATTATCGTGCGCGATGACCAATCTCATGACTCCAGACAGCCCGACAGCCAGCCCCAGCGCGCAGACTCCCAGCACCGCCCATATGGCGCAGCTAGTACAAAACTCCAGACGTTTTGAATTGATCGGCCTGGTGGTATTCCTGAGCGTATTCATGCTCGGCAAACATCTATTCCTGCTCGATCAACACGCGATTCATTGGTGGAGCGACATGTTCTGGACGGCTGCCGCCGGTATCACGGCCCTCCGCTGTTTCAAAACCGCGCGCCGCCAGACCGGCGCCGAAGCGCAGGCTTGGCGTCTGTTCGGCCTGGGTTGCCTGGCTTGGTTCGGCGGTATGCTGGCATGGGATTATCAGGAATTGGTGCTCGGCGTATACACGCCATTTCCTGCATTGTCGGATCTGGGCTACTACCTGTTCGCCGTGTTGTTCGGTATAGGCTTCGTCCACTATCACGGCAGCGGCCCACGCCCGCCCAGCCTGCTCGAGCTCAGTCAATTCGGCATCTTCATCTGCTGCATTGTCTTGAGCCATCTCGTCATCTTCGCCGTGCCGTTGCAAACACAGGAAACCACGACCCTGTATTTGGCGGGCGCGCTGGCGTATCCAGCCTTGTATATGGCCCTGCTGATCCACAGCGTAACCACACTCTGGCTGCGCGTACGCGGCCCAACCCGGTACGCACTGGGACTCGTGGTAGCCGGCATCACCGTCCATGCGCTGGCCAATTCCCTATATGCCTATAGCCTGCTCGGACGCTCCTACCAAGCGGGAAATTATCTGGACGTCGCCTGGCTGGTCGGCTTCGCCCTGATCTATTGGGGCGCTGCCGCTTATCCAAGTAATACCGCGGGCGAGAACACGTCTACAGACGAGGGCAGCGCCGCCCCCAGGCTCTCACGCCTGATCCCGATCATATCCATTGGCATTACGATTCTGGTGATTCTCGCGTTCAACCACAACTTGCAGCCAACAACCTATGAGCAGATGTTCCCTGCGGCGATTCTGCTGATGTTGTTCGTTGCCCTGCGCGAATGGGCCAGCAGCACACTGGAGGCACACCAAGCCGCCGCAATCCGCCGTTCCGAGGCGCAGTTGCGGCGAATCTTCAGCATCAGCCCAGTCATGACGGCCATCTCCCGCCGCAGTGACGGTATGTTTCTCGACGTCAACGATACCTATACGGAAACCACCGGCTACAGCCGCGATGAACTGATCGGCAAAAGTTCGCTGCAGCTCGGCGTGTGGGAACAACCACAGGATCGTCAGCGCATGATCGAACGGTTAAAGACGGAGGGTTTCGTGCGCGGTTTGGACCAGCAGATCCGCACCAAGTCCGGTGAGATCATCCAGGTCTTGGCATCCTTCACGCCGATCATGATTGAGGACGAAGAGTACCTGCTTGGCACCGCCCTCGACATCACCGAGCGGGAACACACCGCAACGGAAATGCGCAAGCTCGCGCGCGCGCTGGAACAGACAGCGGATATCGTGATGATCACTGACCGCGCTGGCATCATAGAGTATGTCAATCCAGCCTTCACGGCGGTCACCGGCTACAGCAACGCCGAAGCGATCGGCCAACGGCCGAGTCTGCTGCATTCCGACAAACAGGGCCCGGATTTCTACAACGCGCTCTGGAGCGTGATTCTTAGCGGCGAAGTGTTCAGCGATGTCTTCATCAACAAAACCAAAGACGGCACGCTGTACTACGAACAGAAGACCATCACGCCACTTCGCGACGCCCACGGCGAAATCACCCATTTCGTCGCCACCGGGCGTGATATCTCCAGTCGTATCGAAATCGAGGAGCAACTGCGCTTCCTCGCCCAGCACGACACCCTGACCGCCCTCCCCAACCGGGTGAAACTGCTCGACCATCTGATGAAAACGCTGGCCAGCGCCCGCGCCCACAGACGCATGGTCGCGGTGTTGTTCCTCGACATCGACCGCTTCAAGAACATCAACGACACCTTGGGGCATGATGCTGGCGATACGATGCTGCGGGAAATGGGTAAGCGCCTGCACCAACGCCTGCGCACGCATGACAGCATCGCCCGCTTTGGCGGCGACGAATTCGTTATTGTTATGGACGAGGTCGCCTCCGCCAATGACGCCTCGACCCTGGCCCTGCGTATCCTGGAGGCGCTGACCCAGCCGTTCCACATCAGCGACACGACCCTGCACATCACCATCAGCATCGGCATCAGCCTGTTTCCCAACGACGGCGAAGACTCGAGCACGCTGCTCAAGAATGCCGATGCCGCCATGTACCGCGCCAAGGAACGCGGCGGCAACAACTACCAGTTTTACTCGGCGGACATGGGCGCACATGCCGAACGGCGTCTCACCCTGGAAAACGACCTGCGCCTGGCGCTGGAACGCGGCGAATTCGTGCTGCACTACCAGCCGCAGATCGCCGCCGACAGCGGCAAGATCATCGGCTGTGAGGCCTTGCTGCGCTGGCAGCATCCACAACAGGGTCTGGTCCCGCCGCTCGAATTCATCGGCATCCTCGAAGAGACTGGATTGATCGTCCCGGTGGGCCGCTGGGTACTCGAAACCGCCTGCGCCCAACTCGCCGCCTGGCGGCAGCGCGGCCAGAGCCAATTCACCATGGCGGTCAACATTGCCAGCCGTCAGTTTCAGGAGCCCGGTCTGACCGAGTTCGTCACCGAATTGTTGCAGAAACACACGTTGGAACCGCAGTTCCTGGAACTCGAAATCACCGAAAGCACCTTGATGCAGCACATACCGACCACCGCCGACACCCTGACCACCCTGGCGAAGCTCGGCGTGCGCATCGCCCTCGATGACTTCGGTACCGGGTATTCGTCGCTCAGTTATCTGCGTCGCTTCCCGATCGACACCCTGAAGATCGACCGCGAGTTCGTGCGCGATATTCCCGGCGATGCGGATGACACCGCCATCACCCGCGCCATCATCGCCCTGGCGCAGAGCCTACACCTGCGCATTGTTGCCGAAGGCGTGGAAACCGAAGAGCAGCGCCGCTTCCTCAGCGGCTTCGGCTGCGAGTCCATGCAGGGTTATCTGTTCAGCAAACCGGTACCGGCGGCGGATTTCGATAAATTACTCTAGTCACCGGCATGCTCACGCCGCTCTAATGCATGTTCGGAAATCGCCTCCAGAAATGCCGCGCCGTATTTCTCCAACTTGTGCCGCCCCACGCCCACAATCGCCAGTAGACTGTCATCGTCCAGAGGCTGTTCACGTGCCATCTGCAGCAGGCTCGCGTCGCCGAAAATAATATACGGCGGCACGCCCTGCGCATCCGCCAAGCGCTTACGCACCGCGCGCAGCTGATCAAACAGTATCTCGTCGTAGGCACCCGCCGCCGATTCCGGCTTGGGACGTTTCTTGCGCGTCTGCTCGCGCACGCGCGGCCGGGCGAGTTGCAAGGGCAGTTCACCGCGCAACAACGGGCGCGCCGCTTCGGTGAGCTTCAGCACCGAATACTCGGCGATATCCTGAATCAAATAGCCATGATGAATAAGCTGGCGAATGAGAGACATCCAGTCATGCTCGCTGCGATCACTGCCGATGCCGTAGGTTGAAAGCTGCTGATGATTGAGCGTGCGGATGCGCTCGTTGTCGGCACCGCGCAGCACCGCCACGACATGACCGACGCCGAAGCGCTGCCCGACACGGTAGACGCAGGACAAGGCCTTGCGGGCGTCATCGGTCGCGTCGAAGCGTTCCGGCGGATCCAGGCACACATCGCAATTACCGCAGTCTTGCTCCAAACGCTCACCGAAATAATTAAGCAACACGCGTCGTCGACAAGTCAGACTTTCGGCCAGACCGACCATGGCATTGAGCTTGTGCAGCTCGATACGCCGTTGCTCGGCGTTGTCGTTGTTTTCGACCAGCTGCCGCGCCACACTGATGTCCTGTGCGCCATACAACAGCAGCGCCTCGGCAGGCAAACCGTCGCGGCCGGCGCGGCCGGTCTCCTGATAAAAACCTTCGATGTGTTTAGGCAGATCGTAATGCACCACGAAGCGCACATTGGGTTTGTCGATACCCATGCCGAAGGCGACGGTGGCAACGACGATCTGCGTTTCATCGCGCAGAAACGCCTCCTGCACGGCCTGCCGCTGCGCCCCGGGAAGACCGGCGTGATAGGCGGCGGCGCGCAAACCTTGCGCGCACAATTTCTCGGCCACTTCATCGACGCGTTTTCGGCTCAGCGCGTAGACAATGCCGGACTGATCACGGCGCAGCTCCAAGAAACGCATCAGCTGATCAAACGGCTTGTGTTTATCGAGCACGCTGTAACGGATATTCGGCCGATCAAACCCGGTGACATAGTGGCGCGCCGCGCCCAAACCCAATACACGCACGATATCTGCACGCGTCTGCGTGTCGGCTGTGGCCGTCAACGCCACCAAGGGAATCTGTGGGAAATGTGATCGCAACGCGCCGAGCTGCTGATACTCGGGACGGAAATCGTGTCCCCATTGCGATACGCAATGCGCCTCGTCGATGGCGAACAAGGCGATATCGATATCCGCGAGGCGATCGATAAAACCGCTGCTCATCAACCGCTCGGGGCTGATGTAAAGCAAATCCAGTTCGTGCGCGTGCAACTTTGCGAGCACTTGACGCGCAGCGTCCGAACCGAGACTGGAATTATAAAAGGCCGCGGCGACACCGTTGGCCTGCAAGGCATCCACCTGATCCTTCATCAAGGAGATCAATGGCGAGACGACAATACCTACGCCGGATCGGTGCAAAGCCGGGATCTGATAACACAGCGACTTGCCGCCGCCGGTAGGCATGAGGACAAAGGCATCCTCACCGGCAACCAGGCCGTCGATAATCTCGCGCTGCCAGGGTCTAAACGCGGGATACCCGAACACGCGCCGCAGGGTGGCATCAACATTCGAAGCTGAATTTTCGTTAGCAGCGGTCATGACGGCATTCTAACAGAGCGTTTGAAACGCCGTTGAAGGAGGCTCAGAGGATAATGCGTAGCGCCTCCAGGAACGCGGCATTTTCGGCCGGCGTGCCCACGGTCACACGCAGGCAATCGGCGAGTGCACCGCCCGTGGGACTGAGGTTCTTGATGAGTATGCGGCGTTCGCGCAGTGCCGTGAAGATCGCCGTGGCACGTCCAGTCGGTGTACGGAACAGAATGAAGTTGGCCTCGCTGGGATAAACCTTCACTCCCGGCAAGCTCTTCAACGCCGCCAGCAGGAGCGTGCGGTCAACGCAGATTTGCGTCGTCTGTGCAGCCAATACATCGCGGTGTTCGAGCGCGAATTCCGCACTCAACTGAGTAAGCACATTGATGTTGTACGGCAGCCGCGTCTTGTCGATTTCATTCAGCCACGCCGCAGGACCCGCCAGCATCCCGAGGCGCAGGCCGGCGAGCCCCATTTTGGAGAGCGTGCGCAACACCAGCAGATTCGAGTATTCGCCCAGCGCACCCATGAAGCTGTCGGCGGCAAACGCCGCATAGGCCTCGTCGACGACCACCAGTCCCGGCGCCGCGGCAATGATTCGACGCACGGCCGCGGCATCGAACAGATTGCCGGTGGGATTGTTCGGGTAGGACAGGAACACCACTGCCGGCTGATGTACGTCGATGGCCTCCAGCATGGCATCGACATTCAGCGCGAAGTCGTCGGTCAGCGGCACACCGGCGAAGTTGAGCCCGAACACCTGTGCAATGATGCGGTACATGACGAAAGTCGGTTCCGGCGCCAGGATCACCCGTCCGGGCGCGGCCACCGTCTGCACGATCATCTGTATGAGTTCATCGGAACCGTTGCCGAGCAGCACTGCCATATCTTGCGGCACTTGCATGGCCTCGCGCAGACGGCTCTGCAAGCGTCGCGCGGACGGATCGGGATAGCGATTGATCGGCGCAGTACGCAGCCGTTCCAACCAGGCATTCACCAAATCGTCCGGCCAGCGATAAGGATTCTCCATCGCATCGAGTTTGATGCAATCGCCCGGATCGGGCACGTGATACGCCGACAGCGCGCGAATCTCGGGGCGCACCCAGTGCCTAATGTCGTCGCTCGATATCGTGTTTGCTGTCATGCTTCATCGTATTGCCAAGGGCTCTTTGTTGAACCGCCAAGACGCTAAGATGAATGGAACCGCCAAGGCGCCAAGACGCCAAGAGACTGACGAATGAAAATGCCTAACCTGCTTTTCCATCAGTCTCTTGGCGTCTTGGCGCCTTGGCGGTTCCAAAATCTTTTCTTGGCCACCTTGGCGGTTCAAAATCATCTGCGCGATTCAATTCTTGCGGATGCGGTATTCCGCCGAACAGCGCATGCGCAGTCAATCCTTCGCCGCGCGCCAGCACCGAGGCGGTCTTGCCGAGTTCCGAGGCGCCTTCGGGCGAACACATGATGAGGCTGGTGCGCTTTTGGAAATCGTACACGCCCAGCGGCGAAGAGAAACGCGCGGTACGTGAGGTCGGCAACACATGATTAGGTCCGGCGCAGTAATCGCCCAGCGCCTCGGCCGTATAGCGACCCATGAAAATCGCGCCGGCGTGTTTGATTCTCTGCGCCAAGGCCTGCGGTTCGGCCACCGACAATTCCAAATGTTCCGGCGCAACATAGTTGGCGACGTCGGCGGCCTCGTTCAGATCACGGACCTGAATGAGCGCCGCGCGGCGCGTGAGCGAGGCTTCGATGATGTCCTTGCGCTCCATGGTCGGCAGCAGGCGCTCGATGCTCTCGCGCACCCGTTGCAGATACATGCCATCCGGACAGACCAGAATCGGCTGCGCATCTTCGTCGTGTTCGGCCTGCGAAAACAGGTCCATCGCAATCCAATCGGGATCGGTCAGGCCGTCGCAGATCACCAGGATTTCCGACGGACCGGCGATCATGTCGATGCCGACCGTGCCGAACACCATGCGCTTTGGCGGTGGCCACATAGATATTGCCGGGGCCGACGATCTTGTCGACCTGCGGGATGCGTCTCGGTACCGTAGGCCAGGGCCGCCACCGCCTGCGCACCGCCGATGCGTGAATACGCGGTCCACACCGGCAATCGCCGCCGCCGCGAGCACCAGTTCGTTCACTTCACCGCCCGGCGTCGGCACGACCATGATGAGTTCCGGCACGCCGGCGACCTTGGCGGGAATCGCATTCATCAACACCGACGAGGGATAAGCGGCCTTGCCGCCCGGCACATATAAACCGACGCGATCCAATGGCGTGACCTGCTGACCGAGCAACGTGCCATCGGCTCTCGGTGTAACTCCAGGTTTCCAACTTCTGCCGCTCGGCGTACACACGCAGACGTTGCGCCGCGGCACCTCCAACGCGGCTGCGCTGTTCAGGCCGGATATCGCGAGGAGCGCTGCTTGCAAGCGCGCAGCAAGGGAATTTCGAGATCGGCACAGCGTGTCGGCCTGCGTACGGTCGAAACGGTTGGTGAACTCGACCACCGCGGCATCGCCCCGCAAACGCACCTCTTGGAGGATGGCGCGCACGGTCTGTCGTCACGCGCTCATCGGCAGCGGCATCCCAGGCCAGCAGGCTTTCCAGCTGCGACCAGAAATCCGCATGTGCGGTGCATAGTCGTTAAATGTCATCATGGCTTCGATCACTTCTGCAACGCAATAGGCGCAGAGTCGCACAGATACGCACAAGTACATGCGAAAGCATCATCTCGGAAAGCTTATGTCTATCCTCTTTGCTCGACCTCTGCGTCTGCGGTTAATGTACCTTTGCGTCCATGACGGTTAACACATCGTTACCTGCACGGCGACGCGCATCTGTTCGATAAATTCGCTGCAGCTGCGCGTGCTTCATCTTCATCGCCGCCTTGTTGACGATCAGACGTGAACTGATATCGGCGATGTGCTCAAGGGCACCAGACCGTTGGCGCTTGAGGGTGTTGCCGGTATCGACCACGTCGACGATGCAGGTCGGCCAGCCCGACCAGCGGCGCCAGCTCCATCGAGCCGTACAGCTTGATGATCTCGACTTGCATGCCTTGCGCGGCGAAATAGCGGCGCGTGCAGTCTCGACGTATTTGGTGGCGATGCGCATGCGGCCCTCGCCGCTGGTCGCCGCACCCGGCTTGCCGGCGACCATCAGCCGGCAACGCGCGATACCCAGATCCAGCGGCTCGTAGAGTCCTTCACCGCCATGCTCCATCAGCACGTCCTTGCCGGCCACGCCCAGATCGGCCGCGCCATACTGCACATACGTAGGCACATCGGCGGCGCGAATCAAAATGACCACTTCACCTGATCCTGATTGGTGTCGAGAATCAGTTTGCGGCTGGTGTCCGGATCGTCGCGCATTCGATGCCGGCCTTGCGCCAGCAGCGGCAGGGTATCTTGGAAGATGCGACCTTTGGAAATGGCGATAGTGAGCGTGTCTTTCATAGTCAGTCGTCTGTTAACCGCGCTAGCCGCGACCCACGCGACGAATTTTCGCGCCGAGCTGGGTCAATTTTTCTTCGATGCATTCGTAGCCGCGATCGATATGGTAGATGCGGTCGACCAGGGTATCGCCCTCGGCCACCAGTCCGGCAATCACCAGGCTGGCCGAGGCGCGCAGATCGGTCGCCATCACCGGCGCGCCGGTGAGCCGATCGATGCCACGGGTAATCGCCGTGTTGCCTTCGAGGCGGATATCCGCACCCATGCGCTGCATTTCCTGCACATGCATGAAACGATTCTCGAACACTGTTTCGGTGAGCGTGCCGACGCCATCGGCCACGGCATTGAGCGCGGTGAACTGCGCCTGCATGTCGGTCGGAAATGCGGGGTATGGCGCGGTGCGGAGCATTCAACCGCCTGCGGGCGCTGACCCTGCATGTCCAGCTCGATCCAATCCTCGCCCACCGTGATGTTCGCGCCCGCTTCGCGCAAGGTTCTGCAACACCGCATCCATGATGTCGGCGCAGGTGTTCTTCAGTTTGATATGCCCGCCGGTGATGGCCGCCGCCACCAGATAGGTGCCGGCTTCGATACGGTCCGGCATCACGCGATAGTCGGTGCCGGAGAGACTCTCGCACGCCCTGCAATGAATGGTATCGGTGCCCGCACCGTCTGATCTTGCCGCCCATCTTGTTGATGAAGTTTGCCAGATCGACGACCTCGGGTTCACGCGCAGCGTTCTCGATCACGGTCTCGCCTGCGGCGAGTGCGGCCGCCATCATCAGGTTCTCCGTGCCGGTAACCGTCACCATGTCCATCACCAGACGCGCGCCTGTGAGACGTTTGGCGCGTGCTTGTATATATCCATTCTCGACGTTGATGTCGGCGCCTGAGCCTGTTCAAACCCTTAACGTGCAGATTCACCGGCCGCGAACCGATGGCGCAACCGCCGGGCAGTAGACACGTCGGCAGCAGCCGTAACGTGCCACCAGCGGACCGAGCACCAGAATCGAGGCGCGCATGGTCTTCACCAGATCATACGGCGCGACGAACGTCTTGATGCTGCGCGGATCGACTTCGATGTTCATGCGCTCATCGATGCTCAGACTGCACGCCCATACGTCCCAACAGTTCCATGGTCGTGGTGATATCGTGCAAATGCGGTACATTGGAGAGCGTCACGGGAGAGTCGGCCAGCAGGGTCGCCGCCAGAATCGGCAACGCGGCATTCTTCGCGCCGGAAATGCGGATCTCGCCGGGCAACGGCGGGCCGCCGCGTGATGATGAGTTTATCCATGCAGATAGCTGGCAGACCCCGGTTACTGCAGGCGTGACTGGAGTCGCCCACTCGGTCCGGCGTATACGTCTGCATGGACAGGGCGTGAATCTCCTTGTGCATGCGGTCGCCCAGCGTGCCATAGACCATGCTGATGCTGTTTCACCTGCCCCTTGCCGCTCAAACGCCTCGCTGACCACCACCGCTTCGAAATGATCGCCATCGCCATTACCATTGCCTGGCAGCCGGGGATGCCGGCTTCAATTAATGTTTTGATCTGTTCTTTTGCATACTGAATCTGTTTCTCTCTGAAGGGTTCTGGGGTGCAGGCGTGGGAATACGCCAGAACGCGCCCGCAGCGTCGTCATGATATCAGAAAAAATCCGGTGCTTGGCCAACCGGGACCGATCGGCAACAGAATTATCCGCCGAAGTGGCGCTAGCGGCTGCTCAGCCGTCCCGGCTGAAGGGCAGCACCTGGTCCGAGCCGCTGACCCGGGCGATATTGAGCATCTGCGGGGGCATATTGAGAAACTGATATCGGCTGTGCCGAGACGTTGCGCGCTGCGCATCCAGGCGACCAGCAAGGCGACGCCGGCGCTGTCGGACCGGTCGACGCCCGCAGATCTATGCGCCATCCGACCCGCGCATCGAGCAGCGGCTTCGCATCACCCAGCAGACCTACGACACGCTGGTGAAATCCAATTCGCCCTCGACCACTGCAGATGGTCATCCGCCCCGCGCCGAATGGCCGCCCCGCTCATGTATTGTCGCCCTTGATTGCGCTCGACCAGGCGCTGGATCAGCTTGTCGATCCCCTGATCCTGATCTCGGTGGAGAAACTGGAGCGATAATTGGACACCAAGCTGATGCCGTCGATACCACATCATAGACCTTCCAGCCATCCGCGCGGAGAAACATGCTGTAGTTGATGGGGATGGGCACCCCGCCGCGACTTCACCACTTCGGTACGCACGGTGACATCCTCGCTGCCTGCAGCCATGCGCAGCGGCAGGAATTTGATCTGCTGGTCTCTGTATTCCAATAACGCGGTACCGTAGGTCCGCACCAGCAGCGTACGGAATTCATTGATGAAGCGCTGCTGTTGGTCCGGCTGAGGCGCGCGCCAATTCTTGCCGAGCACCCACCTCGACATGCGTTCAAAATCGAAATGCGGCAGCACGATGTCGTCACCAGATCATAGATACGCTGCGGCTTCTGCCTGAGCAGATCCGTGCTCTCCTTGAGCGCCACCAGCATCTTCTCCGAGGTCTCGATACACCATGTCGCGCGGCGATCGCACGGCAGTCGACCGGGTACGGCCACGGCGGTTAACATCTGTCAGGCCGAAAACACCCAACCAACCAGTTCATCCAGTATCCTCTTCACGGTGCTAGTTCCCCTCTGCCCTCGGCGGCCTTGCTAAACAACATCTGCCCGATCAATTGTTCCATGACCACCGCGGACTGGGTCAATTTGATCTCGTCACCGGCTTTCAGAAAATCTTCATCCGCGCCCGGCTCCAAGCCGATGTACTGTTCACCCAGCAGTCCGGCGGTATAAATACTCGCCGTGGTATCCGTCGGCAAGCTTGTCGTAACTGCGTATCGACGGTGAGACGGACCCGGGCCTGGAAGCTCGCCATGTCGTACTCGATGGCCGACACGCGGCCGACGCGCACGCCGGCCATGGTCACCGGCGAACGCACTTTCAAGCCGCCGATGTTCTCGAAGTGCGCGATCAGATTTCGTAGCCCTCTGGTCGGTGAAGCTGGCCAGGTTGCTGACCTTCATGGCCAGCATGAACAGCGCGGCGATACCCGCCGCGACAAACATCCCCACCATGATCTCCACGGTTTTGCTTTGCATTCCACTTATGTCCCCAAACATCAACGCGGTCAGGATGAAATCCAGTCCCAGCACGGCGAAGGCCGTGTATACCACGGTGCGGGTGGTGGCGCGGCTCACGCCCTCGGTATTGGGCACCGCATCATAACCCTCGAATACCGCGATCCAGCCCGCCACAAAACCGAACACCATCGCTCTTGATCACGCCATTCAGAATATCTTCATGCAGATCCACCTTGGCCTGCATCTGCGACCAGAAGGCGCCATCGTCCACACCCAGCAGGCCGACGCCGACGAAATAGCCGCCCATCACGCCGACCGCGCTGAAAATCGCGGCCAGCAGCGGCATGGATATAAATGCCGGCGAGAAAGCGCGGCGCCACCACGCGCTTGATCGGATCGACCGCCATCATTTCCATGCCGGAGAGCTGCTCGGTAGCCTTCATCAGACCGATCTCGGCGGTCAGCGCCGAACCGGCGCGGCCGGCGAACAGCAAGGCCGCCACCACCGGGCCGAGTTCACGCACCAGCGACAAAGCCACCACCTGCCCAGCGATTCCTCGGCGCCGAAATTCGACCAGTGTATTGTACACCCTGCAGGCCCAGCACCATACCGACGAACAGGCCCGACACCAGAATGATCAGCAGCGACAGCACGCCGACCGAATGCACCTGCACGACCACCAGGCGCGGGCGCGCCAGCAGACCCGGCAGGCTGGCCAGGACTTGCGCCAGAAACAGGTGGCGCCCTCGCCCCAAGCAGTTCGAAAACGCCCAGCCGACGGACCGCCCGCAGTTGACTGCAGCCAGCCGATCATGCCCACGGCCCCAATACTCAAACGTCTTTGCGCATTCTAAGTCTCGGCCAGTAGATCGTCACGGTAGGCCGCGGCCTTGTAATGGAACGGTACCGGCCCGTCCGGGAGACCGTGCATAAATTGGCTGACCCACGGCGAGGCCGAATGATTGAGCACATCGGGCGTACCGTGCTCGACCACTTTGCCATCGGACAGCAGATAAATGTAATCCGCAATCGCCGCGGCCTCCTGCACATCGTGCGAAACGATGATGCTGGTCAGTCCCAGCGCATCGTTGAGCAAGCGGATCAACTGCACCAGCGCGCCCATGGAAATCGGATCCTGCCCGGCGAACGGTTCGTCGTACATGATCATATTCGGATCAAGCGCGATCGCTCGCGCCAACGCCACGCGCCGCGCCATGCCGCCCGACAGCTGACTGGGCATCAGGTCGCGCGCACCGCGCAGCCCGACCGCCTGCAACTTCATCAGCACCAGATCGCGGATCATGATCTCCGGCAGTTTGGTGTGCTCGCGCAACGGGAAGGCGACATTGTCGAACACACTCATATCGGTGAGCAACGCGCCGCTCTGGAACAACATGCCCATGCGTTTACGCAGGCGGTACAACTGATCGTGGTCAGCTTCGGCACCTCTTCACCGTCCACCCAGATTTGTCCGGTATGCGGACTCAACTGCCCGCCGATCAGCCGCAGCAACGTGGTCTTACCGGTGCCGCTCGGCCCCATGATGACGGTGACCTTGCCGCGGCGGATGTCCAGATCGACGCCGTCGAAAATCTTCCGCGACCCACGCGCAAAATGCAGATCACGCACCCTCACGAGGATGTCGTCAGTGGATTGCGCGGATTCGGGCATCAGATTTTGCTTCGGGCAGGCATTGGCGCGCGATTATCCCATCGCTGCCCCACCCTGACCAGTCCCGTCGGCTGGCGGTGCGTGCGCGTTAAGCACGCGGCCGGTGTATTATGCCCGTAGTCCCTGTTTCGGTTCCCGAATCATGTCCAACGTCATCCCTTTCAAACGCCCACGCGCCGCGGAAAAGCATCAGGGCAATACCCTCTGCAAACGTGGTTTTCACAAATGGGTGGCGGAGCCATCCACGCCCTTCGATGTCAAAACCGGTCGCTTGGTCACACGCTACCGCTGCAGCCGCTGTGGCGCGACCAAGGTCGAATCGCGCTGACCTTGGTATACTCCGGCCCTTCAGCGAGGCCCGGAAGGTGCAAACATGCAGGAACACTTCAACGTCAAGAACGTCAAATGCGGCGGCTGCGTCAAGGCCATCCAAGAGGGGCTGCAGGCATTGACGGGCGTCACGTCGGTGGCCGTGGTCATCGAGGGCGGCCAGGTCACGGTCGAAGGCGATGCGCTCGACCGTATGCAACTGTCCGGCAAATTATCTGAATTGGGCTTTCCCGAGGCCGGATGAACGAACAAAAACTCCAAGCGCTCGGCCTGGCCGTGATCCAGACCGAAGCGCGCGCGGTCAGCGAACTCGCCTCCCGCATCGATGCGCACTTCGCCCAGGCTTGCCAGCATATGCTCGCCTGCACCGGCCGCATTGTCGTCATCGGCATGGGCAAATCCGGCCATATCGGCGGCAAGATCGCCGCCACTTTGGCCAGCACCGGCACACCGGCGTTCTTCGTCCATCCCGGCGAGGCCAGTCATGGCGATCTCGGCATGATCACCTCCAAGGATGTGGTGTTGGCCTTGTCCAATTCCGGCGAGACCGATGAATTCTCGACCATCCTGCCGCTGATCAAACGTCTCGGCGTACCGCTGATCACTCTGACCGGCAACGTCAACTCGACGCTGGCGCGCGCCGCCACTGCGAACCTCGACGTCAGTGTGGCGAAAGGAGGCTTGCCCGCTGGGACTGGCGCCGACCTCCAGCACCACCGCCGCACTGGTGATGGGCGACGCGCTGGCGTCGCGCTGTTGGAATCGCGCGGCTTTACCGCCGAAGATTTCGCCCGCTCCCATCCCGGCGGCAGTCTCGGTCGGCGCCTGTTGTTGCTGATCGACGACATCATGCACAGCGGCGACGCCATCCCGCAGGTCGGTCTCGACGCCACGCTCACCGAAGCGCTTGCATGGAAATGACCCGCAAAGGTCTGGGCATGACCGCCATTCTCGATAGTCGACGGACACAGTCGCCGGTGTGTTCACCGACGGCGACCTGCGCCGCGCCCTGGACCATGGCATCGACTGCACAAGACCGCCGTCGCCGAGGTCTAATGACCCGCCACGGTAAAACCAGTACATGCCGGCATACTCGCCGCCGAGGCGCTGGCAGATCATGGAACCACAAGATCAATGCGCTTCTGGTCGTCGATGGCGACGGCAGACTCGTCGGAGCGCTCGGCATGCACGATCTGCTGCGGGCCGGCGTTGTTTGAGTAAAGCTTGATTTGCCACGGAATACACGGAAAACTGCGGACAGGTATTTACCACTAAATCCGCGAAAACTTCATGCCCGCCGAAAACACAAGGTTTTCCTGACATAGTTTTTGAGAGCTCAAATAGCTTTTGTCGGTGTCTTCCGTGTGTTCCGTGGCCAGAATTTTAACAACTATGAAGACACGCATATGAAAGATATCCTCGCAAAAGCCGCTCTGATAAAACTGGTCATCTTCGACGTCGACGGTGTGCTCACCGACGGCTCATTGTTCTTCGGCGACGATGGCCAGGAATACAAGGCCTTCAATTCGCGTGATGGCCACGGCATGAAAATGCTGATGAAATATGGCGTGGAGATCGCCATCATCACCGGACGCACTTCCCGCGTGGTCGATCATCGCGTCGCCAACCTGGGCATCAAGCACGTTTATCAGGGCGCGCACGACAAGCGCGCCTGTTTCGTAGACCTCATCGCCAAGCTCGGCATCGACCCTCAGAAACGGCGTATGTCGGTGACGACGTCGTGGACCTGCCGGTGATGACCCAAGTCGGTCTCGCCATCGCCGTGCAGGATGCCCATCCGTTCGTCAAACAACATGCGCACTGGCAGACCCCGAGTTGCGGCGGCCACGGTGCGGCCGCGATGTCTGCGAATTATTGATCGAGGCACGGGCCATCTCAAAACGAGTTGGAAAGCTACCTTTGATTTCGTTCGGGCCGACTGCCACTGTTTGCACATGGCGCGCTGGCGGCCCTGAGCAGCTGGTGACTGCCAGCAAGTACAGCAGCAGCACCTGCCAACCGACGGTAGCCAACGCCACGACCCGGATGCCTTACACCTGGAAAATTTGATCTAGTCACCTCGACGGACGTCGCCGTCTAAGTCCACCGATCATCTGGGCCGAGCGCATGACCATTATGCCGGACGATGACAGTTCCGAGTTGACAGCAACCCTATCGAATATATCGCCCTGACAGCAAGCCCTGGCAAGTCGCGCGGTGCGAACGGCTGGGTTGGCGGCGGGGTACCGAAATCCGCCTGCTCGGAACCAGGTGCAAATCCATCGCCCTGCCGCGCCAACAACCGTTCGCCGAAATTCTCACCCACGAACTCGTTTCTTTCCCGCGACCGCGTTGCCGAAACCGATGTCGCAGGCCGAATTACCTAGCGCCGGCCTGAATGTCAGCACCGTCGGCATGCGTGTCTATCTGGATCAAGGCCGGGTGCAATTGCTTTCAACCGGTACATGCCGTTAACAACCACTAGGGACACCTTAATGTCACTGCGCACCGCCCGTTGTCATGCCTGACCCTGCTCGGCACGGATTACCCGCACAGCCGGCGCCTTGTCGTCGGATCGCAATCAACCCTTGCAGTCGATGCCGACCACGCCGATATCGACCACAAGCGCGGCGTCAGCATTATAGCGGCAATGTGCACATGACCCACGGCAGCACTCCAACTGACTGCGACGAATTGACTGTGACACAGAAGGCGGCACGGTATCATATGGCCATCGCCGTGGGTCAACCCGCCACTTACCGGCAGCGCCCGGATGGCAAGCATCAGGATGTCGAGGCCGAGCGCTGCGCATGGAATATTTCGCCGTGGAGCAGAAGATCATCCTGCTCGACAAGGCCCAACTGCGTCAGGCCGGCGACATCTTCAGCAGCGACAAGATCGATTACGATATCGGCAAGGATACCGTCAAGGCCGGCGCCGGTTCGCCCAGCGATCGGGTGCGTATCACGATTCAACCCAAAGCCAAGACCGCGCCCCCGGCCCCGAAGGCTGAACCGTGCCGGAGCCGAAGACTGAGCCCGCACCAGACTACACGCAGTACCTGCAGCCCGCACCGAAGGCCCCCGAGACCCCGGCCGAGGGCACGCCGTGATCGAATGTTTCTCGGCCTCTGACGCGCAACGCCCGGCTCGGCCAGCCTCATGACCCAACTCTCGCCGACAACCTGGTCAAACGCTTCCAGTCTCGCACGGTCGTAAACAACGTCTCGCTGCATGTCGACAGCGGCGAAGTGGTCGGCCTGCTCGGACCCAATGGCGCCGGCAAGACCACCTGTTTCTATATGATGGTCGGCCTGCTGCCGCTGCGACGGCGGCCACATCAGCCTCGACGACCAGGACATGACCCGGCTGCCCATGCATCAGCGCGCCCGGCGCGGCTCGGTTACCTGCCGCAGGAACCGTCCGTCTTCCGCAAACTCTGCGTGGCGGACAACATCATGGCCATCCTGGAAATCCGCCCCGGCTTGAATCGCAAAGCGTCAACGCCTGCTGAAGAGTTGCTGCATGAACTGCACATCGGTCACCTGCGCGACCAGCCCGGCCTGAGCCTGTCGGGTGGCGAGCGGCGCCGCGTGGAAATCGCTCGGGCCTTGGCCGCTGAGCCGCGTTTCATCCTGCTCGACGAACCGTTCGCGGGTGTCGATCCGATCTCGGTGCTGGATATCCAACGTATCGTCGCAGCACCTGCGTGAACGGGATATCGGCGTGCTGGTCACCGACCACAACGTGCGCGAAACCCTGGGGATCTGCGACGCGCCTATATACTCAATGAGGGCCAGGTAATAGCCGCGGGAGCACCACGCTATATTACAGGATCAACAGGTTAGAGAAGTCTATCTCGGCAACAATTCCGCCAGGTGTACGTGGGTCAGCCGATTTTCCCGTGTGTGGATCCTGCACGCCGCCGGTATCCCAGTACTTTGGCCACCGATGTAATGGCATGCATAATGGGTTAAATCAGTCACAGAGCTAACAACCTCACAGTGTCCGTGAAGCCATAGATGAAACAATCCATACAACTCCGCATCGGTCAGTCAGCTGGCCATGACCCCGCAACTGCAACAGGCCATCCGCCTGCTGCAGCTTGTCGACGCTCGAACTGCAACTCGAAATTCAGACACGTC
Organism: uncultured Gammaproteobacteria bacterium; assembly: GCA_963696465.1. Classification (GTDB taxonomy): domain Bacteria; phylum Pseudomonadota; class Gammaproteobacteria; order Thiohalobacterales; family Thiohalobacteraceae; genus JAHJQQ01. Next base: position 152,150 of record CAVOKC010000009.1, on the reverse strand, counting down.
TGGATTCCAATCTGATGCTGGAGCCCGAGGAAGGCAGGACGACGCGCCGGTCACGAGACTCAACTCAGCAAGGACAGCGCAACGCGAATGAATCGGCCACGGAGAGCGAACTCGAGCGCCACACATAGACGCCGAGGCGGATTTCACCAGCCCGGAGCAGCATCCCTGACGAACTGCCCGTCGACAGCGACTGGGATGACTGTCTACGACGGTCCGGCGCTACTCGCATCCGACGCCCGGGCGGTGACGATAACCGGGCTTCTTCGAGACCCGGCAACGCCGACAACGAATCGCTCTATGAGCATCTGATCTGGCAGATGGAGCATGTCGCCATTCTGCCCCATCGACCAGACCATCGCCGCTCACCATCATTGATTCCATCACCGACGATGGCTATCTGACGTCCCACTGGAAGAATTGCTCGCAGAGCCTGCAGCGAAGAATACCGACATCGAGCTCGAAGAAATCGAAGCGGTACTGCATCGCATCCAGACATTTCGATCCGGTCGGCGTCGGCGCGCGCAATCTCAGCGAATGCCTGGAAATCCAGCTCAAACAGTTACCGACCCGAAACGCCCTGGCTGGATGTCACCATGAAGCTGGTTACACAGCATCTGGACCTGCTCGGCGCACGCGACTACAACCAGATCATGCGGCGCATGAAAATCGAGGAGAGCGATCTCCAGGCCATCATCGGCCTGATCCAATCGCTCAATCCGCGCCCCGGTTCGCAGATCGCCAGCCCACCACCGCAGTACATGGTCCCGGACGTCTTCGTCAACAAGCACAACGGCATCTGGCGCGTCGATCTCAACCCGGAAACCGCGCCTAAACTGCGCATCAATGCCCAATACGCCAACATGGTGAAACGCGCCGACAACAGTGACGACAACAATTACCTGCGCAATCACCTGCAGGAAGCGCGCTGGTTCCTCAAGAGCCTGCAGAGCCGCAATGAAACGCTGCTCAAGGTCGCCAACTGTATCGTCGAACGCCAGCGTGGATTCTTCGAGTACGGCGATGAGGCCATGAAGCCGCTGGTGCTGCGCGACGTCGCCGAGATCGTGGAGATGCACGAATCCACCATTTCGCGCGTCACCACCCAGAAATACATGCACACGCCCCGCGGCATCTACGAATTCAAATATTTCTTCTCCAGCCATGTCGGCACTGCCGATGGCGGCGAATGTTCGGCCACCGCAATCCGCGCTATGATCAAGAAGCTGGTCGCTGATGAGACGCCGAACAAGCCGCTGAGCGATAGCAAGATCGCCGACTTGCTGGAGAAAGAAGGTATCAATGTCGCGCGGCGCACCATCGCCAAATACCGTGAGGCGCTGTCCATCCCCCCATCCAGTGAACGCAAACGCCTGGGCTAAGCAGGCTTTCCATGAAGGAGTAGCACCATGAAAATCATTCTCACCGGGCATCATTCGAAATCACCGACGCGCTGCGTCAGTACGTAAATTCAAAAATGGAAAAACTCGAGCGGCACTTCGATAGTGTGACCGACATTCATGTTGTGTTGAGCGTAGAAAAACTCCGTCAGAAGGCCGAAGCGACGCTGCATCTGTCAGGCAACAATCTACACGCCGATTCCACCGACGAAGACATGTACGCAGCCATCGACGCACTGGTCGACAAGCTCGACCGGCAGCTGAAAAAACACAAAGAAAAGGTCACCGACCATCATCGCAGCGAAGGCTCGATCAAGAATCTCGAGGCCTGAGCGCGCGCCGCCTGCATTTCGAGCTGCATGCCGATATAGAAACCCTGTAATGGAAATTATCGATCTCATCACGCCGGAACGGGTCGCCTGCTGCCAGGAGTCGACCAGCAAAGAACGCACGCTGGAGCAAATCAGTCAGTTGCTGGCCCAGAGTGTGCCGCAGATCACGGTCAACGAGGTTTTCGACAGTCTCGTTGGTCGTGAGCGTCTCGGCAGCACGGGTCTGGGTCGTGGCGTCGCGATTCCGCACGGCCGTATCGATGGTTTGCAAGGGCCTGCCGGGGCGTTTATGCACCTCAAAAACGGCGTCGAGTTCGACTCCCTGGATCGTAAGCCTGTCGATCTGTTATTCGCCTTATTGGTACCTCAGGAGGCAGCCGACACGCATTTGCAATTGCTTGCTCAGCTGGCCCGCATGTTCAGTGACAGCATGTTCACTCAACGCCTGCGCGCCACCCGTAACAACCATGAGCTCTATGAGTTGTTGCGGCTTTGGGAACCCGATCGCGCCAACGCATGAGCACTCAGCTTACCGTCGATACCCTGTTTGAGACGCTGCAAACCCAACTGGCGTTTACCTGGGTGGCGGGTCACGCGGGCAAACGTCGTACCCTCCGTTATCTTCCCGGCGACGACAGCAACGACATTTCCCTGGTCGGACACCTCAACTTCATTCACCCGCATCGTATTCAATTGATCGGTCATACCGAGTTGAGTTACCTGGACAATCTACGCAAGAATTCACGCAAAGATACTATCACTCAGCTGTTCAGCGACCACTCTGACTTGGTCATATTCTGCGAAAACCAACCCGTCCCGGAAGATATACGTCAGCGTGCCGACGCCACCCCGCTGCCAGTGCTCGCGTCATCGCTGCCCAGCCAGGAGATCATCAATCACCTGCAACATTACTATGGCCACCAGTTCGCGCAGCGCGTCACCCTGCATGGCGTCTTTATGGAAGTCATCGGCAGTGGCGTACTCATCACCGGCGACCCGAGTGTTGGCAAGAGCGAACTGGCCCTGGAGCTGGTCAGCCGCGGTCATCGCTTGATTGCTGACGACAGCCCCGAATTTTCCCGCGTCGCGCCCGAGGAGATCAGCGGCTCCTGCCCGGAATTGCTGCGCGATTTCCTCGAAGTGCGCGGTCTCGGCATCCTCAACATCCGCGCTATGTTCGGTGACAGCGCCATCAAGCAGAGTAAATACTTGCGCCTTGTCATCCATCTGGAGAAGATGGGCGAGGAACAGATCAAGGACATTGATCGCCTGCGTGGCAGCCGCCGAACCCGGAGATCCTCGGTGTACAGGTCCCCGAGATCACCCTCCCAGTGGCGCCCGGTCGTAATTTGGCTGTAATGGTCGAAGCGGCGGCGCGTACGCACATCCTGGCACGGAAAGGGTATGATGCCAGCCAAGTGTTCATTGAGCGGCAACAAAGACAAATCGAAAAGAATGCCTCATGAATCTCGCCCTCTCGGACAAGCCCTGCGCGGGCTGACTGCCAAGGGGGAGCGTTCCGGCGCTCCCCCTTGGCAATCCCCTATCGGTAAGGAAATACGGGTACGTTAACGCAATGAAACTGGTTATCGTCAGTGGACTATCGGGTTCCGGAAAAAGCGTGGCTTTGCATACGCTCGAAGACCTCGACTATTACTGCATTGACAATCTGCCCCTTGGCCTGCTGGAGCCCTTCGCCCAACAGCTGCTGGATAATCCGCGGACCAGTCACGACAACGTTGCGGTCGGTATCGATGCGCGCAGCCTGTCCGATGAGCTGCAACACTTCCCAATAATACTTGGACACCTGCGCGACCGCGGCATCCATATCGAAATTCTTTATCTGCAGGCAGACGATGACACGCTGCTTAAACGCTTCAGTGAGACGCGGCGCAAGCACCCGCTCGGCAAGGGCAACGTACCGCTGGCCGATGCGATTCGTCAGGAACGCACCCTGCTACAGCCGATCTCGACCGAGGCCTCGTTGCATATCGATACCACCCACACCAATGTGCATCAACTGCGCGATCTGGTGCAGGAACGGGTTGGCGCCAAAACCGCAGGCACGCTGTCACTGCTGTTCAAATCATTCGGCTTCAAACACGGCGTACCCGAAGATGCCGACTTCGTCTTCGACGTGCGCTGTCTGCCGAATCCGCATTGGGAGCCGCGCCTACGCCCGCAGACGGGGCTCGATGCGGATGTCGCGGAATATCTCAGCGCGCAACCGCTGGTCGACGAGATGTTTGACGAACTTCAGCAGCTCCTCACCACCTGGATACCGCGCTTCGAGAGCGAAAACCGCAGCTACCTGACAGTGGCTCTCGGTTGTACCGGCGGCCAACATCGCTCTGTGTACCTCGCCCAACGCCTTGGTGATCATTTTAAGGCCCGCTACCCCTCCGTGCTGGTACGGCATCGGGAGCTATCATGAGCGTCGGTCTTCTGATTGTCAGCCACGGTAAACTCGGCGACTATCTACTCGAAACCGCATCGCGCATGCTAGGTGTCTGCCCACTGGCCAGTGCCACGCTCTCGATGTCGTTCGACTGCGACACCGAATCCATGACGGCACGCGCCGCCGAGTTGATCGAACAACTCAACAGCGGTGACGGTGTACTGATCCTTACCGACATGTATGGTTCCACCCCAAGCAACATCGTCAGCCGCTTGCAAGGACGTTATAAGGTGCAGATCGTCTCCGGTGTGAGCCTGCCTATGTTGATCCGCGTCTTGAACTACCCACGCCTGAGCTTGGATGAGCTGGCCCATAAGGCACACAGCGGCGGACGCGACGGCGTCGTGCTATACCAAACTCAACCGGGAAAATGAGATGCAGCAAAAAGATATCACCATCATCAACAAACTCGGATTACATGCGCGTGCGGCCGCTAAATTCGTCACCCTGGCCTCGCAGTTCGAGAGCAGCATCGAGGTGGCGCGCAATCAGCAGAAGGTCAATGGCAAAAGCATCATGGGGGTGATGATGCTGGCCGCCTCGAAGGGCACCAGCCTGACCATCAGCGCCGATGGTCCCGATGAAGATGTCGCCTTGGCGCAGATCGAAGCGTTGATCCAGGATCGTTTTCAAGAGGCGGAGTAAAGAACGGTCTCTCCCTCTCCCTCAGGGAGAGGGTTGGGGTGAGGGGATAAAGATATGATTCCCTCATCCTGTCCTTCTCCCGGAGGGAGAAGGGACGTAATGGCAAATAGTTTTGTCGTCCGATAGACGCCGCACAGGAGGTTCGGAAGACCACCATGACTGTCCAGCTCACCGGCATCGGCGTCTCGCGAGGCATTGCCATTGGCAAGGCCCATCTGCTTCAGCGCGGCGAAATCGAGGTGCTCGAATACGCCATTCCCGCGCACCAGCTCGACGACGAGATCAACCGCTTCCGCCGCGCGCTGGAAGTCGCGCGCGGCCAGTTGAACGCCATTCGTGGTCGCATCCCGCCCAATACCCGCGCCGACATTGTCGACTTCATCGACACGCACATCTTGATGCTCGAAGATTCGACGCTGACCATCGTCCCAGAGCACCTCATTCTGACCCGACGCTGCAACGCCGAATGGGCCTTGAAACTGCAGCGCGATGCGCTGGTGCAGGTTTTCGAGGCTATGGACGATGCTTACCTGCGCATGCGCAAGGACGATGTCGATCATGTCGTCACCCGCATTCTGCGCATCCTGCTCAGCCGCCAGCACGACGCAGAAGAACACAATCAGGTACGCCTAACCGGCAGTATTCTACTGGCGGATGATCTGACACCCGCCGACGCGGTACTCATGCAACATCAGGGCATCGCCGCCTTCGTTACCGAATACGGCGGCCCGCTCTCGCACACCGCCATCATTGCGCGCAGCCTGCGCCTCCCTGCTGTGGTCGGTGTGCGCCATGTTCGGCGCTTTATTCTGACGACGACGAACTCATCATCGATCGCCGGCAACGCGGCGTGTTCATGGCCGAGGCCGACGAACGCATCCTCGACTATTACCGCGCTTGCAGGGCGATGAACTGCGTCACCAACGTCGCTGCAACAACTCAGCGGCGCACCTGCCATCACCCGCGACGGTCGCGCATCGATCTACAGGCGAATATCGAGATGCCCGACGATGTGCCGACGTCGTCGCCGCCGGCGCGGATGGCGTCGGCCTGTATCGCACCGAATCGCTCTACATGAATCGCGAGGACACACCCGGCGAAGCGGAGCAGCTGGAGCGGTACGCGGATGTGGTCCGCACCCTCGATGGCCTGCCGCTGACCATCCGCACCCTGGACCTCGGCGCCGACAAGCAAGTCGACAGCGGCCATACCAGTCGCCAATGCACCAACCCGGCGCTTGGGCCTGCGTGCCGTGCGGCTGTGCCTGAAAACCTGAATCTGTTCCGCCCGCAGTTACGCGCCATCCTGCGCGCCTCGGCGCACGGCCCGACCCGGCTGATGGTGCCGATGCTGTCCAACAGCAGGAACTGATGCAGGTGTCTGGAACTGATCGACGAGACCAGACAGCGATTTGGATCGTGAGGGCCTGGCCTATGATGCCGAAGATGCCTATCGGTGGCATGATCGAAGTCCCCGCCGCCGCATCTGCGGCAGATTTTTTCGCCGCACACCTGGATTTTCTGTCCATCGGCACCAACGACCTGATTCAGTACACACTCGCCATCGACCGTATCGACGATGAGGTGAATTACCTCTACGACCCGCTGCATCCCGCTGTACTGGCGCTGATCCATCGCGTCATCGTGGCCGGTGCCAAGGCCGGCATCCCGGTATCGATGTGCGGCGAAATGGCCGGCGACACCGCAGTACACCCGCCTGCTGCTTGGGCTGGGCCTGCGCGATTTCAGCATGCTGCCGCCAACCTGCTGGAAGTGAAAAGCATCATTACCGGCAGTGACTCCCGGCAGTTGCGCCCGCTCACCGAAGAACTGCTGCTGGAATTCGAACCCGGGCGCATCCGCGCACTGCTCGCGAAGATCGCGGAAATCTAAACAGCAGTTGACGCCTGCAGGGGCGACCTGAAAGTGAGGCGCTTGCGCCGAGAGTCTGCCCTGGGGCACAACCGCGAACGGTTCCCGGGAATCCATCACGGGCAGCCCGCTGCCACGACCCGGTTTTCGCTGTTATTCATCCGTGTAACAGCGTTGTAACCAATCCCCGCTTTCGAGCGCCCCTACCGTCCTGATACACTGAGTCCGTTAAGCGACACGTGTTGCAACGCCACACTGAGGACGGCTCATGGCCGACATCAACACCGAACAGCCCAGCACCCAAAACCGCCTGGAGATGCTCTCCGAGGCGTTGGCTTCGGGTACGGCCGGCCGCGTGCGGCGATTGGTACACAACCTGCACCCGGCGGAAATTGGCGACCTGCTGGAATCGTTGCCGCAGGGTCCGCGCGTCATCCTCTGGGAGCTGGTCGACCCGGAAGACCGCGGCGAAGTGCTGCTGCATGTAAACGATGCGGTGCGCGCCGGCCTGATCAAAGAGATGGAACCCGGCGAACTGGTCGCCATGACCGAAGGCCTGGACACCGACGACCTCGCCGACCTGCTCGCCGACCTGCCGGGCGCGGTGATTCACGAAGTCCTGCGCGCCACCGACCTGCAAAACCGGCATCGCCTCGAATCGGTACTGTCCTTCCCCGAAGATACCGCCGGCGGCATGATGAATGTCGACGCCATCACGGTGCGCGCCGACGTGTCGCTGGACGTGGTATTGCGCTACCTGCGCCTGCGCGGCGAAATCCCCGACCTCACCGACAACCTGGTGGTGGTCAATCGCTACGATAAATACCTCGGCATGTTGCCGCTCACCACCTTGCTGACCAACGACCCGGACATCACCGTCGCCGAGGTGATGGATCGTGAAATCGAAGGCATCCGCGCCGACCTCATCGACGTCGAGGTCGCCAAGATCTTCCAGGACCGCGATTTGATCTCCGCGCCGGTGGTCGACACCAACGGCAAACTGCTCGGCCGCATCACCATCGACGACGTGGTTGACGTTATCCGCGACGATGCCGACCACTCGCTGATGAGCATGGCCGGTCTGGACGAAGAAGACGACATCTTCGCCCCGGTCATCCCCAGCGCCGCGCGTCGCGCGGTGTGGTTGGGCATCAACCTGATCACGGCGTTCCTCGCCTCCTGGGTCATCAGCCAGTTCGATGCCACACTGGAAAAAATCGTCGCACTCGCCGTGCTCATGCCCATCGTCGCCAGCATGGGCGGCATTGCCGGCAGTCAGACACTCACACTGGTCATCCGCGGCATGGCGCTCGGCAAGATCGGTAAGACCAATGCGCGCTGGTTGATGTTCAAGGAACTCGCTGTGGGCGGGCTGAATGGTGTTTTATGGTCGCTCGTCGTTGCGCCGATCGCCATGGCCTGGTTCCAGAGCACCGAGATCGGCCTCATCATCGGCGCCGCACTGATCATCAACCTGGTCTTCGCCGCGCTCGCAGGATTCAGCATCCCACTGATGCTGAATCGTTTCGGCATCGACCCGGCGCTGGCCGGCTCAGTGCTCATGACCACGGTCACCGATGTGGTCGGCTTTATGGCGTTTCTGGGGTTGGGAACTTTGTTCCTGCTATAATGCTCTTCTAAATGCGCGTTACGTCGCACGCGCGATCGACCTGCCGCTTGTATTCGCCCTGCACTTACCGCACCCTTGCCACAGTAAATTTTCTTAGCCGTAGCGAATGGAAAAAATGCCTCTATCCCGTTTGATAATTGTTTCCCTGCTGCTCTTGGTTGGCGCAACCGCGCATGCCGCACCGCCCATGAATTCGGTCGCGCTCGCAACCATCGACCGTGCCACCCTGGATGCCACACAGCGTGGTGACATTCTTAGCCTTGAACCCTATCTGGCTCCGAACTTCCAGGCATCCATTAAAGTGCCAACTGATCAGGGACGCTTTGAAACGCTGTTGTTCAACCGCGAGGAGTTTTTACTGTATGCCTGGCACGCACTCAGCGTCGCGCAGGATTACCAAGCGCACACGCAGACAGCAGATTATAAAATCGCACAGGATGGGCGCTCCGCCGTCGGCCAGAGCACCCTCGATGAAAGCGTGCGCTGGCAAAACCAGTCGCTACGTTATACGACACAGCGCACGACGCATTATCGCCCAGGTCAGAAGCAGATACAGATTACGCTGCTGGAAGTGCAGGTCTTGAAGTGGGATCAACCCTGACCTCCAGTTCAACGATAGCACGGCCATCAGCAGGCACATGCGGAGGAAAACACCATGTCGTTACGCCACATTCTTGTTGTTATTGCCTGCGGAATTTTCGTTCCCGCACAGGCAGCAGAGCCCATAGCACCGGCCGATACACGGCTCCTGGTCGAAATGCCCGCCACGGCACAGGCTATCATGCGTCAGGACATGCTTAACCATCTGGCGACCTTGAATGCCATCGTCGCCGCATTAGGCAAGGGCGATCTGAACAGTGCGGCGTCCGCCGCTGAACAACAACTGGGACGCGCTTCGATGGGCCGCCACCGTGGCACCGGCATGATGGGCATGGGACCAGGCCGCTTCATGTCGCCGGAGATGCGCGATATCGGCTGGCGCATGCACGATGCCGCCGATGCCTTCGCCACGGTCGCGCGCAAGGGCGATGCGCAGAAGGCGTTTGCCGCACTGGAGCCGATCACGTCGAGTTGCGTAGCCTGTCACGCGGTCTATAGGACACGCTGAATTTACGAGTTGAATAACGGCGTTTGCGTGACCTGTGTTGGTGCCGCCTTACGGATCAGACGACTAACAGCCTGCTGAAAAACGCGCTGAGGTGCGCGTCGCGGCGTTGGAAACGGGCTCAAAATGCTCATTTACTGCGTGTAAACTCCGCTTTTTCGTCCGTTTCCGCCTTGCGCCACATCCCCTGATCACGTTTTTCAGCAGGCTGCTAACGCACAACGTCAATCATCGGCCGGACGAAGCCCGACAGCATATTTGATGCGACTTGTACCTTCGTCAGACTGATGTCGCCAGATGAGATGTATCCTCCCCGCTGCATCGCTGCCCAATGCCGGACTGTCTTGGTCGCGTGAGGCCGCTGCATGCTCAACGAGGTTGTTGTCACTCCAGGCGCCATCCCGGAAAAACGCATAATAAACGTCCTGCCCATTGCCTTCGCGTGCATCCGACCACGCGGCCAACGCTTCACCCTCTGAATTCAGCGCCACCGACACCGACCATTGGGGCGTCTCGTCACCAAAGCCATCCTGCACTGGCACGTTACTCGACCACGTGAGTCCATCGGTACTCTGTGCGCCGTATATCTTGTACCCGGCCCGATCCGCACGTTTATCGAGCCAGAGCGCCCAATAGCGATCGGCAGACTGTGCGACGACGGGATTGATTGCCGATGAGCCGCTGCCATAGCTTGCGGATTTCTGGATAGTCTCGTTGATCTGAACTGGCGGCGAAAAATGCTGCGCATCCTTCGAAAGGCTGCCGTAGATTCGGTTAGTTCCGGAACTGCGATCCTGCCATACCACTAGGATTCCCTTAGGGCCGGCTACCAACGTGGGCTGTGCCTGAAAGCGTTGCGACCTACAGTCCGTCACGGGAAATGAACGCCCCGCCGTGATGCTGTCTTGCGTCAAGGCCAGGCGCGCCGCATGAATACAGGTTCCACTTGACAGCGTTTCGACCCAGACGGCCATGGCAGTCCGATTATCGAGCAATGCGATCGCGATTTGATCAGCGGAGCGTGTGGTCAGGCGCACGGGCTTGCCAACGCCTTGGGCATCCACATAGCGCGCCAAAACCGAATCTGTTTCGGACCAACCCACCAGAAAACCTGAACCGGCGGCGGCCACGCTCGGGGCGAAAGCTTCTGCCCCAACATTTATCCGCCGGGGTGACAAGAATGTCTTTTCATCAAACCGTTTGAGAGCGATGTAGGCGTCGGGCCGTCCGGCATGATTGTCTTCCCAGACAACGGCCACTGTGTCGTTATTCACCGCGATGTTGCGACGGCCCGTCGCGTCAAGATGATAAAAAGTCTGCGGACCCAGTTGTGGAGAAACGTCGATCGGCGCGGAAAATTCCCCTGCCGCGCAGGCTTGCGCGACACCGAGCACACCCACGAGTGAGACGCAGGTTAGATTCACGGATTGGACTTCTTTCCGCCGGCAACAAAGTTGTTAAAGGCGCCGGATTTATAGTGTTTGGCGGAGATATATTCTTGGAATGCCAGCAGCGTATCGGCACTTTGAAAGCCGTATAGCCGAGTGATTTCGCTGCCGTCCGGACTCAACGCGAAAAAGACCGGGGTTCCGAGTACATTAAGACGCTCCGCAAATGCGGCCTCGGTCAGTCGCTCGCCACTGGTCAATTGCAGTCGCGCATTACCTTCGGAATCAACATATGCAAGTTCGAAGTCCTCACTGAGCTGGGTACGCAGTTTGGCGTTCGAAAATGACTCCTTGTTGGTCTTCGCACAATAACCGCAGCCATGCCGTCCCAGATAGAGAAACACCGGCTTGCCCGATGCGGCGGCACTGCGTAAAGCATCAGAGTAAGACTGAAAAGCATAACCTTCAGGGGCGTCCGCGTGTGCTACACCCGCTAGCAATGCAAGCGCCGCGAGCAAGCATACTGCTCGATTCATGGAGCTACACTCATGGCAATCTTGACAGCGGTGCCGAGAATAACGACGGCCAGCGCACGGCGCAGAAAAACACGCGGAGTACGTTGACTGAGCGCAGTGCCCGCCTGAGAACCCAGAATCACACCCAGCACTACCAACCCTGCCTCAAACCAGGGGATCTGCGCGGTACCGAGACGTCCCAGCAGCACGGCACCGGCCGAGAGGATGCCAACCGCTAAGGCGCTGCCGATGGTGATGCGGGTCGGAATGCTCAGGATATACAACATGGCCGGCACATAGAGAAATGCACCGCCCTGACCGATGACGCCCGACAAGCTGCCGATCCCCGCGCCGATAACAACGGCCAGAGCGCGACTGAAACGGACATCCTCAAGCGTCTCTTCAAGTTCAGCTTCACGTTTCGGCAGCAACATCATCGCACTGGCAACAAACGCCATCGCGGCGAACACCAGCAGCATTATATCTTCCGAGACATGCGTTGAAAGACGCGAACCCACCAGGCACGCCAGGGCCATGGGAATGCCCAGATACAAAGCAAGTTCAGGATGCACACGTCGATGTCGCTTGTGACCGAAGGCACCAGACACAGCACCGGCGAAACTCTGCACTGTGGTAATGCCGGCGACGGCCTTCATACCGAAAGCGGCGAACCCCAGCGCCGGTGGAACATAGAGCAGTAGGGGGACGGCAATAATCCCCCCACCAATGCCCAGCAATCCGGATACTGTGCCTACACCCAGACCCACAACAAACATCAATATTCCAAGCCCGACATCCATCACAGCCACTCGCTCAACTGAACTCGACGGCGTGGTCAGTCGCTGCGACCACCTCACCGATGACACACGAGTCAGCAAAGCCTTCGGCATGCAGGCGCTCGAGGATGGGCTCAACCGCCTCGGCCGATACTGTTACCAACAAACCACCGTTGGTCTCAGGGTCGGTAAGTAGCAGCTGCAGATCTATGTCCCAGCTGTTGAACGCGAGTTGATGCCGATAGGCCTCCATGTTCCGGTAGGCCCCACCCGGAATCACGCCTTCGCGCGTGAAATCAATAACCCCTAACAGCGTGGGAATAACTGCGCTGTTCACGCGCATCGTTACGGCTGCACCTTCTGCCATTTCCACGAGATGGCCCGCAAGTCCAAAACCTGTGATATCAGTGAGCGCATGAACATCTTCCAACTTACCGAGCCAGGCACCCGGCGTGTTGATTTGGGTAATAGCCTCGACCAGCACGCAATAACCTTCACCCGTCAGCACCTCAGCCCGGAGCGCGCTGGCCAACACGCCAATACCAATCGCCTTGGTGAGGATGATGCGGTCACCGACACGGGCGGCGGCGTTAGTCTTGATCTTGTTCGGATGCACCTCACCGACCACGGCAAGTCCGAAAATCGGCTGGGGATTGTCGATGGTATGTCCGCCTGCCAGGGGAATGCCCACAGCTTTGCAGGCATCGACACCACCCCGCATGATGTCAGCCAACCGCTCATGGTGAACATCATTGACAGGGAAACCGGCGATCGCCGTGGCCATCAGCGGAACACCACCCATGGCATACACATCACTCAGGGCATTGGCGGCAGCGGCGAGACCAAAAATATAGGGATCATCCACCAGCGGTGTCTGGAAGTCATTGGTGAAAACGATCGCCTGCTGATCGTTCAGCCGCAACACCGCGGCATCATCGCTGTGTTCAACACCGACCAGGAGATCGGGATGCGCGGAACGGCGCGGCACGCCTTCCAACAGTTTTTTGAGCTGCGCCGGCTCCACCTTGCAACCGCAGCCACCGCCATGCGCAAACGATGTCAACCGTTTGACGCCATCAGTATGAGTAGGAAGCAACGAGGGAGCAACAAACGCCTTAAGCATGTCTAAACCAAGTTCCACGATTTCCTCCAACGCGGCATCTGCCGCCATTTGTTAGTTTTATTGAGTGATGACAACTGTTGAATTACCGTGTAACACGGCTGTAATAAATCTGCAACAGTTCACTGTATCGGCAGGACGGTCAGGGGAAGGTGTCTAGCGTAGTAAAATGCGCTGCGTGGCAGGCATGTCGTCAATTGCATGACATGTCAGATGACACTGACCGCCATCCCGGATGGGCGGCGACTGAATCAGCTGTTGCGCAGTCAGCTCTTCAACGAATACAGGATGTGAAAGGCATCCCAAGCGGGCATGCAACGCTCATGGCAATAATGATCTGAGGCTTGTGATCTGTGGTTTCTTGGCGTAACCGAAACCGCTTTTCGTCAACCATTGCACAAGCTCATCCGCGCGCACCGCTCGACTGATGTGATAACCCTGTGCTATGTCGCAACCGAGTTCGCCAAGCAAGTTCATACAGGCAATGTCCTCGACACCCTCGCCGACCACATCAAGTTCAAGACTGTGTGCAAGTGAAACAATGCTCCGCACGATGGCCTGATCTTTCTCGCTATCGGGTATCTTCTGCACGAAAGTCTTGTCGATCTTGATCGCGGTGACAGGAAACCGCTTAAGGTAGGCGAGTGACGAGAAACCTGTCCCGAAATCGTCGATCGATAGCCGCACGCCCAGTTGACGCAGCCGTTTTAGCGTGGTCAACGTACCTTCTGGGTCAGTCATCATCATGCTTTCGGTGATTTCAAATTCGATACGCTCAGGTGTCGCGTCATATTCCCGGATGCGCTGTTCGATATAGCGGACGAGACTCGGATCTTCGAGATCCCATATCGAGAGATTTATCGCGACTGAAATCCGCAAACCCGAGGCCGCCCACTCCGCCTGTTGGGACAGTGCTGTATCCACGATCCAACGCGTGAGCGGACGGATCAGGCCAGTACGTTCGGCCAAGGGAATCAACTCTATAGGCGGAATAAATCCATGTTCTGGGTGTATCCAGCGCAGCAACGCCTCGACACCGGACAGCGAGCGCGATGGCAAGTGAATCTTGGGCTGATAGTAGAGCTGTAACGTACCATCCGTGATCGCCGTCCTTAAATCATTCTCCATGCGAAGGCTGCGCAGACTATTAGGATCCGTCTCCGCCACATAGATGCAGAATGGCTCGCGCAGTCGTTTGGACTGGTACATGGCAACCTCGGCGTGCCGCAACAGCGCCGCCGCGCTATCGCCATGGTCAGGAAAGAACGCACAACCTACCGATGCATCGATATTCAGTACATGTTCGCCCACCACGATAGGACGTTTCAACACAACATGCATCTTGTTTCCCGCATGGCGCGCCTGTACTTCATTTCCAAGTTTCATGAATACCGCGAATTCGTCGCCACCAAGACGAACCACATAGTCAATTTCCCGCATGACGGTACGTAAACGATGCGCCGTTTCCTTGATCAGTTCATCCCCGACGCTATGTCCAAGTGTGTCGTTTACACGCTTGAACCCGTCAATATCCAATACAAACAACGCGGCCTGAGTATCATCACGATTGGCGCCACGAAGTGACGTCTCGATATGAGACATCAATGCCGCTCGATTGGGCAGGCCCGTGAGTTCATCCGTGACAGTGCGGAGGCGCATTTCCTCGGCGTGGCGGCGCATATCGGTCGTATCCGAGACAGAGCCTGAAACTCGCACGATATTTCCCCTCGGTCCTAGTAGCGCCGATCCTTTCAGGCGAGCCCATCTGGGTAAACTGGTATCAGCCTTCACGGGGAAATCGATATCCAACGTCGTGACCGATGCTCCGCTGAGGCAATCCAACAGCACGGCGGCGAGACCCGACCAAGTCTCATCGTTTGTCGCATCGCGCACCATTGAGGCGAGGTCTCGATACTCGCGCTGATTAGGCAGTCCCAGAACCTGGGCAGCACGTTCCGAGTAAAAAAACTTCTGGCCGGGCACATCCCAGTCCCAGATGCCATCCTGAGATCCTGCAACAGCGAGCGAAAAACGCTCCTCGCTTGCCTTGGTGCGTGCTTGCAATCGCGTCCCCATACGGAAGGATACAACGGCCCATAGCGCAAGGATCGTGAGCATAACGGCAACCGAAATCAGCGCATAAATATAGCGCTGGCTATCTTGTAGACGTGTGGCTGCGAGTTTTGCCCGCAACCCTTCATCGAGATGCGCGATCGGCTTGTACAATTCCGCCGAAAAACGTGTCTGCCCATAGCCTCCTATCAGTGACTGTGCCGCATCTGAAACCAGCCAGTCCAGGAAACGCTCCGCGAGCACACGGTTAACCCCAGGCACTTTTTCAGGATTGACGACCAGATATGAATAATAGTTTTGTAAGACATTATGATCTCGAACCAGCGGAACGATGGCACCGCCGATCTTGGTTCGTAATGACAAATAGGTTCCCATGTCCGCAAAGGTGTAGGCACCGGCTTGCGCCGCCATGAGCAGCGTCGTCTTGGAACTGGAACCCGTCGATTCATAACCGATCCAATCAGGCGTGATCTCCGCAGCCGCCCAGACCTCCTGCAGCTTCCGGAAGGTGCCTGAGTTCTCGCCCTGGACGATAAACTCCGGCTCGGCATCGGCGATCTTGTGCATGATCTGCACGATATCCGATTCGGTAGCCAGGCCCAGCAGATCTGACGCCGGTCCGAAAATGGCGAAACCGTTGCTCATGATGAGCGTACGACTCAAACCATAACCCTCAGCGACAAACATGCCCTCACTGACAGGGTGATGCGTGATGACCGCATCTACTGCCCCGGAGCGTGCAACTCCCAGCGCGTTGATTGCCCCGGTGATGGTCAGGTCGACATTTACATCAGGATTGGATTTGCGGAATTCCTCGACCAGGTGACTGACGAGACCCGTCTCTTCGGCCGTCGTGGCCACGGCAATACGCAGCGATTGCCCCGCAACCGAGTGCGCAGAGAACAGCAGAAAGAGCAGCATGAGCAATAAACGGCGAGCGCCCATTCGAGAGCCTTCCATATTGTTATTGTGATCCCACAAAACAAGGGGCTAACGATATTATCGGTTCGCCTTAAAACTTACTTGAGCCGACCGTCGCCGCTCGGCGTTGCTGGACAGAAAGCACGGGCGCAATACGCCTCGATTTGTCACAATTAACTGTTTTATATGTGTTTTTAAGCGCGATCAGCGAGCTCATGCCCATGTCGCTCGTCCCTCAGGCTGCGCGATTGGGACACAAGCTTGCAGGTAACTTTGGGCTGGGTGGCTATAGACCAAGCTCAGCGCACTCACCACTCGGGCGATTGGATGTTCGAAAGTAACGGGGAATATCTTGGGCCGTCTGGCAGTGACGGCTATTTGACGACCGCTAGCCCAGTGATAGGTAAAATAACGACCACGGCGTGCCAGCGTGGCCTAGGCGATGAAGCGCGGGTATTCATCACGACGAGTTGCGTGGCCTGTCACGCGGTCTTATCGGACGCGCAGATCCAAAATCCGTTACGGACTTTCTGGGGACTCCACGTTTTCGAGCGTATAAATAATCTTGCTTTTGAAGTTATCCAGCTCTTGACGAAATTGCAGCATATTATTCCGGAAAGTGTCGTAATCCAGTTCCGGCGCAGATCCGGTCGCCTTGATTTTCTGACAGACTTCCCGCGCACTGTCGTGCATTGCCTTGTGCAGCTCGCCGATTTTTTTGAACGCCGGCAATACTCCAACGTAGGCATCGCCCATGCCATAGAACCAGACACCGAAGGCGCAGTGATGGCATGCATCCTTGGCCATGACAGAGTCAGGCAACGGTAACCGGCACAGGAGCCTGACGCACCAAATCATCGTGCCATTTGGTGTGATTCAACAAGGCTTCTTCGACGATACTTAATATTTTCTCGAATTCCTTGGACGAGACGCTATGCAAGACATTTCTCCTATGGAAGCCCGGCACGAATCCGGCGCAGCGGGCAATTTTCAGCCTATTCAGCGACAATCCATCGCTGACCCGAATCTATGCAGAACATACACGCTGACGCAAACTTGCGACAGTCTTCATGCTATGGGCAATGCCGGATCCACATAATCCCAAGGTTGCCCACTGGCGCTGAACACGACCTTCTGTGGCTTGAACAGCGCCGGTCATCGAGACTGGCGGCGGTGATGAATCAAGACATCCGAGGCCGGTCGTCTTCACCCAAGCACCGGGCTGCCGCAATGCGGGCAAAACCCACGGCTGATTGTCGCGCCATCATCGGCGGTCTGGGCATAGAACTTCACCTCGCCTTCGACAGACACCGAATTCCTGGGCACGACGAACAGCGACGCATGCCCCGTGCCGGTCGCACGCTGACATTGGCGACATTGGCAGTGGAAGGAAAAACCCGGTTCAGCCGTGATGCTGTAACGCACCGCGCCGCAGGCGCAACCGCCGGTCAATAGGGGCATATCGAACTCCTTGCGTCAGTCGATGCAGACAATCTTCAGCCATTTCCTGCCAGCTCGCAATAACGAATTATGGAAGCTGCGCCAGTCCGGTTTCGCTTGTGAGCAGTCGTACAGAAAAGGCAGATTTCGGGAAGCAGTCACAGCCAGAAGCAGTCTTTTCCTGTGCCGGCCTCAGCTTGCTTGAGAATGCTTAGGATCTGACTGTCGGTGTAACGGGATTTTTTCATGTAGAACCTCCTCAGAGTACATTACGAGAAAATTCTACCTCTGGGCACCTTCGATTCAACCGGTCACTGCAACAACGCGTTTATACTATCAGCTGGTGTTACGAAACCAAGAGTTTTCCGTGATCGTTATTTAGCTTCGCCGCAACTTTGTCGAGTTCTTTCTGTGAGAATCCAGCCAAACAGACTCCTTTCGGAAAATATTGTCGAAGCAATCCATTCGTGTTTTCGTTCGTGCCACGTTGCCAAGGGCTGCTCGGGTCACAAAAGAATACCTTCATATTAGTTGCCATCGAGAACTTCTGATGATCCGCCATCTCCATTCCACAGTCCCAGGTAAGGCTTTTATGCAACAGCTGGGGCAACTTGCTCATCTGCTCCGAAAGCGCTGATACAACGCTTACCGTGTCTTTTCCGTTCACTTTAACAAGAACTGTAAATCGCGATTGACGCTCCACAACTGTAGCGATATAGCTATTGTTGGCGCCCTGAATCAAGTCGCCTTCCCAGTGCCCGGGGACCACCCTGTCTTCGATTGCTGGTGGCCTGTCGCTGATCGATACAGCATCAACAATCTGCCCACGGTGCCGGGACGGTGTTGCTTTGAATGCCGAAACTTTCGTTTTGTTCGCAGATGATTGCGTAATTCCTTTCGAAATAATCCACGAGTTTGTATGAAAAGGCTCTTGTAGATCGTTTCGTGTGACACACGCAATGTCTCGTCATCTGGATAGGTCAATTTGAGCCAGCCAGAGATTTTGCTCGGCGACCAGTCTTCCGTGATCTTCGCAGCAACCAGCTTTCTCAGCTTGGAGTTTGACCCAAGTGCACATTGCTTCGGGCGTTTACCTCGCTTCCATGCTAGCTGATCTGCAATTGACGCTCGATATTTGATGGCGCCGCCGTTTCTACTGATTTCACGACTGATGCTAGACGGACTCCTACTTAGCGCCCGAGCAATTGCCCGTATACTGAAATTAGCTGCCAACCCCCTCGATATCTCATCCCTTTCCTCAAGAGTCAGTTGATTTGCTGAGCGCTCTCGATGCCGAGTTGGATACCACCATGTACTGTAAGTAGGAAAATACGTAGCCGGTGGCTTTTCGATGGACTGAGCTATTTGGCCATGGAACTCCCCCTCGTCCATTCCGCCCAAATTAGGGCCTTCCTTGCGTCGTCATTGCCTGTCCACTCTGCATGCCTGGATCTCCCCTGGATCTTACTTTGATTTCAACAGAGTGTTGCAGTGACCGTTGATCCAAGACCGCTACTTTTCGGGGGGATTACACACGGTGTTGGCGGGGCGACGGCCCATTATACAGAAAATGACCACCCAGAAATAACCACAGTATTTGGGAATCTCATTTACCATAGGTAATAACCATAGAAGTAAAACGAGGAAAGGTGACGAAGTAAATCTACCCCGGTTTAATGGGCGCCTCGATAGGGACCAGGTAGCTGCTGCCGCGCTGCCAGTGAATTACCAGTGAATTACCAGTGGACTTGAGGGTATTTATTCTCATTATATTCCCACTATGGACTATATTTTTCTATATGAATGCCATTTCGGCGGTTTCCGCAAACCCCCTTCATGGCATCTCGGACGTAATTGACGGAGTGTATGAATATAGGGGAAGAGACATTGCACCAACCGATCTCCTCGGCTTCCAGCTCGGAGAAAGGGGCAGTTTTGAACCAGCTTCTGGACGCCTGCGACACCCTTAGCCATCCCATTTTTCTCCACGACCACGAATTCCGGATACTGTTTGCGAACCGGGCCTATCTCAGTCGCGCCAAGGCGAGCTTAGAAGATATTCTCGGCAGACCGTATTGGCAGGTTTTCCCACGGGCGCAGGGCCCCCTCGGGAGCTGCTTGCGGGCATTAAACGACGGCGCTGAAAAGGAGATCGAAGACATCAGGACCGATGCGGGCGAAATTTTTTGTTGCCGTGCCCTGACCATCCACAGTGCGGATGGACGGTATTTGTATTCCATCCATCTCTTGGAAGATGTCACCGAGCGCAGGCGTCTCGAAAAAACGCTACAGCGAGAACAGGCGCTTTCAGATGCCACCATCCAAAGCGCCCCGGGTGCGTTCTATGTGCTTGACACTGAAAATCGTTTTATACGTTGGAACCGTTATGTGAATAGGATAACCCACCTTTCGGATGACGCGCTCTTGCAAACCTCTGCACTGTCGATCATTCACCCGGAGGATCGACCGCGCATCGCTGCCAAGATACAGGAGGTTTTCCGCGTCGGGCACGCGGAAGCGGAGGCACGAATAATAACCCTAGACGATGGGGTGCGCGACTTCTCATTTAACGGGCAACGCTTCGAGGTCGATGGCGTAATTTATCTGGCGGGATACGGTGTGGATATCACCGATCTCAAGCGCGCCTGGGCCCAGTTGGAGCACTTGGCTACGCATGATCATTTGACAGGCTTACCCAATCGCAACCTCTTTTTCGATCGACTGCAACACAGCCTGGACAAGGCCGCAAGACGCGACGAGCATTTCGCGGTCCTGTTCGTGGACCTGGATAATTTCAAACTGATCAATGATGGCTTCGGCCACCAGATGGGTGATTTATTGCTGGTTCAGATTGCAGACCACTTGCGGGCCTGCACGCGCAAGCAAGACACGGTTTCACGTCTCGGCGGGGACGAGTTTACTGTGATTGTCGAAGATATCCGGGAGTCGTCGGAACAGATCGTTGCGGCTACCGCAGAACGTATCATCGAAGCCCTTGCGGCGCCATTTGATCTTGGCGGGCGCGAAGCGTTGCTCTCCGCCAGCGTTGGTATAGCATTTTATCCGAAGGACGGAGAGGACATGGCGACCCTGTTGAGGAGCGCCGATACGGCGATGTACAAGGCCAAGGAGATCGGCAAGAACAACTATCAATTTTTTACCGCGGATATGAATACCCATGCCGCCGAGCGGCATGCGCTGGAAAGCGATTTGCGTGACGCATTGGAGCGCGGCGAGTTCTACCTTGTTTATCAGCCGCAGGTGAATATCCGCTCCGCGCGCATCATTGGCGTCGAGGCGTTGCTGCGTTGGCGGCATCCGCGGCGAGGGCTATTGATGCCGGATGAATTCATCCCGCTTGCCGAGGCCACTGGCTTGATCGTGCCGATTGGCGCTTGGGTGCTGCGCAGCGTGTGCGCGCAACTTCGTGAGTGGTCCGATAAAGGCCTGCGCACTATCCGGGTCGCAGTCAATCTGTCGCCCCGTCAATTCCGGCAAGAAGACCTTGTCGACACCATTCAGACCATCCTTCTTGAAAATGGAGTCTCCGCTTCGAGTCTCGAATTTGAACTAACTGAGACCTGTGTCATGGATGACGCAGCATCGGCCACTGCGATTCTTGAACGGCTGAAAGACATGGGGGTCCGGCTGTCGATAGACGATTTTGGGATGGGCTATTCTTCGCTCCTGTATCTCAAGCGGTTTCCCATTGACAATCTAAAGATAGACAGCCACTTCATCAAAGATCTGGCCACAGATTCGGAAGATCGGGCGATCGTCTCCGCGATCATCACCATGGGTCACAGCATGCACCTGGAAGTGATTGCGGAAGGCGTGGAGACGCAACAGCAGCTGGAATTCCTGCGGATCGAGGGCTGTGATTTTGTGCAAGGTTATTACATCAATCGTCCGCTTTCGGCGCAGCGTATGGCAGGGATGATTGGGCCCGCCTGACTGTTTTAATATAAGCAGGATAAACCCCTTTCTCATGAAGTCCACGGAACGTTCATCGGCATCGGTTACCCCTCGCCCTGCTGCCTCAGTGCCGCCTCAGAATTTACCCTGACCGTTGGATAAAACTCTCTTTTCCCGCTCCTGGCGCCCACCCTTGCGGCTGCCTCCTAACCCGTAGGCACGCCGATACCCGCGCCGCTCCCGCCCAGGGTTGCAGCCACGTGCATTGAGTGCAGATCTCTGTCAGTCGAACAGGCTTGTTAGCGGAGGCGCCCGGCTCTCGGGTAGTGCGTTGAATTCCACCAAAGCGACCTTTTCCTTCAAGTGAGCGAGGAATTTTTTCGGGCTTTTCGCCCGTGGCGTCAATCGGACTTTCCCACTCACGGTCTGACCTGTCTCGCCATCATTTCATGATTGCCTGTGCAATCGGTGGTGGTGCTCTCCTGCTACTCGTTAAATAATCGGTTTTACTCAACCGCCCCGATTACATGCCGGCAACTACCGCTGCCGGTGTGTAACCGGGACGGAATGTTGGATCATGGGCCAGCAGTGCCCACACGATCCGGGCATTCTTGTTCGCTAACGCGACCGCCGCCACATTCGTGTTCCGCCTGGCCATCAGTTTTCTCAACCAACTCTCCGGCTCGGCTTTCTGCTCGGCTAAACGGATGACCGCTCTCGCACCGTGAATCATCAAGGTGCGCAGATAGGTGTCACCGCGTTTGCTAATGCCCAGCAAGGTCTGCTTGCCGCCGCTGGAGTTCTGTTTGGGTACCAGCCCCATCCATGCGGCGAGCTGTCGGCCATTCTTGAATTCCCGCGCATCGCCAATTGTCGCCACAATCGCACTCGCCGTGATCGGCCCCAACCCCGGTATCTCTGCCAGCGTGTGGCTCGCTTCATTCTCGCGGTGCAGTAGTTCTATCTGTGCTTCCAGTTCTTTGGCCTGACGATCCATCGCTTGCAGATTCTCCGTCAGCCGCTCAATCAGGTTGCGCATCGTGCCAGGCAAACCATTCTCACCGTCTTCCAGAATCTCCGGCACCTGCTTCATGATCGAGCGGATTCCCGGCGGGATGACGATCCCGAACTCAGAGAGCAAACCCCGTATCTGGTTGCCCTGCGCCGTTCTGGCCTTCACAAATCCCTGACGTGCACGATGCACCGACAAGATCGCTTGTTGCTCCACCGTCTTTATTGCGACGAACCGCATATTCGGCCTGCGGACTGCTTCGCAGATCGCCTCCGCATGGCCATATCGTTCTTGTTCATTTTGACATAGGGCTTCACAAACTGTGGCGCCATCAATTTCACCCTGTGCCCATAGCCTTCAAGCTTCCTCGCCCAGTGATGGGCGCTGCCGCAAGCCTCCATGCCAATCAAACACGGCTCAAGATTGGCAAAGTACTTCGACATCTCTGCACGCTTCAACTGCTTACGTACCGCCACCTTGTCGTGCTCATCTACTCCGTGAATCTGAAAAACAACTTTTGCCAGATCAAGGCCAACTGTCGTAATCTTCATTTTGGGATGCCCCTTCCTATGGTTAGTGGTAGTAATGCCCCACTACTTTGGCACTTTGATGCCGTATTAGGGAGTGGGCGTCCATCCCATTACTAAACCTTGGCTGCTTCGCCCGCCAAGGCCGTGGCTACCGATGGCTCCTCGACTTCGGCTTCGCCTCTCCATGTCTTCGTCAGCGGTTGAACACGCGTAGACTGCCAACACTGCCGCAGCACTCACCCAACCCTAGGACCGCACCCGAATGGCCAGTGGATGTTGCGGGCCGGACACCGTGAGTAATGCAGCGAGCAATCAAACCCGATTTTACTCCGTAATAGCTACAGCCATGATCGGGCGTATGATGCCTCGATCCACTACGCCGCAGCCTGAGCCTCACATGTCCGACAGTTACGACGACATTCCTTATCAGAGCATCCCGTTCACCGATACGCAGCCGGAGAATCTCGCGGCGCTGGCACGGCTGTTCGGCCTGACCACAGCCGACCCTGCACGCGCACGGGTGCTGGAACTGGGCTGCGCGAGCGGTGGCAATCTCCTTCCGTTGGCCTTCTATCTGCCGGAAGGCCGCTATGTGGGCGTGGAACTGTCGGCACGGCAGGTACAGGATGGCCGGCGGCTGATCACGGAGTTGGGTCTCGACAATATCCGCATCGAGCAGGCCGACATCCTGACGTTGGATGATACGCCGGACAATACACTGGGCGAATTCGACTACATCATCGCGCACGGCGTGTATTCCTGGGTGCCGCCCGCCGTGCAGGCGCGCATCCTGGATATCTGTGCGCGGCATCTGGCACCGCACGGAATTGCCTACATCAGCTACAACACCTGGCCCGGCTGGCATATGCGTTGGACTTTGCGCGAGCTGTTGCTGCGCTATACGCGCGACGCGGTGAGTCCCGGCGAGCGACTGGCGCGGGCGCTACGTCTGTTGCAGGAATTCCCGGCCGCACTGGCGCATAGCGATACGCTGCCCGCGCAGTATCTGCAGGGCGAGATTGCGCGCCTGCGCGAGGCACACCCAAGCTATCTGTATCACGAGTATCTGGAGAGCATCGATCAGCCGCAGTATGTGAGCGAGTTTATCGCTGCAGCGGAAAGTCATGGTCTGCAGTATGTCTGCGACGCTGACCTGAAAGGCATGTTCCCGTCCGTGCTCGGCGAGGCGGCGGAACACTGGCTGGAACCCGTTCGAGGTGCTGGCCGAACAGGAACAGCAGCTGGATTATCTGGTCAACCGTTCGTTTCGCCAGTCGCTGCTATGCCGTGCGGATGTGACGCTCGGCCGCGAGATTGACCTGGAAATACTCGAGCTGCACGCGTTCTACTCCTCGCTGCAAGCACCCGACGATCTCGATATGCGCAGCAATGCCCCTCAATACTTCCTGAAGGGCAAGGACAGCCCCATCAGCGTCACACATCCGCTGGCCAAAGCCGCGCTACTGGAATTGCATGCGCGTTACCCGGAGGCGGTGGCGTATGCGGAACTCGCCGCCGCCGCGGCCGCACGCGTACAGACGGCGGGAAACACGGGCATAGCCGCGGACCGCAATGCTCTGCTCACGGAGCTGTTCACACTGTTCGTGCATCAGGCGGTCGGTATGACTGCGCTGCAGCGATACATCAACACCACAGTCACCGCACGCCCGTGCGCACATCGCCTGGCACGCGCAGGCCGCCGCCGGGATCGAGCACCTCGCCACAGCACGGCATTCGCTCATCCTGCTGGATGCCTTCTCTGCGCGGTTGATCGGCTATCTCGATGGCACGCGCGATGTGACGCAACTGAAGGCACTGCTCGCGGACGACATTCTGCAACAGCGGTTGGTGCTACCCAATCTCAAACCGGCGACAGCGGAAGAATTTCAAGCGCAGGTCGGCGCGAACGTACAGCGGTTTCTGGAGCTATTCGCACGCGAAGGGATATTGGTGTCGCCGCAGATAGGCTAACAGATCTTCGGTGGGATCGTGGCTTACCAATTTAGATGGTATTGCAAACATCCAGCTATAGACACCAAGCAGCGGGTTTCTACCGGGAGCAGTCCCGCAGGTAAAGCAGATTTCTGAAAGTAGTCACTACCGAGATCGGCCATTTGCAGGCATAGATGACCACGGAAGTTTTGGATGGCGCATTAACTCAGGCTCAGTCTGGACGTGGACATCAGACATGGCGCGGCAAAGACTGGTCGAGATCAGCGGGGATTTCAAGTACTACGACCCCTTGATCGCTTCAGATTTAAGGAACCTCTGATTTATTCGTCATCCCGGCGAAGGCCGGGATCCAGCGCCATGAATGCCATGGATTCCCGCCTTCGCGGGAATGACGGAGTATGAATTATTCAGAGTTTCCTTAATTGTTTTCCGACCCCGATTGTTTGTGTTTCAGCGTGTGCATGCGTATCAGTTTTAAAACCAGCAGGATTGCCGGCGTGGAGTGCATGAGCAGATCAAAAATATCGATGGGTCGGGACAAAGTGCCATCCATCAGCATGTTCAGCTTTTCCTATAAATGAGGCTGGGGACTGACCGGCGCCAGTCCCAAAGCCAGCGCGATGATTAACAGCATGGGTAAGGGGATTTTGTCCAGCAGGTTCGTGGGGGGGCCGAAACAATCGGGCAAGGGCTCAGATACAAGAGTAATTGAAAATCACGTGTTGTGGAAAGACTCGCTCTTGCGGTCACCACCATGAATGAATCTGGACTTACCTCGTTTCCGTAGACACTCAGTCTAGTTTTGTAGACTTACTTAAAAAACGGGCAAGCGGTCGCTTTACAATCTCGGTAACAATGAGGTAAAGCACCGCGATCGACACAATGAGACCAAGGTGGGCCGGTGTGGGTCTCGTAAACTCAAATAAAGCGGCGGTCCACGGAATTAATGGCAGCGCAAGCGTAATTACAAAAGCCACTGCCGAAAGGATAACAACGATTGGCGCTGGCCAGCCGGCTTTTCCGATCGGCAACAACGATCGTATAGATACCATAAGCAGGAGTTCGGTGAGCACACTGCCGATGAACCAATTGGTTTGCAGCACCCCCGGCGAGATGCGATAGAAGAGTCCGATCGACGAAAATCGAATACGGTACTGACGAGCCCCAATGTAATAAAGATAATATAGAGCGAACGGAAGTCCCACCGCTGCGGTTGACCTACTTCCTGCTCGGAGACGCAGTAGAAAGCGATTGCCATCATTGGAAAATCTGAGAGGAGATTGAGCAGCAGCAGCTGCTTCGGCAGCATGGGCAAAAATGTGATGAAGAGTGATCCGATTGCCACCGCATAGAAATTGCCAAAGTTGGAGACAAGCGTAGCCCGAATATATTTCAGCGTGTTGGCATGTGCTTCACGTCCCAGGCGGATGCCATCAACGATTACTCGCAAATCATTTTTAAGTAGAACGATGTGGGCAGCCTCACGCGCCACATCCGCCGCCGATTGCACCACCATTGAGACATTAGCGGCCTTCAGCGCCGGGGCATCGTTGATTCCCTCCCCCAAGAACCCGACAGTATATTGTCTCTTTGAGGAGTTCAATCAGCTCAAGTTTCTGCTCGGGTGTCGTGCGCGCGAACACACGCACTATGCCGATGCGTTTATGTTGTTCTCTCAATCTTCACGTCCAGAAAGGTCGCCGCCTCCATAACTTCATCGCTGTCGCTCACTAACCCGGCTTCTCGCCCTACGGCTTTGGCCACCATGAGGGCATCGCCGGTAATGATCGTGATTGCCACATTCAAACGCTTTCACTAGCAATTGTTGTGCGGTTGTGGCCTTGAGCGTGTCGACAAACGACACAAAGCCTGCAAACCGAGCGCCGCTGCCGTCATCGTAGCTCACACCGAGCACTCGTTGGCCCTGTTTCTCCTCATCCGCAAGCCAGTCTCCGACCTGGTCCTGCTTAATTAATCCCTGTTCAAGAAGTATTCCGAACTGCCCCGACGCATGTGCAGCCGGACCCCGTCAGCGCAACGCACCACAGCTCCGTTGCTGCGCAGCGCTGGTTCGAAAGCTTCTTCTTCAAGAATTTCAAAACGTTCAATCTCAGCGCGCTGTTCATGTGAAAGCGCTTCGTCAGTTGCGCGGTCAAATGGTTCTGGGATTGCGCCACCTTTAGATCATGAGCTGCCAGGCGCGCCAACACGAGCGGGTGGAAGCGTGAGTCTGGAACGAGGTACTTGTTCTGGTAAACCAGGCGGTTCTCGGTGATCGTGCCGGTCTTGTCAGTGCAGAGCAAGTTCACTGATCCGAGATCCTGCACCGAGGAAAGACGTTTGACGATGACATCTTTCTGCGGCAAACTGGAGCGCACCGCGTGAGAGAGTAAACGTCAGGACTAGCGGAGCGCCTCAGGAATCACCGAGACCGCCAAGCGCAATTGCGAAGATAAGGAGATCCGGAATATCCGTGTCCCTACCATCAATCATCACGTTTGCTAGGACAACAAATAAAAGTGTGATGAGCGTCGCCCGCAGGATGAAGGTGCTGATGCGGTCAATGGTCATAACAAGCTCACTTTCCGCCTGCTCCGATGAAACGGTTGCAACCAATTGCGGCTAAGCGCGTCTTTGTGCCACTAGCGGTAATTTCCGCCAGCGCATTGCCGCGTATGATGACCACCCCCTGTAGAAGGCGGTGTTCATCAGTTGCTTCTTGCGTCACGTCACTGGTCGCCTGCTTAGCAACCGGAATACTCTCACCGGTAAATGTTGTCTCATCAACCAACAGATTGCGCGCCTGTTTTATGATGGCATCCGCAGGGACAATGTCGCCGGATTCGAGCTTCAGGATATCGCCAGGGACAATCTCATCCTTGGGCACTTCCTGATCCAGACCATCACGCCGAACGGTGACCGTGCGAACCAAGTATCACTTGAGTTTGTCCGCTGCGGCGTTCAACTTGTACTCCTGAAACACATTGAGCGAGGACCCAAGGAAGACAAACAGCAAGATAAACGAGCCGTCAATCAGCTCATCAAGCGCAAAGGTCACACCTGCCGCGCCCAGTAACAGCATGTTGAAGATGCCCCGAATCTGCCGGAGAATCAGCCGTAGCAAGCGATATCGTGGTACAGGCAAGGCATTAGCGCCGTAACGAGCACGGCGCTCTGCCACTTCAGTTAATGAAAGTCCGTCTAACGCGCTCATGATCAGGCCTTTTCTTGGCTACTATTTCTGGCTGGTCTTGCTGCCAAAGAATAGACACTTTCATCACGCGGCCTTAGATTCGTATTTGACTGGCGACATATAATCCAGATTCGAATGCCCACATTCGTGATTGTAGTCGCTGATGCGGTCCATGATAAGTGTGTTGATTTGCATCTAATGTTGACCCAGGTTTTGCATTGAGTTTTTACCCATCTCGTAGGTGCCAACGCCTGATATCACATTATAACGCCTTCATATCCAGTCGGAGTTTCAGCAGTATAGGTTTCTATACGCGGGTTAGAAATCGATGCAAGTAACTGGCTTAACTGGGTCAGTCTTAAGCGCAAATTAACAGGAGTCACGAAATTACGGCTGCGACCAGTGCCAGCACCAGCTTCACGGTAAGCGCCAGCAGCAGAACGAGGATGATCACAAAGGCAATGAGGAGAACCACCGAGGCCGTGGTGAGGCGTGTGTCTCGCTGTTGCCGTGGGCGGGGGCCTTTTGCAGTTGTGCATCGAGCAATGCCATGTTGCGTTGGTTGGCCTTCCAGGCAAAATCAAACAAGTCGCCCAGTACCGGGATGGTGCCCATCACTGTCTCCAACAGAATATTCATCATCATGCGCAATAACTGCACTGGTGATGCCCACGTGCGCGCGGCCTGCACAACGATATAGGTGGATAAAGACGCCCCCAGAGCATCGCCCACGCCGGGGATCAAGCCGACGATACCGTCAAGCCCGATGCGGTATCCGCCAGGCAGTGGGATGGAGTTGTCCAGCAGCCAACTCAGGCGACGCAAATGCTTGACGTCACGCTCGTTGCCGGCGTCGTTCGAGGAAGGCGGTGTGCGATTGTGAACCATCGGTACCTCGGTTGCTTTAACAATACTCGTCAGTCAGCAGTATAGAGGCGAATTGACTTCCATCTGACGATACAGACACTGCTACGCCGACCGATCATCCCATCACCCCTACCCAATACCCCACCACCGCCGCCGCCAACACCGCGATCGCTGCCGACATGACCACGGATCTGTACTGCTGTCGTAGCCGTGCCACGCGCAGACTCAGGACATTGAAATCGGTACGCATCAACTCCGCCGCGGCATGCCGCGCCGCTTGACGTGCTGGGCGTTGCGCGGCCTCGGTCGCGGTGGTGCTGGCGATATGCGCCACCTGAGTACGCTGCAAAGGGCCAAGACTGCCATTCTCGATGCGCTCGTTTAGGGATTTTTGCAGGGCATCCATACGCCTTTGCAGACGCTGCTCCAGATTATCCAGCAATCGCGGTATGCGTTGCTCCAGCAATTGCTCCTGAAATCGGCTTTGCGTCTGTTGCACACCGACCAGCGTATGCCGCCAGTGCATTTCGTGCTCTTCAATCTGTGCGCGAACCTCGTTCTCCAGCAGTTCGCCGAGCGTCTGTTCGATCGCCAACTGCGTTGCGGCTTTGATTTCCTGCGTCAGCCGCGCACGCTCTGCCGCCATCTCTACGGCCACCGCCTCGGCCACGCACTGCGACAATTCGGCGGGTATCTGCGCGGGGTGTTGCGCGACGCGCTCGGTCGTGGATGGTGACACGACAGACATCTTGGACGTGGCGGCCGGCGCGCGCGTCAGCCGCGCCGTCACCGGTGGCGGCGCAACGGTACCGCCCAACTTGGCGAGTAAGGCATCGACATCTTGTGGGGCGAACGGTTTGTTGAGCACGCCGACGACACCGCACCGTTGCGGGAGCGGCGCATCCGCGTCGAAATAGCGGCCGGTGTACATGATGATGGGGATGCTGGCAGTGGCTGGATTAGACGCCAACCGATCGATGGCCTCCTGCCCTTCCATGCCGGGCATCATATCGTCCATGAACACCACATCGGGACGGACCTCGCGCAAATAGGCCAGGGCCTCTTCAGCGGAATCGACCCCTTCGACATGGATATGCTGGCGTTCCAACAGCCGCTGCAGGATGTAACGTGCTGAACGCGAGTCGTCGACCACGAGTGCGGTCTGAATGGCCATGCTGTTCTCCCCAGCCCGGGATTCTGCGACCCCGGTTGTTTTTGTTATGTCTGGCTTCTTTATATAGCCAAGCCAGGGGCACTGTCCAGCGTGGATCGGCGCCAGGGTTTGTCAGAAAATGCGGACGCCGCGCCACCAGGCACGATATCCGCGACGATGGCTACTCTCCCGCCACCGTCATGCGTTCGATCAGCACCGATCCACAGCGAATGTTACCGCGCCGCTCGATATCGTTGCCGATGGCGACGATGGCCATGAACATGTCCTTGAGATTGCCGGCGATGGTGATCTCCTCGACCGGATATTGGATCACACCGTTCTCGACCCAGAAACCAGCCGCACCGCGCGAATAGTCGCCGGTCACCATGTTCACGCCCTGGCCCATGAGTTCGGTCACCAGCAGACCCGTATTCATCTCGCGCAAGAGGGCCTCGAAACCCAGTGCACCGGAATCGACACTGAGGTTGTGTACGCCACCGGCATTCCCCGTGGTCTGCATGCCGAGTTTGCGCGCTGAATAACTGTCCAGCACATAACCTTGCAATACACCGTCCGCCACCAGATCACGCGCGCAGGTCGCCACACCTTCGCTGTCGAAGGGCGCGCTGCCGAGCGCACCGCGCAGATGCGGTTGTTCATGGATATGGACGAAATCGGGAAAGACCTGCTTGCCGAGATGATCGAGCAGGAAGCTGGATTTGCGATACAGACTGCCGCCGCGAATCGCGCCGGTGAAACTGCGGAACAGGCCGGTGGCGAGTTCCGCCGCGAACAAAATGGGCACCTGACGTGTACCCAGCTTGCGAGCCACCCAAGCGTCGCAGGGTACGCTCCGCTGCTATGCGTCCAACCTGTTCGGCAGCTTCCATATCTTCATGTCGCCGCGCCACGGTGTACCAGTAGTCGCGCTGCATCTGCTCGTCCTGCCCGGCGATCACTGAGCAACTGAGACTGTGTCGCGAACTCGGATAACCGCCGAGGAAACCGTGACTGTTGCCATACACGCGTAGACCCTGATGACTCGACAGTGTCGCGCCTTCGGAATTGCTGATGCGTTCATCGGCTGTGCGTGCCGCCGCCTCGCAGCGCTGGGCGATTTCGATGGCGCGTGTCGCGTCCACATCCCAGGGATGACAGAGATCGAGATCGGGGATATCGCGCGCCATCAACGCGGCATCGGCGAGTCCGGCGCAATCGTCCTCACTGGTGTAACGCGCGATATCGCAGGCCGCACGCACGGTTTCGCGCACGGCTTTTGGCGTGAAATCGGAGGTGCTGGCGGAGGCCTTGCGCTGACCGAAATACACGGTCACACCGACGCCGCGGTCACGATGATATTCGAGTGTCTCGACCTCACCCAGGCGTACGGTGACGGACAAACCCGCCTCCAGACTCACGCCCGCTTCACTGGCGCTCGCGCCCAGACGCTTGGCCTCGTCGAGTACCTGCTGCACCAGGCTTTCCAATTCCGCCGGCTGCGGCAGATCCGCCCCACGTGTTTCGACTACTTGGTTTGTCATCAACAACCTCGCTTACAACTGAAATTTATTAGCCACGGACCACACGGAAAACACCGACGATACAAGATTTTGTGGGAGCGGGCTCTGCCCGCGAATATCTCGGCAACCATGGGTTCGCGACCAAAGACCTCTCCTACGGGGTGACAAGTATTTATGTCTTCTGCAATAAACAATGTCGGTGTTTTCCGTGTAGTCCGTGGCTAAAACATTTTTCCTTCGTGCGCCTGCGGCGCCTTCGTGGTTAAATCATGCCCCATGAATCAAGACGACTTCGACATCGATGGCGACGATCGCCCCAGCCGCTCGCAACTCAAGCGCGAGGCCGAGGCCTTGCAGGATCTCGGGCTCGCGTTGGTCGAACTGCCGCAAGCCAAGCTCGACCGCATCGAACTGCCGGACAAACTGCGCGAGGCCATCGATCTGGCCCGCCGCATCACCGCACACGGCGGCAAACGACGCCAGCTGCAATACATCGGCAAGCTCATGCGCGGTTTCGATGCCGAAACGGTGCGCGCGCAATTGGAGGCCTTTCAACAGGCCGACCGCCGCGCGGCACAACGCTTCCACCTGTTCGAGACCTTACGTGATCGACTGCTCGCCGAGGGCGACGACGCACTGGGTTCGATCCTGGAACGCTATCCGCATGCTGACCGCCAACACCTGCGCCAGCTGGTCCGTCAGGCGCAACAAGAACGTGATAAGAACAAACCACCGGCGGCCGCGCGTGTTCTGTTCAAATATCTGCGCGAGTTGGATGAAAGCCTTTAGCCACGGACTACACGGAAAACACGGAAAGACGATTGCCACGAAAAACCATTATGAGGGTTTCCAATTTATAACGTTCGTGGGTTTCGCGGATTTCGTGGCTATAAAAATCGTCCGTGTTTTCCGTGTAGTCCGTGGCAAAACAATTATCCCGCGCTCGTACCACCCACCGTTAATCCATCGATACGCAAGGTCGGCTGACCGACACCGACCGGCACGCTCTGACCTTCCTTACCGCAGGTGCCGACGCCCTGATCGAGCTTCAAATCATTACCCACCATGGACACGCGCGTGAGCACGTCAGGGCCATTACCCACCAGCGTCGCGCCTTTCACCGGACGGGTAATCTTGCCGTTCTCGATCAGATAGGCCTCGCTCGCGGAGAAGACGAATTTACCCGAGGTGATGTCCACTTGGCCGCCGCCGAAATTCACGGCATACAAACCTTTTTCCACGGAACGGATGATCTCTTCGGGATCAGATTCGCCGGCCAGCATGTAGGTGTTGGTCATGCGCGGCATCGGCAGATGCGCATAGGATTCACGCCGGCCATTGCCGGTCGGTGTCACGCCCATCAAGCCGGCGTTCATCTTGTCCTGCATATAACCCTTGAGCACGCCGTTCTCGATCAGCGTGGTGCACTGCGTCGGCGTGCCTTCGTCGTCGATGTTGAGCGAACCGCGGCGACCGGCGAGCGTGCCGTCATCCACCACGGTGCACAGCGGCGAGGCCACTTTTTGACCGACGCGGCCGGCGAACGCGGACGTGCCCTTGCGATTGAAATCGCCTTCCAGTCCATGGCCGATCGCCTCGTGCAGCAACACGCCGGGCCAACCGGGGCCGAGCACCACCGTCATATTCCCGGCCGGTGCATCGACGGCGTCGAGATTGACCAGCGCTTGGCGCACCGCTTCACGCGCATGTTCAAAGGCGCGGTCGCCCTCCAGGAACATTTCATAACCGCTACGTCCGCCGCCGCCGCAACTGCCTTGCTCGCGACGGCCTTTGTCTTCGACGATCACCGACACATTCAAACGCACCAGCGGGCGCACGTCGCCGGCCAAGGTGCCATCGCTGGCCGCGATCAATATCACCTCATGCACACCGGCAAGACTTACAATGACCTGCTGCACACGCGGGTCCATGCGCCGCGCCTCGGCGTCGATGCGTTTGAGTAAATCGACTTTGTCATCGGCGCTCATGGAATCCAATGGA
The DNA here is from genome assembly GCA_963696465.1 of uncultured Gammaproteobacteria bacterium. Classification (GTDB taxonomy): domain Bacteria; phylum Pseudomonadota; class Gammaproteobacteria; order Thiohalobacterales; family Thiohalobacteraceae; genus JAHJQQ01. Next base: position 118,335 of record CAVOKC010000009.1, on the reverse strand, counting down.
TCGATCCGGCGATACAATCCGGCATCGCCGCTCGCCCGCCAAGCCTTGAGCTTGGCGGTGTTGCCACTGCGGGCAATCGCGCGTGCTGCCTGAGCCGCCTTTAACAGCGCCGGCATGACAATCTCATCCGAGTAGGCAAAACCGGTCTTCTCGCCACTGACGGCACGTACACCGGCGCCCTGCTCGATACTGTGGCTGCCCTCTTTGACGATGCCGTCTTCCAGCACCCAGGACTCGAAGTGGGTGGATTGGAAGTACAGGTCACCGCTGTCGATACTGTGCCCGAACAGGCAGTCGAGTACCGTCGTGAGGTCGTTGTCGCCGATTCCGGCGGGGGCGAGCAGGCGCTCGCGGGCAAATTCAAGACTGGAAGCAATCATGCGTCGGCATTCATCACGGCAAAGGGAGTCAAAGGTACGCGAATCGGGGTCGTGGACTCAACCCTTCATTGAACATTACATCATCAATCTGCATTTCGCGGGGCGGTCTGACGGTGAGGCGCTTGCGCCGAAAGGCTGCCCTGGGGCATGTGGCCGCGAACCGCCGCGGCAAATCTGTTCTTGGGCACCCAGGCAGAAGCCTGATGGCTGGTCCACAAACCCGTAACCCAGGCCGTCCGCACAGACACCCGGATTCCGCGACAGTCGACCGGCGCGGCCTGGATTTGTGACCCAATACGCATTTTTTCCATCGATGGCTGCGGCGTCTTGGCCCGCCAGCCGCTACCATTGCCACCAGCCGTTTCCCCTATTCATTTCAATCTAAGGATTCATGCATGAGAACCCTATCCGTCGGAATCATCTGTCTGGGCCTGATATTGGGTAGCACCGCCGCCAGCGCGGTGGACACCGACGCCATCATCGGTGGCGCGCTGGGTGGCGGAGTCGGTGCCGCTGTCGGCTCCGAACTCGGCGGCCGTAACGGCGCCATTGCCGGCAGTGCCGTCGGTGCCGCCCTGGGCACCGCTATCGCCACCGATGGCGATGGTCAGGAAGAACACAGCCATGGCGAACGCGTCTATTACGAAGATCACGACCACGATCACCGCGGCCCGCCGGCACATGCCTACCAGGCGCCGCCGGGGCATGTTAAACACAAGAAATGGAAAGACTGAGCGTCTGCTCTTTCCCAAAAAGAAACCCCGCTTGAGCGGGGTTTCTTTTTTCATGGCACCTACCAAACCGTGAGCGGAGTTGTGCTTGCGCACAACACATGGGGGCGGCCAGCTGCTGTCGCTCAGGGCATCGGGAACGGCATCCGCCCTTTGAGGCCGCGCAGCATTTTGCTGCATGCCCGCCCTTGGACATTTTCTTCATCATTTTCTGCATTTGCGTGAACTGCTTGAGCAAGCGATTGACGTCTTGGACCTGGGTCCCGGAGCCGTTGCGCGATACGGCGCCGGCGCGAACCTGTGATGATGTCCGGGAATGGCGCGTTCGCCGGGCTCATGGAATTGATGATGGCGACCAGCCGCCCCATTCCTTGTCATTGACCTGACTCTGACTCCTTGCGGCAAGTTGCCCATGCCCCGGCAGTTTGTCCAGCAGACCGGCCATTCCGCCCATTTCGCTCATCTGCTGCAGCTGTTCGCGGAAATCCTCCAGGTCGAAACCCTTGCCTTTCTTGAGCTTGCCGGCCATTCGCAGGCCTTGGTCTTTGTCGAGTTTGTGCTCGGCCTCCTCGACCAGGCTCAGCATGTCGCCCATGCCCAGAATCCGGGTCGCCATGCGGTCGGGATGGAACGGCTTCAAGCGCCGCGGTCTTTTCGCCCACGCCCAGAAACTTGATGGGTTTGCCGGTGATGTGACGGATCGACAGCGCCGCACCGCCGCGCGCATCACCGTCGGTCTTGGTGAGCACCACGCCGGTCAGCGGCAAGGCCTCTGGAAGGCGCTGGCGGTATTGGCGGCATCCTGGCCGGTCATGCTGTCGACCACGAACAGCGTCTCGATGGGATTGATCGCGGCATGCAGACGCTTGATCTCGTCCATCATCCCGGCGTCGATGTGCAAACGGCCGGCGGTATCGATGATGACCACATCGGCGAACTGCAGACGCGCCTGCTCGATGGCGGTTTGCGCGATCGTCGACCGGATCCTGGTGAGATCTGCTGGGAAAGAAGCTCGCGCCGACCTCACGCCGCCAGTGTCTTCAATTGCTCGATGGCCGCCGGACGATAGATGTCGCAGCTCGCGACCAGCACGTTTTCTTCTTGCGTTCCTTGAGCCAGCGCGCCAGCTTGGCAACGCTGGTGGTCTTGCCCGAGCCTTGCAGGCCCGCCATCAGAATCACCGCCGGCGGCAGCGTGGCGAGATTCAGTTCATCGCTGTGCTCGCCCATGATGCCGACGATTCATCGTGGACCACCTTCACCAGCGCCTGACCCGGCGTAAGGCTCTCATGCACCTCCTGACCGACGGCGCGGGCACGCACACGCTCGATGAACTCGCGCACCACCGGCAGCGCGACATCCGCTTCCAGCAACGCCATGCGCACTTCGCGCAGGCTTGTCCTGGATATTTTCTTCGGTAGCCGCCCTTGGCCGCGCAGGCTCTTGAGGGTACTGGTAAGGCGTTCGGTGAGATTTTCGAACATGGTTCGGGAGCACCGCGGCAGCTGGAAAGAAACGTGATTGCGCGGTCGATTATAGCTGGATCAATTCGCCACCGAACAGGCGCCGCAGTTCGCGGCCCGGATGAGTTCGCGGCATTCGCGCTGAACTGGCCTCTTCGGAACCGGGCTTTAGGTGGGTGAGATAGAGCTTGCGGGCGGTGCGCGCAGCTTGGCCAGATCGGCGGCCAGCAGACTCGGGCAGTAATGCGCGGCCTTGAGCCGACAGTTCCATGTTCCTCGTTGGCGAACGCACATTCGACGATCAGCACATCGAGGTTGCCGCGTTGGTTGAGCGCCGCCCAGAAACTATCGTTGGTCATGGTATCGCCGCTGTAAACGCCAACGACACGTCCGCCGCGGACTCGACACAGTAACCGACGCCCGGAACGATATGATTGCACCGGCATCTTGCGTATTTGCGGCCCCCCAGCGTACAGCGTCGCGCCCGGCGTCCAGCAGTTCATAGCGCAACACCGGCCCGACGCCGCAGTGGGCAATCGCGTGAAATCCGGCCAGATCACCCAATTGAAAATGTGTGCCGCAACGCTTCGATCGTCGGCGCCTGGCATGAATGATGATCGGCTCGTCGATGCGATCGAAGATCTGTCCACCATCAGCGGAATGCCGGCGATGTGATCCAGATGGCGATGCGTCAGGAAAGATGTGGCGGATGCCCGCCATTTCGTCCAGCGTCATTTCGCCCACGCCGGTGCCGGCATCGATGAGAATATCGTCATCCACCAATAGGCTGGTGGTCCGCAGTTCCCCGCCGACCCCCCCGCTACAGCCCAATATCCTTATCTGCATAATCCGGCGTCCAAACACCCCGAATTGGCGTATTCCTGGAAATCGCGCCATGCTGCCAGCGCTCGTGGGCTCAGTACTACCACCCGGTTCACATTACCGAATACACGTGCACCTGCCCGCGCGCTACATCATCCATTCGCCCTTTCAATGCAGAATATAGATATGCCATCATGCTCAGCGGTTTGCGCTGATATTAGAACACCTGCGCGGCGGGAGGAACATGCACACGCACCTAATCGGCATCTTGGCGATACTCCTTTATCTGGCGACCAGCCTGTTGCTGGCCGTGCGCCTGGTGCGCCGCGACCTGCCACTCGGTCACACCACGGCCATCGTCCTGGGCCTGTGCGCTGTGCTGCTGCACGCCGCGGCGCTGTATCCGTTGCTGATGAGGGAAACCGGACTGAACCTGGGCTTCTTCAACGCTGCATCCCTGGTGGGTTGGCTGACGGCGCTGCTGTTACTGCTCTCGTCGCTGCGTCGTCCGCTGGAAAACCTGGGCATTATTCTGCTGCCCATGGCCGCCCTGACCCTCGCGCTGGCCTTCGCCTATCCCTCTCAGCATGTCCTCAGCGCCAACGGCAACTGGCAACTCGACTTGCATATCCTGCTGTCGATCATGGCCTATAGCCTGCTGGTCATCGCGACGCTCCAGGCACTGGTGCTGGCCGTCCAGGATCACCAGATACGCAACCGCCATCCGGGCGGACTGATTCGCGCCCTGCCACCGCTGCAAGTCATGGAGTCACTGCTGATTCAGCTGATCGGTGTGGGTTTCGCCCTGCTCAGCCTGGCCCTGCTGACCGGTTTCTTCTTTCTGGAAGACATCTTCGCCCAACACCTGGTGCATAAAACGGTGCTGTCACTGGCGGCCTGGACGGTATTCGCCACGCTGCTGTGGGGCCGCTGGAAGTTCGGTTGGCGCGGCCTGACCATCATCCGCTGGACCCTCGGCGGCTTCATGTTCCTGATGCTGGCTTATTTCGGCAGCAAGCTGGTGCTGGAACTGCTGCTGGCCCGTTGAACCGGCCGGCAGTGCTAGAATGCCGCTATCCCCGGCTGCTGAGAACCCCCTGACCCTTGGAAAACATCCCCCTTAGTTTATTGATCGTGGCGCTGCTCGTGATGGTCTTCTTCTCGGGTTTCTTCGGCGCCTCCGAGACCGCCATGATGACGCTCAACCGCTACCGGCTGCGGCATCTGGCCAAGGCGAAACACCCGGGTGCTGTGCGCGCACAAAAGCTGCTGGAACGACCGGACCAGTTGATCGGCCTGCTGATGCTGTGGATCAATTTCATGAACTCACTGGCCTCGGGCTTGGCGACTTTCGTCGCGCTGAAGCTGTTCGGCGACACCGGTATCGCCATCGCCACCGGCATCATGACCTTTCTGCTGCTGGTCTTCACCGACATCGCGCCGAAAACACTGGCGGCCCTGCATCCGGAGCGCGTGGCCTTTCCGGCCGCCTTTATACTCACCCCGTTGCTGTGGATTTCCCGCCCCCTCGTGCATGTCGTCAACGGCTTGGCCAACGCCGTACTCAGGCTGTTCGGCGTGCGCGCCGAAGAGGCCGCGGTGCACTCGCTCAGCGCCGAGGAACTGCGCACCGTGGTCAATGAGGCCGGCGCCCTGCTGCCGCGCCGGCATAAAAGAATGCTGCTGAGCATCCTCGACCTGGAGAAGGCCACCGTCGAGGACATCATGGTCCCACGCAACGAGATCGTCGGCATCGACCTCGGCGAAGACATTGAGCAAATCATCGACCTCATCACCCACACCCAGTACACACGGCTGCCGGTGTACGAGGATTCGATCGACAACGTCGTCGGCATTGTGCACCTGCGCAACGTCGTCTCGTTGCTCAAGCGCGGCACGCTCACGCATGAAGAACTGCGCAGCGTGGCCCGCGAGCCCTACTTCATTCCTGAGGGCACCTCGCTCAACCGGCAATTGCTGAATTTCCAGCGTGAGAGTCGCCGCACCGGACTGGTCGTCGACGAGTATGGCGACATTCAGGGGCTGGTCGCGTTGGAAGACATCTTGGAAGAAATCGTCGGCGAATTCACCACCGACCCGGCGGCCGTCAGCAAAGACATCACCCTGCAGGACGACGGCAGTTATCTGATCGATTGCGCCGCCTACATCCGCGACCTGAATCGCGCCCTGCACACCGAGCTGCCCACCGACGGACCGAAGACCCTCAACGGCCTGATCCTCGAACACATGCAAGACATCCCCGAGGCCGGCACCAGTCTGCTGCTGGCGGGTTATCCCATCGAGATCGTGCAGACTAAGGACAATGCGGTGAAGATCGCGCGCATACACCCCAAGAAGCACCGACCGCAATCAAGCGAGTGATTCGATTTCCGCCACGCGCGCACTGACAAACAACACCGGCACATTCAACCACAGCTTGCCATCTTCGAACGCGGCGCCGACGCGTTCGAGATGCTGTTGTTGAAAACGCTCTAACGTCGCCGCGTCGAAATCGGTGAGATAGCTGCGAAAACCTGTATTCCACACGATCTCCCACCATTCCTGCGGCGCTTGCAGGTGATAGCCAAATTGATCTGTCGCACACTCGATCTGTTCAAAGCCGGCGTCCTCAAGCAGTGCCGTTACCGATGCCGCTGTCGACACGCGCTGCCAGGCGAAATCCACCGCGCAGATCGTCGGCCCGCCACAGGCTTGCAGGCACTCGCAATACAAATCCGCCATCGGTTGGAAGGCATCGCTACCAAACACCGTCAGTAACACACGCCCACCTGGACGCAATACGCGCCGCCACTCGCGCAGCGCCGCGACCATGTCCGGCATGAAGAACAGCCCGAAGGAACAGGTCAGCGCGTCGAAATAGTCGGCGCGGAATTCCAGCGCCATCGCATCCATGGGATGTATGTCGACGTTGTGCAGCGCCATGCGCCGGACATTGGCATAGGCGCGATCCAACATGCGTTCGGAGATGTCCACCGCCATCACCCGGCCACCACCCGTGAGCCGTTGCCCGACCGCCACCGCCACCGCCCCGGTTCCGGTGGCGACATCCAGGATCTTCTCGCCCGGTCGCGGCTCCAGCCGCTGCGCCAGGCGATCCGCAGTAAACGGGAAGAAGCGCAGCGCGGCCCGATCGTAGCCGTCCACCAATTGATCGAATAGCTGCGCCACCGGCGCCTGGGGTTCTCTAGATACGGTCACGGTTTTACATCGCCCTAGCGTGTTTATTACGGGTCAACAGCATAGCAGCCCGCAGTGTATTTTCTGCGGACCGCCCATCCGCTCAATGATCGCCCGCCTGCCGCCGCTATATCCCCTGATGGCGGGAGCTGATCGGGTCTTGCACCGGCCACAATGCACGAATTGATATTTAATACGATGCCTGATCAGTGGGTTATAGACGCAAGTACACCGAAGGACCGGCATAAACGGATAACATCATGGCAAAACTGACTCTGGCGTTCAAAGACAAAAAGCTGAAAATCTTTCCGATCACGAGCGCGGAATTGATTGTCGGCCGAGATCCTGCCTGCGCCATCCACATCGACAGTTTGGCCGTGCAGCCACTGCACGCGCGTATCTTTGCGGACGGCAGTTACTACTGCGTGGAAGGCATGCAAGCCGAAGAGCCCGTGCTCGTCAACCAGAAGCCCATTTCGGAAGCCGCCACGCTCAAAGATGGCGATCAGATACAAGTCGGCAAGCACACCCTCAGTTTCAGCAGTGAACCGGCCCGTGAAGGCTTGCAGGTCAACCATGTGCCCAGTACCCGGCCGCAGGTAGGTTGGCTACAGATCATGAGCGGTTCACACCTCGGCCGCACTATCCGCCTGGACCGATCCATGATTCGGCTCGGTAAGACAGGTATGGACTGCGCGATCATCTCGCGTCGCGACGACGGTTATCACATCGCGCACTTGGAAGGCGCCACATCGCCGCGCGTGAACGACGAATCCATCGGCGACCGCAGTTATACCCTGCACGATGGTGATCGCATACGGATTGGTAATCTGGAGCTACACTTCTACACGGATGGCGGCACACCGACCGCAGCTGAGACAGAGACCATGCAACAGGAACAACGCCGCTTCACGCGGATCGCCTTCGATGCGACGGCTGTGCTGAGCGGGGATGGGCGTGAGTGGACGTGCGAGCTCATCGATCTTTCACTGAAAGGCGCACTGGTCAGTCAACCGGAAGACTTTAACGGACAAGCCGACGCAGATTATCAACTGACCTTAACGCTCGACGATGATGTGCGCATCCAGATGGATGTCAGTGTTGCACACACCGAAAATCAACATATCGGCCTATACTGCAAAGACATCGACCTCGACAGCATCACCCACCTGCGCCGCTTGGTTGAACTCAACATCGGTGATGCGGCGTTGCTGGAACGCGAGTTGATGGCCTTAGGCTGAGAACACCGTCATCCCGGCGAATGCCGGGATGACGAGAAACCTAAGCATTCTCCAACGCCTCACCCAAGCGTTTCACGCCAATGACTTCCATGCCGTCCACGCCGCCCTTGGGTACGTTGGCCATCGGCACAATGGCGCGTTTGAAACCGTGTTTGGCCGCTTCACGCAAGCGATCCTGACCGTTCGGCACCGGACGGATTTCACCGGCCAGCCCCACTTCACCGAACACCACCAAATCGGTGGACAAAGGCCGATCGCGAAAACTCGACAGCACCGCGAGTACCACGGCGAGATCGACCGCCGTCTCACTCACACGCACACCGCCGACGACATTGACGAACACATCCTGATCGCTCAGTGCAATGCCACCGTGACGGTGCAACACCGCGAGCAGCATGGACAGGCGATTCTGTTCCAGACCAAGTGTGACGCGGCGCGGGTTGGACAGATGGCTCTCGGCGACCAGTGCCTGCACTTCGACCAGCAACGGCCGCGTGCCTTCACGCGTGACCATGATGACGCTGCCGGGCACCGGTTCTTCGTGGCGCGATAGAAAAATCGCCGAGGGGTTACTGACCTCGCGCAGACCCTTGTCGGTCATGGCGAACACGCCGAGTTCATTCACTGCGCCGAAACGGTTCTTGATGGCGCGGATGACGCGATAGCGCCCGCCCGGATCACCCTCGAAATACAGCACCGTGTCGACCATGTGCTCCAACACGCGCGGACCGGCGATCGTGCCTTCCTTGGTGACATGCCCGACCAGAAACAGCGCCGTGCCGGTCTGTTTGGCAAAACGCACCAGTTGCGCCGCGCCCTCGCGCACCTGCGCCACCGAACCCGGCGCCGATTGCAGCAGGCTGGTATACAGCGTCTGCACCGAATCGATGACCATCACCTGCGGCTGTTCCAGTCGCGCGAGTTCCAGAATCCGCTCAACCGATGTCTCCGCGACCAGACGCGTATCGCCGGCCGCAAGATCCAAGCGAAACGCGCGCAGCGCCACTTGCTCGGGCGATTCTTCGCCTGTCACATACAAGGCACGCATGCGATGGCCGAGCGCACTCAAGGTCTGCAACAACAACGTGGATTTACCGATGCCCGGATCACCGCCGATCAACACCACCGAACCCGGCACCAGACCACCGCCGAGTACGCGATCGAGTTCTGAAAGCCCGGTGGCGGTGCGCGATTCGGCGCTCGGCGTGATGTCGGCGAGCGCGCGCACTTCGACAGTGACATCGCCGGCATAACCGGCGAAACGCGGGTTAGCACTCGCCGGCGCGGCCGCGATCGTTTCGATCAGCGTATTCCAGGCGCCGCAATCGGCGCATTGACCGTTCCACTTAGGCGCCTGCGCGCCGCATTCGCTGCAACTGTAGAGGGTTTTAGCTTTGGCCACGCCGGCGCTCCGTGCAGGTTCAGTCCAGGAAAACGATTTCAGCCACGGAAGCACACGGAAAACACGGAAACGATCTTAATGGCATGGTTTCATTCCGTGCTTTCCGTGTGCTTCCGTGGCGAGGGCCGTTTTTGGTTCAGTAAACGTAGCCCGGATGAATTCCACCAGCCCCCGGATTTCATCCGGGCTACGTACAACGCCATTTTTGGTTCAATCCAGCAGATGCGACACCAACCCATCGGCGAGTTTGGGTTCGAACCAGGTGGACTTCGGCGGCATGACTTCACCGGCATCGGCCACGGCCATCAGGTCTTGCATCGGCGTGGCATACAGCGCGAAGGCAACGCTCATCTCACCGCTGTTGACGCGCTTCTCCAATCCACCCAGACCGCGAATGCCACCGACGAAGTCGATGCGCGAATCGCGACGCGGATCAGTGATGCCCAACAGCGGCTCCAGCAGATTGCTCTGCAACAGACTCACGTCCAGGCGCGCGACCGGATCGGTCGGCACGCGCTCGGTGTTGATGCGCAGGCGATACCATTGGCCATCGAGATACATGCCAAACTCGCCGCGTTGCGTGGGTTTGGCCTGGCCAGCGCTCGGTTCGACCGTGAACGCCTGCTTGATCGCATCGATAAACGCATCCTTAGTGTGCCGGTGCAGATCTTTCACCACCCGGTTGTAATCGAAGATGCGCATCTGTTCATGCGGAAACATCACGGCGAGGAAATAATTGTAGGCCTCATCACCGGTGTGGTTCGGATTGGCGGCGCGGCGCGCCGCGGCGATGCGCGAGGCCGACGCCGAACGGTGATGACCGTCGGCGATATACAGCGCCGGCATGGCATCGAAACGTTGTGTGATGTCGTTGATGATCGCCGTATCGCGGATCACCCAGAGGCGATGCGCGATGCCATCGTCAGCGGTGATATCGACGTCGGGTTTGGCGGCGGCAACGTTGGCGAGAATGCCATCGACTGTCGCATCAGAGCGATATGCCAATAACACCGGGCCGGTCTGTGCATTCAACGCCGTGATCTGGCGCACGCGATCGTCTTCCTTGTCCGGACGAGTGAACTCATGCTTGCGGATGCGGTTGGTGTCGTAATCGGCGACCGACGCGGCGGCGACCAGACCGGTCTGCACATGCGCGCCCATCTGCAGCTGATAGACGTAGTAGCAAGGCTGCTCGTCCTGCACCAGCACGCCCTCGGCGCGCAGCTTCGCCAGATTCTCGGCCGCCTTGGCGTACACCGCCGCATCGTAGGGATTGATATCGGGTGGCAGATCGATCTCCGGCTTGGAGATGTGCAGAAAACTGTGCGGCTTGCCCTGGGCGCGTTCGCGCGCCTCGGCGCTGTTCAGAACGTCATAGGGCGGTGCGGCGACATCGGCGGCGCGGTCGGCGACCGGGCGCAGGCCGGCGAAGGGGCGGATCAGTGTGGGCATGGCATCGACTCAATGGCTGGACCGTGAAAGCGGGGTATTCTAACCGGCGATGCCGCGCCTGTCCGCTCATCGCAGAAATCCTTATTCAAGCCACGAAATCCACCAAACCCACGAAAGGGGAATTGTTCTGCCCAAGAGTTTTTCGTGGGGTTCGTGGATTTCGTGGCTAACCCTAGGGTCAACCCGCCTGCCGCAGCACCGCGATGCGCTCTTCCAGCGGCGGGTGACTCATGAACAACTTCTTCAAGCCGTGCCCGATACCACCGGAAATGCCAAACGCGGCCATCTGATCCGGCAGGTGCGGCTGTCCGGCGCTCTGCTGCAGGCGTTCCAGCGCGGCGATCATCTTCTGCCGGCCGGCCAGATGCGCGCCACCGGCATCGGCGCGGAATTCGCGCTGGCGCGAGAACCACATGACAATCGCGCTGGCCAGAATGCCCAACACCAGTTCGGCGACGATGGTGGTGATCCAGAACGCCGGGCCGTGGCCGCGTTCGGTCTTGAACACCACGCGGTCGACCAGATGCCCGACCACGCGCGATGCGAAGATCACGAAGGTATTCACCACGCCCTGGATCAGCGCCAGCGTCACCATGTCGCCGTTGGCCACATGGCTGATCTCATGGGCCAGCACCGCCTCGACCTCATCGCGCTGCATGCGGTTGAGCAACCCGGTGCTGACCGCGACCAGGGCGTTGTTGCGCGAGGCGCCGGTGGCAAAGGCATTCACGTCGGGGGCGTCATAGATGGCCACCTCCGGCATGCCGATGCCGGCCTTTTCCGCCTGGCGGCGGACCGTTGCCACCAGCCATTGCTCATCCGGCGTGCGCGGGGTCTCGATGACCTGGGCACCCACCATGCGTTTGGCGGTCCATTTGGAGATGACCAGCGAGATCAGCGAGCCGCCAAAGCCGAACACAGCGGCAAAAATCAACAAGGCGTTCAGATTCAGCCCCACCCCCTGCTCATCGAGGATGCGCTCCACGCCCAGCAGGCGCAGGGTGATGCTAAGCACCACGACGATCGCTAAGTTGGTGGCCAGGAACAGGAATATGCGTTTCATGTGCATACCTTTTTGCATTGTCTCTTGAAATTGTCGGCGCGACGCCGCACATCTGCGGGGATTGGACTTAGCCCGATTACTGGGGTTCCCCGCCGTTGTTTTCAATCCCGATAGGGTATGATTAGTGCATAAGATCGCCTACGGCCCCACCCTGTAGGCCGTCGTTTGAGGACGTGTTTATGAACGATACCGACCAGCAACTGCATACCCTGACGCGCCTGGGCTCGGATTCGGACGCCAACCCCGACGTCAATGCGGACGCAGCACCGGAACAGGTCGCCCTGTTCCCACCGCCGGGCCGCTGGCAGCGCCTGCGCGCTCACCTGCAGCGCTTCGCACCCAGCCACATCCCCATTGTCTACAAGATCACGCTATCGATCTCAGTGCTGATGGTCGCTTGCATCGGCCTGTTGGCGACGGTGATTGTGCAGAACCAGAACCAAGTCGTGCGCGACCAGATCGACGACCTCGGCAATACGCTCGCCACGCAAATCGCGCATTCGGCCCTCGAACCGCTGCTCGCCGACGACCGCTTGGCGTTGGGTGTACTCGCCACCAACCTGACGGCCGAGGGTAATGTGCTGGGCACGGTGATCCTCTCCAGCAAAGGCGAGATCCTCGCCGAGGCCGGACTGACACCCTTTCAGGAAAACGCGCCTTATGCCGGCGAACAGACCGATATTGACGCGCGCAGCCTGCGTGGTCTGGAATGGTCGGTCGTAACCAAGCGCAACCGCGTGCGCAATCTGGTCGCCTACACCAGCAGCGTGCGTTTTCAAGACGTAATCGCCGGCCATGTAGTGGTGACCGTGAGCCGTTCCGCGCTGGATCAGTCGATGCGCGGCGCCACCCAGAGCATCCTGTACGCCAGTCTGCTGGTCGTCGTGGTCGGCGGCATTCTCACCGTGTTCCTCAGCCGTCGCTTGTCCAAACCCATTCATGATCTGATGGACGCCAGCCGCGCACTGGAAGCGGGCCACTATCACTTCCGCTTCGACGAACCCCGCAACGACGAGATTGGCAATCTGATGACCTCGTTCAACCGCTACGCCGAGGGCATGGAGCGCACCACCCAGATGGAATCCACGCTGTCGCGTTATCTCTCGCCGAGCGTGGCGCGCGAAATCACCACCAGCGGAAGTGCCCAGCAACTGGGCGGCCAGTGCGTCGAGGCCACGGTACTGTTCGCCGATATCGTCGGCTTCACCGGCATGGCCGAAGGCATGAATCCCGAAGAGGTCGTCAACCTGCTCAACCGCTACTTCGCCCACATCGTGCGCGCCTGCGAGATGAACGAAGGCATGGTCGACAAATACATCGGCGATTGCGCCATGCTGGTGTTCGGCGTACCGCAGGCCGATCCGGAACACAGCTTCCACGGCATCATGTGCGCGCTCACCATCCAACGCTTGGTCGCCATGGAGAATCAGGCGCGCGAACGTCAGGGGCAGGCACCGGTACGCTTCCGGCTCGGCCTCAACAGCGGCGAAATGCTGGCCGGCAACATGGGTGCACAGGAACGCATGGAATACACCGTCGTCGGCGATACCGTAAATCTCGCCTCGCGACTGGGCTCCGCCGCCGAGGCCGGTCAGATCATCGTCACCGAGCAGATCTACACCCGGCCAGAGATTACCGAACGTTTCATCGCGCGCGCGCACCGCGCCATCCGCTTGCGCGGCATCCAGCATCCGGTCACTACTTATGCCATCGAAGGTGTGATGCCGGCCTACAAGGAAGGCTTTGAGCGCCAGATCCAACAACTCTGGTGGCAGGGCCGCCGCCGTTCCGCTTAATGAACCTATCGCGCACACTCTTCTCCCTTCTGTTGTTGATCGCCGGCGTGCTGCCCGGCTGCGCCCGGCTGCCGCAACTGACACCATCCGAAGACATGCGCCTAAGCACCGCATTGGAGGAATTCACCAGTGCGAAGACTACCGGCACGCACGAGGCCGACAGCCCGGCACGCGAACAACTCGCGCGCGCGCGCCTGAGTTACATCAACGCCGCGCTGGATGCCGCAGGCCAGCAGCAGCGCGCTGGCGAATGGTTTCAAGCCCAACATCTGCTGGACGAGGCACTGAAACAGGCCCCCGACAGTCAGCAATTAAGCGCCGCGCGCGCGCAGATCGAAACCGAAATCGCCGCACGCCTGCGTATAAACGATTGTCAACTCGGTGCCGCGCGCGCACGTTACTTGTCCGACAAGTTCGGATTGTTGAAGCAGCGCGCGCCACTCGAGTTCAAGGACTATCTGCAGGATTGGAAGAGCAAACGCGAAAGCGAGGAACTTGAACAGCTGGCCGTGCAACTGCGCGACTGTGCTGGCAGCGCACTGGACGACTATCAACTCGGCGTGGCCGAGGAAACCATCGCCGCCGCCTCGCGGATCAATGGCGCGGAATTCATCGCCACCGAGCGCCAGCGTCTTGAGCAGTTACGCAAACCGGCACCTGTCACCAAACCCGTAAAGGCGCAAGCACCACCCAAACGCCCCGCAGTGGAGACTCCCCAACAACACATCCGCAAGGCCCGCATCGCCTTGCAAAGTGCCATCACCCGCGGCGACTTGCGTCAGGCCAAGGCGCGCATCGTCGAACTGCGTCAGCTCGAAGGTGATACACCGCAACTGCTGGAACTTGACAAGTCCGTCAGCGAAGCCATCGCGGCCTTCATCACCGAAACCCATGAACGCGCCAACGCACTCTACCGCGAGCAAAAAATCGAACAAGCACGCGATCTGTGGCAGAAGATTCTCGAACTCGACCCTGAGGACACCCAGGCGCGCGCCAATCTAGAGCGCGCCGAGCGCGTGTTGAAGAAGTTGGATGAATTGCAGGGACTCACGCCAGAGGTCACTCCGGTCACTCCGGTCACTCCGGTCACTCCGGTCACTCCGGTCACTCCGGTCACTCCGGTCACTCCGGTCACTCCGGTCACTCCGGTCACTCCGGTCACGCCGGTCACTCCGGTCACGCCGGTCACTCCGGTCACACCGCAAGCACAATGCCTGCATAGAACGGCAGCGGAGAATGCACGGGATGTGGTCGGCTGGTGTTGCAAGTCACCCAGTCAGCGCCAACGTCAGCTATCCTTCAGCCGCCGCAGCAGTGCCGGGCCGGCCGCGGATACGCGCGCGGGGCTGAGTATCAGCCGATTACGTCCCTGCCGTTTGGCCTGATACAACGCAACATCGGCGCGGGCGATGAACTGCTCGGGGGTTTCGCCCGGCGCCCATTGCGCCAAACCAATCGACAGCGTCACACCCGGCAGCGTTGCACCTTCGCTGCCGACTATCGCCGTCTGCTGGACGGTGTAACGCAGACGCTCGCCAATCGGACGCGCGTCACGCAAATCCGTATCGGGCAGCACGATGAGAAACTCTTCGCCACCGAAACGCACGGCGCGATCATCATCGCGGATCTGTGACCTTAGGCTGCCGGCCACGGCGATCAGCGCCTGATCACCGGCAAGATGGCCGACGCTGTCGTTGTAACGCTTGAAATGATCGATATCCAACATCAGCAGACATAAGCTGCGGCGTGCGTCGCCGTGCTGTTCGAGCATGCCGGGAAGGTTCTCATCCAACCAGCGGCGGTTATGCAACCCGGTCAACGGATCGCTGCGGGCATGCCGCTCGGATTGTGCCTGCAGTTCCAGGCTCTGGCGCACCAGGAGATTGTCATACCGCAACCGGCGCGACAGCAGCCGCAGCAGATTGCGCGGCACGACCTGGGAATGATCCAGCAGGGTGCGAAACGCGGCACCTTCAATCGCGATGAGTGTACACGTTACGCTCACCACCACCTTCGCCGAGGGCGGCACACCTTCAATCACCGACATCTCACCCAAACACTGACCGTCACTCAGCGTGGCAATGCATTGACTGCCCTGCCGACCCACCCGCACCTCAACCTCACCGTGCAGGATGAGAAACACTTGATCGGCAGGTTGCTTGGGATTGAGCAGCACCGCACCGACGGGTACATGCTGCAACTGACAATGCGCCAGCAACCATTCGAGCAGCTCAATACGCTCGCCCTCGAATAGAAATTGTTGCGCAAGGCTGTGGACGTTCAATACGGTCGGTCTGACGGCGCGCATGACTGCTCATAACTCCTGACTGATTCATCCAATGTGCACACACGCTGGCGTATTGCATTATCGGATAATTACAGGCCGTGAATTGTGAACAAGTTCTGAATCTGTCTCATGGCCGGGGCCCTACCCGAGAACGCAACTGCGTAGCGACAACCGACGCACGGGCCGTCACTCGTGCCGCAAGGCTTCAATGGGATCCAGCCGCGCCGCCTTGCGCGCCGGGAAATAACCGAAGATCACGCCAACCGCCGCAGAAAACAGGAAGGCCAGAACAACGATGCCCGGGTTGAACACGAACGGTATGCCCATCAGGTCGGCCAGCATCACCGAAGCCCCTAAAGCCAACACAATGCCGGTCACACCGCCGAATGCCGCCAACACCACCGCCTCGACCAGGAACTGCAGCAGCACCTCGCGCTCTAGCGCGCCGATGGCCAGACGAATGCCGATTTCACGGGTGCGTTCTGTGACCGAAACTAACATGATGTTCATGATGCCAATGCCACCGACCAGCAGACTCACGGCGGCGACCGCACCGAGCAAGCCCGTGAGCACCTTGGTGGTGCCGGCGAGCATTTGAGTGATCTCCTTCATATCCAAGACCTGAAAATCGTCATCCTCATTGAGGCCGATGTGCCGACGCTGGCGGAGTAACTGCTCGATGTCCTGCTGCACCTTTTCCGTCGCGATACCCTCCTGCACTGCCACTTGTATCAGGCCGATGTCCTGGTTGCCGGCGATGCGACGCTGAAAGGTGCGCAACGGCATCAGCACCAGATCGTCCTGGTCCGAACCCATCGTCGATTGACCCTTGGCCTGCAGCAGGCCGATCACCTCGCAGGAGAGTTTCTGCAGGCGCAGGCGACTGCCGAGCGGGTCTTGTCCACCGTACAACTCTTTGCGCACGGTGGCGCCGATAATGCACGCCGACGATCCGGCGCGCAGTTCACTGTCGGTGAACTCGCGTCCCTGCGCCAACGTCCAATTGCGTACGCTGAAGTAGCGATTGTCGACGCCGCTCACACTGGTCGACCAATTGCTATTACCGAATACCGCCGTCGTCGGCGCGGTTGACGCAGGCGCTACCGCGCGTACGCCACGCATCCCGCCAATAGCGACGATATCCGCGCTGTCGAACGGCGCCGCCGCAGACATCTGACCAAAGCCGGTGCGTTGACCGGGACGCACCATGAGCAGATTGGTGCCGAGACTGGCGATCTGCGCGGTGACTTGCGCGGTTGCACCGCCGCCGAGTGTCACCATGATAATGACAGCGGCCACGCCGATGACCACACCGAGGATCGTCAGAAACGAACGCAGCACGTTGCGACGGATTTCGCGCAACGCCAGCAGCAGCGCATTCAACAACATCAGTTCGCCTCCCCGGTTCGCACATCGGAATCGACCCCGCCATCGATGAAACGGACAATGCGCTTGGCGAACGCCGCCATATCCGCTTCGTGCGTCACCATGACGATGGTAAGACCCCGGTCGCGGTTGAACGTGCTCAGTAATTCCATAATCTCGCGGCTGCGTGCGGTATCGAGATTTCCGGTTGGCTCGTCGGCAAACAGCACGGTCGGCTCGGTGACGATCGCCCGCGCGATGGCGACGCGCTGTTGTTGTCCGCCGGACAGCTCGCCGGGGGTATGCGTCTCCCAACCCGCCAAGCCGACGGACGCCAGCGCCTGACGCGCCAAACGATGCCGCTCGCCAACCGGCGTACCGCGATACAGCAACGGCAGTTCGACGTTCTCCAGCGCCGTGGTGCGATTCAGCAGATTGAAGCCTTGAAACACAAAACCCAGATAACGCCGGCGCAGTTCCGCACGCTGATCGCGCGACAGCGTACCGACCTCGACACCGCCGAAGTGGTAACGACCGGCGGTCGGCGTATCCAGGCAGGCGAGAATATTCAGACAGGTCGATTTACCCGAGCCGCTCGGCCCCATCACCGCCACGAACTCGCCGGCGACAATGCGCAAATCCACGCCGCGCAGCGCCTGCATCGCCGCTTCACCACGGCCGTAGACTTTGGTCACGCCCTGCAATTCGATCAGGACGCGCGCATCGGCTTGCGTACCGCTCATGGCACTTCAGGTTGATTCAGCACATCGGTGATCAGCGCCATGCCGGGCTCGATGTCGCCGGACAGCACTTGCGTCAAGACACCGTTGGTGGCGCCGACAGTGACGGCGATTTCCTGCGGCTCACTGGCGCGCAGCACCCAGACGCGCTGCTGGGAGGCGTGCGCGTTTTCATTCGGGCGTGACTTCGGCGCAAGACGCGGCGGACGCGGCAGCAGCTTGCTGAGAACGCTGCCCGCAGCTTCGGTCTGCTCGGCTTGTTGCGGCGGCGTGAAGCGCAAGGCGGCGTTGGGAATCAGCAGCGCATCGCTGACCTCTTGCACGCTAATATCCGCCGTGGCGGTCATCCCCGGTCGCAGCACCAGATCGGTATTGTCGACATTCAACACGGTCTTATAGGTGATCACACCCTCGACTTCCTGCGCGCCAAAGCGCACCTGCGTGACCTGCGCCGGGAAACGTCGTTCCGGATAGGCATCGACCGTGAAGCTGGCCGGCTGACCTTGTCTGACCTGGCCGACGTCGGCCTCATCGACATCCACATGCAATTCCATCTGCGCCAGATTCTCCGCCAGCGTGAACAGGATCGGCGACTGAAACGACGCCGCGAGGGTCTGCCCAGGCTCGACTGCGCGCACCAGCACAACGCCGTTGATAGGCGAACGGATCACGGCTTTATCGAGATCGGTTTGATTGAGCTTGAGCGTAGCCTGAGCCTCGGCGACCGCGGCCTGGTTGCTCGATACTTCTGTCTGCGCACGTTTGAAGGTTGCCTCGGCGGCATCGAGGTCCTGCTGCGATGGCACCCTGCCGCTGGTTTTCTGGTACAGCGCGCGCAGGCGTTTAAGGTTGCTGCCGGATTCAGTCTGCGTCGCCTGCGCCTGCGCGACCCGCGCCCGCGCCGCCTCCAGACTCGCCACGGATTTGCGCAGCTGCGCCTCCAGCCGACTGGTATCCAACCGCGCCAACACCTGCCCCACTTGCACACTATCGTTGTAGTCGACTTCGACACTGGCGACGGTGCCGGAGACCTCCACACCCACGTCCACCTGATTGGTGGGCTGTAGATTGCCGGTGGCCGTCACCTTTACGCTCAGATCGCCACGCTGCACTGCCTCGGTCTGGTAACGCGCAGCCTGACCGCCGTCCCCACCCGCCCACAACAACGCCCCGGCAACGACGACCAATACCAGCGCAAGCACGACGCCCCAACGGCGCAGAACATGCGTTTGGTGTGTGGACGAGGTAAGTCCCAGAGTCTTGTCGATGTCCCGCGGATCTACAATCGGTGCATTCATGATGTGGCAACTATACCAAGGCCTGGCTGCGTATGGACATAAACGCGATCGCTGCGGATACAGTCAACCGGGGGAGGTCTTGATCCTGGACAAGTAGTCGCCCGGTTATCCTTGTGTAGACTCTGTTTTCATACTGAAATTCCCCAAAGGCAGATTCCACACTGCGGAATGCTTGCCCCCCCGATAACTTTCTCGGAGACCGACGATGAAACGTATACAAGCACTTCAGCTGCTGTGCTGTGTCGCATTCGCTTCCGCCGCCGCGGCAGAGGCCCCCGACCAGGCACGCATCGACCAGAGCAAGGCCGTGGTCCAGGAATTTTTCAGCTCGCTGAAAGGCGAGTTGGAAACGGCCATGAAGGCCGGCGGCCCGATCAATGCCATTCAGGTCTGCAACGAGGTCGCACCCGGCATCGCCAAAGACCTGTCGGAAAAACACGGCATGCACGTCGCGCGCACCTCACTCAAGACACGCAACCCCAGCAACGCCCCGGATGCCTGGGAAACCGAGGTGCTGAAGAAATTTGAGGAACGTAAAGCCGCCGGCGAAGACCCGGACACGCTGAGCTTCAACGCCATCGTCGAACAGGACGGCAAACGGGAATTCCGCTTCATGAAGGCGATCATCATGCCGCCCGAGGCGAAAATGCCCTGCCTGAAATGCCACGGCGAAAATCTCGACCCGAAAGTTTCCGCCAAACTGGATGCGCTCTATCCGCACGACCAGGCGCGCGGTTACAAGGCCGGCGATGTGCGCGGGGCATTTACGCTGCGGCAGCCGATGCAGTGATTGGATGGGGAGGACGGTGACAGTCGGATGTCAGGGAACAATGGCGCTAACTTGAGCCGAAATGTAGGGTGGATTAGCATTTTTTGCGTAATCCACCATGCGTTGCGCAGCAACACAACGCATTTTTTCTGAGTGCCTAGCGGCACGTCTGGTGGGTTACGGCACGGACGAGAGGTGGTGACGCCAACGGAGTTCCGTCAGACCTTAAAGTTCATCCCTCCACCGCCAACCCCGTCACCGTCTGGAACCCACGTGGAAGTTTGTTGCCGCGTTCACCGCGGGCGCTGCGGTAGTCGTCCAGTTCGGCGCCTTTAAGCTTCAAGTAACGTTTGCCGCACTGCACCATCAGCGTAGTACCGGGACTCACCACAGCTGCGCCCAGTACGAACTCCTCGCGCGCGGCGACCTTCTTGCCGGGAATGGACAAGAATTTATCACCCTTGCCGCGCGCCATCTGGGTAAGTTCGCCCAGTGGACAGACCAGCAGACGGCCGGTATTGGTGACGGCGGCGAGCAGATCTTTCTGCGCGTCGGCGATGCGCTGTGGCGCAAGCACCTTTGCGCCCGCAGACAAATTGAGCACCGCCTTGCCGTTTTTGTTTTTCGCATACAGGTCTTCAAGTTTGGCGATAAAACCATACCCTGCATCGCTGGCGACCAGATACAGATCGCTGGGATTGCCCAGCAACAGACCCACGAACAACGCGCCGTCCGGCGGACTCAAGCGCCCGGTGAGCGGTTCGCCATGGCCGCGGGCGGACGGCAGTAAATGCGCCGGCAGTGAATAGCTGCGACCGCTGGAATCCAGGAACACCACGGTCTGATTGCTGCGTCCGGTAGCGCTGGCGAGAAAGCCATCGCCGGACTTGTAGGCCAATGCGCCCGCATCGACCTCATGGCCTTTTCCAGCGCGTACCCAACCCTTTTCGGACAACACGATGGTCACGGCCTCGCTCGGCACCAGCGCGGTCTCGTCCATGGCTTGTGCCGCGACACGCTCGACCAATTTTGAGCGGCGCGCATCGCCGTATTTTTCGGCGTCTTCGCTGATCTCTTTGCGGATCAGCTGTTTTAAACGGCGACTCGATTCCAGTGTCTTCTGCAGATCGTCACGCTCTTCGGCCAGCGCCTGCTGCTCACCGCGAATTTTCATCTCTTCCAAGCGTGCCAGTTGCCGCAGACGGGTATCCAGAATGTAATCGGTCTGTTCTTCGCTGAGCGTAAAGCGCTGCATCAGCTTGACCTTGGGTTCGTCCTCGGTGCGGATGATGTGGATCACTTCATCCAGATTGAGGAAGGCGATCAGCAAACCGTCGAGCAGATGCAGGCGACGGATAATCTTTTCCAGACGGTATTCCAGGCGGCGGCGTACGGTGCTGGTGCGGAATTCCAACCATTCGGCGAGGATGCTGCGCAGATCTTTGACTTGCGGGCGACCATTGATGCCGATGATATTCAGATTGATGCGGTAGCTGCGCTCCAGATCGGTGCTGGCGAACAGATGCGACATCAACGCCTCGACATCGACACGGTTGGAGCGCGGCACAATCACCAAGCGGGTGGGATTCTCGTGATTGGATTCATCACGCAGGTCCTCGACCATCGGCAGTTTTTTATTGTTCATCTGCGCGGCGATCTGTTCCAGCACCTTACCGCCGGACACCTGATACGGCAGTGCCGTAATCACGATGTCGCCCTGTTCCAGTTCGTAACGCGCGCGTAGACGCACCGAACCGTTGCCGGTCGCGTACATCTGCCGGATGTCGGCTCGCGAGGTGATGAGCTCGGCATCGGTTGGAAAGTCCGGCGCCTGGATGTGTTCGCACAACTGGTCCAGCGTTGTCTTCGAGTCTTCCAGCAGACGAATCGTTGCAGCGGCGACCTCGCGTAGATTGTGCGGCGGGATATCGGTGGCCATGCCGACGGCGATACCGGTCGCGCCATTAAGCAACACGTTCGGCAGACGCGCCGGTAGCAGGGACGGTTCGTCCAGCGTGCCATCGAAGTTCGGCACCCAATCGACCGTGCCCTGCCCCAATTCCTGCAACAACAACTCGGCATACGGCGTTAGACGCGATTCGGTGTAACGCATCGCAGCGAACGATTTCGGATCGTCCGACGAGCCCCAGTTGCCTTGGCCGTCGATCAACGGATAACGATAGGAGAACGGCTGCGCCATCAACACCATCGCCTCGTAACAGGCCGAATCACCGTGCGGATGGAACTTACCGAGCACGTCACCGACAGTGCGCGCGGATTTTTTATATTTGGCGGTCGCCGCCAGGCCCAACTCGGACATGGCATAGATGATACGTCGCTGCACCGGCTTGAGGCCGTCGCCGATGTTCGGCAGTGCGCGGTCGAGGATGACGTACATGGAATAGTCCAAGTACGCCTTTTCGGTGAAGGTGCGCAGCGGCAGGCGCTCGATGCCTTCGAAGTTCAATTCGCTATCTTGCATGGCAGACTCGGCAGTTCAACACGGACTAGAGACATGCCGGCGCAGGTGCGCCGGGGCCGGGCGCTCATGATACACGGTGACGGCGTGGGCTGGGAGTTGTAAGAAAATGGCTACAGCGACGAATTGCATCGCGGCAATTCGCCGATTGCCACAACCCGTACTTGTTGTTGTTTACCTGATCACATGACACCGCGTAGCCCGGATGACAACGGAAAGCGCGACGCGCGTTGAACGCCCGCAGGGCGCCGGAAGCAGCGCAGCGATAACCGGGAAAACGGTGGTTTTACCCCGGATTCCGGCCTGACGGCCTGCATCCGGGCTACGGGTAATCTGTCAGGCAATTATGTAACGCTCAATAATTCGGCCCTGAAGCCGTCACTCCTGCCTGGCCAGTGCGCGGATACGCAGATGTTGTGCGGTAATGTCGATGATCTCACCGTAGCCGATCACGGCATTGATCTGCTCATAGAGCTTTCCGGCCCGATGCCGTGATTGTCCGCGCACGGTCTCGAGGGCGGCATCCAGGTCCGCTTTATTGAACTCCAGCGTATAGGTCGCCATGAGCTTGAAGATGCGGCATTCAGGTGCCGCCAGCGCCTTGCTCAGAAATACTTCGCGCTGCTCATCATCGGTAAATTCCAGCTCAGTCACGACCTTCAGATCAGCGCCATTGCGATAGGCATAGACCTCGATCTCAATCGGAGCCGGACGCTGTTGTTGATGGCCGGCCTCGCGACTCATCCGGACTATCTGCTGATACAAAGCCAGCACCAATTTCGACTCCGACAGCCAGGCGAAATCGTACTGCCCTTGTGCATCGCGAAAATATTCCGCCAGTTCATTCCTACCATCGGGCACGGCGACTGCCTGCAGTCGGCCACCACCTTCCTCCTGGCGGGCGATGAAGAACGGCAGCGTACCGGCATTTTCCGCGGCAGTGCCTTCATAGATGCGCGAGAGCGTGGCGCCGCGGGTGTCGCCCATATCCACCACGAGCTTGTGACGGTTCTTGGTGATGAGTTCGACGAAGAAATCATCAATCTCATGCTCAAGCTTATTCCGCAGGCGCTCCATCATGAGTGTTACGGCACCCTCCTGGCGGTCGACTCTGACAACTCGGTAGGGGACCTTGGAGAGATCGAGGCTGGGCCGCTTGGATTGCAGACTGATCAAAGCCACTTTGAGCTCTTCATACAGACTGATCTCCAACGGCTGTTCAAGACGGACAGCCAAGCCACGTTTGGAAATATCCCGGGTGCGACCTTTGACCTTACCTGAGCGGCAATGGAGCTCCACCGAGGTTTCCGCAAGATAGCGGTCCTCGCAGCGGCGCTCGACATAGCCGAAGCGGATCAACTCCGGCGCCGATATGACCGGTAGCTGCTCCACCGTCTTATAGGCGGGCAATTGCATGCGCGTAGCGCCCAGCCAGCAATGCAAGCCATCCACGACAATCTGACCAAGATTGGTGCGCATAGCCTGGCTGCATGCAGACTGCATCTGCTCGGTCACATCGACCGCCGCCGCAGAGAAGTACAACTCGGAAACGCGTTCGCGCAGCGCCATGACCTCATCCGTGGATTTCTCCATGAGCCGCCCTGTCAGCATATTGAATTTATTTGAGCTGAGCGGCTGCATCGGAACATTCGATGCCACGATTTTGACGATGCAATGCTCTTCATGCGCCAGGGTGAAGCGCAGCATATTCTGCAGGGCATGTGCGTCATTAAGTTCGAAGTCGGCTACAGAATGCAGGCGATATTCATTACCGACACTCTCGCGATAAAGCAGCAGAAGAAATTCTTTTTGCTCGCTCAAATACTGCAAGCGGCTTGGCAGGCACAGCGATGAGAAATCATAGTTATCAACATCATTACGGAAAAAATGTGCGAACGGCTGATTGCCATCGGTGACAGCCACAGCCTGAGTACTCAGATGCCCTTCCTGATTGCGGCTGACGAAGAACGCCAACTGCATTGAGCTCTCGGAATACAATCGCTCATAGAGCCAGGAGCATGCCGACCAGTAATCATCTTCGACATCCAGCTTGTATTTATGCTTGTAGCGCGCGATCAGGTCGTTGACGTAATCCGCAAAACCTTCCGGCGCACTGTTGTTCTGCAGTTCTACGCGCAATTGGCATTCGACGTCATGCTGCTCGCAAGATAGGATGCGGTAGCGCAGATTCGAGAGATCCAGCCGCGACTCCTGTTCTTGTAGCGAAATCAATCCAACCTGGACTTCCGACCCCGTAGGGAACCGGTAGATACCCTTCAGAACGATCTGCATCCCACCCACCGATATGTCACGTGTGGTGCCATTGCTGACCTTTCCATCATGCCGAATCTGTACAGCGGTCACATACTGTAAGCGGTCCTCACGGCGGCGTTTGAAGTAGCCTAGCGGTATCAAATCGGGCTGATAAAATTCGGCACTGCTCTCACGAACGGTAGTGTCTTGCGTTGTCTTAACACCCACGCCGGCACGGCTGGCTGTCGACGCTGTGCGGGCCTGCTGGGCCTGGCGCTGAGCCGCCAGCTCGCGCACATTCTGTTCCTCGCGGACAGATCGATTGGTGTGTTTACCGTTGACGATGGCCTCATAGGTGCCTACCGTGAACGTGCCGTTGCAGGCATTGAGGCCGTCCTGATACAGGCCGTAAGAGACGTCGTCCAGATAGAATTCGCGGTTGTGCAACATGTAGCGCTGACACTCACCGCGAACCTTGCCACGCATGTCGATGGTTTCAAAACAGGGCTTGCGGATGCGCATTTCTTCCATCTTGTTGAGGAAGCGTCCAGTCTCGGAACCCACGGTCACCTTTTCGACGACCAGTTCCTTCTCCTGTGCACCCGCGTGCGCCCGGCGATAGTGTTTGACGGTGATTTCTTCCATTTGACCGGCGCCCCCACGCCGCTTGTATAAGCCGCCAAACCACATCCAACTTATTGAATTATATGTGGTCAGACAGCAGTATCCGAGTTTGCGTGATGCCCAATAACCCACTGGAACGATCCGCGCATCCTCAGATATCGGCCAGATCCCCACGTTTCTCCAGCCAGGCGCGGCGATCGGCCACGCGTTTTTTAGCCAGCAGCATATCCATGATTTGATGGGTGTCGTCGTTGGCGTCGAGGGTGAGCTGCACCAGCCGGCGGGTGTCGGGATTGATGGTGGTCTCGCGCAGTTGCAGGGGATTCATCTCGCCGAGACCTTTGAAACGCTGCACGCCGATCTTGCCCTTGATCTTCTCGGCGGCGATGCGATCGAGCACGCCCTGTTTCTCGCCGTCGTCGAGCGCGTAGAACACCTGTTTGCCGACATCGATGCGATACAACGGCGGCATGGCGACATAGACATTGCCGGCGTCGACCAGTGGCTGGAAGTGGCGCAGGAACAGCGCGCACAGCAGCGTCGCGATATGCGCACCGTCGGAATCGGCATCGGCAAGGATGCACACCTTGCCGTAACGCAGGCCTTTTAAATCATCCGAACCGGGATCGACGCCAATAGCCACGGAAATGTCATGCACTTCCTGAGACGCGAGCACCTCGGCAGAATCGACTTCCCAGGTGTTCAGTATCTTACCGCGCAAGGGCATGATCGCCTGGAATTCGCGATCACGCGCCTGTTTGGCGGAACCGCCGGCGGAATCGCCTTCGACCAAAAACAATTCGGTACGCGCCGAATCGCCGGAGCTGCAATCGGCGAGTTTTCCCGGCAGCGCCGGGCCGGATGTCACTTTCTTGCGCACGACCTTTTTGCCCGCACGCAGCCGTGTCTGAGCATTGCTGATCGCCAACTGCGCGATGCGCTCGCCGACTTCGGTGTGTTGATTGAGCCATAAACTGAAAGCGTCTTTCACCACGCCCGACACAAAGGCCGCACATTCACGCGACGACAAACGCTCTTTGGTCTGCCCGGAAAACTGCGGATCCTGGAGTTTCACCGACAAGATGTAGCAACAACGATCCCAGACATCTTCCGGTGTGATGCGCACGCCGCGCGGCAACAGATTGCGGAACTCGCAGAATTCGCGAATCGCCTCGGTGAGCCCCGTGCGCAGGCCGTTCACATGCGTGCCGCCCTGCGCGGTCGGGATCAGATTGACGTAGCTCTCACCGACCAGTTCGCCACCGTCCGGCAACCACACCAGGGCCCATTCGGCGGCCTCACGATTGCCGGCAAGATTGCCGACGAAGGGTTCTTCGGGCAGATGTTCGGCGCCGCCCAACGCATCGATCAGGTAGTCGCGCAGGCCGTCCTCGTAATACCACTCTTCACGCTCACCGCTGGCCTCATCAAAAAATTTCACGCGCAGACCAGGACACAGCACCGCCTTGGCGCGCAGCACATGTTTGAGGCGCGGGATGGAAAATTTCGGCGAGTCGAAATATTTCTCGTCCGGCCAGAAGCGCACGGTCGTACCGGTGTTCTGCTTGCCGACCGTGCCGACTTCTTTGAGATCAGAGGTCTTATCACCGCCGGCAAATGCGATGTGATATTCCTTGCCGCCGCGCCGCACCCATACGTCCAGCTGTTTGGACAACGCATTCACCACCGACACGCCGACGCCGTGCAGACCGCCGGAGAATTGGTAATTCTTATTGGAGAACTTGCCACCCGCGTGCAGGCGCGTGAGGATCACCTCGACACCGGGCACGCCTTCTTCCGGATGCATATCCACGGGCATGCCACGTCCGTCGTCGCGCACCTCCAGCGAGCCATCTTTGAACACCGTAAGCTCGATGACCTTGGCGTGCTTGGCAATGGCCTCGTCGACGCTGTTGTCGATCACCTCCTGGGCGAGGTGGTTCGGCCGGGTGGTGTCGGTGTACATACCCGGGCGCTTGCGCACCGGATCGAGTCCGCTCAGGACTTCAATGGAAGAGGCGTCGTAGGTGGAGCTCATGAGTACTCAATAGTCGTAATTCGGAAAGGTCAAATTGACATTGTAGGAGCGGCTTTCGGCCGCGAACCATACATCAGCAGTTGTAGCACTCGTCAGTCATTCATCGCGCGGCACACCATAGCGCATGCGTTGCAACATTTCCTGGCGCGGCAGTATCCCCTTCCCCGGCGGGCAAAGATAATACTGATACAGTTGTTGACGATAGCGCCCGACCCCCAGACCTGTCAGCGGCGCCCAGGCCGTATCGACCGGCTGCCACGCCGAGCGGCTGGTGCCGTAGGCATAACTGCGCAGCTCGTGCGTCGCACAGCGTATCCCCTCAAAAAAGACATTTTCGGCACCGCTTTGGGCGCGCAACACCAGCACATAGCGGACGACACCGTCTTCACCGACCGACAGGCTGCGTTCGTCGATGAACATGTCCAAACTGGAACCCGCAATCTCGATAGGCACGTTGATCAGATGGTTCTTATCGGGGTATTCCGGCAGCGCACGGCCTTGCTCCACCCAGGGCGTCTCCGCATCGTCGTGACTGCGCGCAGGGCCATCGGCATCCCAGGCCGATTTGGCGGCATGGGTCACGGAGGCACATGACATCAACAGTGCGACGGCAGCACCGGCCACAAACCGGTTATTGGCGGAAATAAAAATGGGCGCATCCCCCTAGAAATCCAGACGGCATTCTAGAAGGGTTTTGCGGTGGCGACCAGCGCACCGTGCCGAGGCAGGTCTGGTCGAGCTCAGGCGAGATCAGTAATCAGCGAGGCGCGCACCGCTTCGGCGACCGGGGCGATAGCCTCGCGGTACTCGGGGTGATCGATACCCATATTGATAGCCGCACCTTGTTTGGCAGCGGCGACCATCGCGGACGTCAGCTCGAAGCGCAGAAAATGCACCGCAGAAGTCTTATCCGCCGTTTCCCGCTCCATGTCCTCGTCGGCAATGGCGAACACCCGCTCGGCGTCACCGACCTGCACCCAGACGCGATCTTCGATGCCGACCAATTTTGCCAGCACCACGCGTCGTTCGTCAGGATCGGGCACTTCGATCATGAAGGTCGCCTTCCAGTTGCCACCGTCCGGGATCAGCGGATTGTAGGCGTCCAGTTCATCCTGAATACCGGCCGATTCGAAGATACGCTCGATGCGCAGCATTTCCTGAATCTGATACTGCATCGTCAGGCGGTCTTCAAAATACAAGGTCGCCCACGGGCCAATGCACACTAGGCGATTCTGCTTGTGCGCGAGCACGCGTGAACGGAACTCGCTACGCAGCTCGGCGTATTTTTCCAGGGGGTACAGATCATCCCGGCTCAGTTTAACGGCGTTCATGACAATCTCCATGGGCTGGTTCAGTCCTGATGCTTGTGTTCCAGATCGACAATCGGCTTGTCGGTGAACAGATAATCGCGCAGTTCCTTGTTGAATTTGGGATCGTGACGGCGGATCCATTCCAGCACCATCGCCGCATGTTCTTTTTCCTCATCGCGGTTATGCGCCAGGATCGCCTTGAGATCCGGATCGGCGCAGGCATCGACGCGTTGCTGATACCAATCGACTGCCTCCAACTCCTCCATCAGCGAAACGATGGCGCGGTGCATGTCGCGAGTTTCTGTGGTCAGTTCTGTAATGGGTTCGTGATAGCCCTCGTTAGCCATACTGTCATGCTCCTGATTAATCAGATGCCATAGGCGTGACGCAACAGCGTCATTGGATGTTCTGGCGTACGGCCATCGCGCAAACCATTCTCGATCTGATGGCCGGCCATGGGGCAGTCGCTGCTGTAATGATCGGCGTTGGCCTGGGTGACACGATTGACCACCGGCTTGCAGATCTTCATCGAGGTCTCATGGAACTCGCTCTTGACCGCATAGGTGCCGTCGTGACCGGAACAACGCTCGATAGCCTGCACCTCGGTATTAGGCACCAGTTGCAACATTTCCTTGGTCTTGAGGCCGATATTCTGCACCCGCAAGTGACAAGGTACATGGTAGGCGATCGTGCCGAGCGACTGTTTGAAATCGGTTTTCAATTTATCGTGCTTGTGGCGCAGCATCAGGTATTCGAACGGATCGAAAATCGCATCGCGCACCTTGGCGACCTGCGCATCGTTCGGGAACATCAGCGGCAGTTCCTGCTTGAACATCAACACACAGGACGGCACCGGCGCGACGATATCCCAACCGTCCTCGATGAGCGCAAGCAACTGCGGTATGTTGGCGTCCTTGGCGGCGGCAACGGCATCGAGATCGCCGAGTTCCAGCTTGGGCATGCCACAGCAGCGTTCTTTTTCCACCAGACGCACGGGGATGCCGTTGTGCTCGAACACCGCCACCAGATCGGCACCGATCTGCGGCTCGTTGTAATTGCCGTAGCAGGTGGTGAACAACGCAACCTTGCCACGGGTCGGTCCGGCCGCTTCTATGGCCATGGCTTTCGGCTGATGACTGCCCATGCGCTTGCGCAGCGTCGCACTGTGATATTCGGGGAGTATCGCTTCCGGATGCACACCCAATGCCTTGTCCAGCAGCGCGCGCACCGGTTTGAGTTTATTGGCGGCATTGACCACCTGAGCCACCACCGGAATACCGGCGAGACTGCCAACCCTATCGGTGGAGGTGAGTATTTTGTCGCGTCCACGCACATCGCCCTTGCGGAATTTCACCGCCTTGGCGCGCAGCATCAGATGCGGGAAATCCAGATTCCATTCGTGCGGCGGCACGTACGGACATTTGGTCATGAAACACATATCGCAGAGATAACAGTGATCGACGACGTCCCAATAGACTTTCTTGGGCACACCGTCGAGTTCCAGCGTATCCGAGGCGTCGATGGCATCGAACAGTGTCGGAAACGAGTTGCACAGATTGAAACAACGCCGGCAACCGTGACAGATGTCGAACACGCGCTCCAACTCGTGGAACAGATTCTGTTCGTCGTAAAACTGTGGGTTGTGCCAGTCGAGCGCATGTCGCAGCGGCGCTTCGAGACTGCCTTCGCGTCTTGATTCAGTCGGTGCGGACATCGCGTGACTCCCTACGGTGTTGATGCAGCAGATAGATGACGAAAGAAACTGGTCGGATCTGAATGGCGCTTACTTAAGCAATCCCATGCCCAAACACCCAGGCCGCCAAGATATTTCCGAACCGCAAAGGCGCCAAGGCGCCAAGACATGACGAATGAAAGAAAGGCCCGTTGTTACATTTTTTCAACAACGGTTCTTTGCGCCTTTCGCGGTTCGCAATATTATTCCTGGTTTAAGTAAGTGCCATTCCGGTCGGATCTCAATTACGATCCGACCGGGTGACAGTACTTACTTGTCGAGCTGATCCAGCGCCTTCTGGAAGCGGTTGGCGTGCGAACGCTCGGCCTTGGCCAGGGTCTCGAACCAATCGGCGATTTCGTCGAAGCCTTCGTCGCGCGCGCTCTTGGCCATGCCCGGGTACATGTCGGTGTACTCATGGGTCTCGCCGGCGATGGCCGCCTTCAGGTTGGAGGCGGTCGGACCGATCGGCAGGCCGGTGGCTGGATCGCCGACGGCTTCCAGGTATTCCAGGTGGCCGTGCGCATGCCCGGTTTCGCCTTCGGCGGTGGAACGGAACACGACAGCGACGTCGTTGTAGCCTTCCACGTCAGCCTTGGCTGCGAAGTATAAATAACGGCGATTTGCCTGGGACTCGCCCGCAAATGCGTCTTTCAGGTTCCCTTCCGTTTTACTGCCTTTCAGATTTGCCATAGTGACGTCTCCATTGTGACTTCGAATCCAGGTTCCATGTACTCGCCAGAACCTCCGCTACTGAACATATTTAGACTTGGTCTAAACTGTACTTAACTCTAAACAAGCCACCCTCCGGTGTCAACCGCCGAGCCTCACAGCTGACACCGCTGACTTTAGACCCCGCGGCACGCTCATGATAGGCGACTTAGTGCGCAACTCGCTGACATGCCTCAAGTCCAGCGACGAAAATGCGCGCGCGTTGACCGTCGCCAATCTGCGGGGTACCGTTACGCGCCTGACGCAACCCGCGGAGTCTATCTTGGCCAAGAAACGCAGCGAAACCACCGACTTTGAAACCGCCTTGAAAGAGTTGGAAGGCCTGGTGGAAAAACTGGAACAGGGTGATCTCAACCTGGAGGCCTCGCTGGCCGCCTTCGAACGCGGCGTTCAGCTCACCCGCACCTGCCAAGAGGCGCTGAGCCAAGCCGAACAAAAAGTCGAGCAGCTGGTGAACCAGGGCGGACAGGAGCAGCTCGCACCGTTCGACAGCGACGAGACCTGAGCGGTCATGGCCACAACCGAGACCGCGCTGAACACCTTGTTGGCGGAATGCCGTACACGCATCCAAGACGCGCTGGAACACCAACTGCCCAGCGCCGAGACGCACCCCTCACGCTTGCACCAATCCATGCGCTATACAGTGCTCGGTGGCGGCAAGCGCGTGCGCCCGCTCCTGGTTTACGCCGCCGGCGCGGCCGTCGGCGCGCCGCCGGGGCGTCTCGATATCGCGGCCTGCGCAGTGGAATTCATCCACGCCTACTCACTGGTGCATGACGATCTGCCGGCCATGGACGACGACGACCTGCGCCGCGGCCGCCCCACCTGCCACCGCGCCTTCGATGAGGCCACAGCCATTCTTGCGGGTGATGCCTTGCAGACATTGGCCTTTCACGTACTCGCGCACGCCCCGGAACTGGATGTCCCGGCTACGCTACGCCTGCGTATGATCGAAACCCTGGCCTTGGCCTCCGGCTCGCGCGGCATGGTCGGCGGGCAGGCCATCGACCTCGCCGCGGTCGGGCAGACCCTGGATATCGCCCAACTGGAGGATATGCACATCCACAAGACCGGCGCGTTGATCCGCGCCAGTGTGCTGCTCGGCGCCCTGTGCGCTGACAATCTCGACGAAGTGCGACTGAAACACCTCGACCATTACGCCAAGTGCATTGGCCTGGCCTTCCAGATTCAGGACGACATCCTCGATGTGGTCGGCGACACCGCCACGCTGGGCAAGACCGCCGGTGCCGACACCGCCCGCGACAAGCCCACCTACCCGGCCCTGCTCGGCCTGGCTGGGGCTCGAGAGCGCGCCGCGGAACTGCTGGCCGCCGCACAGGAATCACTGACCGGGTTCGGCACCGAGGCCGATCCACTGCGCGGTCTGGCCGACTATATCGTGCAACGCCAGGCCTGATTCCCCCACCGTGGGGAAGTTTCTTGAATGTGCCTCCCCCTGCCCGGATAATGCCCGGTCTCTAGTGGCGCACGCAGCTCATGACCGTCCCCAAGTCCTTCCCCCTGCTCGAACAGATCGACACCCCCGACCAGTTGCGGCATCTCTCCGAGGCGCAATTGCCGGTGCTGGCGCGGGAGTTGCGCGACTTTCTGATCCAGAGCGTGAGCCGCACCGGCGGGCATCTGGCCGCGGGCCTGGGCACGGTGGAACTGACCATCGCGCTGCATTACGTCTACAACACCCCGGACGATCGCTTGGTCTGGGACGTCGGGCATCAGAGTTATCCGCACAAGATCCTCACCGGTCGCCGCGCGCGCATGACGAGCTTGCGCCAGCAGGGTGGGCTCGCTGGCTTCCCCAAGCGCGACGAATCGCCCTACGACAGTTTCGGTGTCGGCCATTCCAGCACCTCGATCAGTGCCGCGCTGGGCATGGCCATCGCCGCCGCGCGCAGCGGCAGCGCGCGCAAGTCGGTAGCCATCATCGGCGATGGCGCGATGACCGCGGGCATGGCCTTCGAGGCGCTCAATCACGCTGGCGATCTCGATGCCAATCTGTTGGTGATCCTCAACGACAACGACATGTCGATCTCGCCGAATGTCGGCGCGCTGTCGAACTATCTCGCGCGCGTCTTGTCGGGCCGCACCTATGCGTCGATGCGCGAGCACGGCAAGAAAGTCTTGGAGAGTCTGCCGCCGGTGTGGGAACTGGCGCGGCGCGCCGAGGAACACGTCAAAGGCATGGTCGTGCCCGGCACGCTGTTCGAGGAAATGGGCTTTAATTATCTCGGCCCGGTCGATGGCCATGATCTACCGGGACTGGTAAAAACACTGCGCAATGTGCGCGCGCTGCACGGCCCGCAACTGCTGCATGTGGTCACGCGCAAAGGCAAAGGCTATGCGCCGGCCGAGGCCAATCCATGCGCGTATCACGGCGTCAACAAGTTTGATCTGCACACCGGCGATGCAGCACCAACGGCACCGGCGGGGCCCACCTACACGGAAGTCTTCGGCGAGTGGGTATGCGACATGGCCGAGCAAGACCCGACGCTGGTCGCGATCACGCCGGCGATGCGCGAAGGCTCCGGACTGGTGAAATTTTCCGAACATTTTCCGCAACGATATTTCGATGTCGGCATCGCCGAACAGCACAGCGTCACACTCGCGGCGGGACTCGCCTGTGAAGGCTTGCATCCGGTGGTCGCGATCTACTCGACATTTTTACAGCGCGCCTACGATCAATTGATCCACGATGTCGCCTTGCAGAATCTGCCGGTGACTTTCGCCATTGATCGTGCCGGCCTGGTCGGCCCGGACGGTCCGACGCACGCCGGCAGTTTCGATCTGTCGTATCTGCGCTGCGTGCCCAATCTGATCGTGATGGCACCGGCCGATGAAAACGAATGCCGGCAGATGCTGTGCACGGCACAACGCCATCCCGGTCCGGCGGCGGTGCGTTATCCGCGCGGACGTGGACCGGGTGTTGCCGTGAACAAATCGTTGGAGACACTGCCCATGGGACGTGCCGAAGTGCGTCGCCAGGGGCGCAAGATCGCGCTGCTCGCGTTCGGCAGCCATGGTCGCGCCGGCCACGCAGGTCGCCGACGCACTCGATGCCACACTGGTGAACATGCGCTTCGTCAAACCGTTGGATACCGATCTGTTGCGCGAATTGGCAGGCAACCATGATTTGCTGGTCACGCTCGAGGAAAATGCGCTGGCCGGCGGCGCGGGCAGCGCCGTGAATGAATACCTGGCCGCGCAGCAAGCTGCATTTCACTATGATCCTAATATCGGCCTACCGGACGCGTTTATCGAACACGGCAGCCGCGAATAACTGCTCGCCGATTGTGGCTTGGATGCCGCCGGCATCGTGGCCACGATCCGTGCATGTCTCGGTAGCATTTCATTGTGCCGTCCCCGCGTCAGTCGACTTAATATCCTAGTCCGTTCGTCAGAATTTCACCCGTGTCCTCTGCATGTTACCCTTAAAGTGCTGACCGATTTCGCATCCGCACATACCTTGCGCGAGTTATCCCGGGCGCCTGCTGCCGCATGCACGGGCATAACTGGAAGCTTGAAGTCGAAGTGATCGCGCGCGGCCTGGATGAACGTCGGCATGGGCGTGGATTTCAAAGTCATCAAGACCGCCGCGCGCGCCATCGGCGACCGGCTCGATCACCGTTATCTGAACGAACTGGAACCCGTTCGACCGAGCATCAACCCGACGGCCGAAAACATCGCGGCCTATTTTTACCGCGAACTGGTGCAGACCCTGAACAACGAACGTGTCCGGGTCAGCTCGGTCACCTTGTGGGAAACCGACCGCGCCTGTGTCCGCTATGCAGAGGAATCCGCAGCATGAGCCAGCCCACACCCATCAACTGCCCCACCGCCATGATGGAAGACGTCCAGGGCCGGGCCGATACCCGCCGCATTGCTATCGATAAAGTCGGTATCAAAGACATTCGCCATCCGGTGCGCGTCTACGACCGTTCCGGCGGCGAGCAGCACACCATCGCCACCTTCAACATGTACGTGAACCTGCCGCATAACTTCAAGGGCACGCACATGTCACGCTTCGTCGAGATACTCAATCGCCATGAGCGTGAGATCACCGTCGAATCTTTCAAAGTCATGCTCACCGAAATGACCGAACTGCTCGAAGCCGAGGCCGGTCACATCGAGATGCGCTTTCCGTATTTCGTCAACAAGGCCGCGCCGGTGTCCGGCGTGCAGAGTCTGATGGATTACGACGTCACTTTCGCCGGCGAGATCCGTGACGGCAAACCACAACTGAACATCAAGGTCGTGGTGCCGGTCACCAGCCTGTGTCCGTGTTCGAAAAAGATCTCCGACCGCGGCGCACATAATCAGCGTTCGCACGTCACCGTCGATGTGCGTACCCACGATTTCATCTGGATCGAGGAGATCATCGACGTGGTCGAGCAGGAGGCCTCCTGCGAACTCTACGGCCTGCTCAAGCGTCCCGATGAAAAGCATGTCACCGAACGCGCCTACGACAATCCAAAATTTGTCGAAGACATGGTGCGCGACGTCGCCGCGCGCTTCAATCAGGATGAGCGGATACGCGCGTACGTGGTGGAATCGGAGAATTTCGAGTCCATCCACAATCACTCGGCATATGCGATGATCGTGAAGGACAAAGACAAGCAGTAGGAATTCAGCCGCCGGCTGTTAGGCTAGCATGTTCCGCCGCTGCCGTTGACTGCGACCGCCTTCGCAGCTCGCAAGTCGGCATCGCAGTCAACGGCAGCGGCGGAACGTGGGATGCCACGCATCAGAAACATGAATCCGGGCGTACACCCACTGTCTCCGGCCGCATGCTGGTTGTTGTCTGAGGCCGACTTGCGCAGCTCGGAGGCAGCAGGCAACAACCAGCATGCAGCCCACCACCACTCACCGGGACTCAAAAACGCATGAAGTAAAATTCGACTGTGGACGAACCGCTCAATCCGCGCTCTGCTTCTGCAACTGCTCGTAGACGAAACCGTGCAGGAAAATGTTGTCCATCTCCTCCAATAGCTGAAATTCCACGCCATGCAGATGAGCACCATCGTTGTTCACGCGTAGCGAACGGATCATTGCTGACAACTTCAGATATTTCTGCACGCCCGCCACGGGGACGCGCAGCGTCAAGACCAGCAAATCCCCTACCTGCCCCAGCGGTGTATCGGCCAGCAGCATGGCACCGGAGGTACTGACATCGACGATCACCCCTTTCGCGACCACACTCCCCTTCGGATCATCGACGGTCACGCGGGTGACATTGGTCTCCAACTCTGCAGAGACCCGCAGCGACTTGCGCACCACGATGCACTCGATTTCGGCCGGATAGGTGAGGTGTAAATAAGCGTAGGGTTTCAGACTGGTTGCAAGAATCTGCGTATTGAACGCATAGACGCTGTTACCCGATAGCATCCGCACCACCACCGGCTGGCCTTCACGCACCATCATGACTTTGCCGTCGATGCGCGGCGTGGTGACGAGCAGACTCTTGCCGGGAAGGTAACCAATAACTTTGGTGGCGTGTTTGCGCTGGTTGTCATCGGCGGCGAATACCAGCTGTAACATCTCGCCCACACTCAGCTGCATATCTTTAGCGGTGTTCGCCATGGCAATCCTTCTATCAGTATTTTTTGCGCAGCGTCAGGCGCTGGCCATCGTTCTGCATTTCCAGACGACCGAGAAATGACATGCCTAGCAGCGTCTGTTGCGGCTGCGGGCCATCGAGCACCACCGCCTCGATGTTACGCAACTCGATTGTACCAACCCGCACCATATCCAGCGTCACCCGATACACAGGTTCGGCCCGCGACGCGGTCATCACCGCGCCACGTTCCCCTTCAACCCGGAAATCGATACCCAAGCGGCGCGCCTGCGCGGCGTTCATGGCAATTGAACTGGCGCCGGTATCGACCAGAAATTCGACCGGCAGACCGTTGATGGCACCCACCGTACTGAACATGCCATCGCGATCGCGAAACACCTGCACGGCATCGCTGGTGGTCTGCCGATAGCCGGTGCGCAGCTTCGCGCCCAGGGGGTAGCTGCGTGTGTCACCCGCGTGTTCCAGCACGACACCGGTGGCATCCGCGCTCACTAAACGCACACCTTCGGGAGTGGACTCGCCTGGAGCGAGCTTATAACGCTGACCATCCACGCGAATGACCGCCTGATCGCGGAACAGCGCCAGCACCTCGATCTCCGCCGCGGACAGGGTATTGACTAAACCGGACAGCAGGAACGCGGCCGTTATACAACGCGCGAAGATGGCGGGTGAAGAGTCGGATATGGCGGACATGGTGGGATTATGCTGTGTCGCTTCGCCCAACGCCAACGCCAGTTGGTTAGCGTGCCGCCTCGAGACAGGACTGCAAACGTTCCGCCAGTACAGCCAGCGCACCGCAGCGGTCATCCGTGCATTCCAGATCGTAGAACTCGCCGAAGGCGCGCAGCAGATTGCGCACCTGCCAGCGTAGCTCGTTCTGCATCAGGTCGATCTCGTTCAGTTCGGCCAGTGCGGCGGCGTCCGGTGCAGCCTCCAACGCCTCCAACCAACCCAGCAATTCATCACGCACCAGTCCCGATGACACCATCATGATCTGCACGTGTCGTGCCGAACGCAGCAGATGCTGGCCCCGGCCACCCCGATTCGGTAATGCTTCGAGCTTTTCGACCATGGCTTGCAAATGACCCACGGCCTCCTGCAGTAGTTGACCGCGCTTATGTAGGCGTTGCGCCATAGCCGCCACACCGCCATAAGGATCGGCAATCGTCGCCGTCAGGCCCGAACGTTTGAGAATCGAGACCATCGCTTGGAACACGGCGTAGAAATACGTGTAGGCATTCAGGTTCAGATACGGCAGCGTGTCGTAGAGATTACGCCCTAGTTTTTCGAACTGGCGCACGCGAATCGCCTGCACACTGTCGGCGATGGCCACCACCTGCCCGAGCAGGCACAGACGATCCTCGCCATGGCCGACCGGATAGCCGGTACCGTCGCAGCGTTCGTGATGTTCGAGCACGGCGCGCGCCGCTGTCGCCGGCGCACCCGGCATGTTTTCCAGCAACATGCGGCCGGTGACCACATGGCTTTGAATCGCACGCCACTCCGGTGACGTCAACTCACCCGTCTTATTCAGGATTTCCGGAGCGACGTGCAGCAGACCTACATCGTGCATCAGCCCGGCCAGAAACGCCGCCTCGATATCCTGACGGCTCAATTTGAGTTCGCGCGCCAGCAGCGCGGCGACACCCGCGCAGAACAGGCCCTTCTCGAACTCCGCAGGCATTTCATGTTCCAGCACCGTGAGCTTCTGCCAGAGCAGGCTGTGGTAACAGCTGTCCTTTGCCAGCACCTGGCACAGATTCGCGGAACCGAGTTCGGGATGCAGCCGATCCAGGTCCGGGTATTTTGCATGCAGTTGGACAAAGCGATCCGCCAGACGCATCCCATCGAGACCGTCGGCGACCGCGATCTGTTGATCCAGTGGTTTGATGAGTTTGTGACGCAGGATGCGCTCGGCCACGCTAGAGTCGATGCGTGCGCCCTTACGCACCAGCACAATGCCTTTGGCATTGACGATATCGTCGGTGGTAACGACCGCGTGGTTCTCATTGAGTCCAGCCAAGCGCGTCGCGTAGAAATCCGCGCACTCGACCGTGGAATCGGCATTTGCGACTGAGGCATCCCCCGCCATTGGAGTACTCATACCCGTCTTCCGGGGAAAACTCGTTGCATCTTGTTAGAGGTCAGCAGCACGCGGGCCATCGCTTCTCGGTTCGCGAATTCGGGGCAAAATTTCCGACACATCGGGACAGATGAGCGGCGCATCAGACAGAACCTTTAGACCGTCTCTAAACCAGGCTCTAGCCCAAGGCGCGTGCAAATCCCACCAGACACGCTGCCGCCAACACACCGGCCAAGGCATCGTCGATCATAATGCCCAGCCCGCCGTGCACGGAGCGATCCAACACGCTGATCGGCCAGGGTTTGAGGATGTCGAACAGCCGGAAGCAGATGAAGCCGAGCACGACCCACAACCAACCCGACGGTGCCCAGGCCATGGTCAGCAGATAACCGACCACCTCGTCCCAGACGATGCCTGGGTGATCATGTACGTCGAGCGCACGGGCCGTGCGCCCGCATAGATAAACACCGAGGACAAACGCAGCGACCACGACCGACAGATAGATCACGAGTGGCAGTTGCGCGCACAGCAGATACACCGGCACCGCCACCAGCGTGCCGAAGGTGCCGGGTGCGCGCGGCGCCAAGCCGCTGCCGAAACCCAGCGCGAGCAAATGACCCGGATCGCGCAACAGGGTCGGAGAAATCGGTGGCGGTGTAGCCTTCATGATACGAACGTCGCTCCTTCAACCGAAATGTTCATAACCGCGCCGCGCCGGTTCAAAGCTACGACCCGCATCGTTACGACAGCGCAGACCCGCGTCAGCCTCGATCACGCCGATTGCCGTGATAGGCACATCGTATTCGCGCGCCAATGTCTGCAACGCGTCCGCCTGTTCGGGCGCGGCGGTGAAACAAATTTCGTAATCGTCGCCCGCCGCCAGCGGCAGTTCGAACCATTCGCGTGTCTGCGGCGACACACAGGACCGAAACGCCGCCGAACGCGGCAGGCGATCGACCCACACCGTCGCACCCACGCCACTGCATTCCAGAATATGGCCGAGATCGGCCAGCAGACCATCCGATACATCGATGGCGGCACTGACAAGACCGCGCAGATGCTCCCCCAGTGCCACACGTGGCTCAGGTCGATGCAGTCGCGCGTCCAGCGCAGCACGTTGGTCTTTGGCGCATGCATATTGCGTCTGCAACAGTCGCAAGGCCAGTCCCGCATCGCCCAGACTACCGGACACGAAGATGTGCTCACCAACGCGCGCGCCGGCGCGCAGCAAAGCCTGACCACGCGGCACGCAACCATGAATCTGCACAGACACGCACAACGGGCCGCGCGTGGTGTCACCACCAATAAGTTCGACCTGATAGCGCTCAGCCAGCAGAAAAAAACCGCGGGCGAATTCGGCGACCCAGGCCTCATCGGCCTGCGGCAGCGTCAACGCGAGCGTCGCCCAGTACGGACGCGCACCCATCGCAGCGAGATCACTGAGATTCACGGCCAGCGCCTTGTGCCCGATGTCCGCTGGCGTGGCACTAGACGGAAAATGCACACCCGCCACCAACGTATCCACCGCGACGACCAGCTGTTCCCCCGCCGGCACATCGACAACGGCGGCATCGTCGCCAATGCCAGTCGCCACATCAACACGTGTGCGCGCCTGTGCCGCAAAATATTTCTCGATCAGGGAAAATTCGGTGAGCGACATGGTGATATGGGATCAGACCCGAATGGCACTTAAGTCAAAATGTAGGGTGGGTTTACCCTGAAGGGCACAAGAGCGTTTTTTGCGTAACCCACCAAGCGTTGCGCAGCAACACGACGCGTTTGTTAATGTGTGCCTACGGCACGTTGGTGGGTTACGGCACAAACAACGTGCCTCACCCACCCTACATCGGATAAAATCTCGCTGCGTTGTTATGCAACATCTGGTGAGTTACGCAAAAAAAGCTCTTGTGCCCTTCAGGGTAAACCCAGCCTACAATCTACATCTCCACCGCGCGCAGCGTGCGGGCGAGCTTGTCCAACGCCGCGTTGACAAACGTATGACCTTGCTCGGCACCGAATTTCTTGGTCAGCGCCACTGCTTCATTCAACACCACGCGATACGGCACATCCAGGCATTGCTGCAATTCGAAGGCGGCCACGCGCAACACCGCTCGCTCCACGGGATCGACTTCGTCAAGCGGGCGCGCAAGCGTCGGTGCGAGCAATTCATCCAATACCACATGTCCGTGCACAACACCGCGCAGCAGTGTTCCGAAATATTCAGCATCGGCATTGCGATTATCTTCGTCGGCAAGATACTGGGCGATGAGATCCGCGGCATCCAGTGCGTTCATCTGCCATTGATAGACCGCCTGCATGGCCAAACGTCGCGCCTTGCTGCGCGCAGCATTGGAAAATCGACCGGAACTGCTGGCTGCCCTATCGGACATCAGGCACCCAGCTTCTTGATCAGATCGATCATTTCAATCGCCGACATCGCCGCCTCGACGCCTTTATTGCCGGCCTTGGTGCCGGCACGTTCAATGGCCTGCTCGATGCTGTCGACCGTCAACACACCAAAGGCGATCGGCAGATTGAATTCCATGCCGACGCTCGCCAGCCCTTTGGTGCACTCACCGGCGACATATTCGAAATGCGGCGTACCGCCACGAATCACCGCGCCGAGCGCGATAATCGCATCGTATTTCTTCGACGCTGCCAGTTGCTTGGCAATCAGCGGCATCTCGAAGGCACCTGGCACGCGGATGATGGTCATATCCTTTTCTTCGGCGCCGTGCCGCTTAAGACAATCCACCGCACCCGCCAGCAGACTCTCCACTACAAAGCTGTTGAAGCGCGCCACCAACAGCGCGACTCGCGCACCGCGCACCTGTAATTGGCCTTCGATCTCAGTCATTTTGCTCATGATTCAAGCATCCTAAAGTCAAGTGATTCAATTCTAAACTATAACGTAAGTTGTAGGGCGCAATAGCGCAGCGTAATGCCCCTATGCGATCAATGATCGCCATCAATCGCAAGGCACATATTCGACGACTTCCAAACCGAAGCCGGTGATGCCGTGCATCTTCTTCGGCGCCGACAGCACGCGCATGCGCGTGATGCCGAGTTCCGCCAGGATCTGCGCGCCGATACCATAGGTGCGCAATTCCTCGCGTCCGCCACGGCGCGGCGGCTCCGTGTGCGGATCGTCCTCGGAATAATGGCGGATCCGGCGCACCAGCGAGGCCGGATCTTCCGGCTTGCCGAGCACGATCACCACACCGTTACCCTCGCGCGCCACCCGCTCCAGGGCATGCCGCAGCGGCCAGCCGCAATCGCCGGTCTTTGCGCCCAGCAGATCGCACAACATGCCCTGCACATGCACACGCACCAGCACCGGCTGCCGCACATCCAGATCACCGTAAATCAAGGCCAGATGCACGTCCTTGTCGATGGAGTCTTCGAACGCAATCAGCTGGAAATTACCAAATTCGGTCGGCAGATCGCACGCAGCTACACGCTCGAGCGTCTTCTCGTTCTCGATACGATAGTGGATCAGATCGGCAATCGTACCGATTTTTAACCCGTGCTCCTGGGCGAACTTCTCCAGATCCGGGCGCCGCGCCATGGTGCCATCTTCGTTGAGAATTTCGACGATGGCGGCAGCCGGTTCGAAACCGGCCAAGCGCGCCAGATCACAACCGGCCTCGGTGTGACCGGCGCGCGTCAACACACCGCCGGGCTGCGCCATCAGCGGGAAGATATGTCCGGGCATGACGATATCATTCGGCTTGGCCACGGCGGCCACGGCGGCCTGAATCGTCACGGCACGATCCTGTGCCGAAATACCCGTGGTCACGCCTTCCGCCGCTTCAATAGACGCCGTGAAATTGGTTGTATGCGGCGAATTGTTGTCGTTGACCATCAGCGGCAGTTTCAACAGCCGACAACGTTCGCGTGTCAGTGTCAGGCACACCAGACCACGGCCGTATTTGGCCATGAAGTTGATGTCTTCCGGGCGCACCTTGGACGCGGCCATTACCAGATCACCTTCGTTCTCGCGATCCTCGTCATCCATCAGAATAATCATCTTGCCCTGGCGCAGGTCTTCGATGAGTTCTTCAACTGTGTTCAATGCCATGTCTAATCCGACCTCAATCAACTCAACCACAAAAAGAATTTGCCACGGAAGACACCGAAAGCACGGACAAATCCATATCGACAATGCTGGCTTTCATATTGTCATCTCGATTGCAGCGCAGCAAACAGCCGCACCATCACCACTCACATTCGTATCGTCCGTGCTTTCCGTGTCTTTCGTGGCTGATGTTTTATTCCCGCGAAAAGCCATGTGCGCGCAGAAAATCCAGGGTGATTCCCTGTCCACTCGCGGCAGCGTCGCCAAGCAGCAGGCGCTCCAGATAGCGCGCGATCAAATCCACTTCCAAATT
The DNA here is from genome assembly GCA_963696465.1 of uncultured Gammaproteobacteria bacterium. Classification (GTDB taxonomy): domain Bacteria; phylum Pseudomonadota; class Gammaproteobacteria; order Thiohalobacterales; family Thiohalobacteraceae; genus JAHJQQ01. The sequence continues at coordinate 75,097 of CAVOKC010000009.1, read as the reverse complement.
CACTTTGCACCCTGGGCGACACATATCGAGCGTCGTCTCCGCGAGCGTATGCGGCACGATGTTCAAATCGAACACGCTGCCCTCAACGGCATTTACAGTTAGACTCACGCCATCGACGCAGATCGAACCCTTCTGCGCGATGTAGCGCGCCAGTTCATCGGGCGTGCGGATGCGAAAACGCTCAGAGCGCGCATCCGACCTGCGCTCGATAACCTCGCCCACGCCATCGACATGTCCGCTGACCAGATGTCCGCCCAGGCGCGTGGTCGGCGTCAGCGCCTTTTCCAGATTTACACGCGCGCCGAGTTTTAGCGTGCCGATGATGGTATGCGCCAGCGTCTCGCCCGAGACATCGGCCCAGAAACCATCACCCGGTAATTCAACGGCGGTCAGGCACACACCGCTCACGGCAATGCTGTCGCCCAGTCGCACATCGCCAAGATCCAACTTGCCGGTGCGCACGCGCAGACGCAGATCACCGCCTTGCGCTTGCAAGGCCGCAATCTCGCCGACCGCTTGGATAATGCCTGTGAACATAATCTTCAGTTGTCCGTTTCCAATGCGACATGTAGAGACGTAGTACGTAGGATGGGTGGAGGCGCGTGCGCCGCAACCCATCGAGCCAGGCCGTGATGGGTTACGCTGCGCTCCACCCATCCTACTTGTCTACGCGCCATCCGGGCTACCAGGTACTGCGGTGATACGCCAGTCATTACCGATTTTACGGATGTCGCGAATCACCACGGCACGCTTCTGCGCCATGTGTTCCAGACCCGGCAGATGGAACAAACCGCGCGCGCCATCGCCCAGCAGTTGCGGCGCCATATAAATCACCAACTCATCGACCAGCCCCGCCGCCAGCAACGCGCCGCTCAAGGTCGCGCCGGCTTCGACCAACACCTCGTTGATCTCCCGCAACGCCAGCACCGCCAACACATCGGCAAGTTGCATGCGGCCACCGTACGCCTTAAGCAATACAACCTCGGCACCCGTTGCCAGCAATGCCTCACGTGGCGCTGCGGCCTCGCTGACGGCACAGATCAAGGTCGTGCCGGGCAGACTCAACATGCGCGCACCCGGTGGCATACGCAGTTGATGATCCAGCACCACCCGCAGCGGCTGGCGTGTAGTTTCAACCGCGTCGAGCCGCACGTTCAGCGACGGATCATCGGCCAACACCGTACCGATACCGGTCAATATAGCGGCACTGCGCGCGCGTAAGCGCTGCACATCGGCGCGGGCGGGTGCGCCGGTAATCCATTTGGATTCGCCCGACGCCATGGCCGTGCGGCCGTCCAGACTCATCGCCAATTTGCAGCGCACAAAGGGACGACCACGGCGCATACGACTGACGAAGCCCGGATTGAGCGCTTCCGCGTCTGCCGCGAGCAGACCACACGACCGTTTCGATACCGGCCGCCTGCAACTGTGCCAGGCCACCACCTGCAACGCGCGGATTCGGATCTTTCAGGGCAACCACAACCCGAGCCACACCGGCGGCAATCAATGCCTCGCTGCACGGCGGCGTGCGCCCGTGATGACAGCATGGCTCCAAGGTTACATAGGCGGTCGCGCCGCGTGCGCGATCGCCGGCTGCGATCAAGGCGTGAATTTCGGCATGCGCCTCACCGACGCGTTCATGCCAACCTTCACCGACAATCTCACCCGCGCGCACCAACACACATCCCACCCGCGGATTCGGATCGGTGCTGTACAGACCGCGCTCGGCGAGTTGCAGCGCGTAGGCCATGTACCGGTGATCGTCGCTGGTAAACATCGGCTGGTTCATCATCCTCGTAGGATGGGTGAAGCGCAGCGCAACCCATCGCGGTTGTATACCGATGGGTTACGGCAAACAACGCCTCCACCCATCCTACTCACTCAACCCCATCATCCATGCCCATGATCCATGCAGAATGGGTTGCGGCGGTTCATGGCGGGTTACAGCACACAACGCCTCCACCTAGCCTACGAATTCCTCGGCGTATTCTCCGGCCCCTGATCTTCCGTCAATAACGGAATCTGATCGCGCTCTTCTTCCGGTGTCGGCTCCTTTTCCAGCCGTTCGATTTCCTCGCGGAAGGCATTCACGTCCTGGAAACTGCGGTACACCGAGGCGAAGCGCACATAGGCGACTTGATCGAGCTTGCGCAGTTCGTCCATCACCCATTCGCCCAATTGCCGCGACGGTATTTCACGCTCGCCGCTGGCACGCATGCGTTGCTGGATACGCGTGATCGCATCTTCGATACGTTCGGTAGAAACCGGACGTTTCTCCAAGGCGCGTACGATACCACCACGCAGTTTGGACTCGTTGAACGGATCACGCGTGCCGTCGCGCTTGACGATGCGCGGCATCACCAGCTCGGCGATTTCAAACGTAGTGAAGCGTTCGCCACAACTGAGACACTCGCGACGCCGACGCACCTGCACACCCTCGCCGGTCAGACGTGAATCGATTACCTTGGTATCTTCAGCCGCACAAAAGGGGCAGTGCATGAGCTATACTCATCCGAGTAGCCGCTGACACCCCCTCTCCCTCTGGGAGAGGGCCGGGGTGAGGGCATCTGCAAGCGACCGCCCCTCACCCTAACCCTCTCCCCAGGAGGAGACGGGAATCAACGTTGCATTACCGCTCATACACCGGGAATCGCCTGCACAGTTCCAACACCTGCGCACGCACGCGTTCCTGCACGGAGACGTTCTCGACATCGTCGAGGATGTCGCACATCCAACCGGCCAGGCCTCGCGCACTTCAGCTTCCTTGAAGCCGCGCGTGGTCATCGGCCGGGGTGCCGATGCGGATGCCGCTGGTGACGAACGGCGATTGCGGATCGTTCGGCACGGCGTTCTTGTTGACGGTGATGTAGGCACTGCCGAGCGCGGCTTCGGCGTCCTTGCCGGTGATTCCCTTGTCGATCAGATCGACCAGGAACAGATGGTCGTCGGTGCCGCCGGAAACAATCTTGTAGCCGCGCTCGATCATCACCGCGGCCATGGCGCGGGCATTGGCCAGCACCTGTTTCTGATAGTCCTTGAATTCCGGCTGCAGCGCCTCCTTGAAGGCCACCGCCTTGGCGGCGATGACGTGCATCAGCGGGCCACCCTGCGTGCCGGGGAACACCATCGAGTTGAGCTTCTTCTCGATGTCGGGATTGGCCTTGGCCAGAATCAAGCCGCCGCGCGGGCCGCGCAAGGTCTTATGCGTGGTGGTGGTGACGATGTCGGCGATCGGCACCGGATTCGGATAGATGCCGGCAGCGACCAGCCCGGCGACATGCGCCATGTCGACGAACAGATAGGCGCCGACCGATCGGCGATCTCACGGCAGCTTGCTCCAGTCCACGATGCGCGAATAGGCCGAGAAGCCGCCAACGATCATCTTCGGCTTGTGCTCGTTGGCCAGGCGCTCGATCTCGTCGTAGTCGACTCAGCCGGTGCTCGGGATCCAAACCATACTGCACGGCGTTGAACAGCTTGCCGGAGAAATTCACCTTGGCGCCGTGGGTCAGGTGACCGCCATGGGCCAGGCTCATGCCGAGGATGGTGTCGCCGGGATTGAGCAGCGCGAGATACACCGCGGCATTGGCCTGCGAGCCGGAATGCGGCTGCACATTGGCGTAGTCGGCGCCGAACAGTTGCTTGGCGCGGTCGATGGCGAGCTGTTCGGCAACATCGACGTATTCGCAGCCGCCGTAATAGCGTTTGGCCGGATAACCTTCGGCGTATTTGTTGGTCAGCACCGAACCCTGCGCCTGCAGCACCCGCGGGCTGGCGTAGTTTTCCGAGGCGATCAGTTCGATATGGTCTTCCTGGCGCTGCTGCTCGCCGAGGATGGCGGCCCACAACTCCGGATCGAAATCGGCAATGGCCATGTCTTTGCTGAACATCCCAAACCCCTGTAAGCGGCCCGATAGAAATGGACCGGTGGCAAATGGAGCCCCCGCGCCCAACAGACTCCACGGGCGGGGTGCGAAAGGCGGTCATAATAGCCGATCCGGGTCCTGTATGCAGGACCGGTCTGGTCTCAATTGCACTATTGGAGCAGCGGCGGTGCCAGCCTTGCCGTAGAGGGGGGGAAATCAGGCCGGAAGGGAAATAGTCCAGTCGGCCACTGCCAGCCGGTTGCGGCCGCCGCGCTTGGCGGCGTAGACGGCTGTATCGGCCCGTTTGAACAACTGCTCAAAATTCGCCTGCTGACCAAGCGGTAATGTTGCCACACCGATACTGGTGGTGATCTTGTGACCGCCCGGCGAAGCGGCCTCGAGATCGGCGCGCAGCCGCTCGGCCTTGATCCGGGCATCGGCCAACGGACATTTCACCAGTAACAGCACGAACTCCTCGCCACCAAAACGGGCCGCGACGTCACCATCGCGACAGCCCTTACGCAACAAGGCCCCGACCTCCCGCAGCACCGCATCGCCCGCATCGTGGCCGTGCCGGTCGTTGATGAGCTTGAAGTGGTCCAAGTCGAGCAACAAGAGGCTGAGCGGGTACTGATGGCGGTTGGCATTGGCGACCGCCTGCTGCGCCGCCTCATGCAGAAAGTGACGGTTATACAGCCCGGTCAGTTGATCGGTGACGGCAAACTCTTCCAGCTTCTTCTGTTGTTCCCGTACCGTATCGAACAAATGTTTCGCCGTGAGCAGATTGGTCACGCGGGCGCGCAGCTCCTCCTCGATCACCGGCTTGGCGATGTAGTCATTCGCGCCCTGGCGCAGGATCTCGATGCGCCGCGCGATATCGTCCAGCCCGGAAATCGCCAGCACAGGAATACGCTTGCGCTCGTCCTCCAAGCCACGGATCTGCCGCAGCAACCCGACACCGCTCAGCGGACCTTCGACCAGAATATCGGTGATGACCAGATCGTAATCCTTGACCTGGAACTGTTCCCACGCCAGATCGGCACTGATGAAGTGATCGATGAGCAGACCCATTTTCTTCAGCAGCTGCATCGTGACTTTGGCAGCCATCTGGCTGTCTTCCACATACAGCACCCGACCCGTGGCCTGGGTGCGCATGCTGCCGATCAATTGCTTGAAGGCGCGGCTCAGCTCCTCAAAGCTGGACTTGCGCAGAATCTCGGTGATACCCGCTTCCAGGCTTTCTTTGAGCGTGGCTTCTTTGTCATCGGAGGTCAGCAGGACAATCGGCAACAAGGCCGTGTTCGACTCGGCGCGCAGCTGCCGGCAGACATCCAGGCCACTCATATCCGGCAGATGCAATTCCAGACATAGAAGATCGTAGCTGTGCTGCCGGAGCGCATGCAGGGCCGACTGGCCATTGGCGACATAGTCGGCCTGGATATGCAGATCACTCAGCACCGCCTGGATGACCTGCTGGTATAGCTGACTGTCAACGACGACCAGAATTCGCATGCGCTGTTCCTATGCAGTCATTATCCGGATAAACCCGCTCAAGGTAGGCTGCACGGCTACGCGACGGCAAGGAGTAATGCACTCGCAGCCCCCGTCATTCATACACGCGATAACCATCCATCCCGCCCGCAACACCACGTCCACCAGCATCAGAGTGTGCGTGGCGTGACGCCTGCCGCAACGCCTCGACCGCCGTATTCACCGGTCCAACAGGTTCATAACCGAGGGCCTGCACTCGCGCGAATTATCCGCCGCCACCTGCGGTTCATCCTCCACGACCAGAATGCGCGACTTCTGCTCACCCACAGCGACCTCCGCAACCAGAAAAGAATTCAAGCCACCTTTTGCACAGCGCGAACCTGCCTCTATAATCGGACGTCCCGATTCGAGGCTCACCCGCCACCAGAGAAAACCATGGCTCAATACGTCTATACCATGAATCGCGTAGGCAAAGTCGTCCCGCCCAAACGCTGGATCCTGCAGGACATCTCGCTGTCGTTCTTCCCCGGCGCCAAGATCGGCGTGCTGGGTCTGAACGGTTCGGGCAAATCCACGCTGCTGCGCATCATGGCCGGCGTCGATACCGAGATCGAAGGTGAGGCGCGTCCGCAGCCGGGCATCAAGATCGGCTTTCTGTCGCAGGAACCGCAGCTCGATCCGAACAAAGATGTGCGCGGCAATGTCGAGGAGGGCTTGGGCGAGACCAAGCAGGCGCAACAACGCTTGGATGAAGTCTATGCCGCCTACGCTGAAGCCGATGCCGACTTCGATGCGTTGGCCACCGAACAGGCGCGACTGGAAAACATCATCCAGGCCGCCGATGCACATAATCTGGAACGCACCCTGGAAGTCGCGGCCGATGCGCTGCGTCTGCCGCCGTGGGATGCCGATGTCACCAAGCTCTCCGGCGGTGAAAAACGCCGTGTCGCGCTGTGCAAGCTGCTGCTGTCGGCCCCCGACATGTTGCTGCTCGACGAACCGACCAACCATCTGGACGCCGAATCGGTCGCCTGGCTGGAACGTTTCCTCCACGAATATCCCGGCACCGTCGTCGCCATAACCCACGACCGTTACTTCCTCGACAATGTCGCCGGCTGGATTCTGGAACTCGATCGCGGCCGCGGCATTCCTTACGAGGGCAATTATTCAAACTGGCTGGAACAGAAAGAAAAGCGTCTGGCGCAGGAGCAAAAAGGCCAGGCCGCACGCGAGCGCGCGATCAAAGAAGAACTGGAATGGGTGCGCGCCAATCCCAAAGGACGCCAAGCCAAGAGCAAGGCACGTCTGGCGCGCTTCGAGGAATTGCAATCGCAGGAATATCAGACCCGCAACGAGACGCGCGAGATTTATATTCCACCGGGTCCACGCCTGGGCGAATTGGTGATAGAAGCCAAAGATCTGAACAAGAGCTTCGGTGATCGCGTGTTGATCGACAATCTGTCATTCAATATCCCGCGTGGCGCCATCGTCGGCATCATCGGCCCCAACGGCGCGGGTAAAACCACGCTGTTCCGTCTGCTGAATGGACAAGAACGGCCGGATGGCGGTGAACTGCGCATCGGCGAAACTGTGCAGCTCGCCTATGTCGATCAGAGTCGCGATGCCCTGGATGGCAACAAGACCGTGTGGGAAGAAATCTCCGACGGCCAGGACATCATTCAGATCGGCCGTTACGAGACGCCGTCACGCGGCTATGTATCGCGCTTCAACTTCGCCGGCAGCGATCAGCAAAAGCGCGTCGGCGATCTGTCCGGCGGCGAACGCAACCGCGTGCATCTGGCCAAGCTATTGCGCAGCGGCGGTAACGTGCTGATGCTCGACGAACCGACCAACGACCTAGACGTGGAAACCCTACGCGCGCTGGAAGAGGCGTTGCTGGAATTCCCCGGCTGCGTACTGGTCACCTCGCATGATCGCTGGTTTCTCGACCGATTGGCGACGCATATCCTCGCCTTCGAGGGCGACAGTCATGTGGAATGGTTCGAGGGAAATTACGCCGAATACGAGGCCGATCGGAAACGGCGTCTGGGCGTCGAGGCGGATCAACCGCATCGCATCAAATACAAACGGCTGACAGGGTAAGCATTACACCAGCACCACGGTCGGGGCTGCGAACAGGTTGTTCAGGCGGTAACGCTCAGCACCATGCCTTTGGTTTTTTCGCTCATCTCTTCATACGGGATGGTTCGAACCAGCGTGCCCTTTTCGGCATCGTATATCTCGATAATGACTTGTTTGCCGTCATCGCCACCCAGGGAGAATCGCATCGTACTTGCTGCGCGGGTGGGTGCCTGCGATGGCTTCTGCTCGTGCTCCTGCGCGACAACTTCGGGCTTTCCAGCACCGGCTTCAGCGATCGCACTCTCCGCTACGGATGGCTGGGGCGCAACCGCTTTCCCTGTTGTTGGGGCCGACTGCCCAGAAGTTGTCACCGGATTTACCGCCGGAATATTCATAACCACCTCTTTGCACACCACGCCCAGTAGAACAACATGGAAGGCGAACCTCCAAAAATACTCGCAAAGCGGTTCGGCGAGGGCGGGGCCGAACAGATTTATTAACCTATCGATTCAATCTGCCGACACCTAACTGGTATCTGGCTAGAATCTGGCAATTACCGGGTATGAATTTAGCCCTGCCGAAGAGGACAGCGGCCGGCGAAGCGAAAGCTTGAGCCACCATCGAAGCGGTCACGCCCAGGCATTGGACAGGCATCACATATTCAGGTTTAGTTTGGGGATGACAGCGCCCCTCGAAGATATAACCTGCATGCCCCTTAAATTATCTGGAGCGGAGAATGTCCAGGCACTTATGCGGACGGATCGTGCCTGGCGCGACGGCGTTGCCGCAGCCGCCACAGCGTAAACACCGGGCCTGACAAGGCGTAGATCAGGAAGCCCAGGAACAACACTTTGGGCGGATCGATCGAGGCGAACACCAGTACCAGCACCGCCAACAACAAGACGATGAATGGCACCTTGTTCTTGAAGTCGAGTTCCTTGAAGCTGTAGTAACGGAAATTGCTGACCATCAACAGTCCTGACATCAGCGTCAACAGCATACCGACCCAAATAAAACTGGAACCGTCGATGCCCATGTCCGCGCCCATCCACACCAGCCCGGCCACCACCGCCGCCGCCGACGGACTGGGCAACCCCTGGAAATACCGTTTGTCGGCCACATCCACCTGCGCGTTGAAACGCGCCAAACGCAACGCGCCCGCCGCAGTGTAGATGAACGCCGTCAACCAACCCAGCTTGGCCCAGAACCAACCAAACGCCGTCAAATCTCGCAGCGCCCATTGATAGATAATTAGACCTGGTGCCAGACCGAAGCAGACCATATCGGTGAGGCTATCGTATTGCACACCGAATTCACTGGTGGTGTTGGTCAGGCGCGCGACACGACCGTCGATGCCGTCCATGATCATGGCGATGAAAATCGCGATCGCCGCGATTTCAAAACGCCCGTTGATCGCCGCCACGATGCCATAGAAGCCCGAGAACAGGCCGGCGGTGGTGAACAGATTCGGTAGCAGATAGATACCGCGACGAGGAATTTTGGGGGACGTCGGTTCGACTTCCATCACAGCTGTCCTAAGATTCGAGAGAAATACTTGCGCGGAAATCCGCGATGAAAAAAGAGTGCGCGCAGCAGCGGCAACTTGCAAGGTAGGAATGGTTAACGCAGTCAGTCACCAAGAGCCCGGGGCGTGGTGAATCCACGCCCCAAGACAGCGCATGCTTAATTGCGACTCTTATCGACGATTTTGTTGGCCTTGATCCAAGGCATCATGCTGCGCAGACGCTCGCCGACCTCCTCGATCTGGTGTTCGCGACCGATACGGCGCTTGGCCTTGAGGGTGGCGGCACCGGCCTGGTTTTCCAGGATGAATTCGCGGGCGAATTCGCCGTTCTGGATTTCGGTGAGGATCTTCTTCATCTCCAGCTTGGTCTCATCGGTGACGATGCGCGGTCCGCGGGTCAGGTCGCCGTATTCAGCCGTGTTGGAAATCGAGTAACGCATGTTGGCGATACCGCCTTCATACATCAGATCGACGATCAGCTTGAGTTCATGCAAGCATTCGAAGTAGGCCATCTCCGGTGCATAACCGGCTTCGACCAAGCGTTTCAAAACCGGCCTGCACCAGCGCAGTAGCGCCACCGCACAGCACCGCCTGTTCGCCGAACAGATCGGTTTCGGTTTCTTCCCTGAAGCTGGTCTCGATGATGCCGGCACGGCCGCCGCCGTTGGCCGAAGCATAGGACAGCGCGATCTTCTTGGCCTTGCCGGAAGCATCCTGGAACACGGCGATCAGACTCGGCACGCCGCCGCCCTGAGTGTAAGTGGAACGCACCAGATGGCCGGGGCCCTTCGGCGCGATCATGATGACGTCGAGGTCGGCGCGCGGCACGATCTGTTCGAAATGGATGTTGAAGCCGTGCGCGAAGGCCAGCGCGGCACCCTTCTTGATGTTCGGCTCGATGACTTCGTCGTAGAGCTTGCGCCTGATGTTCGTCGGGCGCCAGAATCATCACCACGTCGGCGCCCTTCACGGCCTCCGGAATAGCCTTGACCTTGAGCTTGGCCTTCTTGGCCTTGGCCTCGGAGGCGGAACCCGGGCGCAGGGCGACGTCACGTCAACGCCGGATTCCTGCAGGTTATTGGCATGCGCATGGCCCTGCGAGCCGTAACCGACGATGGCGACCTTGCGCTTCTTGATCATGGAAAGGTCGCAGTCTTTGTCGTAATAGATGTTCATCATGTCATTCACTCCAGAAAATTGTAGGATTTAAAATAATTCAGATGTGCGGGTCACGCTTAACCGCAACTAGAGACGCAAGGCCTTATCGCCGCGCGCAATGCCGGAAACGCCGGAGCGCACGACTTCGAGTATCGAGGCCGGATCGACGGCTTGAATAAAGGCATCGATCTTCTCGCCGGCACCGGTCAGCTCGATGATATAGCTGGCGTCGGTAACGTCGATGATGCGCCCGCGGAAAATATCCGTGATGCGCTTCATTTCTTCACGCGCGCTGTCCTTGGCCTGCACCTTATGAGCAACATCTCGCGTTCGATGTGCGGGCCTTCGGTGATGTCCATCAGTTTGACCACATCGATCAGCTTATTGAGCTGCTTGGTGATCTGCTCGACGACTGTGTCGGTGCCGCGCGTCACAATGGTCATGCGCGACAGCGAGGGGTCTTCGGTCGGCGCCACAGTGAGCGATTCGATGTTGTAGCCACGCGCGGAGAACAGACCGGCCACGCGCGACAGGGCGCCCGCCTCGTTCTCCAACAGTAATGAAATGATATGTCGCATTGCGATCTCTTTTGCTAACCGCCAAGACGCCAAGGGCGCCAAGAATAATTTGTCAACAACACCCAGTAATCCGCCAAGACCGAAATACAGGCCACACCCCAGATACACCGATAAAAACAACAGAAAACTTGGCGTTCTTGGCGTCTTGGCGGTTCAACTCATCAAACAAGAATCATCTCGTTCTGACCGCCACCGGCCGGAATCATTGGGTAGACGTTCTCATGCTGGTCAGTGATGAAATCCAGGAACACCGTGCGATCGCGGATTTTCATCGCCTCTTTCAACGCGCCTTCGACGTCGCCCGGCTTTTCGATCTTCATACCGACATGACCGTAGCTTTCGGCCAGCTTGACGAAATCCGGCAGCGATTCCATGTAGGACATGGCATAGCGCTTCTGATAGAAGAACTCCTGCCACTGCCGCACCATGCCGAGATAACGATTATTTAAATTGATGATCTTCACCGGCAGCGAATACTGGCGACAGGTGGACAGCTCCTGAATGCACATCTGGATACTGCCTTCGCCGGTGATACAGCAAACGGTTTCGTCCGGATACGCCAACTGCACGCCCATGGCGGCGGGAAAACCAAAGCCCATGGTGCCAAGACCACCGGAGTTGATCCAACGCCGCGGCTTGTCGAACTTGTAGAACTGTGCCGCCCACATCTGATGCTGGCCGACGTCCGAGGTCACGTAGGCATCGCCCTTGGTCACTTTGTAGAGCGTCTCAACCACGTACTGCGGCTTGATGATCTCACTGGTGCGATCGAACTTCAGGCAGTCGATGGCACGCCATTCGTTGATCTGCTTCCACCACTCTTTGAGTGCCGCCGCATCGGGCTTGTCGCCGCTGTCCTTGATCAACTTGATCATCTGCTTAAGCACATTGTCGACGCCGCCGACGATGGGCACGTCCACTTGTACGTTCTTGGAGATTGAGGCCGGATCGACATCGATGTGCACGATCTTGGCGGTCGGACAGAACTTGTCGACATTGCCGGTCACGCGATCATCGAAGCGCGCGCCGATGGCGACCAGCACATCGCAGCTGTGCATGCCCATATTAGCTTCATAGGTGCCGTGCATACCGAGCATGCCGACGAACTGCTTGTCGGTGGCCGGATAGGCGCCCAGACCCATCAGCGTGTTGGTGATCGGGAAACCGAGCAGCCGCGTGAGTTCGGTGAGCGATTTGGAGGCGTTATCGAGGATCACGCCGCCGCCGGTGTAGAGCATCGGCCGCTTGGCGGTCATGATCAGATCGACGGCCTTCTTGATCTGGCCGCCATGCCCTTTCACCACGGGATTGTAGGAGCGCATGGTGACGCGCTTCGGATAACTGTATTCGCAGCGCTGCGCGGTAATATCCTTCGGAATATCCACCACCACCGGACCGGGGCGGCCGGTGGTCGCGACATAGAATGCTTTCTTGATGGTCTCCGCCAGCAGACGCACATCTTTGACCAGGAAGTTGTGCTTCACGCACGGACGCGTGATGCCGATGTTGTCGACTTCCTGGAAGGCGTCGTTGCCGATCAGTGCAGTCGGCACCTGGCCGGTGAACACCACCAGCGGAATGGAATCCATATACGCGGTGGCGATGCCGGTCACGGCATTGGTCGCGCCGGGACCGGAGGTCACCAGCACGCAGCCAGGCCGGCCGGTGGCGCGCGCATAACCGTCGGCGGCATGGGTCGCGGCCTGTTCGTGGCGCACCAGGATGTGTTGCACGCTTGTCCTGCTGATAGAGGGCGTCGTAGATGTGCAGGACTGCACCGCCCGGGTAGCCGAAAATGATATCCACGCCTTCATCCTGCAAGCAGCGGACAAAGATTTCGGCACCGGTCAATTCCACGAGCACATTCTCCTACGAGGTTTGCAGTCGGACTGCAATATAGCGTTCAAACCAGCGACCCGGTGGCCGCGCCCGAAACGGACGCCGAAACCGTGAAACCGTTGTGGATAAACAAAAATACCCGCCGAGCGGGCCATCCGCACCGATCCGGGCGGAACGTTGAAAGCTACGTATATTAGTCGCCGCGGTCAAGCCATACCAGAGAGTTAATTCCGCCCTGCTCGGACAAGTCCTGCGCGGGCTGACCGCAAGGGGGAGAATCCTTCCCCCCCTTGCCCCCATCGGTTATGAAACAGATCACACCGCCCCACACCCGCGCTTGTCGGCCATGGTTCCGGACACGTAAGCTAACCCGTAGCAAATATGCGGCTCGGGACTATTTAAAGAGGAAAGACCATGTCGAAAGCTAATCGGGGTTGGTGGATCATTGCAGGGTGGCTGGTCGCCATAGGCCTGGCCCAGGCCGCGATGTACAAATGGGTCGACGAAAACGGCGTGACCCAATACACCCAGTACCCGCCGCCGAACCGCAAAGTCGAGGTCGTGGCCCCGCCGCCACCGCCCGCCGAGGACCCGCAAGAGGCCCAGAAGAAACTGGAAACCCTTTTGCAATCACAAGACGAGCAACACAAGGCAGCAGCAACCGCTGAGGGAGAACAAACAAAAACAGCCGAACAGGCCAAACTACGTGAGCAGAACTGCCAGACCGCGCGCAACAATCTGGAAAAACTCACGACTGGCGGCCGCAAGCGCGTCATCGGACCGGATGGCGTCGCCAGCTATCTCACCGAGGAAGACCAGCAGGCGCGGATCGACACCGCAAAAAAACAGATCGAAGAATTTTGCGATTGAAGTTCGGGATTCGTGATTCGGGATCCCGAATCACGAATCCTTGCTAGCCCCCAACCCCCCGCCCCTATAAAATCCGCCGCTCCAACTCTAAACAAAGAAGCAACCCGCCCATGCGCACCTCCCGCTTTCCGCTCTCTACCCTGAAAGAAGTCCCCGCCGACGCCGAGGTCATCAGCCACCAGTTGATGCTGCGTGCCGGCATGATCCGCAAGGTTGCCGCCGGCGTGTACACCTGGCTGCCGTTGGGACTCAAGGTGCTGCGCAAGGTCGAGGCCATCGTGCGCGAGGAAATGAACAGCGCCGGCGCTCTCGAGATTTTGATGCCCTCGGTACAACCGGCCGAGTTGTGGCAGGAATCCGGGCGCTGGGCGCAATACGGCCCCGAGCTGCTGCGCATGAAGGACCGCCACGACCGCGAGTTCTGTTATGGCCCGACCCACGAAGAAATCATCACCGATCTGGCCCGCCGCGAACTGAAGAGCTACAAGCAGCTGCCGGTGAATTTCTACCAGATCCAGACCAAATTCCGCGACGAAGTCCGCCCGCGCTTCGGCGTCATGCGCGCGCGCGAGTTTCTGATGAAGGATGCCTATTCCTTCCACGACAATCAGGCCTCGCTGGACGAAACCTATCAGACCATGTTCGACACCTACACGCGCATCTTCACACGGCTGGGTCTGAAATTTCGTCCGGTGCAAGCCGACACCGGCGCCATCGGCGGTGCGTGTCGCATGAATTCCATGTGCTGGCCGATTCCGGCGAAGACGCCATCGCCTTTTCAGACAGCAGTGATTACGCCGCCAACGTCGAACTCGCCGAGGCCGTCGCGCCACCGACGCGCGCGCCGCCGCACACCCAGCCGATGACCCGCGTCGCCACGCCCGGCGCGCACAGCATCGAAGACGTCAGCTGCATTATTGAAAGTATCGGCGGCGCAATGCGCAAAGACTCTGCTGGTGCATGGCGCCGAAAAAGGCAGCGTGGTCGCGCTCGTCGTGCGTGGCGACCATGAGCTGAACAAGATCAAGGCTCGAGAAGCATCCGGCCGTGGCCAGTCCGTTCACCTTCGCGACCGATGCCCAAGTAAAAGACGCCGCTTGGCGCCGCACCCGGATCGACCGGTCCGGTCGGCCTCAAGATCCCCATCATCGTTGACCGCGCCGCCGCCGCAGCTCGACCGATTTCATCTGCGGCGCCAATGCAGACGGTCAACACCTCTACCGGCGTGAACTGGGGCCGCGACCTGCCCGAGGCCGAGATCGCCGATCTACGCAATGTGCAGGCCGGTGATCCCAGCCCGGACGGTCAGGGCACGCTGGCCATCGCGCGCGGCATCGAGGTCGGCCATATTTTCCAACTCGGCACCAAATACAGCGAGGCACTGAGCGCCACGGTGTCTCGATGAAAATGGTCGCGAGTCGGTGATGGTCATGGGTTGCTATGGCATCGGCGTATCGCGCGTGGTCGCCTCGGCCATCGAACAGAACCATGACGACAAAGGCATCTCCTGGCCGGACCCCATCGCACCCTTCCGCGTTGCCCTGCTGCCCATGGCCATGAAAAAGTCCTACCGCGTCGCCGAGACCTGCGAAAAGCTCTATGCGGAATTCCAAGCCGCCGGTATCGAGGTATTGTTCGATGACCGCGACGTGCGCCCCGGCGTGATGTTCGCCGACATGGAATTGATCGGCATCCCGCATCGGGTCATCGTCGGCGAGAAAAATATCGACGCCGGCATGGTGGAATACAAAAGCGGCCGCGCCACCGAGGCCGAGTTGGTGCCGATAGACCAGATCGCCGCGCGGCTCAAGTAGCCCCATCGCGGGGCCGACTACAGTCCGTGGGGCGCGATAGCGCAGCGTATTGCGCCGCATTTTCCAGGAAAAACCCCTAGCCACGGAAAACACGGAGGGCATGGACGTGATAAATACGGTTAAAAACCAGCGCCACGATTGCTCAACCGAGAATGCCCGCAAGCGTCCGTGAGCCCGCCAGAAGCCACATTAATAATGTCTGTGCCCTCCGTGTTTTCCGTGGCTAGGATTTTGATGCGCGCAAGTCTCGCCGCCGCGCTGCTGCTGTTCGCCGCGGCGGCGCCCGCTGCCATCCAGGAACGCCCGGACGCCGAAGAGCGCGCTCAACTTACCCAGGCCATCGTCAACGCGCAGAGTTTCCAGGACCGCTTCGACGCCGAAGTGTGGCTGACCGATATGGCCACCCGCCTCAAGTCCTGGGACGACATCCCGGTCACGGAACGCATGCAGATACTCAAGATCGTGCACCAGGAAGCCATGCACGTCGGCATCACACCCGAACTGATCCTGTCGCTCATTCAAGTGGAGAGCAATTTCGACCGCTTCGCCCTATCCTCCGCCGGCGCCCGCGGCCTGATGCAGGTGATGCCGTTCTGGCTCGACGAACTCGACCGTCCCAACGACGATTTGTTCGACATCCGCACCAACATCCGCTTCGGCTGCATCATCCTCAAACACTACCTGGACCGCGAACGCGGCAACCATGCACGCGCGCTGGCCCGCTACAATGGCAGCACCGGAAAACCCTGGTATCCCAAGCGCGTATTCAATGCGATGCGCACGCGCTGGTATTTGCAGTAGACCTATAAACCGCATTTGCCACTGGAAAAACACGTACAAGATCATGAGCTTCACGCAGGTTTCTCCATCACCCGCAAGATGGTGAATAGTCGCTCCTGGAATGTACTTTGTTTCAGTGTCTTCCGTGTGTTTCCGTGGCTGAAATGATTTTTTTAGGGTAAACGATTTGGAAGAATTTTTTACTCAGCAAGTCATATAGCGGAGCCATGACAAACAAACCTCCGCCGCGCCGAAGAAACCGGTAAACCCACTTTGCGGATAATCCCAAAGACCGCGGCTTATCGCCGGGAGTCACTTCTTCTCGAACAGCGCAATCGACTCGACATGCGCGGTATGCGGAAACATATCCATCACGCCGACTTTCACCAGACGATAGCCGTGCTCATGCACCAACAGCCCGGCGTCGCGCGCCAACGAACCCGGATTGCAGGAGACGTATACAATCCGCTTAAATCCCAGCTTGGCAATGACAGGAATCACATCCATGGCACCGCTGCGCGGCGGGTCGAGCAGCAGTTTATCGAAGCCCTGCTTCAGCCAGGGATAGATGGACACATCCTCGGCGAGATTGGCGACATGAAATTCGACGTTGGCGATGCTATTGCGTGCGGCATTTTCACGCGCGCGCTGCACCAGACTCGGCTCGCCTTCCACACCCACCACATGCGCACAGCGGCGCGCCAACGGCAGCGTAAAATTGCCCAGGCCGCAGAACAGATCCAGCACGCGGTCTGTCGCCTGCGGATCCATCAACTCCAAGGCCAGATCGATCATCGCGCCATTGATCTCACGATTGACCTGCGTGAAATCGGTTGGTAAAAATGCCAGCCGCACGTCATAGCGCGGTAACGCATAGTCCAGCTGAGAATGTTCTGGCCACAGCAGATGGGCGCTGGCCGGCCCCGCCGGTTGCAGATAGATATGCAGGCCGGTGCGTTCGCCATAGGCGCGTAGCTGTTCGGTATCCGCATCACTCAAGGCGTCGAGATTGCGGAACACCAAGGCAGTGGCCTCATCACCGACCGCGATCTCGATCTGCGGGATGCGCTCGCGCGCCTCCAGGGTAGCGAGCATGTCCGCCAGTTCGGTGATGCGTTCGCCGATGCTGGGATGCAGCACTTCGCAGCGCCTAAGGTCGGCAAGACTCGGCGCATGCTTCGCGCGGAAACCCACCAGCATTTGCCCCCTTTTGCGCACGTAATGCGTACCCAGCCGCGCCTTGGTGCGATAGCCCCAATGTGGACCGCGTAACGGCGGCAAAACCTCTTCAGGCACCACCTTACCGATGTGCATCAGGTTACCGAGCAGCACCTGTTGCTTGGCTTCGATCTGCGCCTCGGGCGCCATATGCTGCAAGCTGCAGCCGCCGCATACGCCGGCATGCGCGCAGCGCGGCTCGACGCGCTGCGGCGAGGCCTGCAGCACGACTTCGACAAAGCCCTCGTCATATTTTTTATGCGTCTCTACCAGCCGACAACGCACGCGCTCGTCCGGCAATGCGCCAGCGACGAATACCGTCTTGCCCTCGACATGGCCGACCCCGCGCCCGTCATGGGACAACGACTCGATCAACACTTCGATGGATTCAGTCGGCAGACGCTGCTTTCGTGAACGTCTCATGGTGAAACCACCACGGTCTTATGAACCGCCAAGACGCCAAGGTCGGCAAGAAAGAATATTAATTGGAACCGCCAAGGCGCCAAGAAGCGCCAAAAACCGTTTGAGTAGAAATACCAATAAAATATTCTCAATAATCTTGCTTGGCGTTCTTGGCGCCTTGGCGGTTCAATCCGGGTTTGCTTGGCGAACTTGACGTCTTGGCGGTTCAAACAATCACCCCCAGGCCGCCAGGAACTCGTTGAAGTGCGCCTTGTTCTCCGCCTTGAGGTAAGTGCGCAACTGCTGACACTCGGCGGCGTATTCGTCTTGCGACAGCTTGCCGCGCATCAGTTCGAAACGCAGGAACACCAGGTAAGTATTGAGCACATCGGTCTCGCAGTAATTGCGGATGTCTTCGATGCCGCCGTCGAGATAGACGTCCCACACCTTGGCGCCACTCATGCCCATTTTTCCGGGAAAACCAAGCATGCTGGCGACTTCATCGAGCGGTGCCACGGCGCGCGGCTGATAACCGGACAGCACATCCATGAGATCGGTATGGCGGGCGTGATAGCGGCTCAGATAATTATTCCATTTGAACTCGCGATCATCGTCACCGTTATCCCAGTAACGTGGCGCGGCGATACCGTGCAGCAGCGCACGGTAATGCAACACCGGCAAATCGAATCCACCGCCATTCCAGGACACCAGCGTCGGCGTGAACTTGTCGATACCATCAAAGAAACGCTGCACGATCTCTTTCTCATCGGCGCCCGTATCGCCCAGTGACCAGACCTTCAAGCCATCCCGCGAACGCAGCACGGCTGAGATGGCGACGATGCGATGCATATGCAGTTTCAGGAAATCACTGCCGCCGGTTTCCTGCCGACGCAGGTGAAACATCGCCTTGGCGCTGTCTTCATCACTCAGACCGTCCAGGCCATGTAAACGCCGCCCGGTGGCGACATCCGGGATGGTTTCGATATCAAATATCAGTACGTTCATCCCACGCGATCCAGTTTCATTAATGTTTGATTACGAGACTCACCACAAGTCGTGGCGCACACACCGCCCCACCGGAACCGCGGCGCACACTGGACAACAACAATTATTTTCTTCGCATCCGTGCCGAGCAGGATCCCTCAAGCCTTATTTCCGCTTCCAAGCACCCGCGGTATCCTGGTACCACCAACCGCTTGGGGCGTTGTCCACCCAGCGGCGCGCGAAAGTCGCGCGGATTTCGCTTTCCCATTCGGGATGGCCGTTGGCACGCGCGATCTCGGCATAGAGTGCGTTGCGATCACGATTCTCCTCGGCCACCAGTTGCTGCACGCGACTGCGGTCACGCAACGCTACGGCATTGAGATCGTGCACAGCGATCCGGCCATCGCCGGTCATGCCCACCGCACCGCTGGCGTAATGCGGCGATAGACTGCCATGACGCTGTTCCATACCCGCCGTGATGTTCTGAATCGCCGGCGATTTGATGTCGATGTCGGCGGCGGCCGCGGCGGGACTGATCAACCAATCGAGCGTACCCGCCAGGGCGACAACCACAATGCTTTCACGTTGTGATTGCGGTTGTGGAGCCGGTTGCGGTTGCGGCGTGATTCCGGTTTCGGTGCTGGCGCTGTCTCGCCACCCTCGCCTTCGCTGCCATAGACCTTATTGATAATGCGATCCGCGGCCTCCTGGGCCGCTGCCGCGGGAAAATACACATTGATGGTGACACAGGCGACCAACAGGGCGAGCATGGCCAATCAGTACAGGCGTTCGCAGCTTGAGCATCGTCTTTCTCCCATTCGTAGCAAAATTTACAGCAGGTGTTCAGCGCACTTCAGGTGGCTGATCCAAGGTGACCGATTTCAAGCGGTCGATCAATGTGTGCCAGTCTACCCGATCCGAGTAGCCGACGACATCGATGCGCGGCGGGATGAAACGGGACTTCACAATGTAATAACCGTTTTCCGCCGGTTCGACTCCGCCCATGTGGCAGACGCCGTCACGCAAGGTGCAGCTCACGCCGAGTTTCTCATAAGGGAACTCTTCGAACATCCCCAAAAAACTGCGCGACAGCACACCACCCACGCCGCCGCCACCGATGTTGGACAGATTTTCCACCGCCTTCTGACTGATGCGGTGCCGCGAGTCATCATTTTCCGGCGTCGCAAAACGCGCCTCGAAGGCCACCGGCTGCCAGGATTCCAGATACAGCTGCTGGATATGACCACTCAGTCGCCCCTCGATCTTGCCGAACTCGAAGGTGCTGGTCAGCGCGTCCAGATCCAGATTATCGAACGTCAGATCGGCATACAGGCGCGGCACGCGGCCGAAGGGTTGCTCGAGGCGCAGATTACGCACGGCCAGATCACCCTTGAAGGCCCGCACCTGCAGTTCACCACCGATTTCAAGCGTCCCGTCGGCATAGCGCGCCGCCGGCAGACGGCCCGCCAATTGGCCGCCGAATTTTGGCCAATCCAATGCCACGCACACGGCCTCCATGGACACCGGCGTCAACTCGCCATCGAAACGAAAACGCATATTCTCATCGCCCGGATCACTGAGGGCCAATTCGTTGAGCAGCAATACGCCATCTAATACTGGGATACGCGCCGGTTCACGCAACTCGAATTGCGCGCCGTGACTGAGCACCGACACTTGCGCCGCACCCAAGGCAAGTCGATAGACACTGCCGCCGGCCCAACGCAGCGTCGTCGTGCGCGTCGCGGCATCGCTACCCCAGTCGATCGTGCCATTGAGTTTATTGAACGAAAACCGCTCGCCGGCATCCTCTATTTCCATATCTTGTAACTGCAGTTGCAACGCGCTTTCGCCCTCCGCGCGATACAAGTAGCGCCCGGAAAACTGCCCGGCGGTTTCCAGTGCGTCACCCATCTGGCCGTGCAGCCAGGGCTGGATATAGTTCAGGTAGGCGCCCGGAAGTCGCGCCTCACGCACCTGCAGATCCACGGACTCCAGTACGGTGGTAGCGCCGATCTGCAGTTGCGCGTTGGCCTGTGCCTGCGCGACTTGCGCATGATCGAGTTTCACGTCAGACAGACGCAGACGCTGCGCCGCGCCAGACCAGTGTATCTGCGACGCCAGGCGCAATGTTGTGGCGGGCGTAATTTCCAGATAGAGCGGATCAACAAATAAATTTCCATCTTTGAAGCTAAGCTGCGCATCGCCCTGCCAGTCAGCACCGTGCTGATTGGCATGACCGCTTATCTGCATACGCAGCTTCTCGCCAGCCTGCGTGCCACTGGCATTGGCGAATTCGACTGGATCCGTGTCGAGATTAAAGTGCAGATCGTCAACACCGGCGGCCGCGCCACGCACTTCTGCGCTCAGATTCAGCGTACCGCTGAGCGTATAATCGATGTCCGGACTAAATTTTCGCAACAGTGCCAAAGCGGCGGCCGCGTCGACCCGTTGCGCTTGCACGCTCAGTGTCCAGGCATCGGCTTGCTGCTGGAGATCAAGCTGCCAACGCCCACCGGCGAGTGCGGCATCGTGCAAGCGTATCCGCAGGATTGCCCGTGACGGCATCCTGATCGAGCTGCGCCTGCGCGCTGAATTTTTCGCCGAGTAATTGCGCAATCTGTACTTGGCCGGTACAGCGCAGACCCGCATCGTCATAGGTCAACGCGGCGCAACGCATCTGCACGGCATCGACACGACCGAGTGGCGCCGGCAGTTGCAGTGTGGCGATACTGAGATCGCCAGTCATTTCCGCACCCAGGGGCAAATCAATCTTGAGTTGGATGTTTTGCGCCTGCCAACCGTCGCCTTGGAGATCGCCGAGGGCGATACCGAGTAGATCAAACGCGACCGCGGCACTGCCGAACAATGGCATTACCAGGAGCAACGCCAAGCGCATTGCCGCTAACAACATGAGTCGCACAGATGAGTTGTGATAAGCCTTCACGGAGGAAACTATAACCGCAAAGCGCCCGTTGCGTTTATCCTAAAAAAATCATTTCAGCCACGGAAACACACGGAAGACACTGAAACACAGTGCATTCCTGGAGAGACAATTCACCACCTTGCGGGTGATGGCGGTGCCGATGTGAAGCTTGTGGGCATCGCTATTAATTCGTCATTCCCCGAAAGCGGGAGTCCAGGTATTTTGAGACAGAGGATAAATCAGGAACTTCTGGATTCCCACCTTCGCGGGAATGACAGAAATTTGAATTTTTAGAGGTGACCTTATGATCTTGCCCGTGTTCTTCCGTGTGATTCCGTGGCAAATGCGGTTTATAGGTTTATTTTTCAGGTTCAATAGACACACGCTGCGCTGAATTGCAGGCGCGCGCGGCACTGACATGCTGCAGCGATGAATTCAGGCCGGAAACACGCCCGTCGACAAGTAGCGGTCGCCGCGGTCGCAGATGATGGCGACGATCACGGCATTTTCAACGTGCGCGGAAATTGCATCGCCGCGGCCACCGCGCCGCCGGAAGATATGCCGGCAGAAGATGCCCTCACGTGCCGCGAGTGCGCGCGTAGTCTCCTCGGCGTGCCTGCTGATCGATTTCCATGACCTGATCGACACGCGCGGCATCGAAGATGCTCGGCAGGTATTCCTTCGTCCAGCGGCGGATGCCGGGAATCGACGCGCCCTCGGTGGGTTGCACGCCGACGATCTGCATCTGCGGATTCTGTTCCTTGAGATACCGCGAGGTGCCCATGATGGTGCCGGTGGTCCCCATGGCACTGACGAAATGGGTGATGCGTCCCTGGGTGTCGCGCCAGATCTCCGGGCCGGTGCCTTCGTAATGCGCGCTGCGGGTTGTCCGGATTGGCGAATTGGTCGAGCACCTGCCCTTGCCCTCGGCCTGCATCTGCTTGGCCAGATCACGCGCCCCTTCCATGCTCTGCGCGCTGCGTCACCAGCACAATTTCGGCGCCGAAGGCCGCCATCACCTGCACCCGCTCCACGCTCATGTTGTCCGGCATGATCAGCATCATGCGATAGCCCTTGATGGCCGCGGCCATGGCCAGCGCGATGCCGGTGTTGCCGCTGGTGGCCTCGATCAGCGTATCGCCGGGCTTGATCTCGCCGCGCGCGCTCGGCCTGCTGGATCATGGACAGCGCGGGCCGATCCTTGACCGAACCGGCGGGATTATTGCCCTCCAGCTTGACCAGAATCGGTTGGAGGTGTTGCCCGGGAGGCGCTGCAGGCGCACCAGCGGGGTATTGCCGACGAAGTCTTCGAGTGTGGGGAAGTCCATAGCGGCACAGTGTACTGCATCCAGCGTCACCGACAGAAGCCAAGCAACCGTGCTTTTGACGTAGGGTCGGTGAAACCGGCACCATACCCGTCGACGACCGCGACAGACGGTCTCTGCCCAGATCAACTCACACCATCAACGGGGCAAACCGCAACCATGAAAATACAGGGCATCCAAAGTCGCATTCTGCTGACCACCCTGCTGCCGACCATTGCCATCGCCCTGGTGCTGGGCGGCTATTTCATCAAGACCCGTATCGACGATATGGGAGCCGCTTTGGTCGAACGCGGTCACGCAATCGCCAACCAGCTTGCGCCGGCCAGCGGATACGGCGTGCGCGCCGACAGTCATGACATCCTGCAAGCACTCGCCGAGGCGACGTTACGCGAAGCCGATGTGGTGCGCGTCACCATCCTCGACCACAACCGTCACACCCTGACGCAGGTCCGCACCAACGATACTCGCGCGCTCGATCTCCGTAATCTGCTGGAATTCGAGGCGCTCATTCAAGGCGGCGGCTTGGCGATGGGCGATTTTGCCAGTGGCCGAAACGATATCCGGGACGGGCGCAAAATCGAACCCGTCGGCTGGGTACGCGTGGAACTGTCACGCGCCGCGACCCGCGAACGCCAACAGCAAGTGCTCCTCACCAGCATACTCATCACATTGTCGCTGCTGTTCGCCAGCGTGATTTTCGCGCTGCGCGTGAGCCGCAGCGTCGCCAACCCGATCCTCGCCCTGACCGCCGCCGTGCAACGCCTTGGCACCGGCGATCTGCACACGCGGATCGAGGAACGCTCGCTGGGCGAACTCGGGATGCTCGAACGCGGCATCAATAACATGGCCCTCACATTGGAAACGACCCGTGCAGAATTGCAGGCCCAGGTCGACGAAGCCACCGCCGAACTGCGCGAAACCCTGGAGGCAGTCGAGATCCAGAACGTTGAACTCGATCTCGCCCGCAAGCGCGCACTCGCCGCCAGCCGTGAGAAATCCGAATTCCTGGCCAATATGAGCCACGAGATCCGCACGCCGATGAACGGCTTGTTGGGTTTCATCGACCTGTTGCTGCGCACGCCGCTCAACGCCGAACAGCGCGACTACACCAGCACCATCCGCAAATCGGCCATCAACCTGCTGGTGATCGTCAACGACATCCTGGATTTCTCCAAGATCGAATCCGGCAAACTCACTGTCGAGACCAGCCCCTTCGACCTGCGCGAAGCGTTGGAAGACTCGGTCGATCTGATGGCCTCGGTGGCGCACGGCAAGGGCCTGGAGTTGATTCTGTTGCTCTACTCCGATGTGCCCTTGGAGTTGTACGGCGACTCCAACCGCATCCGCCAAGTGCTGCTGAACCTGCTCGGCAACGCGCTCAAGTTCACCAATCAGGGCAGTGTTGTCGTACGTGTGATGCTCGAAGAAGAAAATGATGATACGGACGCTGCTGTCGATCCCAAACAGACCGCCATTCGTATCAGCGTCACCGACACCGGCATCGGCTTGAACGAGGAACAGCAGAGCCGCTTGTTCCTCGCCTTCAGCCAGGCCGACAGTTCCGCCACCCGCCGCTTCAGCGGCACCGGGCTGGGCTTATTCATCAGCAAGAAACTGGTGGAAATGATGGGCGGCCGCATCGGTGTCGAGAGTATGCCCGGCGCGGGCTCGACGTTCTGGTTTACGCTGCATTGCGCGCGTCTGAACGAGACTCCGGAGGAAAGCAGCGATTACATGCTGGCCCTGCGCCGCCATGCGTTGGTCTACGATGCGCACCCGCTGGCGCGTCTAGCGTATCGCCATGCGCTCGAATCCTGGGGCCTGCAGGTCACCGAAATCGGCGACTGCGATAGCCTGCGCGCGGCCGCGGGCCACAGCGCCGAATACGATTTATTGGTGCTCGGCGTGAACACCACGCCCCGACGAAGAGCCCAAATTACAAACCTGCATCCGCGATCTCAAGCGCGAACGCGGTCAACCGTTGCTGGTCCTGCTCAACAGCATCGAACGCGAACGACTCACGCGTATTTGCAGCCTGGGCGCCGATGCCTGCCTGAGCAAACCACCGCGCCGCGACGCGCTGCGGCGCACGGTGTTCGACCTGCTCGATATCGGAATCGGTATCGAAGACAGTGAAACCTTTACCGAACGGCGCAAACACCCGCGTCCACGCATGCCCGATCTGCGTGGCGCGCGCATCCTGCTCGCCGACGATAACGAGATCAACCGCAAGCTGGTCTGCGTGCAATTGGAATCCCTGGGCGTTCACGTCAGCAACGTGGTCAATGGCCAGGAGGCGTTGACACTAGCCACCCAACAGCCGTTCGACCTGATTCTGATGGATGTGCATATGCCGGAGTTGAGCGGCGAACAAGCGGCCCAACAGATCCGCGCCGGTGGCGGACTAAACCAACGCACGCCGATCATCGCACTGACTGCGAATGCCTTCACCAATGAACCGCAACGACTGGCCCGCAGCGGCATCAATGAATGCTTGATCAAACCCATTTCGGAATATCAGTTGTGGCAGGTGATCAAGCGCTGGACCGGCAATAAGATCGAGGCGCCCGCACCCGATTCGGCCGCGGACACGCAGCGTGAAGTGCTCGCGCGGGAACTGTTCGCCATGCTGCTGGCGGAATTGCCGCTCCAGCGCGAACAACTGATCAATGCCTTCCGCGCCGCGGACTGGACCTCGCTGCGCGAACACGCGCACAGGATCCGCGGTTCGGCGGCGTATTGTCGGGTGCTGGATCTGGAGCAGGCCGCGGCCGCGCTGGAATCGGTCAGCCCAGCCGCAAACCACAGCGCCATCGAAACCGCGCAGCTGCGCTGCCTGGATATCATCGACGATCTGCTGCTGACGGCGGCCGGATCGGAGAATTGAGCTGGGTATTGCCTTGAATCGCATTTGCCACGGAATCACACGGAAAAACCCGGACAAGGTCATAAGCTTCACGCCGGCACCGCCGTCATCCGCAAGGGGGTGAATAGTCGCTCCACGAATGTACTGTGCTTCAGTGCATTCCGTGTGTTTCCGTGGCTGAAATGATTTTTTGAGGAATCATTCATCCCCGCAGCAAAGTCACGAACGCCACCGCGTAATCCTGCTCGTCGGCGATGCTGACATGACTGCTGGCGACTTCCAGCAGCCCACACAATTCCTCGGCACGCGCATAGAACTTCAAACTCGGTTTGCCCAGCGCATCATGCTGCACGCCGATATGGCGTAGGCTCAAGCCATCGCGAAAACCCGTGCCGAAGGCCTTGGCAACGGCCTCCTTCACGGCGAAGCGTTTGGCGAGAAAGCGTGCCGGACGTGCGACGCCGGCGTACTCGATCAATTCATCAGCACTGAGGATACGCTGCGCCACACGCGGGCCGTGGCGTTCGAGCAGGGTCTCGAAGCGGGCGATGCGAACGATATCGGTGCCGATGCCGACAATCATCGCGTCAGCCCGTCAGACCGCGCGCCTGCACCATAAGCGCCTTCATCTCACGCACTGCCGCCTGCAGGCCGGTGAACAGCGCGCGCGCGACGATAGCGTGACCGATGTTGAGTTCACGGATGGCTGCGAGTGCGGCGATGGGTTGCACGTTCTGATAATTGAGGCCATGTCCGGCATGCACGGTCAACCCGCAACGCACGCCGGTCTCGACCGCCTGCACAATGCGTTTATATTCCGCCTCACGCTGCGGACCGGATGGCAGATCGGCATAGTGGCCGGTATGAATTTCAATGCACGGCGCGCCGCAGGCGGCGGCCGCTTCGATCTGTGCGGGATCGGCGTCGATGAACAGCGACACGCGACTGCCAGCCGCGGCCAGACGTACGCAGGCGTCTTCGATGCGCGCGCGCTGTGCGACCACATCCAACCCGCCTTCGGTGGTCAATTCTTCACGCCGTTCTGGCACCAGGCAGCAGTCGGCCGGTTTAATGCGTTCGGCGATGGCAAGCATGTCGTCGGTCACGGCCATTTCCAGATTCATGCGCGTGAGCAGGATGTCTTTCAACATCTCCACGTCGCGCTCCTGGATGTGACGACGGTCCTCGCGCAAATGCAGCGTGACACTGTCGGCACCGGCCTGCTCGACCTCGATGGCCGCCTGCACCGGATCAGGATAGCGCGTGCCGCGCGCCTGACGCAGCGTGGCAACGTGGTCGATGTTGACGCCCAGATGTATATTGTTGTGCATTATCATTCCTGGAAATTACAGATTCACCGTAAAGGACACAAAGCATAATCCGAAATATAGCCACGGAAAACACGGAGGGCACGGATAAAGCTTTGGTAATAAAAACCTTCGAAAGCCGTTAGGGCCGCGCCCCTTTCATGTTGTTGCGTGGTTTACGCAGCAAATATCATCGGTATTTTCCGTGTATTCCGTGGCTATCTTTTTACTTTGCGTCTTTCGTCGAACACTCAACGCGCGGCGATGGCCGCGAACACCTCGCGCGTCTTCAATTCGCGATCACCCAGATACAAACCCAGCGCGGCACGCATCAAACGTTTGCTGTCGGCCAGACTCTGTGCATCGGACAGATCCTCAGCGGCGAGCGACAACAGACTGCGTCCGGACAACTGCAAGCCTCGCGCGTTCACACCCTGGCTGCGCACGGGACCGGATTCCAAGGCGTAGACATAATCAGCATCAGCCAACACCGGCACGCCGCTATCCGCTTCGTGATCCAGCAACAGCCCGTAGCCCAACGACTCCAGCAACTGCTTTTCGAACAAGCGCAACGGTCGCTGCGCCGCCTGCGGCAAGTCGCGCAAGGCCTCGGCATAGGCAACAAAAAGTTCCGGATGCGGATCGTGTCGCTGCAACAGACGCATCAGCAGTTCATTCAAATAAAAACCCGAATACAAGGTGGCGCCCAACAGGCGCGGCGGCACACCCCTCGCATCGATAGCGGGCTCGACGCCAATGAGCGTACCCAGTTCGCCACGACCGGACCACGACAGCAACACGGGTTGGAACGGCTGCAACAGGCCACGGATGCGCGAACGTGGCGCGCGCGCGCCGCGCGCCACCAGTCCGAGGCGGCCGTGATCACGCGTGAATACTTCAAGCAATAAACTGGTATCGCGGTAGGCCCGCTGATGCAGGATGTAGCCGGACTGCAATTGCGTGGCTTGATGTATTCCCGTCGCCGCCTACTGATCGTCGCCGTAACCTAAACTGCGCAACGCACGCTCGTCGTCCGCCCAGCCTTCCTTGACCTTGACCCACAGTTGCAGGAACACCTTGCCGTCGAACAGCGTTTCCAGTTCGCGACGCGCCTCACTGCCGACTTCTTTCAAGCGACTGCCACCCTTGCCGATGACCATGGCCTTGTGCGAATCGCGCTCCACCCAGATCAGCGCATGGATCGTGCGCAGATTGCCTTCCTGCTTGAACTGTTCGATCTCGACGGTGAGTCCATAGGGCACTTCCTGTCCGAGTTTGCGGAACAGTTTTTCACGCACGCGTTCGGCGGCCAGAAAGCGTTCGCTGCGATCGGTGATCTGATCCTCCGGGTAGAGCGGCGGCTGCTCCGGCAAATGTTCTATGACGCACGCTTCGAAGCGATCGAGGTTGTCGCGCTTCAATGCGGACAGCGGCACGATGTCGGCGAAGTCATACAGCGCGGCGAGGGTCTGCATATGCGGCAATAGGGCCGCCTTATCCTCCAGCAGGTCAACCTTATTCACCACCAGGATCACCGGCACCTCAACATCCTTGAGCAAATCCAGTACCCAGCGGTCTTCGTCACTCCAGCGCACGCCCTCGACGAGGAAGGCCACCACATCCACCGCATGCAAGGTATCGGCAGCGGTGCGATTGATGGCGCGGTTCAGCGCCTTGCGATTGCCCTGATGCAGGCCGGGTGTATCCACGTAGACGATCTGCGCCTGTTCCAGACGTGTTGATGCCGAGGATGCGATGGCGCGTGGTCTGCGGACGGTGCGAGGTGATGCTGATCTTCTGCCCGAGCAATGCTGTTGAGCAGCGTCGACTTGCCCACATTGGGCCGCCCCACCAGGGCCACATAACCACAGCGGAATGCTGCACTCATGCGGGGCACCTTAAATCCAGAATATGGCCACGGAAAACACGGACAAGGTTTTGGCAATAATACCTTCGCAGGCCGTGACGACGGTTTTCCCCATTACGGGTTGTTGCATGGTTTACGTGATAAATCATTGTCCGTGGCTTCCGTGTTTTCCGTGGCCGTGTCTCTCGTGACTATCGGGAATGATCAACCGATATCCACGCCCAACTGTTCCAACATCTGCTGTGCGGCCTGTTGTTCGGCGCGCCGCCGACTGCTGCCCTGCGCCCGCGTGCTCTGCGTCAGCGCCGCGATCTGGCACTCGACTTCGAAGATCTGATCGTGGGCCTCGCCGCGCACGGAAACAACCTCATAGTCGGGTAAATTCAGACGTCGGCCTTGCAGATATTCCTGCAACTGCGTCTTCGGATCTTTGATGGCCAGAGGCTTGCTCGGCAGACTTTCCAGGCGTTCGGCGTAAAGTGCCTGGATCAATGCCGCACTGGCGGCGAAGCCGCCGTCCAGATAGGCGGCACCGAGGATCGCCTCAAGGGCATCGGCGAGAATGGAATCGCGGCGGTAACCACCGCTTTTGAGTTCGCCGGAACCCAAACGCAGAAACTCACCCAAATTCAAATCACGCGCCAATTCGGCCAGGGTTTGCTTACGCACCAAGCTGGCACGCAAGCGGCTGAGTTCACCTTCGCTGGCCTGCGGATAGCGCCGATAGAGATCTTCTGCGATCACCAGACCGAGCACCGCGTCGCCCAGGTATTCCAGGCGCTCGTTGTTGACGCCGCCCGCGCTGCGGTGCGTGAGCGCGCTCTCCAGCAGCAGTGGGTCATGAAATGTATAACCCAAGCTGTTGAGCAGCGCGCCGCGTCCACGCTCAATTGCGCGCCACCTCAACTTCTTTGGCGAAGGTCATCACCACGTCGACATTGCCGAACACGGGCATGCGCACTTCGTAATCGACACTGACCAGGAAGGCATTGCCTAGATTCTCGACATCGACGTCCTTGGCGGTGATGCTCTTGACGTCGTTGATGTCGAAACGCTTGCCCAGCATCTTGCGGATATCCTGCGGGGTGTTGTTGGCCATCCCCGGCTCTTCCTGCAAGGATTCCATGGCCGAGTAGATGGTAAAAGACTCCAGATAGCTCGGCGTCATGCGCAACGCCAGCAGCACGAAGAAGCCGATCAGTCCCAGTACGACCAACCAACCGATCGCGGTCATTCCCCGCTGCGATTTCAGCATCTGCATAATCGTTCCCCTCTCCTAGTGAATGGATTGTCCGAGCCGTTTTACATCGACGCCGCCGCCGGCGCCATCCCAACTCATCCAGATCATAAACGCCTTGCCGACCAGATTGGCCTCCGGGATCGGGCCGATATAGCGGCTGTCTTTACTGTTATCGCGATTATCGCCCATCATAAAATAATGCCCCGGCGGTACTTGCAAGTCGCCCTCGGCACCGCCGGCACCCGGCCGAACCAGGATCTGATGTTGCACACCATCGAGATTCTCCTCGCGCAGATCGGCACCCGAACTCGACACCCCGGAACCGACCCCGACATAACTGCCGATCGGCGTCTGCGGCATCGCCTTGCCATTGATATAGAGGATTTTGTCGTGGTAGGCAACACGGTCGCCGGGTAATGGCGACCACGCGCTTGATGTAATCGACGGCGGGATCTTCCGGATTGCGGAACACCACGATATCGCCGCGCTGCGGCGCATCGATATCCAATATCTTTCTGTTCAGCACCGGCAGGCGCAGACCGTAGGCGAACTTATTGACCAGAATGAAATCGCCCACCAGCAGGGTCGGCATCATCGAACCGGAGGGGATACGAAACGGCTCGACCAGGAACGAACGCAGCAGCAGGACGATGAAGATCACCGGGAAGAACGCCTTGGCGTATTCGACCAACACCGGCTCTTTGGCCGCAGATTTGCGCTTGGGTGCCCACAACAGGGCATCCAGGGCCCAGATCGCGCCAGTGATGAAACTTGCCAGAACCAGTATCAGGGGGAAATCGAAATTCATGGGTTGTCCTTAGTTATTTCTTGCCGACCTGCAGAACCGCCAGAAAGGCCGATTGTGGAATCTCGACCTTACCGAACTGCTTCATGCGTTTCTTGCCTTCTTTTTGCTTCTCCAGCAGCTTGCGCTTACGTGAGACGTCGCCGCCGTAGCACTTCGCGGTGACGTTCTTGCGCAGCGCTTTGACCGTGGTGCGGGCGATAATATTCGCGCCGATCGTCGCCTGAATCGCCACATCGTACATCTGCCGCGGAATCAGTTCCTTCATTTTATCGGCGACTTCGCGACCACGATACTCGGCCTGATCACGGTGCACGATAATCGCCAGCGCATCGACCTTCTCGCCGTTGATCATAATATCCAGCTTCACCAGCGGCGCCTCTTGAAAGCGCAGAAAATGATATTCGAACGAGGCATAGCCACGGCTGACGGATTTGAGTCGATCGAAGAAGTCCAACACCACTTCCGCCATCGGCATTTCGAAGCTCACCGAGACCTGATTGCCCAGGAATTGCAGATTTTTCTGCACGCCACGTTTTTCGATGCACAGCGTCATCACGGCACCGAGATGGTCCTGCGGCACTAGGATATTGGCGAGGATGATCGGCTCGCGAATCTCGTCGACATAATTCAGCGGTGGCAGACTGGACGGGTTATCGATGTCGATCACCTCGCCCTTGGTCGTCAACACCTGATACACCACGCGTCGGCGCGGTAGTGATGAGATCCATGTCGTACTCGCGTTCCAGGCGTTCCTGCACGATCTCCATGTGCAGCATACCGAGGAAGCCACAGCGGAAGCCAAAGCCCAACGCAGTGGAGGATTCAGGCTCGAAATGCAGCGAGGCGTCGTTCAGACGCAGTTTCTGCAAGGCCTCGCGCAAACCTTCGTAGGCATCGGAAACCACGGGAAACAGGCCCGCAAACACGCGCGGTTGCACTTTCTGGAAACCTGGCAAGGGCGCACTCGCCGGTTTGTCGGCCAGCGTCAGTGTGTCACCGACCGGCGCGCCGTCGATCTCTTTGATACCGGCGATCACATAGCCGACATCACCGGCCTGCAACAGTTCTGTCTCCAGTCGCTTGGGCGTGAACATGCCGACGTTGTCGACCAGATAGGCGCGCCCCGAAGACATCACCTGCATCTTCTGGCCGGGCTTGAGCGTGCCTTCCATGACCCGCACCAGCGAGATAACGCCGACATAGTTATCAAACCAGGAGTCGATGATCAGCGCCTGCAACGGCCCGCTGCGATCGCCCTGTGGCGCCGGCACGCGCGCGATCAGCGCCTCTAACACTTCATCGATACCGATGCCGGTCTTGGCGCTGGCACGTACGGCATCTTCGGCCTCGATGCCGATGATCTCTTCGATTTCTTTGATGACGCGGTCGGGATCGGCCGATTGCAGATCGATCTTGTTCAGCACCGGCACCACTTCCAGGCCCTGCTCGATGGCGGTGTAGCAGTTGGCCACGCTCTGCGCTTCAACACCCTGCGCGGCATCGACGACCAGCAGCGCGCCTTCGCAGGCCGCCAGCGAGCGCGACACTT
The DNA here is from genome assembly GCA_963696465.1 of uncultured Gammaproteobacteria bacterium. Lineage (GTDB taxonomy): Bacteria > Pseudomonadota > Gammaproteobacteria > Thiohalobacterales > Thiohalobacteraceae > JAHJQQ01. The sequence goes on along the minus strand of CAVOKC010000009.1, from coordinate 42,605 downwards.
CATAGGAGAAATCGACGTGGCCGGGCGTGTCGATGAAATTCAAACGATAGACCTGGCCGTCGCTCGCCGTGTAGTCCAAGGACACGCTCTGCGCCTTGATGGTGATGCCGCGCTCGCGCTCCAGATCCATGGAATCCAGCACCTGCGCCTCCATCTCGCGCTCGGACAAGCCACCGCAACGCTGGATGAACCGATCGGCCATGGTCGATTTACCGTGGTCGATGTGGGCGATGATGGAAAAATTACGGATATGGCTGAGATCGGTCACTGCGGGTACTCATTGAAAACACAAGGGCTCCGCGCGGCCGTCTGGGCCGCCTGTCGCCGGGGACGTTTGGAGATGTCTGAAAGCGCAGAAAATGCCGTCATAAAGGCGGCAGATTATACATGTTCACGCACTACCCAGATACCGCCTATGGCGCTCCAGATCGAGAAAATAACGGGAGATTTCCTCGCTGCCGGCCAGCAGCAGGGGCACCAGGTCGTTGAAGGCCGCCCGTCCACTCCGGGCGCGTGTCGACATCATCCGGATCTCGACGCTGAAGGCGTAAGCCTGAGGATGATCCTGCTGTAAACGCAGCAGTTCCTGCTCGAAATCCTCGCACAGGTGGCAGCCATGGCGGGTGTAGAGAATCAGGGGCATGAGTGGAGATTCGGGATCCTATCCCGGGTATACTCTGCATCATGCTGAATCCTTACCCGAACCTCCGATTGCTGGCAGCCACTTAACTCGGTATCTTCATCGCCAGGAAGGTCGGGCCGCCTTCACGTTGGACCAGCACCGGCGACCACCGTGTCAGCCTGGGCCTTGTCGACCAATTCGCCGAACTGTTTGCCGTTTTCCACGCGACACTGTTGAACATCATGATGACATCGCCTTTGCGGATGCCGGCCTTGGACGCGGCGCCACTGTCCGATGTCACTGACAATGACCACGCCGTCCTTGTATCTCCAAGGCATCGCGTATTTCCTTGGGTACTTCGCTGGTACCAAGACCCAACCGGCTGCTACTGGTGGATCTTTGGGTCGGCCTTCGCCAGCACCTTCTTGTCCTCGTCCTTGCAATTCGCCCAGCGTCACGGTCAGCGTCTGCGCCGTGCCGTTGCGCAACACCTTGACTCGATCTCCTTGCCGATCCGGGTGCTGCCGACGATGGGCGGCAGATTCGAGGAATTGACTCACCTCGCGCCCGTTGTATTCGACGGATCACGTCGCCGACCTGGACACCGCCCTTGGCGCCCGGGCTATCCGGCAACACCTTGGACACCAGCGCGCCCATCGGTTTTTTCATGCCGAAGGATTCGGCCAATTCGCGGGTGACATCCTGGATCAGCACACCCAGCCAACCGCGCGCTGACCTTGCCCTTGCTCTTGAGCTGATCTGTGACTTCCATTGCGACTTCGATGGGAATGGCAAACGACAGGCCCATGTACCCGCCGGTGCGGCTGAAGATCTGCGAGTTGATGCCTACCACCTCGCCATCCATGTTGAACAGCGGACCGCCCGAGTTGCCGGGATTGATGGCCACGTCGGTCTGGATGAACGGCACATAATTTTCACTCGGCAGGGCACGGCCCTTGGCGCTAACGATGCCGGCGGTCGCGGTGCTGTCGAAGCCGAACGGCGAGCCGATCGCCAACACCCATTCACCGACTTTCAGACTCTTCGATTTGCCCATGTTGCCGACCGGCAGATCGTCTGCGTCGATCTTCAACAACGCCACATCGCTGCGTTCGTCGGTACCGATGACCTTGGCCACCAGTTCGCGGCGATCGGACAAACGCACGATGATCTCTTCGGCGTCTTTGATGACGTGATTATTGGTGAAGATGTAACCGTCGGCGCTGATGATGAAACCCGAGCCCAACGATTTGGCGTCGAACTCTTCCGGCGCACCCTCACCACCTTCGCCGAAGTAATGCTTGAACAGATCGTTGAACGGGCTGTCTTCGGGCAGATCGGGCATCTCCATGCCCGGCGGCAGACCGCGGATAGCTTCTGCTTGGCCTTCTGCGTGGTGCTGATATTCATCAACCACCGGACTGTTGGCCTCCACCAGTTCACTGAAATCCGGCAGTTCGCGCGCAGCCAGCTGCGTCGATGCCAACAGACCCGCCACCATCATCACCCATACACCGCCAAACCGACGGTCAGACATACGTTTCATGACATCTCCCAAGTTAACCTGCCTCGATGCACAGCAATCTTATGCCAACAGCCCTGTAGGGAAGGCTCGCGTTGGCGAACGGATTGTGCACATTCCCGCGTTGTTCACGACCAAGTGAACGTTTCAAAAAACCTTTATCGCAATTGCCGCCGCAGCACCACCGGCTGATAACGACTGTCGTCTCGGATTCGTCGACTGAAACCCTTCAGCCACAGCAGACCGCCGATCAGACCCGCAATACCCAAACCCAGCGTCAATGATTCACCGCTCAGCGCCCAGCGTTCCGACAACAATGCACCAACGATGCCACCGGCGAACAAGGCCAGCAAAGGCATGGCATATACCGCCAATGAACCGCGGATCAGCGCGGTTTCGTCGAGCCCGATAATGACGCTATCACCGACTTGCGCGCCCTCGTGATTGCGCGCGCGTACCCGCGTGCGCCGGCGGCCGAGCACTTTAGCCAGCGTCGCCGTGCCACAGGCCTGATTGGCCGCACACCCGCCGCAGGTCGACTGCCGCTGGGTCTCGACCCAAACGAAGTCGCCTTCTGTCGCGATGACCTGGGCGGATTCTTCAATCATAGGGGCGCCATGTTAACAGACTCAGCGACGGCGCACTGATTGACCAATGCGTTCCACCGTCAGCCGCGGGACCTCGCCGACCACGGTAACCTGATAGTCGCCGACCTGGACACCCAAGGCATTGACCGCACCCATATTGGAATGTCCGGACAATCCTTGCGCGTCTGCTTGCCGCGGCTCGATATAGACCGACACAGTGGCCAGACCGTCACTGAATACCATGTGCTCGACCGGCACGGCCGCCGAGGGCATCGAATGCCGATTGCGATGCGTACGCATAAAACCGGCCGGCAATCCGGTCACCGACCAGGCACTCTCGCCCGCCTCGGCATGGTCATCCGCCGCGCCCCCTTCCTTCTGCTCGTGCCAAGTGTAACCGTCGCCGTGTAAAGACGGCGTTAACGCGGCGTCAGACACGGCATCGAGGATTTCCACATCGGTAAACATCATTTGCTCGACCGCACGCCCATCGCTGTCGATCAAATCCGACTTCAGCAACAGGTGAATGTCGCGCTCCAGCCATAATCGATAACCATAACGGAAGGCGTCCAACGGACGAATAGCGACGATGCGCGCCGGCCGGCCGGACACGCGATCTTCGCCTAAAACCTGAAATTCGTAAGTGTCAGTGAGCGCCTCCAAGTCACGCGGCAGCGCCGCCGGAAACGGCTGCCGCGGGATGCTCTTGTCGACCATCACCGCTTTACTGTTCGGCAGGATGCACGTCACCCTGTCCTTGTCGCGCAGAACCTCGCGGGCCTCGCCGGTCAGCGCGACCAAACGCTCCTGCTCGCCCTCTTTGGCGGCGCGATGCACGACCTGCATCGCCTCCAACTGGCCGTTGTGCAGATAGACGAATGTGCCGCGGTAATTCAGACCCATACTGGCCTCGGACATCTGCCGTAGCAGATCGCGCGCATCATCGGTTGCCGCACCGGCGACTGCGGCCGACAGCCCCAGGAGCGTCCACAGTACCAGCCCCGCCCCCAGCGTCAGCAGTGTCGGCTTATTCCTGGTCATATCCCACGACACGGACATACGGCAGCATACCCGGCATACCGCCACTGGCAGCGTATTCACTGTGATTGACGAGATATTCGTTGAGGCGGTTATTGACCTGCGGCGCTTGTACATTCCCCGGCTGCGCCTGCCATTGTGTTCCCTGCACCCGCACATAGGTCTGCGACTGAGCCGGTTGGCTGGTCGCCACCTGCGCTGTGCCGGGAGTGAGTGTGCGTGACTGCTGCACCGCCAGCACGGCGACGACGGCAACCGACGCGGCCACCGCCAGTCCGACCAACGGTTTCAGCACGCGTAGCACGGCCGACGACTTGCCGGCAGGTTGCGCGGGCAAGCCGTCAATCGCGCGCATGACCCGATCGGCAAAATCGAGATCGACCTGCGCCGGCAGACTCTTGCGCAGGCCATCACCGATCATCTGGTAATTAGACCAGCGCGTCCGCAACGCCGGATCACGCGCGAGTCGCGCCAGCAACAAGTCCTGTTCATGCGCCGGCAACTCACCGTCGAGCAGGGCCGATAACTGTTCTCTGATCTGTTCGCTCATACATTCAACCTCGCAACTGCCGACCCCACCGCCATCAACTCAGCAAAGGGGCTAATCGTGTTTCAATGGCCTCACGGGCACGGAAGATCCGTGACCGCACCGTGCCGATAGGGCAATCCATGGCCTGGGCAATATCTTCGTAACTTAATCCTTCCAGTTCCCGCAAGGTGATCGCGGTGCGCAACTCATCCGGCAACGCCTCGATCGCATCGGTAATGGTCTGCTCGATCTCGTCGCGTAATAGCAGATGCTCAGGCGTGGCGTATTCCTTCAGACCCGTATCACCGCTGAATTGTTCCGCATCTTGTGCATCGATATCGTCGGTGGGCGGCCGGCGGTTCTGCGCGACCAAGTAATTCTTAGCGGTATTGGTCGCGATCCGGTACAGCCAGGTGTAGAAGGCGCTATCCCCTCGGAATGACGGCAACGCGCGGTAGGCCTTGATAAAGGTCTCCTGCGCGACATCCTGTGCCTCACTGGGATCGTGCAGATAACGGGTTGCCAGCTGCACGATCTTGTTTTGATATTTCCGCACCAGGAGTTCGAAGGCACGCGCATCCCCTTGCTGGACGCGCTCGACCAACGCCTGGTCGGTGTTGTGTTCATTCATCCGCTTCCCCAAGCGTCATACTGGGCTGCCCGATACTGGACTGCGCCCGCCCCCGCACCCTAGACAAGCGCGGCGGCAAACAGTTCGCCAGACCGGTGACTTTAGGGTAACTTATGGAAATTCAAGGCCCGTACGTATTCGGCCCGCAGACTCCCGCGCAACCTTAGACGCATTCCCCAGCCCTCACAAGCCATGGCGCAAACAACAGACAGCGACGTATTGGTCATCGGCAGCGGTGCCGCCGGGCTGCGTCTGGCACTGGAACTGGCTGACCATTGCCGCGTCACGGTGCTGGCCAAGGGCCCGATCACCGAAGGCAGCAGTCTGTATGCCCAGGGCGGCGTTTCAGCGGTGCTCGACCCCGAAGACAGCATCGACTCGCATGTCGCTGACACCCTCGATGCCGGCGCCGGCCTGTGTCACCCGGATGCCGTGCGCTTCACCGTCGAACGCGGCCCGGATGCGGTGCACTGGCTGATCGACCATGGCGTGCCCTTTACCCGCGAACACGCTGGCAGTGGCAATGGCGATCGACATTTCATCTCACCCGCGAAGGCGGCCACAGCCACCGCCGCGTCATCCATGCCGCCGACGCCACCGGCGCGGCCATCGAGACTTCGTTGGTCGCCTGCGCGCGCGCGCATCCCAACATCACGCTGTTTGAAAATCATATCGCCGTTGATCTGATCACCACCGCCAAGCTCGGCCTGTCCGGCCCCAACCGCTGTGTCGGCGCCTATGTGCTGGATCGTGGCCGCGCTCATGTAGACCTGTTCCGCGCGCGCTTCGTCGTGCTGGCCACCGGCGGCGCCAGCAAGGTGTATCTCTACACCAGCAACCCGGACACCGCCAGCGGCGACGGCATCGCCATGGCCTGGCGCGCCGGCTGCCGCATCGCCAACATGGAGTTCAACCAGTTCCATCCGACCTGCTTGTATCACCCGCATGCGAAATCGTTCCTGATCACCGAAGCCGTGCGTGGCGAAGGCGGCCTGCTGAAACTGCCGAACGGCGAACGTTTCATGCACAAGTTCGACGCGCGCGCCGAACTCGCCCCGCGCGATATCGTCGCGCGCGCCATTGACCATGAAATGAAACGTCTCGGTGCCGAGTGCGTGTATCTGGACATCAGCCACAAGCCGGCCGCGTTCATCCAGGAACACTTCCCGACCGTGTACGCCCGCTGTCTGGAATTCGGTTACGACATGACCCGGCAGCCGATCCCGGTAGTGCCCGCCGCGCATTACACCTGCGGTGGCGTGATGACCGATCTGCACGGCCGCACCGACATCGACGGCCTGTACGCCATCGGTGAGACCGCGCACACCGGCCTGCACGGCGCCAACCGCATGGCCAGTAATTCGCTGCTGGAATGTTTGGTATTCGGCCAAGCTGCCGGCGCGGACATCGTCGCCAAACTGAACGACGTCGCGCCACCGCCGGCGCTACCGGCCTGGGACGAATCGCGCGTCACCGATTCCGATGAGGAAGTCGTCGTGAGCCACAACTGGGATGAGCTACGCCACTTCATGTGGGATTACGTCGGCATCGTGCGCAGCAACAAACGCCTGGAGCGCGCCCTGCGCCGCGTGCTGCTGTTGCAACATGAGATCCACGAGTACTACAGCAACTTCCGCGTCACCAACGACCTGATCGAGTTGCGCAACTTGGTGCAGGTCGCTGAACTCATCATCCGCTCGGCGCAGAGCCGCAAGGAAAGCCGCGGCCTGCATTACACCTTGGATTATCCGGACACCGACACCGCACATCCGCCGCAGGACACCGTCCTCACACCGCCAGCACCCGAAGCACGTCGCAGCATGGCGTGGGCGGGGAATCACTGAAGGAATTAATCACTGCCGTGTGGTCATACGTCCCTTCTCCCCCCGGGAGAAGGACAGGATGAGGGTATCTGAATTTACACCTCCTCACCCTGGCCCTCTCTCAGAGGGAGAGGGTCAGGGTGAGGGAATGCTTGAACGATCAACCGCGGCGCTTGCAACTAATGGGCGCCGCAGCATCACTGCGGAATCCGCACTCGTCCTCGGTGACGCGCTCGGTACCGGCCCGGAACTCTGGATGAATATCCAGCGCGATTAGGATTTATGGCATTCGCTGCAACACCAACCGAAGATTCGGCCACTGAAAAAAGCAAGCTGAAATTCAACCCGTCGTGAAGTCGTCGTAACCGACCAGCGCGACGGATTGGCATTCGACACTGGACACCTCTGCCGCATCCGGACCATCCCACAACCAATCGCACAGTGCTGCGACGGCGGCGGCATCGCCCTCGACGTGTACTTCGACACGGCCGTCGGGGAGATTCTTCGCGTAACCAAAGACGCCGATTTCCAGCGCCACGTTGAGAGTCGCGGCGCGATAGAACACGCCCTGCACACGGCCACTGACGCGGCAACGACGCGCACTGTTCATGGCAGCTCCAGCACAGCAGCCTGGCCGGCGCGCAACTGCACTTCGACCGGCACCTTGAATTCGACTTCGACAGGATATTGCGGCGGCCGTTGGCTGTTGATTGGCTCCAAGCCCGATGCGCACGATGCGTGCATCGAAGCGCTGCTCACCCACGCGTACGGCAACAGCCGCATCCGTTTTGAGCGTGGCTGTCTGCGCGGCATCGACGTTGGCACGCGCACGCATGAGTTCACGCGCGGCCAGCGTCACCAGCGGTGTCGCCTGTTGCGTATTGACGATGGCCTGACCCGGCGTGACCGGCACGGCCAACACCCAGGCCGCGAATGGCGCCTTGAGACTGTGACATTCCAACGCCACCGCGGCGGCGATCCGCTCGGCCTGCGCGGCCTGATAGGCGGCATCGGCGTCATTGAGACCGATCTCGGCGAGTTGCAATTCACGCTCCGACAACACCGTGCGATCGAACAGTTCCTGGGCGCGCTCCCACTCGCGCTGCGGCCTCGGTGCGGTGCAACTCGAGTTTCTTCACCGCGCTATTGGCATGCGCAACACGCGCCTGCACCTCGCGCGCATCCAGACTCAACAAGGCTTGCCCCGCCGCTACCGCATCGCCCGGACGCACCGACACAGCGGCGACGATGCCCGACACCGGCACACTCAGCGTGACGCGATTGGCCCAGTCCAGCTCGCCGTTCACGTCGACTGCACTGGCCAGCGCGCTGAGACCGCTCAACACAAGGGCACTGCACAACCTGATCTTCATGGTGTGTCATCCTCTTTCTCGACATCCGCGCTGGCCGCTGCGAACAAGGCGCGCCCACGCAATGCATTCAATCGCGCCCAGTTGAGCAGCAGCCGATAATCAAGTTCGGCCTGGCGCAAGCGCGCCTGCGACGACACCACCATGGCATCGCCCAGATCCGTGCTCACCTCCATCTCGTACAGCGTGCGACTGCGGTCGAGGTACAGCTCGCGGTAATCGATGCGTGTCTGTGCCTCTTCGCGACTGGCGCGCAGCACCTCGATTTCCTCCCACAGCGATTGGGCGCCCTGGCGCAGATCCAATTCGGCGCGCGCCAACTCCGCTTCGCTGCGGGTGAGTTCGGCGCGTGCCTGGGCGCGCTCGGCGCTGCTGCGACCGCCGGTGTACAAGGGAATTTCCACGTGCACGCCGACCGCCCAGGGATCGTCAGAGCTGGTCGTACGTTGATATTCATTGGCCTCGGCGCGACCGGTGATGACCGGGCGATCGACAGCCCGTGCCGCCTGCATGCGTTCACGTGCGGCCTCGGTCCCGGCGCGCAATGCGCGCAGGCGCGTATTGTCGCGCAGCACCTCGGTGATCAGCTGTTCCAGGGCCGGCGGCTCGGCCGTGATGCTATCCAATGCCGGTTCCTCCAGCGTGCTCGACAACTGTCCCGGACGATTGAGCGCCTCGGCCAACGCCACGCGACTGAGGCGTTGCTGCGCCTGCGCTGCGTAACGCGCCGAACGCGTCTCTTGATACTGGGTCTCCGCCGCCAACAGCGCGATCTCGGATATCTGTCCCAGTTCATGCTGGTCGCGCGCACGATCTACCCGCACGTAGGCGATCGCCATGGCCTCGTCCTCCACCCGGAAACGCAAATCGGCCAGCAGCACGTTGAGATAACGTTCGAGGATTGACAGGCTGTGTTGTGTGCGGGTGGCGGTATAACGCAACTGCTGACCGCTGAGCGCTGCATCGGCGGCCGCGATATTGGCGCGGGTGCGGCCGAAATCGTACAACGGTTTACTGACAACCAGACTGGCCTGTGAATCGTTCTGCGATTGATCCAAGGCGAATTGGGAAGGTTCGATCCAGGTGGCCTCGGCATTCACGCCGACATTGAATCCGTAATCCGCGCGGGCACGATCAAGCTGTGCCTGTGCGATGTCAGTCTCGGCTGCGGCGGCCTGCAAGTCTGGATGCGGATCATTCGCCAGGGAGAGTGCGTGATCGAGGCTGAGCGGTTCAGGTAATGCGTCGGTAATCGTGACAGCTGCCGCTTCTGCCTCCGGTGCGGGTTCCGTGGCGACCACCGACCACGGCAGGCTGAATCCGAGGGCAATACAGCATGCGTGGAATGTATGTGTCGGGCGCACCATGCGCTAGCGTTCTGCCTGCCGGCGTTCGCGCTTGTATTGCGTGAACGACTGGGTCTGGTAGGTACCATCGACCACATATTCTCCGAGCCAACGGAATTCACGCGCATCTGCCGTCGGCCCGGTATGGCGCGCCACCGCTTTGCCGTCGAGATCGAAGAACATCAGCACCGGTGTCGCGCGCACCCGGTGCTCGCGGAAGGCGAAGTCTTTTTCCGTGACACTGTTGCCGTGGAAATCCGTGATGCCGATATCGCCCTCGATGTCGACCGTGAAATTCAGGAAGTGCGCCTTGTAGTAATCTTGCACATCAGGCTGATTGAGCACCGTATCGCGCATGCGATGGCAGAACGGACATTCATCCATTTCGAAGAAGATGAAAATCCCCTGTTTGCCCTGCTCGCGCGCGGCGGCGAGTTCCTCACGGAAATCGCCCAGCGTTTGGTCGAAGAAATAATTATCGGCATCGCGCGGCGTGGCGGCGAACACACTGCTGCTCAGCAACAAGCACATCGCAAGCAACAGACGCCGACTCACGGCTTGGCCTCCAGCGGCGCGACCTGCGTCTGTTTGCTGGTGACGCGTGCGCGAGTTTTCTTCTGGATAAAGGCCTCGAGTTCATCGGCGGTAATCGAACCGGCATGCCGCGCCACCACTTCGCCCTCCGGTGAGACTATATAAGTCATCGGCAGTGCATCCACGGACAGACGCTCATGTGCTGGCTGTGCCTCGGTATTGAGCAACACTGGGTAGGTCATCTCGTACCTGTCGACAAAGGCGCGTATCTGCTCGATGGGCAAATCCTCATAATTGAGACCAATCACCATGGCATCCTGATTTTGGTGCCGTTCGTGGAACAACACCAGATCGGGGATCTCCTCCAAGCAGGGCGGACACCACGTGGCCCAGTAGTTCAACACCACCCACTTACCGCGAAACTCGGACAGGCTGCGCTGTTTGCCCTGCGTATCCTGCAGCGAAAAATCCACCGGTTCGGCCCACACCCCGGCATTCAGCGCCAGCGCCAACAGCATCCCGACCCACACCTTCACCACACCGTTCTCCTCGCCGCCGCCGCGACCGCTGATATCCTACCATCCACCCTGCCATCCACCCGACCGGCACGCAAGCAGGGTATAGGTTCCACGCGGCCGGCACAGACCGCTACAATGACACAAGACGCGGCAGCCCGCGAAAAGGTTCCTTCCCCAACCGGACATTGTGCATGACCCGCATTCGGCAGGACGATTTCATCACCAGCATCGCCGACGCGCTGCAATATATATCCATCTATCACCCATTGGATTTCATCCAGGCGATGCACCAAGCCTATCTGCGCGAGGAATCCCCGGCCGCGCGCGACGCCATCGCCCAGATCCTGGCGAACTCCAGGATGTGCGCCGAGGGCAAGCGCCCGGTCTGCCAGGACACCGGCATTGTGGTGGTGTTCCTCAAGGTCGGCATGGACGTGCAATGGGATACCACGCTGAGTCTGGAAGAGATGGTCAATGCCGGCGTGCATCGCGCCTACACCGATCCGGACAACCCCTTGCGCGCCTCCATCGTCAGCGATCCGGACGGCGTGCGCCGCAACACCGGCGACAACACGCCCGCGGTCATCCACACCGAACTGGTGCCCGGCAACCGGGTCGAGGTTACCGTCGCGGCCAAGGGCGGCGGCTCGGAGAACAAGGCCCGCTTCGTCATCCTCAATCCCAGCGACAGACCTCGTCGAATGGGTGCTCGAGCAGTGCCTACGATGGGCGCGGGCTGGTGCCCGCCCGGCATCCTCGGCATCGGCATCGGCGGCACGGCGGAGAAGGCCATGCTGCTGGCCAAAGAGGCGCTGATGGACCCCATCGACATTCAGGCGTTGCGCGCGCGCGGTCCGGCCAACCGCGCCGAGACGTTGCGGCTGGAACTCTATGACAAGGTCAACGCGCTGGGCATCGGCGCGCAAGGTCTGGGCGGTCTGACCACAGTGCTGGACGTGAAGGTGAAGGATTATCCGACCCACGCCGCGTCCAAGCCGGTCGCGCTGATCCCCAACTGCGCGGCCACCCGGCATGTGCATTTCACGCTCGACGGCTCCGGCCCGGCGCGGCTCGTTCCACCCACGCTGGAGAGCTGGCCGGATATTGTCTGGGAGGCCGGAGCGAATTCGCGGCGCGTGCAGCTCGACGGCCTGACCAAGGCCGACATCGCAACCTGGCAGCCCGGCGAGACCTTGCTGCTCAACGGGCGGATACTCACCGGCCGCGACGCCGCCCACAAACGCATCGCCGACCTGCTGGGGCGCGGCGAGCCGCTGCCGACAGGTCTGGATTTCCACGGCCGCTTTATTTACTACGTCGGCCCGGTCGACCCGGTCCATGGCGAGGTGGTCGGCCCGGCCGGCCCGACCACCGCCACGCGCATGGACAAGTTCACCGACATGATGCTGGAGCAAACCGGTTTGTTCGGCATGGTCGGCAAGGCCGAGCGTGGCCCGGCCACCATCGAGTCCATCCGCAAGCATGGCGCGGCCTACCTGATCGCCACCGGCGGCGCGGCCTATCTGGTGTCCAAAGCCATTCGTGCCGCGCGCGTGGTCGCCTTCCCGGAACTGGGCATGGAGGCGGTCTACGAATTCGAAGTCGTCGATATGCCGGTTACGGTGGCGGTGGATGCGCGCGGTCAATCCGTACACCAGACCGGCCCGGCCCTCTGGCGGGCGCGCATCGCCGGCATTCCAGTCGTCTCCGCTTAGCCTTACCGCGCTCATCCCACGCAAGCCGCTGCCCCCGGTGCTGGCGCGTTGGGATACCCCTTAGCAACGCCGTGTCGGGCAGGCGATAGCGCGCGACACCCGCACTGATAAGCGCTACTCTGCGCGAGCGGTGCGGTGCAGCAGCTTGCAAGCCCTACTGTATGAGCTATGTTCAAGGACGTTACGCAGTACGATCATGGGAGGATCGAAATGAAAAGGACTGTCAGTCTTTGCAGCCTCGGCCTCGTTGCGGTGTTGACAGGTTGGGGCCTATCCCCCAACCACGCGACCGCCACCCTTCCCGATGCCACCCGCGTCATCCAGACAGACGCCACGCCACTGCCCGATGCGGCAGCGACGATATACAGATACCGATTTCCATGCCGCCGAAGCCGGGCTTTCGCCTTCCGCGCGTGCCGGGCGCGAAATCTGGTTCAAGGCCACCGCCGGCAACGCGCGCTTTCACACCTACACCTTCCAGCAGCGCGTCACCGCACTGATCGACTGGTATGGCGTGTTGCGCGGCGACGCGCGTGACGCCCGCTTCAAAACCTGGGGACTGATCAACGATCCGGGTTGCTGCACACCGGGTTCCGACGGCTGTCCGGCCAAAAGTCTACGAGGAAACCTACGGCTTCGACTGGTGCCCCGGCGACGAAACCCTGCTGAAGTTCGTCGGCAAGCCGGGCTACCGCGATCCGGCCTGCGACTTCAAGGACGCCAGCGTCGATACCAGCGATCCCGAGGGCCATCAACAAGGCCGCGAGGACAGCTGCAACCTCGCTTTCGGCACCTCCACCGGCGCGCTCGGCTTCCGCAAGTTTCCCAATCCGCGCTTCGACGCAGCAGCCTGGCAGCGACTCAACGGCCGCCTCGGCAGCTGGGAAGGCTATAACCGCAAACTGTCGAACGATCCTGCCCGCGCCGATTTCAAAATGCGCAAGCTGGCCGACGCCTCGATCGAACCGCCATTCCTGATCGGCACCGCCTGCGCCTCCTGCCACGTCGCCTTTAACCCGGCCAAACCGCCGCTCGATCCCGAGCATCCGAAGTGGGAAAACCTCTCCGGCCTGGTCGGCAACCAGTACATCCGCGTGTCCGAAATGCTGATTTCGGGTATGCCGCATGACGATCTGCTGTGGCAGATCTTCGCCCATGCCCGTCCCGGCACCTCCGACACCTCGGCGATCCCCAACGACCAAGTGAACAACGCCGGCACCATCAACGCGCTGATCAATATCGCGCAGCGCCCCACCTTTGCCGGCGAACAAGGTCAACCGCTGGCGCAAGGCCGCCGCCTGCCCGGCGGGCGCGAAAGAATCCACCTGCTGGTGCGAACCCGGCAAGCCCGGCAAATGCTGGGAAAAGAGCGTGCAGACCGAAACCGTCCACCACATTCTCAAAGGCGGCGGCGACTCGATCGGCGCGCTCGGCGCGATCCAGCGCGTGTACTTCAACATCGGTTCGTGCGCCGAGCAGTGCTGGATCGAACCATCTCACCGACCTGCGCCAACTCGACCCGCAGGCGCGCAACTTCGGCCAGACGCCGTTCGACATCGGCCAGTGCCGGCGCGACTGCCCCAACTTCCGCGCGATGGAAGACCGGCTGCACAACATTCTCGATTTCTTCCTCACCGCGCCCGAAGGCCATGCGCGCGACCTGCGCGAAGCACGCGCGAACCAGCGCCAGGCCGCTTACACCGAGGCCGATCTGGTGCGCGATCTTGAACAAAGCTTCGGCAAGATGCGGTGTCACGCGGCCAGCAGGTGTTCGCCACCAACTGCGCGCGCTGCCATTCCAGTAGTAAACCGCCGTTCGAGGCGGTCGACTTCCGCGCCATCGACAGCAAAACCGGCCTGCGCGCCGACTGGCTGGGCAACGACGTGCCGACGCCGGTCACCGAAATCGGCACCTACCGCTGCCGTTCACTGCATTCCAACCACATGCGCGGTCATGTCTGGGAACAGTTCGCCAACGAGGACTACCACGCGCGCAAAACCATCTCCGGCATCCTCGAACCGCACGACGGCGGGCGCGGCTATTACCGCAATGTGTCGCTGGTGAACCTGTGGGCACACGCGCCGTTCCTGCACAACAATTCGGTCGGCCCGGAGCTGTGCGGCTGGGGCGGCGACAAGTCCGAATCCCTACGAGCTGTATCGCTCCAGCTACGTCGATACCAGCAAGCCCGGCAACCCGCCGCTGGCGAAGGACCAACAACCGGCGTGCTGGCAATACGATCCCTCGGTTGAAGGCCGCTTTGATCTGTACGTCGCGTCGATGAACGATCTGCTCAATCCCGCCCAGCGCATCCCCAAGGCGACCAAGCTCGACGAGGACATCGTGCTCGACATCGGCCCGCGTATCTTCGATGGCAAGGAAGAAAAACGCGTGGTCGGTTTCACCGTGCGAGTACCGGCCGGCGCCACCGCCGGCAACGTCGGCAACTTCCGCCACAAGGATTTCATCGTCGACTTGGTGCGCGCCAAGCTGAAACCCGCCGAACTTGAAGCGCGGCTGGCCAAGGTGCTGCCCGCCGCCGAGGCGAAACAACTCGCTACCGAAATGCAGAGCATCGGCCGCGCCATCGTTTCCGACCCGGACCGGCTGGTCGAGGTGGTGAAGGAGGCGCGCGCCCGCACGCCCGCGCTGTGGCAGGTCTATTCCTCGTGCAGCGCGGAAATCGAAAACGACGGTCATCGCTTCGGCGAAGATCTGTCGGATGCCGACAAGAACGCGCTGATCGCATTTCTCGCCACCCTCTGAGGACAGACATCATGATCGCACGCAGCTTCATCCTCGCCGCGCTCGCCCTGTCGCTCAGCGGTTGCGACCAGATCGAAAGCTGGTTCGCGGACAAACCTAACATCGCCTACGCGCCTTATGGCGAGGACTACGCGAGCAAGCCCGATCTGGCGCAGGTCGAATACGAGCACCCGATTCCGCTGCAGGAACTCGCTAAGATCACGCCTAAATATCTGGCCGAACTACAACAGGAACAACTCGACCAGCTGTACGCGCGGCTGTCCTCAGGGCCGATGCCCGATGGCGCGTTCGACGGTGAAATCGTCTTCACACGCGGCAGCTCGGGCAAACTGCGCGCCGCTGAAATCATCGGCGGCTTGGCCGGCCTGGGCGTCAACTTCAAGGGCAAGCTACTCGAAACAGCCGGCGAGGCGCTGTGGAAGGGCAAGGTGTTTTATCGCGACGAGAAGATCCTGCGCAATCGCATCGAGGACCTCGCCGTGCTGCGCCCCATCATCGGCGCGGGCGAGATCCAGAAAATCGACGTCGATGGCAAAGATGCCTGGCTGCTGTTCCCCGCCAAGCTGTATTGCGGACAAAGCCTGATCGACTCGCGCCGCGAATCGATCATCATCGACTACGCCTTCACCGACGAAATCAAAGGCTACCGCGAAAATCCGGATTTCCTGGCCGGCCGGCGCGGCCTCAAGGTGCGCGACGAAATCCGCATGGTGCGTCCCGGTCTGTATCTCGGTCGCGCCTACATGGATCATGCTTTCGTCCTCAATTTCGTGCTCTACAGCAAAGCGCTGGACAAAGCCGGTCGCGCCGAATTCGAGGCCGGCCAAGTTCGCGACGAATGCTGGGGCGGCACCCAGAAACGGATGCTGGTGCAAGGCTGACGCGCGTGCCCTGGACGAGGAGCGCACGCGTGTTCATCACCCTGCTCAGCCTGTCCCACCCGGTCTTCGCAACGGATGACCTGCCGCCGGTCGGGCACTCGCGTTTCGATGCACTCATCGGCAACGCGCCCGTGCCATTTCCGTTCGCGCAGCTACACCAAAAAATCGAGGCGCAGATGCAGGCCGATCCGGGCGGTTTGCCGACTTTGAAAACCACGCTGATTCCGCTCGGACGCTCCTTGCAGCGCAATGCGGGCGCGCCGGATTTTTTCCGTTTTCCTCGGGTGGTCGCCGCCGCCGACGGCGTGAACAAGCCCGGCGTTGCGCCACTGAAAGATCGCCTGTTTCTCGGCTACCACGAGAAAGGCGAGGTGCTCGAAGTCATCAGCTACAACGACGCCGCCGGCCGCTTCGAATTCCAGGTCGTGCGCGACTACGCGCCGGGCAAAACGCCGCAGGTTTATTACGCGCGACGCAGCCTGTGCCTCGCCTGCCACCAGAATGCGGCGCCGATCTTCGCCCGCCCGCTGTGGGACGAAACCCCCGCCAACCCCGAGATCGCACGTCGGCTCAAAGCTGACCGGCGCGATTTTTACGGGATCAAACTGGCCGGCACCGACATCGCCTACTTCATCGACGCCGCGGCCGATCGCGCCAATCTCTTTTCGGTGTGGCAGACCCTGTGGCGTGACGGCTGCGGCACCGGCGCGGCGGGCGATGCCTGTCGCCACAACGCCTTCGCCGCCGCGCTCGACTATGCACTGAGTGGCACGTTGCCCAGTGTCGATGCACTGCCTCAATTGGCCGGTCGCTGGGCACAACAATGGCCGCGCGGACTCACGATCCCGAGCGCCGATTTGCCCAACCGCGATCCGTTCTTTCCGCTACCAGATCCAGAACACGATCCGCTGAAGCTGCGCCCGTCACAGACACTGTGGACCGTGCCGGACGTCACTGCCTTCGTCGTCGGCCTGTCAGGGATGTTCGATAGCACTGTCGTCGAACGCGTGCGCAAATCTGATCCTACGGATCGCGCGGCAGCGCTTGATCGACTGCAGGTACGCGGCGAGTACAACCGACAAACCTTCGACGCCGCACCCCTGCGCGCACTCGCCGCTGAACTCGGTCAGGTTCAAACAACCCAAATCGACGAGCTGCCCGCAGCACGCATCGAAGCGGCTTCCATACTTCCCGTTTCCGCCGCGCGTCAGGTCTACGCCCGCCGCTGCGCCGCTTGCCACGACACCACGTTGCCTCACCCACCGAATTTTCTGCACGGCGACGCAGCCGCCGTGGACACCCAGATCGACCTCTGCGCCGAGCGCATGTACGCCCGCGTGAGTCAGGCGGCGCTGCCAGAGTCCGCGCAGCACGTCGCGCCCATGCCACCGCCGACGGCGCTCAACATGGACGTACACGTTTGGCTCGACTCGACGGACTTCAAGGCGATTCGCAGCGACCTCGCCACGCGCCTGCAGCGGCAGAACCGCGATCCGCAAGCCGTTCTGCACCTGCCTTACACGCAGCTCGCCGCCTGTCTGTCTGCTGCGCCCTACCCGGAGGTACGACCATGAGCAGCGAACGCCACTCAGCCCACCCATTTTTCTCTATGGCCGTTTGAACCATGCCCAACGAAAACTCCAACGCCAGCCGTCCGGTGCCGCATGCCGACACCGGTTCGGTTTTGCTCGACTGGCTCGCCGATACGTCTACCTTCCTGCTGCAAATGGAACGGCGCATCGATCCCTGGCTGCGTCCGCCGTTCGATACGCTGCTGCGCGATCCACTGGCGCGCCTGGTCACGGCGCTGATCAACTGGCAGCGCCGCGACGAAGGTCTGCGACTAGCCGAGGAAAAACCGCTGCCGGATGAAACCGCGCATCTCGACGCGATCATCTCGACATTCAGTCAGCAGATGCAGAAGCTGTGGAAGCCCGGCGGGATGGAGCGCGGTGGGAATACGAAAACACACGGCATCGTGCGTGGCGAGTTCATCGTTCACGACCATCTGCCAGCGCAATTTCGCCACGGCATCTATGCACGGCCGCAAACCTTTCCCGCTTGGGTACGTTTCTCAGGGCCAGGCCCTTACATCACGCCGGACATCGACGATGTCGGTTTCATGAGCATCAGCATCAAGCTGATGGGTGTGGCCGGTGCAAAGTTGATGGATGAGGAACAACACACACTGGATATGTTCGGCGTCTCCACACCCACGTTCGTCACTCCGGATACGCGCGCCAACGCACACTTGCAAACCTGGAGCCTGAAGAACGCGTCGATTTTTCACTTCGTCAATTTCAAACGCCCGCATGTTCTCGACCTGATCATGCAGGCACTGTTCATCAAGACGCAGAGCAGTCCGTTCGAGGCGCCGTACTTCAGTTGCGTACCGTACCTGTTGGGCGAAGGTCAGGCGATGCAATATTCGGTATGGCCGAAGACGAAACAGCGCACGCCGATCCCGCGCCTGCCACGCCGCCCGCCTGACGATTATCTGCGCGACGCCATGGTCGCCGCGCTGGCCGCGGGCGACGTTGAATTCGACATCCGTCTACAACTGCAAACCGATGCGCATTTGATGCCGATCGAGAACAACGGCGTGCTCTGGCCGGAGAAGTTGTCGCCGCGCGTGACAGTTGCCACGCTGCGTCTGCCCAAACAAAAATTCGACTCGCCGGCGCAGATGGAATTCGCCAAGAAACTTTCCTACAACCCGTGGCACACCATCGCCGAACATCGCCCGCTCGGCAACCAGAGCCGCGCCCGGCAGCGCATGTATTTCGAGTTGTCCAAGCTGCGGCATACGTTGAACGCGGTGCCACACTACGAGCCTCGCGGCGACGAGACCTTCGATGTGTAACGCGCCATGACGCCGCAGTCCAACTTCATGATCGTGGCGGCTGTCGTGCCCGAACACGAGGCGACGCTGCGCCAGTTGCTGGCCTCGATGAACGACGCACCGGGACGCGTCAACGCGAACAATGCGCTGATTCCGTTTGCGCAGTTCGACACGCTGCATGTCGCGCGGCTGCTGATCCTCGACGACCAGACCACCACCGACATCCGCATCCACGATGAACCTGTCGCCACCTACCCGCTGTATTTCGCCCTGCTCGGCGACATCGACGGCACGGAAGACGCGTTTTTGAACGCGCTGGCGCAGCGTGCGGCGGAGGGCTTGCGCGCGCTGTTTTCCTGCTGCGAAGGCTTCACGCCCAACACCGATCTGCTTAGCTGGATGCGGCAGCATCGCAGTCCTGCCATCGCCAATTACGTGAACAGTCGCGGGCGCACCGTGGTGCAGATACGCGAAGAGGCGGCGCTACGCGCGGCGCTCGAAGACCACCTCGCAGTGTATGCGCCTGTGCTCGAAGCGCAGTCCGCACAGGCGATTCACGCACAGCTTCGGCGCTTCGTCGATGCCGAACAAACCGCCGGCCGTCTCACCCTCTCCGACGAACGCGCCACGCCGATTGGCTGGTGGCTCACCAACACGCTGCACTTGATCGGTATGCCCTTGTTGCTGTTGCTGGCAGCGCCGCTGCTCATCGTCATCGCGCCTTTTTATCTGCTGCGCCTGCGCCAGCTGGAAACAACCGATCCGGAATTTTGCCCCACCGTCGATCAGGCCTACTCCGAGGCGTTGGCGCTCAGCGAAGATCACGATGTCACCAATCAGTTCAGCGCGATGGGCAGCCTGAAGCCCGGCCTTATGCGGCTGTTGACGACCATCGGCGTGCTCAGCACGGTCGATTATGCGGCGCGGCATCTGGTCAGGCCCGGCCGCCTCGGGCGCATCCGCACAATTCACTTCGCCCGCTGGGTGTTTATCGGCGGCAACCGGCGCATGGCGTTTTTCAGTAACTATGACGGTAGCGTCGAAAGTTATATGGACGATTTCATCAACAAGACCGGCTTCGGTCTGAATGCTTCGTTCAGCAATGGCATCGGCTATCCGCGAACCCATTGGCTGGTGCTGGACGGCTGCGCCGACGAGCGCCAGTACAAGGAATTCCTCCGCCGCCATACGATTCCGACGCAGGTCTGGTACAAGGCATATCCCGGTTTGACGGCCATCGATCTGGAGCGGAACACGCGCATCCGCCGGGGTTTGGCGGCCGCATCGCTCAGTGATCAGGAGGCCCGCGAGTGGCTCGCCCTGCTATGAACGAAGTCGATTACAGCGACGTGCAAGGCCTGCTGCGCTTTGGCTACAAACGCATGACGCGCGCCTCATATGCGCTGCTGCGGGTGAAGAACGCGGCCGCCGCGCGCGCCTGGTTGCGTACTGCACCGATCACCAACGCGGTGGCGCACAACCCGCCGCCGACGACGGCGCTGCACGTCGCGTTCACCGCACCCGGCCTGCGCGCGTTCGACGTGCCCGAATCGGTGATTGCAGGTTTCTCCCACGAGTTTCGCGCCGGCATGACCCAGGAGCACCATGCACGCGGCCTGGGCGATATTGCGAGTAACGCACCTGAATATTGGCACTGGGGCAGCCCCGGGAATGAGCCGCATCTCGTCGTGATGTTCTTTGCCGAACCCGATTGCTTCGAGGCGTTTGTGCAGAGCAGCACTACCAGCGATGCCTGGGGTGAAGCGTTCACCGAACCGCACTGGCTCGAAACCGAAAATCTCGACGGCGTCGAACCCTTCGGCTTCAGCGACGGCAGCAGTCAGCCGCAGATCGACTGGGCGCAGCAACGGCAACCGGCCGGCATACAGTTCGATTACAGCAACGTGGCCGCGCTCGGCGAATTCGTGCTGGGTTATCACAATGAATACGGCAAGATCACCGACCGGCCGCTGCTTGAGTCCGATGCAGCGAGCGCGGACCTGCTGCCGGCGCTGGATGCGCCGGAGAAAAAAGACCTCGGCCGCAACGGGACCTATCTGGTGATGCGGCAACTGGAACAGGATGTCCGCGGCTTCTGGCAGTTCGTCCACCAGCAGGCCGGCGGCAACGATGCAGCGGCGCAAACGCTGGCGGCGGCGATGGTGGGCCGGACGCGCGCGGGCGATCCGCTGGTGCCGATCCAGACCCAGCCTATTCCGGGCATTGGACCGGATGCGGAACAGATCCGGCAGAACCAGTTCACCTTCGACCAGGATCCGGCCGGCGCGCGTTGCCCGTTCGGTGCGCATGTGCGGCGGGCGAATCCACGCAATACCGACTTCCCCGGCCGCCCGACCAGTCGGCTGAAAAAGCTCCTCACTATGCTCGGGTTCGGCCCCAAGGGTTTCCGCGACGATCTGATGTCGTCGGTGCGCTTTCACCGCATCCTGCGCCGCGGTCGCGAATACGGCAGCGAATTGAAACCCGAGCACGCGCTCGTGCCCGCCCCACCGAACGATCTCAAGCGCGGACTGCACTTCATCTGCCTCAACGCCAACATTTCGCGCCAGTTCGAATTCGTGCAGAACGCGTGGATGGCAAGCACCAAGTTCTCCGGTCTGACCGACGAGAGCGATCCGCTGCTCGGCCATCGCCAGCCTATCCCGGGCTGCCCGGCGACCCACTATTTCACCGTGCAGCGAGACGGCGGCTTGCGCCGTCGTGTGACCGGGCTGCCGCAATTTGTCACCGTGCGCGGCGGTGCGTATTTCTTTCTGCCCAGCCTGCGTGCGTTGCGTTATTTCGCCGGGGCAGCGCCTGCGCATAAGCAGTCCCCGGAAGGTGTAACAGCCAATGACTGAAACCTCCGCACCGAAAAGTTGGTGGCTGACGCTGCCAGCCGCCTGACCCAACAGGTAACGCTGATCACCGCGCTGACGAGGCCCGTCCGCACTGCCGGATCGGGGCGTGGTAATCTGTGCATGATCGACCACGCCCGTTAAGGCGGCGAGGCATCGACATGGTGCGCGCAAACCAAGGCCCGTCATCCAGTCGTGCCCAGTCAGCCCCTCAGAACCCGGGCGTCCAGCCGCCATAAGCAAAACACCCGTCCGAGGGAAACCCGTGCATTTAAGTGTTCCACCGCAACAGGCATTACCCGGCGTAGACACCCGGCCGGTCCCTCTGCGCCTCTGGCTGACTTCGCTGCCCTACGTGGACGCGGAAAACACCGCCATCGCCGTGCTGGAGCGTCTCCGCCATATCAATCATCAACACCTTCCTGCCGCACACCGATTGGAACTGCTGGCCGCGTTCCGTCACAGCTACGAACGTCTGCATGATGCCTTGCGCGACAACGCCCGCTTGCACGATCCGCAAACCTTGCCGCGCGCACTGACCTTGCTGAGCGAACTTACCGAGGCGATGTCGTTCGGCTACAAATACGCCCTGCTCGATTGCAGCAAAGAGCAGCAGCGCTGGGGCAAGAACAAACAATTGCCCGAGGCCATCAATTACACCCTGCATTTCTTGGCGCTGTTACTGCTGTGCCGCTATCAGGCCTACCAGCCGGTGTCTAACCAGCACTGGCGCGAAGCTGGCGATGTGGTGCGCTTCGCCGAAGCCGAATCGATCGGGGCCACACCTGACGTCGAATTTCCCTACAGCGCCGGCGAACTGCATGCCGTGTCAGGCTACCGGCAACTGGCCCTGCTGCGTTTGGCCGATCCCTACCGTTTCCCCAGCGGCCTGATCTGGGAGGCCTATGGCTACCTGGCCGGCAAAGCCGAACAGATCGCCCTGCTAACGCACTTCGACGATGACGTGGCCACGAGCGGCGTCTACGCCTTGTCGCTGGATCACGAACCCCATCAGTCACGACCGGCACCGACCGCCGGCGTCGAACGCAGCAGTTGGCGCTGGCTGGATGCGCGCGAACTCATCCGCACAGCACAACTGGACCTGGATCGCATTCTGACCGGCACGGCGCCACGGCGGGTTGGGTTCTCCAACAATTTGACCGCCAGCGATGCCGCTCAATTGC
The DNA here is from genome assembly GCA_963696465.1 of uncultured Gammaproteobacteria bacterium. Classification (GTDB taxonomy): domain Bacteria; phylum Pseudomonadota; class Gammaproteobacteria; order Thiohalobacterales; family Thiohalobacteraceae; genus JAHJQQ01. The sequence continues at coordinate 19,838 of CAVOKC010000009.1, read as the reverse complement.
TCGGACGCATGCTCGGCCAATGGACGCACGTCCCACAACGCAACTCGCCGCGCTTCGCCAGCGCGGCCGAAATCGATCTCGCCCCGGGGCTGGACGCCGCCTATTACTTTCTGAACAACTGCACCGCCTTCGACCCGCGGGAATATGCGGTCTCGGAGGACGACGACGATATCGACTATTCAATCAGCACGCGCCGCGCAACGGGAAATCTGGCGCGCGAATTTCGCCTGATATCCTGCCCGACGCGCAATCGCAGCAGTGGCGGCCTGTCCTTGCATCTTGACCGGCTGCACGGCCTGGGGCTGCGGGTCGGTCAGCTCGTCATCATCAACGCGCCCGGAACCGGCACGGGCGCAGGCCGTGACTGGCTGGTCGGCGTGGTGCGCTGGCTACAAAACCAGGAAGAAGCCGGTTCGGAAATCGGCGTGCAGTATGTGGCGCGCAATTGCGTGCCGGTCGTGATACGCGCAACCACTGGCGCAGTACAGAATTATAATGCCGCGCTCAAGAGCGACCTGACGCTCGCCGACGGACAGCGGCTGCTGACATTGATCACGACCAAGGGTATGTTCCGCAGCAAGGCCATCTTCGAAATGCGTCATGGCGGACAAACACTGCAGATCCGCTGCGAACATCTGCTGGAAAGTGGCGGCGGCTTCGATCGCTTCAGTTACGAAACATTGGAGTGACGCCCTCCGATCTCAACTATAAAAAAAGGATCTCCAACGGCGACAGCGTGGAGATCCCTTTTTGTCGTGCGCGACCGGTGTCGCAAGTAGCTCAGAGAGGACTGACGATGTCGTAGGCCTTCTTGCCTTCGGCATTGGCTACGGCCTGCGCCGCATCCTGTAGCATTTGCTCCTGGGAATTGCTCAGGTCCTTCTTGGCCTGCAAGGCGGCCACCAGCGGCTTGGCCTTTTCCAAGTAATATTGATTTACGGCGATATCGGCTTGAGCCTTGGCCGACTTCGCCAGCTTCGCGGCCGTGGCATCGTCGCCCGCAGCAGCAGCGGTTTCGGCCTCTTTCAGCTTGTCTTCAGTATCGCGCCAGATCCATCCGAGATCGTTGGCGGTTTTGATCGAGGCACGCGCGGCCTCCAGCATCTGAGTGGTCGAAGCAGCGGTCTCGGCATGTGCCGCAAACGCGCCGCACAGCAAGATGGCATACGAAAGCGTCTTGAGAGGTAGCGTCATCTTCATACCATACATCTCCAATGTGGTGGTTATCATCCGGGAAGGAATTGGAACGCAGGCACTGCACACGCGTGTAGAGCGAGGCCCGACCCTAGCACCGCCTCAAACAGGCTGTCAATTCTCTACATCAGGCCCTACGGACCCCTGCCAATGGTAGACGCAGATTCGGGAGAAAACATTCCCTGGCGAAAGGGGAATCGGAAACGTAGCGCGCCAAGGTGATATCAGCGAAATGTCAGGGTGATGGCGGCACAGGAGGGGGGTGTGCCACGTCATCGGCGGCCTGGCGTGCCTGTATCGCGGCTTCTTTCGAGGCATTGGCGGTACGCCGAGCGGCGTTGTAATCACGTTCCGCCAACTCGATCTGCGCCTGTTCCAGCAAGGACCGCGCATGATCGAGCGCACGCGGCGAACGCGCCGAGGCGCCGGCATCTTCGGCCGCCTGAATCGCCTGGCGTGCATCGCTCATTTCCTGCGCCGGTATCGTGGCACAGGCGGAGAGAGACACAACCAGAGACAACAACAGGAATAATTTGATGGGCTGCATGAATATCTATCACTTCGACCGCGGCGTACCCGGAGGGGTAATCCGACCATCAGCATTGGTTGGCAAACTAGCACCCACCGCGCAAAGGCGTCAAGCAAGCCACGCATGGACCCGGACCTGTCGCATCTGGGAGAATAGGCCGGGAGAATGAGCCGCATTGATGATCAACCTCATAAACCGCATTTACCACGGAATCACACGGAAAAACACAGACAAGATCATAAGCTTCACGCAGGTACTGTGTTTCAGTGTCTCCCGTGTGTTTCCGTGGCTGAAATGATTTTTTAGGATCAACGACTTGCCAATGACGAGGATAGTTTAATGGCGGATATACTGGTGCTGTATTACAGCCGGCACGGCGCGACCGCCGAAATGGCGCGGCAGATCGCCCGCGGCATCGAAGAGGTATCCGGCATGGCGGCACGCGTGCGCACCGTACCGGCGGTGTCCACCGTCTGCGAAGCCACCGCGGACAGCATTCCCGACACGGGCGCGCCCTACGCCAGCTTCGACGATCTGCGCGAATGCGTCGGGCTGGCCTTGGGCAGCCCGACCCGTTTCGGCAATATGGCCGCGCCGCTAAAATATTTCATCGACTCTACCAGCACGCTGTGGTTGGAAGGCGCACTGATCGGCAAGCCCGCCGCACTCTTCACCTCGACGTCGAGCCTGCACGGCGGCCAGGAGACCACGCTCACCTCCATGATGTTGCCGCTGTTGCATCACGGCATGCTGATCCTCGGCATTCCCTACAGCGCGCCAGAGCTGATGCGCACGCGTACGGGCGGCACACCGTATGGCGCCAGTCATCACGCCGGCGCCGACAACAAACAGGCACTGAGCGATGATGAAAAAAGCTTGTGCCGCAGCCTGGGGCGCCGCCTCGCTGAAACCGCGCACGCACTGCAGAAGCCGCGCTGATCCGATGAACCTGAAAAAATCATATCAGCCACGGAAACATACGGAAGACACTGCAACACAGTACATTCGTGGAGCGACTATTCACCACCTTGCGGGTGACGGCGGTGACGGCGTAAAGCTTATGATCTTGTCCGTGTTTTTCCGTGTGATTCCGTGGCAAATGCGGTTTATAGGATGACTGCAACACGCTGGAAAAATCTGGCCTTGATCGGCTACTTCGGTACCTTCGCGCTGATTGTCGCCTGGTATGGCTGGTTGTCACCGCCAACGCGCCTAGCGCCGATTTACGCGCTGCTCGCCTTGGGCACACCGTTGTTGCTGCCACTGCGCGGCTTGCTGCACGGCCGACCGTACACGTACGCTTGGAGCTTATTCCTCGCGCTCGCATATGCCACGCATGCGCTCATCGAGGCCGTCAGCACACCCAGCGATCGCATCCTGGCGGCGTTGGAATTGCTGCTGGTGCTGTTGTGGTTTGTCGGCGCGGTCGGCTATGTACGCAGCGTCAGTACGCGCAGGACCTAGATAATTCGAAACTGCGGTTACTCGCTGCCTAACACTTCGCGCACAAACGGCACCGTCAGACGCCGCTGTGCCGACAGCGCCGCCGCATCGAGACGTTCGAGCAAGGCCATTAACGCGGGCAGATCGCGTGGGCAACGGCGCAACAGAAACTGTGCAGTGTCTTCGGGCAGATCAAGACCGCGCTCATGCGCACGCACGCGGAGAATCTGCATACGGGCCGCATCGTCCACGGGCTGCAGCGCATACACGCTGCCCCAGCCGAGGCGTGAGCGTAAATCCGGTAAGCACACGCCAAGCTGTTCCGGCGCGGCATGCGCCGCGCTCAGCCAGCGACCGGCCGCCTCGCGCACGCGGTTGAAGAGGTGAAACAGCGCCTCTTCCCAATCGCGCCGACCGGCGATGACATCGAGATCGTCGAGGGCCAGCAGCGCGTAATGCTCCAGCCCTTCGAGTACGCCTAGATCCAGCTCGCCCCATTCGGCCAAGGGCAGATAAACGGCACTTTCACCGCCGGCTACCGCCTGACGACAAGCCGCCTGCAGCAAGTGCGTCTTGCCACTGCCCGCCGCGCCCGAGAGAAACAACACAGCCGCATTAGGTTCCGTCGCCAGTTGTCGCACAGCGGCGACGGCCTCGGCATTCGGCCCGGCGATAAAATTATCGAAACGCGCCGCCGCCGGCAGGCGCAACGCCAAGGGTAATTGTGCCGCCATCAGGGGAAACGTCCCGAACCGCGTTTCTTGTTCCACGCCCGCCAACCCCAGGTCCAGACATAATCGATGCCGCTCAACAGCGTCGTGGCGAAGACACCATGGATAAGCAGCTCCAACCAGCCGGTCGGCAACAGTTGTGCCCCGTAGTTGAACAACACAGCCACCACCAACACCAACTGGCTCAGCGTATTGATCTTGCTGATGACCGACGGCGCGGCCTCCAGACGCTCGACCAGTGCGTTGTAGAGAATGGCGCCGGTGAAGATCACCACGTCACGCCCCAATACCACGGCCGTTAGCCACACGGGAATCAAACCCTGCCAGGCCAGCGCGAGATAACAACTGACCAGCAACAGTTTGTCGGCGATAGGATCGAGCAGACCACCCAGGCGACTGGTCCAATTAAAGGTCTTGGCGAGAAAACCGTCGAGCGCATCAGACAGACCCGCCAGCACGAACAGCACCAGCGCCAAACCGTATTCAGCGGTCAACAGACAGAACACAATCGGCGGCACCAGCAACAGGCGCAGCACCGTAATCAGGTTGGGAATATCGCGGGCCTGCATGTGCTCCGCCGCTTAGGGCCGCAGCCGGTACACGGCGGTACCGCCAGCCGTCGATGCTGATTCGGCAACTGCGGGTTCCAGCACCCGGTCCAAGGCCACGACCTGATTCAGACCGAGCACCCCGCCCTGCACATCGACGATAAATTCCAGCGTTTGGCCGCTGGCCACTTCCAACTCGCTGCTGCGCACCGTCGGCAGACCGGCCAGGTAGGCACTGACGCGTGCGTAATCGGCAAGGCTCGCAACTCCTTCGATTCGCACCGGCAGCCGCGACTGCCCCGGCGGCACCGCGGCAGTCGGCTTGGGCGTGCTCGCTACCAGGCGCTGATCGACCTGACCGAGGCCGGCATCCAACATCGCGGCCAAGCCTACGCCGCTGGCCTGCCAGCGGGCATCGGCCCCGGCGTAATGCAGACCCCAGCTACCACTCCAGTTGGCACCGTCGGGTTTGAGGCTGCCGACCAACACCGCCTGCGGCTGATAACGCTCGGAGGCCGGCAATAGCTGCTCCAAGGCGACATCGTTAACCTGGGTGAAGGTGACCTTGGACTGATCCTCCAGATCGAGCAAGGGCAGGATCAGCGTCAAGCCCTGCCGATGGGCGGCCGCCTGCACTTCGGCGAGTACCCGATCGGCATCCTCGGCCCCCAGCAGATAACGGCGCTGGCCATCATCGACCGCCAGCCAGACCAGCACGGGCGGGCGGTCCCGCCCCCACAGCGTGACCCCGCGTTGCTGGAGCGCGGCCTCCAACGCAGCGGCATCGAAACCGGCGCGGAAATACAGGCCGCCCTCAGAGCCACCCTCGTACTGATATTGCTGCAAATACTGGTTTGGCTTGGCGAGAATGGCCTTGTTCGCCGGCTGACTGAGCGCCTCGGCGTCGCCGCTCAAGCGTATCAGCACCTCACTGAGCGCCTGTTTGACCGCCGCCTCCTTCGCCGCTGGCGTGCGATCGGCAATCGGCACCGTGGCCTCATGGAGCGCGTCGCTCGCCCAGCCCGGCAGTGCACCCCAGGCCAACAGCCCGCACAAACAGACGGCAATGAAGCGTGTCCTGGTCATCGTATCCTCGCAATGTCTCTGATCCTGGCCGCAAAATCCGCCCAAACAAAACCACAACAACGGCGCAGTCCGCGGTAAAATAACACAGACCTTGGGGCCCCGCCCCGCCCTCCATCTTTCTGAATATCCGGAGTCCTTGTGAACTCGAAGCCGCCCGCCGCCCCCCGCACTTCCCTGAGCTACCGTGATGCTGGCGTCGACATCGACGCCGGTGCGGCCTTGGTCGAACGCATCAAGCCGGCGGTAGCAAGAACCCAGCGCCCTGGCGTACTCGGCGGTCTGGGCGGCTTCGGCGCGCTGTTCGAATTGCCGGTGGATCGCTACCAGCAGCCGGTGCTGGTGTCCGGCACCGACGGCGTCGGCACCAAGCTCAAGCTCGCCATCGAACTCCAGCGCCACGACACCATCGGCATCGACCTGGTCGCCATGTGCGTCAACGACATCCTGGTCACCGGCGCCGAACCGCTGTTCTTTCTCGACTACTACGCCACCGGCAAGCTCGACGTCGAGGTCGGCGCCAGTGTCATCACCGGCATCGCCGCCGGTTGCGAACAGGCCGGTTGCGCCCTGGTCGGCGGCGAGACCGCGGAAATGCCTGGCATGTATGACGAAGGCGATTACGATCTGGCCGGTTTCTGTGTCGGCGTGGTGGAAAAGGCGCGCATCATCGACGGCAGCAAGGTCAAGGTCGGCGATACACTGATCGGCATCGGTGCCAGCGGCCCGCATTCCAACGGCTATTCACTGGTGCGCAAGATTGTTACGGTCAGCGACGCCGATTTGAATATGGCCTTCGACGGCGCGACGCTCGGCGAACGTCTGCTGGCGCCGACTCGCATCTATGTCAAACCGCTGCTGGCGTTACTGCAGCAGATCGACGTACACGCACTCGCCCACATCACCGGCGGCGGCCTGTTGGAAAACATCCCGCGCGTCATGCCCGATAACACCCGCGCGGTAATCTCCGCGTCATCCTGGCAGCGCCCGGCGGTGTTCGATTGGTTGCAAGAACACGGCAATGTTACCGATGCCGAAATGCACCGCACCTTCAATTGCGGCATCGGCATGGTGTTGGTGGTTGCAGCGAATGACGCCGATGCGGTCATGCAGAATTTGACGTCGGCTGGTGAAACCGTTTGGCGTATCGGCCAGATCGAAGCGGGCGACGGCGCGGCGCGGGTAGACATGGTCGAGTGAAAACATGCTGTGGGACGAGCCTGAACGTGTCGGGGACAGATTTAAACCTGTCCCCGTCTCACCGTCAATGAACCTAAAAAACTTTCAGCCACGGAACACACGGAAGACACTAAACACAGTCATTACTGGAGCGACCATTCACCACCTTGCGGGTGATGGAGGTACCTGCGTGAAGCTTATGATCTTGTCCGTGTTTTTCCGTGTGATTCCGTGGCAAATGCGGTTTATAGGATGAACAAACTCCCCATCGTCATCCTGATCTCCGGTCGCGGCAGTAATATGCAGGCAATTCTGCAACGCGCCGCGCGCGGTGAACTCGCGGTCGACATCCGCGCCGTGATCAGCAACAAAGCCACAGCCTCCGGCCTGGACAGTGCCCGCGCCGCCGGCATTCACACCGAGGTGCTCGACCACCGCGATTTCGGCGGCCGCGAGCAATATGACAGCGCGCTGCAAAACCTCATCGATCGCTATCAACCCGCACTGGTTGTGCTTGCCGGATTCATGCGCATCCTCACACCGGCATTTGTGCGGCATTATCAGGGACGACTCATCAACATACATCCGTCGCTATTGCCAGCGTTCCGCGGTTTGAATACGCATCAACGCGCACTCGATGCCGGCACGACCGAGCATGGCGCCAGTGTGCATTTTGTCACCGAAGAACTCGACGGAGGACCCGTCATCGTCCAGTCACGCGTGCCAGTGCGCCCCGACGACACCGCCGACAGCCTCGCGACACGCGTGCTGCAAGCCGAACACGCGCTGTATCCCACGGCCATTGGCTGGTTCGCCGCCGGCCGCCTGCGTTTTCACGCGGGCGCAGTCTATCTGGACAACCAAGCGCTCACACAGCCTGTGCAATTAGACAGTACTGTCACAAAGACCTGATATGCTCGCGCGCATGCATAATGCTCTCGCCGCCCTGATCTGTCTCATGATCTCAACCGCCGCGCCTGCCGCCGGCGTGCCCGGGAATTTCCAGGCCGTTTATCAACTGCGCATCAATAGTTTCACGATTGGCGAGGCCCAGGTCGAACTCGCCGCGCAAACCGACGGGCGCTACTTGTACAGTTCGAGCACGCGCTCCACCGGATTGACACGCGTATTCCGCAACGACAAAGTATCGGAGTCGAGCCTGTTCAAACTGCACAATCAACATCTGCGTCCACTGGAATACCGTTTCGATCACACCGGCAGCAAGAAAGAGCGTCACGCCTATCTCAAGTTTGATTGGAACAAACGCGAAGTTGCCAACACCGTGGAAGGTCATACCTGGGAGATGGAGATCCCGGAAAATGCGCTGGATAAACTGATCGTGCAACTCGCCGTGATGATGGATCTCGACGCCGGCAAACAAGAACTCGTGTATGCCATCGCCGACGGCGGCAAGCTTAAAGAATATAAGTTCGCCATCGCCGGCAAGGAAAGGCTGCATGTGCCCGCGGGCGAATTCGAGACGATCAAACTCGAGCGTTTGCGCAAAGACAACGATCGCACCACGTATTTATGGTGCGCACCGTCGCTGGGCTATCTACCGGTGCGCATCAAACAAATCGAACATGAAGATGGCGTGACGTATTTGAGTGAGTTAAAGCAGACATCGCTTGGCGTACAGCCTGTTGGCACTGCGCCCCCGGGGAAATAACTACTCCACACTGTAGGCAAAGGCATTCGGCGCAACACGCCGCGCTATTGCGCCCTACATGCATGCAACTACTCGTCAATTACGCCTTCGGCAGCGTCACACCGGTCTGACCCTGATATTTCCCGGCCCGATCGCCGTACGATGTTTCGCACACCTCATCGGACTCGAAAAACAGCACCTGCGCCACGCCTTCATTGGCGTAGATGCGCGCCGGCAGCGGCGTGGTGTTGGAGAACTCCAAGGTCACATGACCTTCCCATTCGGGTTCCAGCGGCGTGACATTGACGATGATGCCGCAGCGGGCATACGTCGATTTACCCAGACAGATGGTCAGTACGCTGCGCGGGATACGGAAATATTCCACCGTACGCGCCAGCGCAAACGAATTCGGTGGGATGATGCACACCTCCGCATTCACATCGACAAAGCTGTTTTCGTCGAAATGCTTCGGATCGACGATGGCCGAATTGATGTTGGTGAAGATCTTGAATTCGTTGGCGCAGCGGATGTCGTAGCCGTAACTCGACGTGCCGTAGGAAATCACCCGTTTACCGTCAACGTCGCGCACCTGACCCGGCTCGAACGGCTCGATCATGCCGTGCTGCGCCGCCATCCGGCGAATCCATTTGTCTGCTTTGATGGACATCAATGCCACCTTGTTTCGTTATTTTTGAGCCACGTAATCCACGAAACCACTAAAGGGAAGACAGTTAAAATCCGTCTCGATCGTCATGCCGGCCTTCGTCAGAAGGCCGCGTCTTACCTTGTCCCTTTCGTGGATTTCGTGGCATTCTCGTGGCTAGTCCCCGATTTCAGTTGTTCTGAATGACGATCTTCGGGAACTTGGCCGCGTAGTTCTTGGCCTGCAGCGACAGCTTGGCGGCGGTGCGGCGGGCGATATCGCGATAGATCTGTGCGATACGGCTTTCCGGTTCGGCGACCACGGTCGGCTTGCCCGCGTCCGTTTCTTCACGGATGCGGATATCCAGCGGCAGCGCACCGAGGAAATCGACATCGGCCTGATCGGACATCCGCTGCCCGCCACCCGAGCCGAAGATGTGCTCTTCGTGACCGCAGTTGGAACAGATATGAATGCTCATGTTCTCGATCACACCCAACACCGGGACCTCAACCTTCTGGAACATCTTGAGACCCTTGCGGGCATCCAGCAGGGCGATGTCCTGCGGCGTGGTGACGATGACCGCACCCGAGACCGGCACCTGCTGGGCCAGCGTCAACTGGATGTCGCCGGTACCCGGCGGCAGATCGATGATCAGATAATCCAGATCGGTCCAGTTGGTGTCCTTCAACAACTGTTGCAGGGCCTGGGTGACCATCGGGCCACGCCAGATCATCGGCGTCTCTTCATCGACCAGGAAGCCGATCGACATGGCCTGCAGGTGATAACTGGTCATCGGCTCCAGGGTCTTGCCGTCTTTCGACTCCGGCTTGCCGTGTACGCCGAGCATGCGCGGCTGGCTGGGACCATAGATGTCGGCGTCGAGAATGCCGACGTTGGCGCCTTCGGCCGACAGCGCCAGGGCCAGATTCACGGCGGTGGTGGACTTGCCGACGCCGCCCTTGCCCGAGGCCACGGCGATGATGTTCTTGATGCCCTTGATGGGCTCGACGCCCTTCTGCACAGAGTGGGCAACGATGTTGGTCGAGACATTGACCGTCACATCGGACACACCGGCAATAGCGCTGACCTTCTCTTTGAGTTTGGCAGCCAGCTCAGTGTGGTAACCCTTGGCCGGGAAACCCAGCACCACATCGAGTTTGACCTTGCCGCCATCAACGGTGATGTCCTTGATGCTGCCGGCGCTGGCCAGGTCTTTTTCCAGATAGGGGTCCACGTACTCTTTGAGCGCGGTCTCCACCTGCAAACGTGATACTTCTGCCATGATGTTGTTCCTTTGTGCTAAGTCGATGCCGCTGAACGCGGTCGACAGGGGTCTGATCTGTGCGCGGATTGTACACAAGCCCCTAACGGGTGTCTCCACGCGGCGGCGTGGGGGAAATAGGCCGCAGCGCCCCAACGCGTTTAGCAGGGCGTTGTGGCATAATTCAGGCCTTTCCGGGGCTTATAACCATACGCGGCACGGACCCGGACAAATCATTGACCTTTGGCAAGACCGACGCCCGGAGTACGCCCGTTCATGGCTGACCGCAAAATCCTCGTCACCAGCGCCCTGCCCTACGCCAACGGCCCGATTCATCTCGGCCATCTGGTCGAGTACATCCAGACCGATATCTGGGTGCGCTTTCAGAAACTGCGCGGCCATGAGTGTCATTACGTCTGCGCCGACGACGCCCACGGCACGCCGATCATGCTGCGCGCCCAGAGCGAGGGCATCACGCCGGAAAAACTCATCGCCCGCATCGGCGACGACCATCGCGCCGATTTCGCGGAATTCCACATCGGCTTCGACAACTATCACAGCACCCACTCGGACGAGAACCGCGAACTCGCCAGCCTGATCTACACCCGCCTGCGCGACGCCGGGCATATCGCCACGCGCACCATCACCCAGGCCTATGATCCGATCAAAGAAATGTTCCTGCCGGACCGTTTCATCAAGGGCGAGTGCCCGCGCTGCGGCGCGGCCGATCAGTACGGCGATTCCTGCGAGGCCTGCGGCGCGACCTACTCACCGACTGAATTGAAGAACGCGGTGTCGGCCATTTCCGGCGCCAAGCCCATCGAAAAAGAATCGCTGCATTATTTCTTCAAGCTTGCCCAGTTCGAGCAACTGTTGCGTAACTGGACCAGCGCCGGCCATCTGCAGACGGAAGTCGCCAACAAACTCGGCGAGTGGTTCGACGATGGCCTGCGCGAATGGGATATCTCCCGCGACGCGCCCTACTTCGGCTTCGAGATACCGGAGGCGGAAGGCAAATATTTCTACGTCTGGCTGGACGCGCCGATCGGCTATATGGCGAGCTTCAGAAATCTCTGCGACCGCACCGGTCTCGATTTCGATACCTATTGGCGCAAAGGCTCCGAGGCCGAGCTGTATCACTTCATCGGCAAGGACATCATCTATTTTCACGCGCTGTTCTGGCCGGCGATGCTGCATGGCGCCAATTTCCGCATGCCGACCGCCATCCACGCGCATGGTTTCCTCACGGTCAACGGCCAGAAGATGTCCAAGTCGCGCGGCACTTTCATCATGGCGCGCACCTACCTGGATTATCTGAATCCGGAATACCTGCGCTATTACTTCGCCGCCAAACTCAGCGCCGGCATCGACGACCTCGATCTCAATCTCGACGACTTCCAACAGCGGGTGAATTCCGATCTGGTCGGCAAAGTCGTCAACATCGCCAGCCGCTGCGCCGGTTTCATCAGTAAGCGTTTCAATGGGCAGTTGGCGAAGACCTGCGTCGAGCCGGATCTCTATGACACCTTCGTCCGCGCGGGCGAAGAGATCGCCGGATTGTATGAGAAGCGCGAGTTCGGTCAGGCAATGCGCGAGATCATGGCGCTAGCCGACAAGGCCAACCAATACATCGACGAGAAAAAGCCCTGGGCCCTGGCCAAGCAGGAAGGCCAGGAACTCACCGTGCAGGCGGTTTGTAGCGTGGGTCTGAATCTGTTCCGGGCACTCATGACCTTTCTCAAACCGGTGCTGCCGCGCATGGCCGAACAGACCGAACGCTTTCTCAATATCGAACCGATGACCTGGGTCAATCTCACACGGCCGCTGACCGACCATACTATTCAGACCTACGAACCGCTGATGCAGCGGGTCGACCCCGAACTGGTAGCCGCCATGAAGTGCCTCACAAGGAAAATCTCGCCCCGACCGCAACCACCGCCGCGCCGAGTGCTGCAGCGAGCGCTACGCCCGGCGACCCAGCGCGCCGCTGGCGCCGGAAATCAGCCCCCGATCACCATGGAGATTTCGCCAAGATCGACCTGCGCATCGCGAGGATCGTCAAGGCCGAACATGTCGAAGGCGCCGACAAACTCCTGCAGTTGACCCTGGATATCGGCGGCGAAACCCGCAATGTCTTCGCCGGCATCAAGTCGGCCTATGAACCGGAAGATCTGGACGGCCGCTTGACGGTCGTGGTCGCCAACCTCGCCCCGCGCAAAATGAAGCTTCGGCATGTCGGAAGGTATGGTGCTAGCGGCGGGTCCGGGCGGAACAGACTTGTTGATCCTTGAGCCGGATTAAGGCGCACAGCCGGGGATGCGGGTGAAATGACTTTGAAACATGTAACGGCAGGGCGCGAGTGGCATTTAGCCGAAAACCTATTAGCCATGGAAACACGGACGGCGTAAATGCCGACTACATACGGCGTGACAGGACATGAGTGCCGATACACGACAATTGTCAATCAATCTTCACATACATGGCATATTTCCGTGTTTTCCGTGGCAAAATGCCATCTCGCGCGCCTTATGTCCTTTGCGGTTAAAGTGTTCTTAACCTGAGTAGTTTCTGAAATGCAAGAATACGCCCTCATCCTGATCAGCACCGTGCTGGTGAACAACTTCGTGCTGGTGAAGTTTCTTGGGCTGTGCCCGTTCATGGGCGTGTCGCGCAAGCTGGAGACCGCCACCGGCATGGGACTGGCGACCACCTTCGTACTGACGCTGTCGTCGGTTGCACTTATCTGGCGACACCTATATGCTGCGCCGCTGGGATGGATTATCTGCGCACCATTACCTTCATTCTGCTATCGCCGTGGTCGTGCAGTTCACCGAGATGGTCGTGCATAAAACCAGCCCGGTGCTCTACAGGTGCTCGGCATCTTCCTGCCGCTGATCACCACGAACTGCGCGGTACTCGGCGTGGCGCTGCTCAATGTGCAGGAGAAATCGGCTTCCCCAATCCGCTGTGTACGGCTTCGGCGCAGCGGTCGGTTTCTCGATGGTGTTGTGCTGTTCGCCGCGACACGCGAACGGGTCGCCGTCGCCGATGTGCCCGTCGCCTTCCGTGGCCTGGCGATTGCGCTGGTCACCGCCGGCCTGATGTCACTGGCGTTCATGGGCTTCGCCGGATTGATCAAGGGTTAATCCGATGTGCTGACCGCCATCCTCGCCTTCGGCGCTCTCCCGGCTTCTTCGGACTGTGCTCGGCTATTCCGCGATCCGCTTTCATGTCGAAGGCGACCCGGTGGCCGACCAGATCGATGCGCTGCTGCCGCAGACCCAATGCGGTCAATGCGGCTATCCGGGCTGTCGGCCCTATGCCGAAGCCATCGCCAAAGGCGAGGCCGACATCAATCAGTGCGCGCCCGGCGGCGAAGCCGGTATCATCGCGCTCTCCGATCTGCTCGGCCGCGACCCCGAGCCGCTAATCCCGAACATGGCGTGTACAAACCGAAGATGCTCGCGGTCATCGACGAAAGTTCTGCATCGGCTGCACGCTGTGCATCCAGGCCTGCCCGGTGGATGCGATCCTCGGTGCCTCGAAGCAGATGCACACCGTGATCGACGCCGAGTGCACCGGTTGCGAATTGTGCGTTCCACCCTGTCCGGTGAATTGCATCGCAATGGTCCCCGTCGCACAGGACCTCAGCAACTGGAAATGGCCGATCGCCGGCATGAGCGGTTGGAAATCATCGACGGCCACACCGACATGAACAACACATCGCGACATCTGGCCCCGCTTCCATGGCGGCCCGCATCTGCCCGCCCACAAAAACTTGATCGAGCGGCATCTGCCGTGGATCGACCATGCCGATCACCGCACCGCGCAACTGGTCTTGCCGCTGTGCAACACATCGGCGTAGCCGGCGGAGGCGCTGGTAAACTCGGCGAACGGGTGCTGAAAGGTCAACTGATTGCCCGGCGCCGGCAACAATATCAGCGCGCCGGTGCACGCCTCAAGTTCCGGCATCGTCAGCGCCATCGAACACGCGCCGTCCCGCATCCTTCCGGCCTGCCCGTGCCCTGCATCGTCATCGCCACCGATGGACTGGATGAATGGATTACACCGTCGCCCGGCAGCAGCGATCCGTGCAGGCTCACCCGCTGAAGAGATACGCACCCGCGTGCGCGATGCGGGCATCGTCGGTCTCGGCGGCGCGGGCTTCCCGACCCACGTCAAGCTCAATCCGGGCGCGGTGACATCATCGAGACACTGATCATCAACGGCGCGGAATGCGAGCCCTACATCAGCTGCGACGACATGCTGATGCGCGAACATGCCCGCGAGGTGGTGGAAGGGGCGAGGATCATGCGCCATGCCGTGCACGCGGCGCATTGCATCATCGGCATCGAGGACAACAAACCCGCGGCGCGCGCCGCGCTGCTCCACGCCCTCACCGAACTGGGTGAATTCAACATCCGCGTCATCACCGTGCCGACGCGTTATCCCACCGGCGGCGAAAAACAACTCATCAAGGTGCTCACCGGCCGCGAAGTCCCGAGCCAGGGACGCCCGCCGGGCATCGGCGTGTTGTGCCACAACGTCGGCACCGCGGTGGCGGTCTACCGCGCCGTGGTGCTCGGCCAGCCATTGATCTCGCGCATCGTCACCGTGACCGGCGCCGGCGTGGCGCGGCCGCGGAATTTCGCTGTGCCGCTCGGCGCGCCGATCAGCCGATGATTGCGGCGGCGGGCGGTTACACAGTGCCGCAGCCGCAATTGTTCATGGGCGGGCCGATGATGGGCCTGCCGCTGCCCGACGACAGTCTGCCGGTGATCAAGACCACCAACTGCATTTGGTGCCATCGCGCGAATTGCCCGGCCCGTTGACCCGGAACTGCCGTGCATCCGTTGCGGCGAGTGCGTGAAGGTCTGCCCGGCGAATCTGCTGCCGCAGGAATTGTTCTGGCAGCGCACGCGCCAGGGATTTCGACAAGGCGCAGGATCAGCACCTCTTCGACTGCATCGAATGCGGCTGCTGCGACACCGTCTGCCCAGCCATATCCCGCTGGTGCAGCTACTTCCGTTACGCCAAGACCGAAATCTGGACCAGGAGAAGGAACGGAGAAAGCCGACATCGCGCGGCAGCGCCACGAAGTCCGCGTTCCGCCTGGAACGCGACAAAGACGAGCGCGCCGCCCGACTGAAACAGAAACACAAGCCTTGCAGACGCCAGCTGAAACCGGAGCGGACCCGAAGAAAGCCGCCGTGCAGGCGGCACTGGAACGCGTCAAGGCCAAGAAACAGCCGCAGATAGCGCGTCGAAAGTAACACCGAAAATCAGTGCGGAGCAACTGCAGGCGATTGCGGATGACGAAGGGCGCCGCCACCGGAAAGCCTCCTGCGCTCCCCGTGTCGCGCTAACAAACTCCGTGGAGACGATAGCTGATGCAATTTCCGCCCTTCCAGTTCGCCACATCTGCGCAGTTGACCGATGTCGCGCCGTGATGCGTCAGGTGCTGTTTGCACTGATTCCGGGCGTGCTCGCCTATGTCTGGTATTTCGGTCCGGGCGTGATCATCAATATCGCCCTGGCACTTGCGGTGGTATTGGCCGAAGCCGGCGATGCTGCGGCTGCGCAATCGTCCCCTGCGGCCTTCTCTCAGCGACTACAGCGCCGTGGTCACCGCGGTGCTGCTGGCCCTGGCGCTGCCGCCGCTGGCACCGGGGTGGCTGACCAGGTGGGCGTCGGCCTTCGCCATCGTCATCGCCAAGCATCTGTACGGGGGACTCGGTTTCAATCCCTTCAATCCGGCCATGGTCGGTTATGTCGTGCTGCTGATTTCCTTTCCGCGCGACATGACCCAGTGGCTGACGCCGCAGATGCTGAGCGCGCACACACTGAGCTTTCCCGAAACGCTCAACGCCATCTTCAGCGGCCGACTGCCGGGCGGAATCGGCTCGATGCACTCACCGGCGCCACACCGCTCGACACGTCAAAACCCAACTCGGGCAGAGCAAGACCTGAGCGAGATCATGCAGCACGGCGCAGTTCGGCGACTTCGGCGGGCGTGGCTGGGAATGGATCGCCAACTTGGTTATGCGTTGGGCGGGTATCTGGCTGCTGTACCGGCGGGTGATCGCCTGGCAGATTCCGGTCGGCATGCTGCGGCGCTGCTGGCCATCGCCACTGGTGTTCTTTCTCATCGATCCGGACTCGCACGCCTCGCACCCTGTTTCACCTGTTCAGCGGCGCGGCCATGCTGGGCGCTTTCTTCATCGCTACCGATCCGGTCACCGCCAGCAGCACACCGCGCGGACGCCTCATCTACGGCATGGGCATCGGCCTGATGGTCTATCTGATCCGCACTTTCGGCGGCTACCCCGACGGCGTGGCCTTCGCCGTGCTGCTGATGAACATGGCCGCGCCGATGATCGATCACTACACACAGCCACGCGTGTTCGGCCAACGGGCAAATCCCGTGATCTAGCAAGCTCGACATGAAACTCCGCCGCATCCTCCTCACCGCCGCCCTGCTGGCTGTTCGCCATGCTCGGCACCGGCGCTGGTGGCGCTGAGCTACACCGGCACGCGAGCGCATCGATGCCAATGAACGCGCCACCCTGCTGAAACGGCTCGACACGCTGTTGCCGGACGGCAGCTACGACAACGATGTCGTCAAGGACACCTCGAAGTGCGCGACCCCGGCCTGCTGGGTACCAAGCAACCGGTCACGGTGTATCGCGCCCGCAAACAGGGCCGGCCGGCCGCAGCCATCCTCACGCCGGTGGCGCCCGACGGTTACAGCGGCGAGATCAAACTCCTGGTGGCATCCGCTCGACGGCACACTGGCCGGCGTGCGCGTGACCGCGCATCACGAAACACCGGGGCTGGGCGACCCCATCGAGGAAGCGCGCTCCGACTGGATCACGCGCTTCACCGGCCATTCCCTCAGTAATCCTGCGGCCTCACTGGGAGGTCAAGCAAGATGGCGGCGAATTCGACCAATTCACCGGCGCGACCATCACACCGCGCGCGGTGGTCAATGCCGTGCATAAGTGTCTGCTATACTTCGCACACATCGGCAACTGTTCGCCGACGCCCAACCATCCCGCAGCGGAGGCAACCCCGCGCCATGAACCGAGACCGACGTCATGCCAGCATCACCCGCAAGATCATAAAGACGGCTTGTGGGCCAACAACCCGAGCTTCGTGCAACTGCTCGGCCTGTGTCCGCTGCTGGCCGTGACCTCATCGGTTATCAACGGTCTGGGTATGGGACTGGCGACGACGCTGACACTGATCGTCACCAACATGAGCGTCTCGCTGATCCGCAACTGGGTGCGTCCGGAGATCCGTATCCCGGTGTTCGTGGTGCTGATCGCCGCCATGGTCACCACCATCCAGCTCGGCATGAATGCCTACTTCCACGAATTGTATCTGATCCTTGGCATTTTCATTCCGCTGATCGTCACCAACTGCTTCGTGCTGGGCCGCGCCGAGGCCTTCGCCTCCAAACACAGCCCGCGCGCGCGCGGTCGACGGCCTGATGAACGGCATCGGTTTCACGTGTGCCCTGGTGCTGCTCGGCGGCATGCGCGAACTCCTCGGCCACGGCACGCTGTTCGCCCAGGCGCACATGATGTTCGGCGAAGCGGGACGCGGCTATACGCTAACCGTGTTCGAACACTTATCGCGGCTTCCTGCTCGCCATGCTGCCGCCCGGCGCATTCTTCGGACTGGCCCTGCTGATCGCGCTGAAGAACTTCATCGACGCTGGCCTGCGGCGCGCGCCCAAACCTGCGTGGCTGAACCGCTGGCGGTGGGGGTAGTTCACTTTGAACCGCCTAGTCGCTAATGATTATCAAAAGCCATGGAACCGCCGAGGCGCAGAGAACGCCAAGAAAGTCGAGTGCAACAACCAAGCGTTTTCCCAATGAATCTCCTTCGCGTTAAAAAATATTTCTTGGCGTTCTTTGCGCCTTGGCGGCTCAAAAATCTTTCTTGGCGCCTTGGCGCCTTGGCGGTTCAACAACAACCAATGAACCCAGACAAACGCCACGAAATCTTCACCCGCCTGCGCGCCGCCAATCCCCATCCACCACCGAACTCAATTACAGCAATCCGTTTCGAACTGCTGATCGCCGTGTCCTGTCGGCGCAGGCCACCGACAAGGGCGTCAACAAGGCCACGGCAAATTCTTCAAGAAAGCCAATACGCCGCAGAAACTTCTGAAACTCGGCCTGGACGGCCTCAAGGCTCACATCAAGACCATCGGCCTGTTCAACACCAAGGCCGAGAACATCCTCAAGACCTGCGCCATCCTGGTGAACAACACGGCGGCAAAGTTCCGGAAGACCGCGCCGCGCTTGAAGCCCTGCCCGGTGTCGGCCGCAAGACCGCCAATGTCATTCTCAACACCGCCTTCGGCCAGCCGACCATCGCCGTCGACACGCATATCTTCCGCGTCGCCAACCGCACCGGACTGGCACCGGGCAAGAACGTGCTCGAAGTGGAAAAGAAACTGCTGAAGTTCATCGCCGCGGAATTCCTGCACGACGCCCACCACTGGCTGATCCTGCACGGCCGTTATGTGTGCATCGCGCGCAAGCCCCGTTGCGGCGCCTGTGTGATCGAGGATCTGTGCGAGTACCGCGCCAAAACCACACTGACCCATTGACCATTACGCATGATGTTCACCTCTGACCGCGACCAACTCCGGCAATTCTATTGCGAAGTCTGGCGTAAACACGGCGCGGGCCTCGCCCTTGAACCCCTGGAAGTACAGATTCGCGATGTGATTGCGCTGCATCCCGAATACCACGCGCTGTTGGAACATCCGGATCGGGCATTAGGTCGCGAGTATCTGCCCGAGTTCGGCGCAACCAATCCGTTCCTGCACATGGGACTGCATCTCGCCTTGTATGAACAACTCAGCACCGATCGTCCCGCCGGCATCCGCGCCCTGGTCGCCGGAGTGCGCGGTCATTGGCCCGACCCGCATCTGCTCGAACACCGGATGATGGAATGTCTCGCGGAAAGTCTGTGGCGCAGTCAGCGCGACAGCACGGCGCCCGATGAAACAGCCTATCTGGACTGTCTACGCCAGCAGTTGTCAGTCCCACATACGGGGCGTTGATTTATACGAGCCGGCGACAGCCTGGAACTTTCCCCACGCGCCCACAGTCACACCTGGCGTTGACTGTACTCATTCACACATTGGTGGCAGTCTTGGCAGACCACCTTCACACCCACCACCACTGAACGCTATCTGGAGTTACACAATGTCCGAAAAATCCACCCGGAAACCCCTGGCCATCGCCCTGGGCGCCACCTTCGCCTCCGCTCTGGCCATCGGCGGCGCTAACGCCGCTGAGAACCCCTTCGGCCAAGCCGAACTCGCCGGCGGCTACATGGTTGCCGAAAACGCCACCACAAAAACCCCGATGGAAGGCATGTGTGGCGGCATGAAAGCCGGTACTGCACCCCGCTGCGATATGAAGACGCTGGACGCCGATGGTGATGGCAAAATCTCCAAAGAGGAATTCATACACCCGCCACGAGAAAACCTTCGCCGAGGTGGACGCCAACGGTGATGGCATGCTGGATGCCACCGAACACGCCAAGATGCTGGAA
>CAVOKC010000008.1:0-85920 GCA_963696465.1 uncultured Gammaproteobacteria bacterium | reverse complement strand
GGTGGCGTTCTTCGAGGTGGTCCCTGCCGGACAGATGGTGTTGATCGCTCCGCCCCTGTCGAGTACTCCCGGGACGATGGGGTCGTAGCGGGCGCCGTGGTCGATAGACAGCGCCCCCGGCATGATCCTCTCGGTGACATAGGCCCCGGCCAGAACGCGTCCCCTTTCGTTGTAGATCTTGACCACGTCGCCGTTCCGGATGCCTCGTGGCTGCGGCATCCTGCGGGTTGATCCACAGCGGCTCGTACTTGTAGCCGTCCGGGCCGGTGATCTTGCAGGTAGGGTGCCTCTCGCATCCAGGTGATGTCGTCGTGATTGGCGTGCACGCGCCAGCGGGGATGGTTGGACACCACCAGCAAGGGGTATTTCTTCGCCCTCTCGCTGGAGTCGCTTTCATCGTGGGTCTCGCCCTTTTCCACCCATTGAGGCGAAGGCGGCCGCTCCGGGTCGTCCGGGAAATGCTCGCTGCAGCCGCTCGCGAATAGAACTCGATCTTGCCGGAAGGCGTCGTCAGAGGATGCTTCTCCGGATCCTCGTAGAACTCACTGAGGCCGACCGGGTATTTCTTGTAGTCCTTCCATTCCGGGTCGGCGGGAATGACGTAGTATTCCTTCTCCATGAGCTCTTCGTACGAGATGAGTTCTTTCACCCCCGAATTCTCATATCCGTGCCGTATCAGGTCCTCCACGGTCTGCCCGTCGGTGTACTGCTTCGAGCAGCCCAATTTCTCGGCGATCTTGCAGACGATCTCATAGTCGCTCATCGACTCGCCGATGGGCTCGATGGACTGGTTCTCTTTGAAGATCATCCTGAACTGGCCGCCCATGCAGTCGGACTGGATGTCTTCTTGTTCGAACTTGGTGCTGACCGGCAGGATGAGGTCGGCAAAGAGGCAATCGTTCTCCAGCCAGGGGTGCTGGGCCAGGATGAACTCGATCTTGGGGCTCCGCAGGGCTTTGATGTAAGTGTTGCTGTCGTTCCAGCAGGTGATCCAGCAGGGCGTGTCGGTCCAGATCATGTGGATCTCGGAGCAGCCTTCCGCCGGGTACGTGATACTGTGTAAACTGGTCCTCCACCGGAGACCGGGAGAGGGTGGTGCCGTACCAGCTGATGGGCGGGTTGAGGATGGCCTCGTGGATCAGGTCTTTGGGGATGATCGCCGTGGGAATCTGGGCGATGTTCTCGGACCACTCCTTGAGGTTCCCGTCTGCTTGGCCGCTATGCCGAACATGGAGCCCCGATACACAGACGACACCACGGGCAGCACCAGGCCCTGAGGCATGGGCTCGGTGATCCTCAAGTTGCGCCGTCCCCATTCCAGCATCTTCACCTGGTGGACGCCCGGCTTGCCCAATCCCTGCATGGCCAGCAGCTAGATCTCCAGCCGGGCCGGGTTCGCTGGAATAGGGCCCTCTGATGCCCGGCCCG
Source organism: uncultured Gammaproteobacteria bacterium (assembly GCA_963696465.1). Taxonomy (GTDB): domain Bacteria; phylum Pseudomonadota; class Gammaproteobacteria; order Thiohalobacterales; family Thiohalobacteraceae; genus JAHJQQ01. The sequence goes on along the minus strand of CAVOKC010000008.1, from coordinate 84,492 downwards.
CCGTTGCCGTGAGCGATGGTCGTCCGCTTGGACGCCCAGTCCCTGGCCAGGGCCTTGATGACCCGGGAGGGGACGCCGCACTTCTCCGCGGCCCAGGCCGGCGTCTTCGCGACGCCGTCCTCCTTGCCCAGCACGTAGTCCGCGAACTTGTCGAAGCCGTACGAGTGGGTGGCGACGTATTCCTTGTCGTAGGTGCCTTCGGTGATCCAGACGTAGGCGATGGCCAGCTGGAGGGCGGCATCGGTGTTGGGCAGGATGGGGATCCATTTGTCGGCGTGGACGGCCGCGCCGTAGTTCAGGTCCGGGCAGATGTAGATCGACTTGATGCCCAGCTCCGTGAACCAGTAGCACAGGCGGCTGGCCATCTGGCCGTCGAATGCCCCAGGGCGTGGTCTCCGGGTCGCAGCCCCAGAAGAGGAGCAGCTCGGTGTTCTCGACCGATGTCGGGGATGACGTTGATGGTCGGCTCCATCTGGCCCACCGGCTCGCAGCCCCAGACGTGCTTGGCGCCCCAGTACCAGCCCTTCCCAGCTGTCCGGAGTTGCGGATCTGGATGCGTGTAGCCGCCCAGCAGACTCAGGAGCTTGTTGACGCAGCCGTGGGGACCGTGGACGGTCTTGGTCTCGCCGTGCATGTCGGCCTGCGAGAGGACGGCCGTCGGGCCGTACGTGCTCCCTGACCCGCAGCAGCTCGGCTCGCGACGATGTCGAGCGCCTCGTCCCAGGAGATGCGCACGTACTTGCTCGTGCCCCGGTTCTGCGGTGTTGCGCCCGCCCGGGCCGGTGGACCCGGGAGCCCCGTTCGGATCCCAGTCCACCCGCTTCAGCGGATAGCAGGACGCGGTTGGGCGAATACACGCGGTTCTTGTAGGCCAAGGCTGAAGGCGGCGCCAAGGACTTCATCATCGGCTCGAAGACCTGGCCGCGCGCCTCCATCTTCCACGGAGCGATGTCCTCTTCGGTGTACTTCCAGTCGAAGTGCAGCGGCCGGATCCTGAGGACCTTTCCGTTCTTAACATCGATCACGCAGGTGTTGGCGTCGCCGCTGCCGGACGCGATGAAACCTATGCCCTTTATGACCGATCCTTCTCCGGTCCCTGATAATCCGTCGGCTGTCTCCATGATCACACTGTCCTTTTCATGCGCACCTAGGCCCCATTACGGCACCGCGTTGCTGACATACGCTAGCTACGCAGCGCACTTGGCTACTCATCAAATATCACACACTCTCAGCCATCTAGCTTCCACCCGATTTTCAGCATATCGCCTCTTCCATCTCTCCGCTCTCACCGAACGCGCCCCCATTGATAAAGATAGTCTTTCCTCGCTTCACAACCCCGGCCGCTTCGTGTATATGACCGAATGTATGTACCAATGGTTCGTACTTATCCACGATATTCGTAAATGCATTGCTGCCGATATGGCCTTCTTTCGCCTTCTCACCGTAAGTTGCGATCCCGTACTCTATCCAGTCGTCGTCAACCTTGTCTAAAATACCGTATGGCGGCGCATGAGTGACAAATATCGTCTTTTTGCATCAAGTTCTTTTGAATAAGCGTCGAGATCAGCTTCGGCCTTGTCCTCCGCAAAATACAGCTGCGGGGCATCGACTACGGTCTCATCTATATACTGCGCCCTGCCGTTGTATCCTACGATGCTATAACCGTTGTACTCCACCACCTGGTTATGGATGATGGTCATGTTCTTGCGAAATCCACCGGTTCGAGACCCAGCATGGTGCGACGACCACAGTGGGGGCGGTATCGGAATTGCCGAGGACCCCGAGGATGGGGACTCGTTCTTCAGTCGCGCGAACACATCGTTGACTTTCTGCGAATCCTCGATGGCCTGCATGAAGGCCGCCTTCGTCTCCGGGAAATCCTCGATGATGGCTGAAGTGCACCGCTTCTCCCACGCGACCCCGGACAGCGTCTGTTCTTTGCGGATCTTCTTGTACATGCTGGGGTCCGGCGGTATCACCCTTGTACAGAAGGAAGTCGTACTTCGACAGGTCGAAGTCCAGCAGCTTGCTGATCAGATCATGCCGTCCTTCAAGGTCACTGAACGCCAGGAACTTCAATTCGACATGTTCTCCCTCACCCCCGGTGTGTCTCGTTGCACTCGGGCTCAGACCTGCTGCTCTCTAGCCTGGCGCGCTGCCACCCCCGCTTGAATCGTCATATTCGAGACCCGCCGTCTCCGGTCGGCCGCGCTGGTGAAGCGCTCGACGTACTTGGCCTTTATCGCCGTCACCAGCTCCATGGCGGCCCGGAACATCTTCAGGGCCATCTCGGGATCGTTTTTGTACTTCAGCCAGTTGGCCCGGACATCGAGCATGAACTCCACGTTCCGCGCCGAAGCAGGGTCGTACCTTTCTTGTAGAAGGCCACCAGCTTGTCTTTTCCGACATGAACTCCAACCACGCGTTGTTCCGCAGCTCGACGTCGGTCAGCGCCAGGGTGACGCCAAAGCCACAGGCCGAATCTGGGCGGTCTTGTACGCCTCATGAAGCAACAGCTCACTCTCTTCGGGCAGGCTGTACTGTATCGGCGCCCTTTCCAGAGGCAGCCACACCAGCATGAAGGTGGATGGAAAAACCTCTTGATGTAATCGAATGTCACCCGCGGCTGATGGACTGCCGCCAGCGCGTCTTTCCCGAAGAGGAGCCGCCTAGTCTCCAGGACCCCCTGGAAGACCCAGCCCCATCCGAATGGCACCGGTGGATGCCTGTCCTCCATCCGGCCCATCTGGGGACTATGAAGACCTTGTAGTCGGCGCCCTTCTTCGTGGGATAGACGTACCGGAACGGCCGGAACTCGGCCATGATTTTAGCGTCGTCTGCGTACTCGTCGATGACTTCGTGCAGGATCTCCGCATGCTCGATGGAATGCGTCCGGATGACGCCCTCCTTGAGCAGCAGGAAGTAGTTGATGTCCGGTATGTCTAGGCTTATCTTCCGAACGCGTAGCTGCCGAATACGTAGAACCCCTCGAGGTCGTCGCCGAGGACCGCGACACACTTTGTTTCATAGGACTTGGCGATGGAGTTGACCAGGTCAGTCTTCTCTTGTCTGACGTTGCCATGAGGGTCGCTCCTTGTCCTTTCTTCCAGCAGCCGAGCCCGTGACTCGTCCGGTCTTGTTCCACGATGCGGACATTTTGTTCCACGATATGCTACAGTGGTACAGTATACTCATATCCCGCTGAGTCAAGAGTGGTTCGCGCAACGAGGACCGATCTGGTGGAGAGGCCGATGGCTGCGAAGGCCGGCGGAAGACGAGTTCCAGGCACTGGGCCGTCCCCTGTGCAGGCGGTATCCGAGCACTGAGCGTCCTCACCCAATTCACCGCCAAAGACCCCGCTCTGAGTCTTGCCGAACTGGGCCGACGCACCGGCCTCCACCGGACGACCGTCTACCGTCTGGTCAGAACTCTCGAGGCCGATGGATTCCTGGCCTGGATGGCAACGCGGGTGTCATACCGGGTGGGGCCTGCTTGGGCGGCGTCTCTGTGTTCGTTCGGAGGCAACCTGGTGCTGTCCGATATCCTGAGTGAGGACCTCCAGGCGCTCGCGGATGCCACCGGCGAGGCAGCTACCCTCTCCGTTCGCAGGGGAGACCAGGTGCACATCTTCCGCGCCATTTCAGCCTCCAGCAGTTTTGCGCCCGTGCTTCCGGCAAACGAGCTCGAGCCTCTCAGTGCGTACTGGAATGTACACGCCCGTATCCATCTCGCGTACGCGACGAAGCCACGCGGACGCGGATGACTGCCGTACCCGCCATCCGCTACACCGACAAGACGGTCACCGACAAAGCGGCGATCGCTGCCGGCCTGGCGCGGACGGCTGCCGAAGGGATCGCCTCTCCTGCGAAGAGCACCGCAAGGGCGTCTGCCCCATGGCTGTGCCGGTCTTCTCCAAAGGTGAGGTCGTCGCCGCGTCGGCCTGGTGATTCCCATCGAGCGCTTCGACGACGAGCATCTGGAGCGCTACACGCGCGAGCTTCGCGTGGCGTCCGCCGCGATGGGCGGCCGGCTGGAAGAGGGATTCGCATAGGCAACCCCCCGTCTCCGCCGTGTCGGCCGCCAACGACCGTGCGTGCCCCCTCGGGGAGGGTCCTAGAACGACCTGGGCGCAGGGGATAGCCCGGGACGGCCGGGAGTACTTCTGCGCCACGGCCAGAACCTCGGGAGCCTCGAGAGCGGTCAGGCGACCACCGTCATAGACGGGAGTGTCACCGATGCGCAAGGTCGGGGTCCTGATATCGGCGGTGACATGCAGGTAGTAGGGATATGCCGGGGTGGGTTTGGAATCACCTATGTGGAAATGGAGGTTGCGGCAGTGTGAATGGTCGATGAGACGGCGGACCAGGACGCTGGGGCATTGGTGAGGTGACACGCTCGCCCCGGGGATGCACACCAAAATGAACCACCTGAAACTTGTACACTCGTCGCCCTGGTGCTCAGCCATTCGTACGAGGAACCGGCGTAAGGCGTCAGCCTGATATCCGCCTTTGATACTCGTGATGAGGCTATCCTCGATGGTGAGCTCGATCGGGTCGTGGAAGTAAGGCGCTATGCCATATAGCGCGACCACCAGCTGAGACGCTCTCGAAGATGTAGGCCCCTGCAACATCCTGCAGCTGGACGGGTGTGTGCACCTATTCCGGCCAGGGGTACATATTGTCGTGTGGCCCCCGGCGCGTGGAATAGGGGTCTCCCCCAGGGATCCCCTCGGTCTTGGTCGGCTTTGAACGGTCCCTTCCAGATGCGTGCCATTGGATCCGTCAAACATAGGGATGCTCCGGCCTTGAACGCCAGCGAAGCCTGATAGCGTATCTTGCTCACCAGTTCGTAGGGGGTCTGCGCCCAAGCACTGCAGAGTAGGGGTGCGGTGCTGGCGAAATTGCGCAGCATCTTGAAGTTCTTTTCCTTGAAATACGCACGGAAATCCGCCAACTCCGTCGTCGGCAGGTCGAAGAAGGCGTTGTTGATGACCATATCGCAGCCTGCCATGGCTGCCAGGGCGACCGGGGGGATCCGCCAGGCATCTGCCTCTTGTCTTGCGTCTATCCACAGAACCGAGGCATTGGCGCCTCGTGCCTGTACGCCGCTCTGGATCCAGGAGATGGCTTCCTGGTCGACCAGGCTGTCGCCGCCATGAAGGCCGTTGATGTCGGCCACGATCAGGACTTCCTGGCCCGGCTCCAACTTGACACAACTATCCAGCATGTCGCTGATGGCGACAAGAGCTCCCCTGGGGGTTCCCACCTGCTCAGTCATGGCATGTGCTCCCATGCACGGGTCATAGATAGTGCGGCTCTTCGACAATCACCCATCGAGGTCGTTTCTGTCAAGTTGAACAGGGGCATTGCGATCAGGCGGAGGGGAGGGGATTCGAACCCCTGAGACCTTGCGGCCTGCCGGTTTTCAAGACCGGTGCGATCAACCAGACTCCGCCACCCCTCCATGATGATCCGCCGAGGGGCCTGCGCCGCCGACACGCCTCTGTCGCCCGGACCCTGCCACGGTCGGGCGGTGGAGGGGCCCGGGTGCGGGCAGCTACCGGGGCCTTCAAGGCTTCTACCACGCGCCCCGGCCGGGACTCAGTCGCGGATTCGCCGAGTATAGCTTCTAGTAAACGGTGATGGCGCGCCGCGGCCGAGAGCACGGTGACGATGATGGCGATCACGACGCCGGCCATGGCGATGCCGAAGGTGACCCAGCACCAATCTTGGCCTTACGCGACGACTCCTGCGCGCCCGCGATATCGCCAAGGGCCAGCTTGTTCCCCACCTGGCTCGCGTACACCACGGCCACGATCCCGGTGGGCCAGAAGCAGAGGATCAGGTGGCGATGGCCCAACCCATGTAGCTCGGGACGCGAGGGACGGCCCCGTACGGTGGCCTCGTCTGGTAGTACTGGGGAGCCTGGTACGGCGGAGCATATTGGGGCTGGTATTGCTGGTGGTGCGGCTGCTGGTATGGCGGCAGTTGCGAAGGCGGTTGCTGGTACATCGCCGGCTGCTGGCCTGCCGGTTCCCCGGCCGGTTGCTCCGCGGCGTTCGTTCCAGTTCTGCCACCGCTGCTTGTACTCTCCCAGGTCCAGAGCGAACGCGCTACAGAACCTAGCCGAGTCCTCGTTCGTACCACCACACTGCGGACAAGACATCAGTGCCTCCCTACTACGCCCGTCTCATCCGTCGCTCTCCCGGAGCTGTTTCCGTGACAGCCGTTGAAACTGGCGCGACGAATGCCACAGCCACTGCCCGTACCATCGGCTACCAAAGGAATGTTCTAAGGCGGCGAATCCCTGCCGACAACGGAGACGTAGGGGCGCATCCACGCGCCCATGTGCGTCACGGGTCAAAGGCGTGGAGGCTGGGCTTGAAAGCGGCGTATCTCGGCGGTGATAGAGGTCATCAGGCGGCGATATACCGCCTGGATCGGGCTGGAGCGGCACCGAGCAGGTCCGGCGCTTCGGCCGTCAACCGCAGGCGCTCAGGAGAGACTGCCGCCTGCACGTGAGTCCCCTGGCCACGGCCCATCGGCGCCGCCCCGGTTTGCGCACCAAGACCCTCATCGTCACCAGCGCGGTCGCGGTGGCGACCCTTCTGGCTATGGTCTTCAGCGGGGGCGTTGAGCTCTAGAAGCCCGAGGTCTCCTCCTTGGCGGCAGGTAGTACACTGATCGCCTGGCCGTCCCTCGCGGTCGAAAGCGCCGCGAGGACAGCCTCCCGTTGGCCTTCGATCTTCCCGAAAGGGTTCACGTTGCTGTAGGCCCAGGCAGGGGCCCGGTGCTGGCCGAGTGGGTCCCCAGAAGATGCAGAAGGCGGCTCCCACCGGCCAATAGCCAAGCTCGCCTATGGCCATTCCTGCCGCGCGTCTTCGGCTTCCTCGACCCTGACCGGTACGGTGAAGTAGATCTCGTCGCCCCAGCCAGCTACGTCCCCTTGGAGAAGGAGGGCCGCCTGGATAGCTATCGCGGTTGGTGAGTCTCGAGGACCGCCTCGAGTTCACCCTTTTCCAGGACGATGCGGATGCGATTGGGCATCGTCGCCTCCTTTGTGCGGGTACGCCTCAGATCGACACACGGCGCGCCCGGCCGGCCACCGCGCCGCACGCGCGTCCGTCGCGGTGGTTCCCAGTCTATCCTTCTGGTGCTAGTTTGAGGAGCAGCGTAGCGAGTCGACGCGACATGAACGGGAGAAGCTCCGGGGCAGGGAGGGCAGACGTGGCCGAGCAGACCATCAGCGAGCGGGTGCAGAAGTTGATCGCGCTCGACAAGCTCTTCTCTCTCTTCGGCATCGAGGTCGAAGAGGCGTCGGAGACGACGCCCGGGTCTCGGCGGTGGTGGGCGAGGAGTTCCTGCAGCTGCATGATCTAGCGCACGGGGCATTCATTTTCGCCCTGCTCGACGTGGCCTTCGCCCTGACCGTCAACGCCAGGGTGGACGCGGTGGCGGTGCAGTGGAGCATCAGCCAGTTCCGCTCGGCCAAGCTTGGCGACAAGGTCACCGCCGAATGCCGGCTGCTGCACGCGGGCGCCGCCTGATGGTGGTGGAACTCGTGTGCTACCAATGCCGAGGGCAGGGTCATCGCGAAGGGCCAGGCCACCGCCATCCCGGTGGGGGAGAACCCGCCGGCAGAGATACTGCTAGGCTGGACCCCGCCGCCCGGGCGGCCGGCGCGCGCCCGGCCGTGCTCAGGTCGCGGCTGGGCCGGCCGCAAAACCCCCGGAGCCTGCCGGACCAGCGCACCTTCTCCGCCGCCAGCCGGGGAGAGAGGCCCACCGCGTAGATCTCGGGATTGCGCAGCCGCCGGAGCTCCTCGGGCAGCGCCGCCACCTGGGCCCGCGCGCGGGCGCGGATCTCCTCCAGGAGGCCGGTGCGCTCACCCGCACGCCGTCGCGCATCACGGGCTGCAGCAGGTCTTCGCAGCGGGTGGCGTCCCAGACGGCCCGCAGGAACGAGAGGTCGTGGCGCTCGGCGAAAGGCACCGGCTTGGCAGGCTGGCCCGGGTCGATGACGTCGGGCGCCTCGTCGGCCAGGCGGATGATGTCGGCCAGGGGCCGGCCCGCGCCGTCGTAGTAGCGGACCACCCGCTTGCGGCCCGGGTCGGTCATCTTGGCCGGGTTGGACGACAGCTTGATGCGCGGCTCCCAAGCGCCGTCGTCTCCTGCGCACCGCCACCAGCTTGTACACGCCGCCCAGGGCCGGGTGGTCGGACGAGGTGATGAGGTGCGTGCCCACGCCCCAGGAGTTGATGGGCGCTCCCTGCCGCTTGAGGTCGGCGATGAGGTCCTCGTCGAGCTCGTTCGAGGCGACGATGAGCGGGTCGTCGAAGCCGGCCTCGGTGAACATGCGGTAGGCCGCCTTGCTGAGCCGGGCGAGGTCGCCGGAGTCGAGGCGGATGGCGGCGCGCACCGGCCGTCCGGCCGCGCGCAGCTCCTTGAACACCGTGACCGCGTTGGGCAGTCCCGAGGTCAGCGTGTCGTAGGTGTCCACCAGCAGGATGGGGTCGGGGTAGCAGGCGGCGTAGGCGCGAAAGGCCTCGAGCTCGTCGTCGAAGCTCATCACCCAGGAGTGGGCGTGCGTGCCCCGCACCGGTATGCCGAACACCTTGCCGGCCAGCACGTTGGAGGTGCTGTCCGCTCCGCCGATGTAGGCCGCGCGCGAGCCGCTCAGCCCCCGTCCGGTCCCTGGGCCCGCCGCAGGCCGAACTCCACCAGGTTGTCGTTGCCGCAGGCCAGCCGGATGCGGGCCGCCTTGGTGGCGATGAGGGTCTGGTAGTTGAGGGTGTTGAGCACGGCGGTCTCCAGGAGTTGGGCCTCGATCAGCGGCCCCTCCACCTGCAGGATGGGCTCGTGGGGAAAGACCACCGTGCCCTCGGGCACCGCCTCGATGGTGCAGCGTCGGCCGGAAGTCCCGCAGATAGTCGAGAAAGCGCTCGTCGAAGGCGCCTCAGACCGGCGAGGTAGCGCAGGTCCTGGTCGGTGAAGCGCAGGTTCTCGACCAGGTCGAGCAGCTGCTCCAGCCCGGCGGCGACGGCGAAGCCGTTGTGCGGGGGGAGTTCGCGGAAGATGTAGTTGAAGCAGGCGGTGAGGTCCTTGCGGCCGGTCTTCCAGTAGCCGCCCATCATGGTGAGCTGGTAGAAGTCGGTCAGCAGGGCCAGGTTCTCCCGCTTGGCCCAGCGCTGGGAGACGTCGGCCTCCATCAGCCGCGCTCCACCAGGTCCCCGTCCTCATCGTGTCGATGGGCGGGCGTTCGCCCGAGTCCTCCAGTTGGTCCGACTTCACCCGGACGATACCCGCCGCCTCCATGTCCGCCAGAGCCGTGGCGGTGGTCTCCGGAGCGACCCCACGACGGCGTCTTCCACCAGTACACGGTGAAGCCCGCGGCCCGCGCATCCAGAGCTGTCTGTCGCACGCAGTAGTCCGTGGCCAGCCCGGTGACGAACACCCGCTCCACCTTGCGGTGGCGCAGAAAGCTCGCCAGGTCGAGCCGGTCGACCTGGAAAGCGCTGTAGGCCTCGCGGCGAGGGTCATCGGCCTTGCTGACCAGGATGGCGTTCATAGGCATCTCGAGACTTGCATTGCACGGCTGGCCGCTCTGCAAGGCGATACCGCCAGCTATCGGTCCAGTCTGAAGACCGCCGTCGCCTGGGTGCAAAAACATTTCGCGGACGATGCGCCGACCGTGCTCGCTGCGCAGGCGGAACTGCAGCGTCTGGCAGGACTCGATGTGCATCCTGAGATGCCGGATATCAGCGCCTCGTTGCGCATGCTGCGGCAGCAGGCGAACAACGCGTCCACTGGGGCCGCACCATGAAGTTGTTGGTCTATCTGCTGATCACGCTCACGGTCGCCATTGTGCTTGGCCTGACGATGGTGCAGGAGCCGGGCTACGTGTTGATCGGTTACGGCGACTGGACGCTGGAAACCACCCTTTCGCTGTTGATGTTCACGCTGTTCGCCTGTTTCGCGACGGTGTATCTGCTGTTGCGCTTCCTCGCCGGTCTGCGCCACGCGCCGCAGCAGTTGCGGGAATGGGAACAGAGGCGCAAGGCCTTGCGCACGCGCAACACGCTCACGCACGGACTCATCGAACTCGCCGAAGGCAATTGGAGCGGCGCCGAGAAACGGTTACTCAAATATGCTGACGAGAGCGACACGCCTCTGCTGAATTATCTAGCCGCCGCGCGCGCCGCCCAGCAACAGGGCGCGCATGAACGCCGCGATCAGTATCTGCGACTGGCGCATCAAGGCATGCCAGCCGCCGACATCGCCGTCGGGCTCACACAGGCCGAGCTGCAGATCGCCCATCGGCAGATGGAGCAGGCACTCGCGACGTTAACCCGTTTGCGGGGTCTCGCACCGCGGCATGCGCAGGTGTTGAAGATGCTCGCGCATCTCTATGAGCGTCTACAGGATTGGGAGCAAATGCGCGCCTTGCTGCCCGAGCTGCGCAAACGCAAAGTGCTTTCCGTGGAGGCCGCCGATGCGCTAGAGGCGCGCTTGCACAGTGAACTGCTGGCACGCGCGGCGCGGGGTCTCGATGCGACTGTGCTGCACGGTGCTTGGGGCCATGTGCCGCGGCGGCTCACGCACAATGTCGATCTGGTGCTGGCCTATGCGACGCAATTGCATCGTCTGGCGCAGGATGACGAGGCCGAGTCACTGTTGCGCAATGCGTTGGATAAAAATCTGGATGATCGATTGGTGGATTTGTACGGCCGTCTGCAGTCCAATGTGCGGCAGCAACTGGCGACCGCAGAAGGGTGGCTGCACGATCATGAGCGCAATCCAGCACTGTTGTTGGCCTTGGGCCGCCTGGCCATGCGCAACAGTCTGTGGGGCAAGGCTCGCGAATACTTTGAGGCCAGCATCGGCGCGACACCGTCGGTGGAGGCTTATCAATTGTTGGGCGGTCTCGCCGAACAGTTGAACGACAACGCGCTCATGACCTACTGCTATCGCAAAGGCATGCTGCTGGCAACCGGCGCGCAGGCGGCCTTGGTGGCGTCCTATGCGCCCGAGACAGAGACAGTGGGCAACCCGTAGCCTGGGTTGAGCGCAGTGAAACGCGGGTTTGGTTAACGCTCAACCCAGGCTACGTTTACTCATCGCCACTCCCGGTTTCAGCTTATCCCCGTTGCCTTGCCGCGCACATCAGCGCCAAATTCAAACGCATCCGAAAACATCTGGTCGAGCGGCAAGTCGTGCGCGAGGAAACCTGCGCGTGCTGCATCGCACATCGCCGGCGGACCGCTCATGTACACGTCGTGACCGTGAAGATCAGGGTAGGCGCGCGCGACCGCATCCATCACCAAACCAGTTTCACCATCCCAATGATCGTCGACGGAAGGTTCGGACAACACCGGCGTGTAGCGGAAATTCGGATGCTGCGCGAGCCAGCCTTGAATCAAGTCCTGCATATACAAATCCTGGCGCGTGCGTACGCCCCAAAACAGATGCAGCGGGCGCTCGATACCAATGTAAAAGGCATGTTCCAGCATGCCCTTGAGCGGCGCGAAGCCGGTGCCGCCGCCCATCAGTATCATCGGTCGTGGGGAGTCTTCGCGCAGGTAATAGGTGCCCAACGGTCCCTCGATGCGCAGCATGGCCTTGGGTTTCATCTCCTCGAAGACCGTGTGTGTAAACTGTCCGCCGGGGACCAGGCGAATGTGCAGTTCGATAAAGGCATCGTCGTGCGGCGCATTGGCGATCGAGAAGGCGCGTCGCCGACCATCCTTGAGCAGGATCTCGATATACTGACCGGCCATGAACTGCATGCGTTCACTGTCCGGCAGTTTCAGACGCAAGCGCATGATGTCGTGGGTCAGCGTTTCAAGATCCTGTACGCGTGCGGGCAGATTCTTGATAGGAATATCGCCGGCACGGACGAGTTCGCGGGTCTCAATGACCAGATCGGTCTCCGGCCGGGCTTGGCAGACGAGAAACTTGTTGGCGGCGATATCGTACGGCTCCAAGCCCGGCGGCACATCGCCGTCGTAGCCGATGCGACCGGCGCGCAGCGTCGCCATGCAGGTACCGCAGCGACCGACGCGGCAGCCATAGGGCAGCGTCACGCCGTGGCGCAACGCGGCGGCGAGAACGGTTTCGCCGGGCTCGACGCTGAACTGACGTCCGCTGGGGTGCAGATGGACTTGAAACGGCATGGATAGACTGCTGACGGAAGGATAAGGGCGGCGATTGTCGCTGATTTGGCCGGGGAGATAAACCGATGAAGCCTGTGTCTATGTCTCAAACACCCCCCACGGTGATCGTGGGTTGTGGTTATGTAGGTCAGCGTTTGGCGCGGCAGCTGCGTGCAGAAGGGTGTGCCGTGACGGGTCTGGTGCGCTCGGCGGCGTCCGTCGCGGCCCTGCAGATGCTAGGGGTTTCCGCACTGCAGGTTGATTTGGATATGGCCGATGTCTTACCCGCATGTGCTGGCCCGTGACGCCGATCTGTATTATTTCGCCCCGCCGCCGGCCGAGGGGGACGGCGATTCCCGCCTGCGCCGGCTGCTTGCGGCATTGAGCGCCGCTCGCCCCGCCGCATTGTCTATATCAGTACCAGTGGCGTGTATGGAGATTGCGCCGGTGCCTGGATCGACGAGACCCATGCGCTCAATCCAAGCACACCTCGCGCGCGCCGACGTGCCGATGCCGAAGCCGCGTTGCGTGATTGGGGCACTGCAACTGGTGTGCCGGTGGTGATCCTGCGCGTACCGGGTATTTACGGTCCGGGCAAATTGCCGCTGGAGCGTCTGCGTAAAGGCCTGCCGTTGTTGATAGAAGCGGACTCGCCCTACACCAACCGCATTCACGTCGACGATCTCATCACTGTTTGCCGTGCCGCCATGGAACGTGGTCAACCGGGCGCGGCCTATAATGTCAGCGATGGCCAGCCCTCGAATATGACCGACTATTTCAACCGCATCGCCGACGCCACCGGCCTGCCACGCCCGCCCTTGGTGCGTCGGGACGAGATCGACCGGCTCGGCCCCGGCATGCGCGCCTTCATGGAGGAGTCCAAGCGCCTGGACAAACGGCGGACTGCGTGAAGAGCTCGGTGTGGTTCTGCGCTATCCCAATCTCGAGTCTGGCTTGGCAATGTGTCTCGCGGAACGCGGCCTGGATTGAAGGCATAGACCGTTCAGATGCACTTTGTGTCTTGACTGTTAAGTATTCCAGGGGCCGCTCAAATTGGCTAAGTTTTCCTGAGGATGTGACGTTAGATTGGCAAAGTGTGAATGCGACCATGGCACAACACCCGCGCACGAGATAGTTAGCCATCTAGAGGTACAGAACAATGAGCGTATCCGATGAATTGCGCCAGGCGATCGCTGCGCACGGACTATGGAAAGTGAAGTTTCGCGACTTTATGGCGGGGACGTTGGATCTGGATGCCAATGTTGTACAACAGAATAACCAGTGCCAATTCGGCAAATGGTTGGAAAGTCAGGGCCACAAACTACTCAATAAGATCGACTTTGACCAGATTGATCGGTTACATACAGAATTCCACAAAGTGGCCGCTGAGGTCATTCGTAAGAAAAAGTCTGGCCAGAATCAGGCCGCCGAGCAGGCGCTGGCTACCGGTGGCAGCTTCACCGGTGCAAGTTCTCAGCTCACCAAGCGGATTATGGCAGTGAAGGGTTAGAACGGAAATCGTATGGCGGATAGCTGCCGTGCCAGTAGCGTAGCCGCGGAATGCCGCTATATGAACCCCGGATTCTCGGGATAGCGTACGGAAAAAAACAGGACCAGATATGAGCGATAATGCGTCTCTCTCGTTAAAAAAGAGTTTCATGGTGGTGATGCTAAGCGCCTTTCTGGGTTTCGCACTGTTCGGTGGGTTTGCGTTCCAAACCCTGAGCGAATTAAAGGTCAATGGCCCGTTTTATCAGCGCATTGTTCAAGGCAAAGACCTGATCGCCGACATTCTTCCGCCGCCCGAATACATCATTGAAGCCTACTTGGTGAGTCTGCAGCTCAATAGTGCAGCGCAAGGTGAAATCGATGCATTGGAGACGCAGCTTCACAAGCTCAACGCCGACTACGATCTACGGCATAAATTCTGGCTGGAGCAGTCGTTGGAGGATGAGATACGCGAAGCGTTCCTGACTCAGGCGCATCAACCGGCCACCGTATTTTTCGACATCGCCAAACGGACTTATGTGCCTGCGATTCGTTCCGGAGACCGCGCTCAAGCGACACGTGCCCTGGATGAAATGCGTCGCGCCTATCAAACCCACCGTGCCGCGATCGACAAAGTGGTCGCATTTGCGATCCAGCGAAACTTGAACGATGAAGCCAGTGCCCGGGATAAGATCACGTCATCGACGCTGTGGATGTTGGTGATTCTTGCGGCTTCCATGGGCACGGTCATCGCCTTATTGCTGGTGATCGGTCAGCGGGTATTGCACCAACTCGGCGGTGAACCAAGTTATGCCAAGGTTATCGCGCAACAGATTGCGCAGGGTGATCTCACCGCGCGAATCGAAACCCGCACGGGTGATACGGACAGCCTACTGGCAGCGCTGCGGAATATGCAGGACGGCCTGCGCAAAATGATCGAGCGAATCAATGCCCAGGCCGAACATCTGGGCGCCGCTGCCGAGGAGCTCTCGACGGTCACGCAGCACACCAGTACCAATCTTGCTCGCCAACACAGTGAGACGGACCAATTGGTCACCGCCATGCACGAGATGACATCTGCCGTGCAGGAAGTGGCGAGCAGCGCAGCTCAAGCATCGAATGCCACGCATCAAGCGAGCCAGGAAGCGGAGACTGGCAAGGGTGTTGTTGATAAGGTGCACACGGCAATCTGCGACCTCGCCAAGGAAGTTGACAGTGCGGCCGAGGTGATTCGACGTCTGGAGTCGGATAGCGCAAATATCGGCACAGTCGTGGATGTGATCAATGGCATCGCCGAGCAGACCAATCTGCTGGCGCTGAACGCCGCGATTGAGGCGGCGCGCGCCGGCGAACAGGGGCGCGGATTTGCTGTGGTGGCCGATGAGGTGCGTACGCTCGCGTCTCGCACGCAACAGTCAACCAAGGAAATCCAGGCGATGGTGCAGCGACTGCAGTCGGGTACGGGCGAGACCGTGGCGGTTATGCAGCGTGGCCGCGATGCGGCGCATACGAGTGTTGATTTGGCGAAGCGCGCAGGTACATCGCTCGATCAGATATCGCGGGCCGTGCATACCATCAATGATATGAACACGCACATCGCCACCGCCACCGAGCAGCAGAGCGCCGTGGCGGCAGAAGTGAACAACAATGTCCTGAATATCAGTCGTGCCTCGGAGCAAACGACGACTAACTCCGAGCAGACCGCCTCGGCCAGTCATGAACTTGCACGACTCGCTGCTGAGATGCAGTCGCTGGTCGAGGGCTTCCGTCTGCGGTGAACAATCAGCGCCACCAAATGAGTGGCGGTCTTGGCGCTGAATAGCTGACCTAAAGACTCCCGTGCGTGTCAGTCGATCCCCAAATCCTTCCAGATTGCATCGATGCGCTGTTTGACGTCGTCGCGCATGCTGATCGGTCTGCCCCACTCGCGCGCCGTCTCCCCCTTCCATTTATTCGTCGCATCGAAGCCGATCTTGCCGCCGAGGCCCGATACCGGCGAGGCGAAATCCAGATAGTCGATCGGCGTGTTTTCGACGAGGGTGGTGTCGCGCACCGGGTCCATGCGTGTGGTCATGGCCCAGATGACGTCCTGCCAGTCGCGCACGTTCACATCGTCGTCGGTAACGATGACGAACTTGGTGTACATGAACTGGCGCAGAAAACTCCACACGCCGAACATCACGCGCTTGGCGTGACCCGGATATTGTTTCTTCATACTCACGCAGGCGACGCGATACGAGCAGCCTTCCGGCGGCAGATAAAAATCGGTGATCTCCGGAAACTGTTTTTGCAGAATCGGCACGAACACTTCATTGAGTGCCACACCTAAGATGGCCGGCTCATCCGGCGGCCTACCGGTATAGGTGCTGTGATAAATCGGCTCGCGGCGATGGGTGATGCGCTCGATCGTGAACACCGGAAAGCGGTCGACTTCGTTGTAATAACCGGTGTGATCGCCGAATGGACCTTCGTCGGCCTCCTCGCCCGGATAAATGAAACCTTCGAGCACGATCTCGGCGCTGGCCGGCACTTGCAGATCGTGCGTGATGCACTTCGTCAATTCGGTTTTGGAGCCGCGCAGCAAGCCGGCGAAGGCATATTCCGACAAGCGTGTCCGGCACCGGCGTGACCGCGCCGAGTATCGTCGCCGGATCGGCGCCGAGTGCCACCGCGACCGGAAACGGCTCGCCGGGATGAGACTGTTGCCAGTCACGATAATCCAATGCACCGCCGCGATGCGCGAGCCAGCGCATGATGACCTTGTTGCGGCCAATGACTTGTTGACGATAGATGCCGAGGTTCTGCCGTTCCTTGTGCGGCCCGCGCGTGCACACCAGCGCCCAGGTAATCAGCGGGCCGGCGTCTTCTGGCCAACAGGTTTGAATCGGAAATTTGGCGAGATCGACGTTATCGCCTTCGAGTATCACGTCTTGACACGGCGCGCCCTTGATCACCTTCGGCGCCATGTCTAACACTTTTCTGAACACGGGCAATTTATCCCATGCGTCCTTCATGCCCTTGGGTGGCTCCGGTTCTTTCAGAAACGCGAGCAGCTTGCCGACCTCACGCAGCGCCTCGACCGAGTCCTCGCCCATGCCCATGGCGACGCGCTTCGGTGTGCCGAATAAATTACCCAGCACCGGTATGCTGTGACCTTTGGGGTTCTCGAACAGTAAGGCCGGACCTTCCGCGCGCAAGGTGCGATCACAGATCTCGGTCATTTCCAGATACGGATCGACTTCCTGGCGGATGCGTTTCAGCTCGCCCTGCTGTTCGAGTTGCTGGATGAAGTCGCGCAGGTCTTTATAGTGCATCGCTCAGGGTCTCCGCATGGACGTGCCGGCCTGTCGCAGCCATTCGAGCGCGCCGTCCTGCTCCCACAAGGCGAGGTGTGCCTCGCGATAATGCCAGGCCTCATCCTTGCCCTTGTAGGTTATGCGCCCGGGTGTGAGTCGTGGTTTGCGCGGGTTCTCCGAGCATAAGAATTTGAAGACTTCGGGCCATTCGGTGCGTGCGTTGTGCAGTGCCGTTAGCGCCGCGCCGCGTTCTCCTAGGTGGTATAAAGCCAGGACACGGTTGTACATCGGAGCCGCGAGATGATCCTGCGGATAGCGGTCATGCAACGTGAGTACATCGGGATAACGGCCTACCCGCAAATAGGCGTTCGAGAGCAGTTCCCGCAGGCCGTGGTTATCATTGGGGTTGAGTGTGAACACCAGCCATTCCATCAGCTCGATGGCCTCGCGCCACTCCGTCAGGTCGTGTTTCAGATAGATCAGATTGACCAACAATCGCAGGGCTGGTCGGTTTTCCCAGATCACCCACGGCAGGGTGACGTTGCTGGCCGCATCGAGCGTGGCGGCGACGATGGCACGCGCGCGTTGCAGCAGCGGTTCAACGATGCCGCGCGTCGCCCAACTCGGTCCACTCTCCGGCAATTGATGCAGGGCAAGCACGACATCGTCGAGCACTTCGATGAGGTCCAGGGACTCGGGATGCGCGGCGAGAAACTCCAGCCACTCGTCGGCGATGCCCGGCATCCAGGCATCGGGGCCGTGCGGAACAGTATCGACCAGGCTCACGTCCTGGGCGGGAAAGACTTTGCGCCAGCGTTGTAACAGCTTTGCGGCCTTGGCATTCGGTTGCAGCATGGCCATGCGGTCTGGTGCGGATTCCAGTGTGTAATGACCACGTGGCGGGCGTTCCTCCAGGCCCTGTATGCTGTGCTGAAGGGCCGCGAGTTCCGGATGATGCGTCACCTGAAAGCGCATCAAGGCCGCGTCCGGATCGGCAACGATATCCTGCAGGAAGTGGATCAACTCTGCGTAGTCGTCGGCGTGAGTGCGCCGCAGCCGCGCGATCCAGAAACGCGCGCGCTGGACGGCTTCTTCGCGTCGCCCCTCGCTCAGTAGCATGACGATTTCCAGATGACTGAAGGCAGGATGATTCGGGCATTCGCGTTGCGCCTGCTGAAACAGTTTCCAGGCTTCGTCTCGCCGGCCCGTGTCGGTGAGGATCGTACATTGACGCTGCAGGGCCGCGACGCGCAGGTCGGGAACGCGCGATTGGGCGACGCGCTCGATCAATGTCTGTTTTTTTCGCGGTTTTCCCAGTGCCGAGTAGGCATCGGCCAGGGCATCGAAGGCGTACTCCGCGCGCGCGTCCAGGCTGGGAATGTCGTTGAACAACGGTTCCAGCAATTTGATTGCGCGTTGCGCATCGCCCTTTTCCACCCAGGTACTCGCGATGTGTCCCAAGGTTTCTGGCGAGAGATGGCGCAAGGGCAGTTCTTTGAACCGCGAGGCCGGCCATTGATCCAGAATCTCACCCAGCATCACCGCCTCGTCGAGATGTAGTTCCGGTATGTCGAGTTGTGCGCAGCAGTGCTTGTACTTGCGATCGCTGCCGCAAAAGCAGGGATCGTTGCGCCCGGGTTCGGGTAGGCGCCGTGGTTTGAACTTGTTGCCGGGCAAGGGTGTGGCGTTCCAGATGGCGCGGCCGAGCCAGCGCGCCATGGCTGTACGCGCCTGTTCATCGGCGGCGGCCGCGAACAGCTCGCTACAGAACGAAGGACCATGGCGCTTGAACCAGTCGAGAAACTGCTCAGGTGTGTCTTCATGCATGAGGATGATGCGTGCCGAGGTTGTCAGCAGCATATCGAAGTCACTCATGGCGGCATTATCGGAGAACTTGGTCATCATGATCTCATGGTACTAAGGAGTATTCATCTCACGCAGCGTTGAACTCCGCGATCACCGGTGTGTGATCCGAGGGACGCTCCCACTTGCGCGGTTCTTTATCGATGGTGCAGGTGGTGCAGGCTTCGCACAGTTGTTGGCTCGCCAGGATGTGATCGATGCGCAGACCGAGATTGCGACGGAAAGCGTTCATGCGGTAATCCCACCAGGAGAAACTTTTTTCCGGTTGTTCGAAACGGCGGAAGCTGTCGCACAAACCGAGATCGAGCAGGCGCTGAAACGCGGCGCGTTCGGCGGCGCTGCACAACACGCTGTCCTTCCACGCCACCGGATCGTGCACATCGGCATCGGCCGGCGCGATATTGAAATCGCCGACCACCACCAGTTTGGCATGTTGTTGAAGTTCCGACTTCAGCCAGTCAGCGAGCTTGTTCAGCCAATTGAGTTTGTATTGATATTTATCCGACTCGATGGATTCGCCGTTGGGCACATATAAATTGATCAGCCGCACATCGCCATAGGTTGCGGCGAGTACGCGGCGCTGCGGATCCTCCAGTCCAGAAATATCGGTGATGATGTTGCTGCCGTGCGTGCGACTCAAAATTGCCACACCGTTGTAGGTCTTCTGTCCGGAAAATAGGGCGTGATAACCGGCGGCGAGCAGGTCCGTTTCCGGAAACACATCATCGGTGGTTTTGGTTTCTTGCAGCGCGAGCAAATCCGGCTGCGCGCTCTCCAGCCATTGCAGCACTTGCGGCAGACGGACGCGTAAGGAGTTCACGTTCCAGGTGGCAATTTTCATGGGTGCCGGATCAAAAAATGTTTAGCCACGAAAACCACGAACATTGTTAATGTCCTCATTCATTTTTGTGGTTTTCGTGGCCATCGAGGTTTTCAGGCCGCCAGACCTGAATGGCGCAGCAGCGCGTCGATGGTTGGCTCGCGGCCGCGGAAGTCGATGAACAATTCCATGGGTTCACGCGAGCCGCCGCGTTCCAGAATGCTGGTGAGGAACCGCAGTCCGGTCTCGCGATCGAAAATGCCACGCTCTTCGAAGGCGGCGAAGGCATCGGCTGAGAGCACTTCGGCCCATTTATAGCTGTAATAACCCGCCGCATATCCACCAGCAAAGATGTGCGAGAAGCTGTGCGGGAAACGGTTGAACGACGGTGGCCGTAACACCGCGACTTGCTGGCGTACCGCATCGAGCGTTTCGTATATGCGTCCGCCCTTGGCCGGGTCGTAATCGCGGTGGATGCGGAAGTCGAAGATGGAGAATTCCAGCTGCCGCACCATTTGCATGGCGGATTGGAAATTGCGCGCCGCCTGCATGCGTTCGTAGAGTTGCTGCGGCAATGGCTCGCCGGTTTGGAAATGCCCGGCGATGAGATCCAGCGCCTCGCGTTCCCAGCACCAGTTCTCCATGAACTGGCTCGGCAATTCCACCGCATCCCAGGCCACGCCGCTGATGCCTGACACGCCGGCGTAATCTACTTGCGTTAGCATGTGATGCAGGCCATGACCGAATTCATGGAACAGCGTGATGACTTCGTCGTGGGTGAACTGCGCCGGGTCATCGCCGATGGGTGGCGAGAAGTTGCAGGTGAGATACGCCACCGGTGTCTGCACGCCGCCGACGGTCAGGCGTCGCGCGATGCAATCGTCCATCCAGGCGCCGCCACGTTTGTGCGGGCGTGCGTAGAGATCAAGATAGAAACAGCCGCGCAGCTGCCCTGCCCCGTCACGGATCTCATAGAAGCGCACGTCTGGGTGCCAGGTATCGATGCCCTGCACTTCGATGATTTGCAACCCATAGAGACGATTAACCACGGCGAACATACCGGCGACGACGCGCGTCTCGGGAAAATACGGTTTCAATTCTTCCTGCGAAATGGCGTATTTGTGTTGGCGGAGTTTTTCCGAGTAATACGGGATGTCCCAGGATTCGAGTTCTTGCGTAGGGTGTAGCTCGCGGGCGAAGCTGCGCACCTCGTCGAGATCGGCGCGTGCGCCGGGCAGTGAACGTTCGGCGAGGTCGGTGAGAAATTGCATCACTTGATCGGTATTCTGCGCCATCTTGGTTTCGATGGAACGCTCGGCATAGTTGTTGAAGCCGAGCAGCTGCGCCGTCTCATGACGCAAGGCCAGAATCTGTTCCATGAGCGGGCCGTTGTCCCACTGTCCGGCATGCGGGCCTTCATCGGAGGCGCGCGTCACATAGGCGGTATACAACTCGCGGCGTAGCGCGCGGTCGTCGGCATAAGTGAGGACTGGGCCATATGACGGGTATTCGAGATTGAATAACCAGCCGTCCAGTTTCTCGCGTTCGGCGGTTTGCTTGGCCAGTGAGATGCGCTGTCGGGCAGGCCGTTCAGACGCTCGTGGTCGGTGATGTTTAATTTCCACGCGTTGGTGGCATCGAGCAGGTTCTCTTCGTACTTGGCTTGCAGCGAGGACAGTTCCTGCATCACCGCCTTATAGCGTTCGCGTTGCGCGGGCGCGAGCGCGATGCCGGACAAGCGGAAATCGCGCAGGGCATTGTCGATGATCTTGCGTTGTGCGGTGTCGAGCCGCGCATATTCGGGACCGTCGGCGATTTGTTTGTAGGCCTGATACAAGGTCTCGTTCTGGCCCATCTCGGTACCGTATTCCGAGAGCTTGGGCAGGCAGGCGTTGTAGGCCGCGCGCAGCGTCTCGGAATTCACCACGGAATTCATGTGGCCGACCGGCGACCAGGCGCGCGACAGTTTGTCTTCGACATCTTCGATGGGTTGGACCAGATTCGCCCAGGTATAGGCGGTGTTTTCCGCCAGCACGCGCGCGACGCTGGTGCGGCACTCGGCGAGCAGCGCGTCGAGTGCCGGCTCGACGTGCGCGGGCTGGATCTTGGAAAACGGCGGCAGGCCGGTCAGGCCGAGCAGCGGGTTGTCACTCATGGAAATCCTCGCAGAATGATTCGGCGCAGGTGCCGAGGGCGGTTCGACTGTACTTTAGCATGTGCTCGCGAGGCCGACCAAAGCCCGGTGGCGGCGTCTGGAAATGCCCGCAAGCATGCCTGGATCGTTGTGCTAATTGCGGCTCGCGTGTTCCGCCAGCGGATGCTCGTGCCTAAGCCACAAGCGGTCCTTGTGATTCTGCGATAGCATTGATCGGGGCTGCTAGAATACGCAGCATTCCGCATCAGGAGCGCACATGACCAAACACTACGATCTCATTGCCATCGGCGCGGGCAGCGGCGGCTTGTCGGTGGCCGAGCGTGCCGCACGTTACGGCGCGAAATGTGCGGTGATAGAGCATGGGCCGCTGGGCGGCACGTGCGTGAATGTCGGTTGCGTACCCAAGAAGGTCATGTGGTTCGGCGCCGGGATGGCGCATGCGCTGAAGGATGCCGCCGGTTACGGTTTCAGTCTCAGCGCGCACAGTTTCGATTGGGCGGTGCTCAAGCAGGCGCGCGATCGTTATGTGCATAACATCAACAGTTGGTATCACACCTATCTGGCCGATTCCAACATCGACGAGATTGTCGGCAGCGCACGCTTTATCGATGCGCACACGGTCGAGGTCGCCGGCGCGCGCTATAGCGCCGATCACATCGTCATCGCCGTGGGCGGTTATCCCACGTTGCCAGACTTGCCTGGCGCCGACTTGGGCATCACCTCAGACGGCTTCTTTGCGTTAACGGAACTGCCGCGCCGCGTGGCGGTGGTTGGCTCCGGCTATATCGCCGTGGAATTGGCGGGTGTGCTGAATGCACTGGGCGCCGATGTTACGCTGCTGCTGCGGCGCGAGACGTTGTTGCGCGGCTTCGATGCCATGTTGCGCGAGAGCCTGATGGAAGAGATGCTCAATGCGGGTATTAGTATCCTCGCGGGCACTCAGGTTGTGTCCGTGGACCGGCAAGGTGACGGCTCGCTGTGCATCGCGTGCAGCAATGGGCAGCGCTTGGAAGGCTTCGATCAGCTGATTTGGGCGATTGGCCGCACCCCGGCGACAGCCAAGCTGAACTTGGCGGCGGCTGGCGTCGAGACCGACGCGGCCGGTTTTATCCCCAGCAACTCTTACGAGGAAACCAATGTTCCGGGTATCTACGCGGTCGGCGATGTGAACGGCAAGGTCGCCCTGACACCGGTGGCAATTGCGGCCGCGCGGCGCCTGGCGGACCGGGTATTCGGCGGGATGGCGGATCGGCATCTGTCTTATGAGACCATTCCCACCGTTGTGTTCAGTCATCCGCCCATCGGCACCGTTGGCCTCACCGAAGAACAGGCGCGCGAGCGTCACGGCGAGGCCGTGAAGATCTACAGCACCCGCTTCACGCCCATGTACCACGCGATCAGCGGGCGCCGCGAGCAGACCGCCATGAAACTCGTGACGGTCGGCGCGCAGGAGAAAGTGGTCGGCTGCCATATCATTGGTGTGGGTGCCGACGAGATGTTGCAGGGTTTCGCCGTGGCCATACGCATGGGCGCGACCAAGCATGACCTGGATGATACCGTTGCCCTACACCCGACCAGCGCCGAAGAGCTGGTGACATTGAGGTGAACTGGACCGGCGGGCCAACAGGCTGGTCGCCGTTATTTGCCCACCCAAAGCTTAGGATTTGCGCGCCCATGCCTATCCGCCCCTTCGAATCCAAACGCCCGCGTATCGCCGAGTCGGCTTATATCGACCCGATGGCTACGGTCATCGGCGCTGTCGAGATCGGTGCGGACGCCTCGCTGTGGCCGAACGTGGTCGTGCGTGGCGATATCCATTTCATAAAAATTGGAGATAACACCAATATTCAGGATGGGTCTGTTCTTCATGTCTCCCATGATTCTGAGTTCGCCCCGGGTGGGTTTCCCCTGCTGGTCGGTCGGGGTGTGACGGTGGGACACATGGTCGTGCTGCATGGGTGCACGATCGAAGATAACTGTCTGATTGGTATGGGCTCGATAGTGATGGACGGGGCGCTGGTCCAAGCCGGGGCCATGCTCGGCGCGGGCAGTTTAGTGGCCCCGGGTAAGACTATCGAGGGCGGATATCTATGGCACGGCCGCCCGGCACGAAGGGTCCGGCTGCTCACCGCCAACGAACAGCGTTACCTGACCTACTCTGCGGGCCACTATGTCAGACTGAAAAATCGTCATCGCTTTGACACTTAAGCTTGGTTATACTCGTGATGAGGCTCTGCCAGACGGGGTAATCCAGTCTGTCAGAGTCGGCCCTATAACAACCAATAACAATCTGTGCCGGAACAATTGTTCACTGGCGAGGTAACACCTTATGAATCTCTTCATTGGCAATCTACCCAGCAAAGTCACTGAACAAGAATTATCCGCGCTACTCCACATGCCAGAGGGTGAGGCGCAGAAGCGGTTGCGTATCTTCAAGAAGGCCGATCGTGCGGGTCGCACCCTGAGGTTTGGGATTGTCCATGTGGATAACGCGACCGACCTGCGTAAATTCCTCGATCGTAATCGGAGCGCAGAACTGCTCGGTCAGCAGCTGGATGTGCGCGAATATATGCCGCGTGCGATTGGCAATGAACGTCGTGCGGTGGACTGGCGCACACGTTCGTGGCCGCATGCAGAGCGTCGAGCGTCCGAGCGGCGCGCGAATAGCTAGTCGCTACCTGCTGCCGCCTTAAGCTTTGCGCAATTGCGCAATCACCGGCCCGGTCGCGGGCCGGATGCCCCGCCAGATCCAGAAAGACTCCGCTGCCTGTTCGACCAACATACCCAGCCCATCGCGGGCTTGGTGGGCACCGTGTTCCAGCGCCCAACGCACGAACGCCGTCGGTTCCGTCGCATACATCATGTCGTAGGCCCAAGTCTTTGCGCCGACCACGGCTGTGGGTAACGGCGGTACTTCGCCGGCCAGGCCCGCCG
This sequence comes from uncultured Gammaproteobacteria bacterium, assembly GCA_963696465.1. GTDB lineage: Bacteria > Pseudomonadota > Gammaproteobacteria > Thiohalobacterales > Thiohalobacteraceae > JAHJQQ01. The sequence goes on along the minus strand of CAVOKC010000008.1, from coordinate 59,786 downwards.
CGGTGCCGTTGATGATCAGATCGAACGGGGCTGTCGTGAGTGCATCGAAGCCGCCACCCGAGATCGGGCCGAGATCTTTGAAGAGCGCCGCGAGTTCGATCGCCTTGTGTGCGGTCCGATTCGCAATGATCAATTCAGCCGGTTGTTCAGCGAGCAGCGGTTCGATCACGCCGCGTACCGCACCACCAGCGCCGACTAACAGAATCCGCAGATGCTTCAGCGCGAGACCGTGATTATCCCGCAGGTCTCGTACCAGACCGACGCCGTCAGTGGTGTCACCGTGCAGTGTATTTTGCTCATCCCACCACAGTGTGTTCACCGCGCCGGCGCGTTCGGCGCGCGCCGTGCGCACGTTGGCCAGGGTCCAGGCTTCCTGCTTAAACGGCACAGTAACGTTGAGGCCACGCCCGCCTTCAGTGTGAAAGGCATAAACCGCCGTTTTGAAATCATCCAAGTCAACCAGGATGGCGTCATAGCGCAGGCATTGCTTCGTTTGCGCGGCGAATTGGGTATGAATCTGTGGTGATTTGCTATGGGCGATGGGATTGCCCATCACCGCGTAGCGGTCGGGCGTGTCGGAGAGTTTCATGGCGATGGCTGTCGAGCGCTAGCGTGGCGCGCTGCCTGCGGCATCACGCAACCACTGGGCAGCCTGTTTGGCGTAATAGGTCAGGATCCCATCGGCGCCGGCACGTTTGAAGGCCAGCAGGGATTCCATCACCACCGCGCGTTCGTCCAGCCAACCGTTTTGACTCGCGGCCTTGAGCATCGCGTATTCACCGCTGACTTGATAAACGAAGGTCGGCGCGCCGAACTGATCTTTTACACGGCGCACGATATCGAGATACGGCATACCCGGTTTCACCATGACCATGTCGGCGCCTTCATCGAGATCTAACGAGACTTCCCAGAGTGCCTCATCGCTGTTGGCAGGATCCATCTGATAGCTGTATTTATTGCCGCCGGCGAGATTGCTCGCTGACCCGACCGCATCGCGGAACGGGCCGTAGAAGCTCGACGCATATTTCGCCGCATAAGCGAGGATGCGTGTGTTGCGATGGCCAGCCCGTTCCAGTGCCGCGCGTATCTGGCCGATGCGGCCGTCCATCATGTCTGACGGCGCGACGACATCAGCGCCAGCAGCGGCATGCGAGAGCGCTTGTTTGACGAGCACTTCAGTGGTCTCGTCGTTGAGCACATAACCGCCCGCATCGATCAGGCCGTCTTGGCCGTGGGTAGTAAACGGATCGAGCGCGACGTCGGTGATGACACCGAGATCGGGAAATTTTTCCTTGAGCGCGCGTACCGCACGTTGCGCGAGTCCATCAGGATTGTAGGCCTCGCGTGCATCTTCGGTCTTGCAGGTGAGCGGCGTGACAGGAAACAGTGCTACGGCCGGTATGCCGAGTGCGACAAGTTCAGCAGCCTCTTTCAGCAACTCATCAATACTCAGTCGTTCGACGCCGGGCATGGAAGCCACCGTTTCGCGCTGACCGTTCCCTTCGAGCACGAAGACGGGATAGATCAGATCATCGACCGTCAGGTGATGTTCGCGCATCAGTCGCCGTGAGAACGTGTCGCGGCGCATACGGCGCATGCGTACCTGTGGAAATCCGCCACGGCCAGTATCGAAATCGCGCACAGTTGACTCCCGTTAATGACATCGCGAGTTTGAAGTGTAACTGGTCCGCTAGGGGTGCGTCATGTAGATAGGCTAGTATGGAACGCATAACCGGTGCCGGAGCATTTCCCAGTGGACCTCGTACCTGACCCTGTTAGATGGCTACAGACCGAGGCCGATTTTTCCTTGGCGAGCTGGTATGCCTCGCCGCTGACACAGATGCAGGCGACGGCATTACAGACGCAGGCACGGCGGCGTCTGCAGCAGGCAATGACAGGCAGGACGAGTACTCTGGTGCCGCGCCTCACCGATGTGATTGCAGGGTTTTGGTTGGGGCGAGATGTGAGTCACGATTACCGCAGTCTGATGGCGACGCTGCCCGAAACGCAGCGGGCAACGGTTGAGTTGGTTTACGGCCAACTGTTGATAAGCTGTAAACGCAGCGGTTCGATGCTGCATTTAGAGCGTGGTTTCGAACTCGCTGCAGCGGCGCTGGCGCCCGCGGCCTATTTTGTCTTACTGAGGCGACACACCTTGCTGTCTTATTTGGTGTTGACGCCCGCTGGCGCACCACCGCAGACCCTGGGTGATTTGCTGCAAGAGGCGCGGGTGATTCAGCGTTTGAGCGCCGGGCGTGGTGTACTGCAAGGCTCGTATAATCCGCACGACGATACCCTCGGTTGAGTGGTGGCTGCCACGTTGGTGGCGCAGTATGGCGACGTTTCGACGCATTGTGCCTGAGATTGGTGCGCTGAAGGCGCGTAGTGACCTCAAGTGAGCTACTCAAGTCACGATATTTCAAACGGTTATTTAGCGCAGGCGCAGTTGGCACAGACCCTGCATTATGTAAAGCGAGGCCGGCATAAACCGGCGGCTCAAGAAAACCGAGCCCCGGCCGCTGACTTCACCAGAGACGCAGATGATGAGTCTACTGTGGCATGAGTCCGGGCGGGGTCGAACCCAAACGAACAAACCATGCCGGATTGTTGATGACATGGTGCGTAGGTCCGCGAGCCGGAACTCCTGAAGTGTCACACAGTCCTAGAGGTGATACCGCTGGTTCAACCAAGCGGGCTCATGCCACAGATGACGTGCCGCTGTTATCTGCTCGACTCCTCCGACGCTGAAAAGCGTTTTTCAGCCCCGCCCCTAAAGCGGGGCTCTTTTTTTTGTGTCACGGCAGCACGGGCGGTAACTGTTTGGTGAGTCGCTGTTTTTCCGCGCTGGCTGTCCCCGCCAAGGCAAAGCCCAGCAGCGCGCCGTCGTCCGCCTTGAACAAGGCGCGGATGCCCTCCCCTTCGACCTGGATATCCCAAGCCCCAACACTGTTCACGGCAGGTGGAGAGATCACCAAGGGGCACGCAGGCGTTTTAACAACGACGGGCATGGCCGGATAACTGACCGGTGTGGCGGTGCCGGCCAGGGTTTTGGCCAGGGCGCGCGCGCCATGCATCAGGGGCATAACGTAGGGCAGCACCAAGCCGTCGATTTCGGCGCAATCACCCAGCGCATAAATATCGGGATCCGATGTCGCCAATTGGCGGTCGGTGACGATGCCACGATTTACCGTCAGACCAGCGCTCATGGCCAGTTGTGTGCGCGGTCGTAGACCCACGGCACTCAGTACAACATCGGCCACGACATGCGAGCCATCACTGAAGCCGATACGCAAACCATCCGTTGTTTTGTCCACTGTGCTAGCCGAGACACCGAAGTGCCAATGAATGCCAAGATTGCCAAGTGCACCGCATAAGTTTTCGCCTACCGCTTCAGGCACTAATCGACCCAACGGATGAGTGGCGATGTCAATTACCGAGACTTTGTAGCCGCCGGTTGCAAGATCGTTGGCAAACTCGCAACCGATCAGTCCAGCACCGAGGATGGCAACACGGTGTTTGCCTTCAAGGGCGCTGCGAAATTTCGCATAATCGTACAGATCGTTAACACTCAGGATGTGATCAACCGCATCACCCTGTATTGACAAGCGAATGGGATCGGCACCCAATGCCAACACCAGTTTTTCATAGGGCAGTTCACGGTCGCCGAGACGCACGCATTTATTACCACGGTCAATGGCAGTAATTTGCGTGTGGGCGAGAATCTCTGCATGAAGTTGTTGGGCCATCTGCTCCGCGCTGGCATTCGCTAGCGATGCCACGGATTTCCCCTGTGCAAAGGCATTCGACAGCACCGGCTTCGAGTAGAAGTCAGCGGCATCTGCCGAGACCAGAAGCAACGGCGTATCCGGTGCGAGCTTGCGGTATTCCCGGGCGACGGTGTAACCCGCCAGCCCGGTTCCGATGATCACGATGGGTTTCATGTGTGTGACCGTTACCCGGCTTCGACCATTTCGAAATCTTCCTTGCCGATGCCGCACTCGGGGCACACCCAGTTATCCGGGATGTCCGCCCAGGCGGTGCCCGGCGCGATACCTTCTTCAGGCAAACCAAGTGCTTCGTCGTAGATGAAACCGCAGACAATACATTCCCATTTCTTCATGTCTTTATCCTCAATGTTGATAGCGCGTAAGAATTGAAAGCAATCCGTGTTAACCGCCGATCCTGTCCAGGGTTTCGCGGTAATGATTCGCATGGCGTTCCTCGACCTTGGCAAGCGCCGCGAACTTTTTGGCGGCCTTGACCAGGGTGGCTTGGAACTGCTCGGCGTGCTCGCGTGATTCCGCGATCTGCTCGTCGAATTCACGTACCGCATTGCTGTGTTGTTCCTGTTCGGCCAGATGCCGGAATTGCGGGTACATCTCGGTGTACTCGTAGGTCTCGCCAGCGATCGCGAATTCCAGACACTTGGCCGGGGTCAGCTGGGCGGCCGGCATGAGTAGATCCAAGTGGCCCCAGGCATGCTGTATTTCCTGGGCAGCTGTGGCCTCGAAGACTTGGGCGGTTTCAATATCGCCCTGAGCACGGCAGAGTTTGGCGAAGTACAGGTACTTGATATGGGCCATGGACTCACCGGCCAAAGCGGCTTCGATATTCTTAATCGTGACAGAGTCTTGCGTGTTCATCTGTATCCCTCCTGAGGGTGGTTGCGGGTGACGGGTACAGATTAGGGTAGAGTCTTTAATTGATCTAATTGATTGTAAGTATATACTATAATAGCTATTAACTATAATAGTCAGATCGATTGTATTCCACTCAACCCGCAATCGAATATCGCCTGACGCAGGGCCTCGATCGCCTGCGGACGCGGAAAACTGACCCGCCAAGTGAGTGCGACCCGACGTTGTGGTTCCGGCGCGTCGAAGCGGCGGATGGTGACCAGTCGTTGTGCATAGCGATCGGCACCGGCGGCTGTGGCGGGTAGCACGGTGATACCCATGCCGCTGGCGACCATGTGGCGTATGGTTTCAAGCGAAGTGCCTTCTACCGTTTGCATCTGTGATTGGTTGTCGACGCGTTGTGCACACGCGGGACAGGCCTCGAGTATCTGCGTGCGGAAACAATGCCCACTGCCAAGCATGAGTAAAGTTTCCCGTGCCAGGTCATCCGCATGGATAAGTGTCTTCTCGGTCAATGGGTGGCTGCTCGGCATCAGTACCACAAACGGTTCGTCGTACAGCGGTAACGTAACCAAGCCAGGCTCTTCGAATGGCAAGGCGACCAGTGCCGCATCCAGCTCGCCTTGGCGCAGTCGCTCGCGCAGCCGAGATGTAAAGTTCTCTTCGATGACCAGCGGCATCTGCGGTGCGCGATCATGCAAGGCAGGGATCAGATGCGGAAACAGATACGGTCCAATGGTGTAGATGGCGCCGACGCGCAATGGTCCGGCGAGTTGGTCACGCCCGCCTGTGGCCAGTAGTTTGATTGTGTCGACTTCCTCGAGCACGCGCTGGGCCTGCTCGACAATGAGCGCGCCGATAGATGTGAGCGAGATATCCTGTTTGCGGCGTTCGAACAATTGCACGCCGAGACCCGATTCAAGTTTCTTGATGGCGACACTCAAGGTGGGCTGGCTGACATGGCACTGCTCGGCAGCGCGACCGAAATGACGTTGCTGTGCCAATGCAAGCAGATAACGCAGTTCGGTGAGCGTCATTTCAATCCGTGCTGCACTTGTAGTTAAGCCAGTCGCGCGGACGCAGGAAAATATCATAGAGCCGCGCTTCGGCTGTGCCGGGTGCAGGATGCCAGTCGTAACGCCAGCTCACCTGGGGCGGTAAGGACATCAGAATCGATTCCGTGCGACCACCCGATTGCAGGCCAAACAAGGTGCCGCGATCGTAAACCAGATTGAACTCCACATATCGGCCGCGTCGATAGCATTGGAATTCGCGTTCACGATCACCATAGGGCAGGTTTTTGCGACGCTCAACGATGGGCAGGTACGCCGGCAGATAATGATCGCCGACGCTGCGCAGGAAGGCGAAGCTTTGCTCGAAGCCCTCGCTATTGAGATCGTCGAAAAAAAGGCCACCAATACCGCGCGGCTCATCACGATGCTTCAGGTAGAAATACTCATCGCACCATTTTTTGTAGCGCGAATATACGTCGTCACCAAATGCTGAACAGGCATCATGTGCGACACGATGCCAATGCGTGGCGTCTTCCTCGAAACCGTAATAGGGCGTCAGATCAAAACCACCACCGAACCACCACACTGGATTGGCATCCGGTTTACGTGCGATGAAGAAGCGCACATTGGCGTGTGAGGTGGGTGCATAAGGATTACGTGGGTGTACAACCAGCGACACACCCATCGCTTCGAAATCGCGGCCGGCGAGCTCGGGGCGGTGGGCGGTGGCAGATGGCGGCAGGTCTTTACCGTAGACCTTAGAGAAATTGATGCCGGCTTTTTCGAAGACGCTACCCGCTTCCAATACCCGCGAGCGCCCGCCACCACCGCCGGGGCGTTCCCAGCTGTCCTCGCGGAAAGGTGTGCCATCGAGTGCGCCGAGGGCATCGCAGATGCGGTCTTGTAGTGCGAGCAGATATTGCTCTACGGCGTTGGTGTCGAGTTCCGACATGGTGTCCCTGGCTGCGTAGTTTGGTATGCAGCGGATAATACACCAGTCGGAAGATTCCGCGATTAGGCCGCAGGGACTTGGGTCTCCAAGGTTACCCGGTTGCGCCCAAGATGTTTGGATTGATAGAGCGCGCCGTCGGCTCGCCCGATGAGCGTTTCCGGTGTGTCGCCCGCCTTGAAGCTGGCGATGCCGAGAGAGAGTGTGACGCCACCGATGGGCTGTTGTGTATCGGTGCGACGTAAGCGCTGGCTTTGCACACGCGCACGCAGCGATTCGGCCACGGCCAGTGCGCCGCGCAGTGGCGTGTTCGGTAGCAGGACGGCGAATTCTTCGCCGCCAAAACGGGCGACCAAGTCTTGACCCTTGAGTGAATCCTTGAGGATATTAGAGACAAAGCGCAGCAATTTATCGCCAATCAAATGGCCGTGGTTATCATTGAAGTGTTTGAAGTGATCGATGTCGGCCATGATCAGACACATGTCGTTTCCGGTTTCACGTGCCACTTCGATCTGTTCTTGAATCGCGCTGTCGAAGGCTTTGCGATTGGCCAGTCCAGTGAGTGCATCGGTCGACGCCTCGTAACGTGCCTCTTCAAGTTGATGGCGCAGCTCGTCGAGTTCGTGGTTGGTTTTTTCCAACTGTTTTTCCAGCTGGCGATTCGAGCTCAACATTTGGTTCGTTTCGCCCATGAATTCATTGACTAGGCTGCGAAACTCGCCGGTACTGAGATCTTTGGACATACGTGCGTTGTAGTCTTCGAGCACCTCACTGTAATGATTGGCTTGCCCGCCTGATGTGGCGAGCTGCTGGAGCACGGAGGCGACCAGGCTGCGTACCTCTGTGCGCATCTGCTCGGCGATCTTTTCCTCGTTATTGCGAAAGAACTGATCGTAGAGTTCATCGCTGAACGCGGCGCTGATGGACCGTGTTTTGGTGAGTACGCGGTCGACCGATTCTTTCAATGGCTGATTGCGGCCGCTGACGAAGTCATACCAGACGGTGTAGTGCTTCGGGTTGGCCGGTATGCCATTCCGCGACATTAAAGGTAATGCCAGACGAATGAATTCGGCGGCTTGGTCGGCGGTCTCGTGGTATTCCATGGCTCTTCTTGCTCCTTCCACCAGGGCACCTAATTCGCGTTCCCTGTGTGGCGCTCTTGTCGGTTGTTTGTTTTAGGCACGCGTCGATATACCGGCATTAACGGCACCCGGTCGTTAATACTGCAGGAGCTATGCCAGGAATTGTGACGGATTACCCGTTTCGTAGAACCTTGCCGGTGCGGGCGTCGCGGATTTCGCTGGGTCGAGTGCGGGCGCCGAGTGGCCCGGGCAGGAGATAGTCGATGGCGTCGTCGAAGTAACGGCGCAGTTGCAAGGGTGTGCGCGCGGGTTTGTGGCCGCGGGGATTGGCGCTGGTGGAGACCAGGGCGCCACCGTAAGCGCGGCACAGCGCGGCGCATCCGGCATGTGCGGTTACACGCACAGCCAAACTGTCATGGCGGCCGCGCAACCAGACCGGCACCTCCGGGCGTGCCGGCAGCAACCAGGTTACCGGGCCGGGCCAGGCGGCAAAGATTTTCCGCCGCAAGGACGCGGACACGGGCTCGAGGAAATGTTCGACTTGATTGAAATCGGCGGCGATCAGAATCAGGCCGGCTTCGAGAGGGCGTTGCTTGAGTTCGAGCAAACGCATCACCGCCTGCGCGTTGAGCGGATCGCAGCCCAGGCCATAAACCGCCTCGGTCGGATAGGCGATGACGGCGCCGTCACGTAATAGCTGTGCGGCGCGGCGCAGGTGCCAGGGTTGGGTGGAGATGCGTGACGCAGCCGGCTCAGGCTTCGTCATCACCCGCGGACTCGTATGGCTCGCTGAAATTGCATTCAGTTCGCGGACAGACTTTTTCTGTGCCACGACGCTTAGTGGTCTTCAGTGTCAGGATCGGCCATGCACAGCTCGGACAGGGCTCGTTGATCGGCTCGTTCCATACCGCGTATTTGCAGGTCGGATAGGTCGAGCAGGAGAAGAAGATTTTACCGGCGCGCGATTTGCGCTTGAGCATGGTGCCGGTATGACATTCCGGGCACGTCACGCCAGTGTCGGCCGGTTGCTCCAAGGATTCGATGTGTTTGCAGGCAGGGTAGGCGCTGCAACCGATGAACTTGCCGTACTTGCCCTGACGGATCAGCAGATCGGAATCGCATTTCGGGCATTTGCGATCAGGTACCTTCTCCGGTTCGCCGCTACCACCCTGCTCGTCATCGAGATTGCGCGTGTAATCGCATTCCGGATAGCCGCTGCAGCCGACGAAACGACCGCGTCGACCAAGCTTGGTATTGAGCGGCTTGCCGCATTTCGGGCAGTTCTCTTCCATCGCCTCGGTGGTGACGTCCTGCCGCGAGACGCTGGATTCCTTGTCGACGACGAGTGACTGGAAGGGGCCCCAGAAACTTTTCAACAAGGGGATCCACTCGCGTTCGCCGCGTGCGACTTCGTCGAGGTCATCTTCAAGCGAGGCGGTGAAGGTGTAGTCGACGTACTGGGTGAAATGTTGGGTCAGAAATTTACTCACCACGCGGCCGACGTCGGTGGGCTGGAAGCGGCGTTTCTCCAGCGTGACGTATTCACGTGCGGTCAACGTGGAGATGATGCTGGCATAAGTCGACGGTCGGCCGATGCCGTGTTCTTCCAGTGTCTTGACCAAGCTCGCTTCGGTGTAACGTGGCGGTGGCTCGGTGAAATGCTGTTCTGGGCGGATTTTAAGCAGCGTGATCACATCGCCTTTTTTCATCGGCGGTAACAGCGACTCATCGCCCTCGCCCTTGCTGTCGTCGAGGCTTTCCTGATATACCGACATGAAGCCCGGCATGCGCGATGGTCGAGCCGGTGGCACGCAACACATTGCCTTCGCCGCAGTGGAATTCCACGCCGACGGTGTCGATAGTGGCGTGCACCATCTGGCAGGCGATGGTGCGTTTCCAGATCAAGTCATAGAGTTTGAATTGGTCGGCGGTCAGGTGCGCCTTGATATCGTCCGGTATTTGTTCGGCCACCGTGGGACGCACGGCCTCATGCGCTTCTTGGGCATTCTTGGCCTTGGTTTTATAGGTGCGCGGCGCGTCTGGGAGATTGTCCTTGCCGTAACGCGCGGCGATCAGCGCGCGAATTTCTTCGATGGCATCATTGGCAAGATTCACCGAGTCGGTACGCATGTAGGTAATTAAACCTGCGGCGCCGCCACCGACGTCGATACCTTCATAGAGTTGCTGCGCCACGCGCATGGTGCGGCTGGCGGAGAAACCCAGTTTGCGCGAGGCCTCTTGTTGCAAGGTCGAGGTCGTGAACGGCGCGGAAGGATTGCGCTTGCGCTGTTTCTTTTCGACGCTGGCGACGGTGAGCTGGCCAGCGGCGGCTTGTGTGAGCTCATGTTCAACGGCGTGCTGCGTTGTCCTCTTTGACGATGTCGAACTGGGCGAGTTTCTTACCGTGTAATTCGCTGAGCTTGGCGATGAAGCCTTGCTCATCTTTTTGTAAGTCAGCCTCGATCGTCCAATATTCACGCGCCTTGAAGGCCTCGATCTCCTCCTCGCGCTCGACGATCATGCGCAATGCGGGGCTTTGCACGCGGCCGGCGGACAGGCCGCGACGGACTTTTTTCCACAGCAGCGGCGACAGATTGAAGCCGACCAGATAATCCAGTGCGCGACGTGCTTGCTGCGCGTTGACCAGATCCATGGACAATTCGCGCGGGTTTCCGACCGCCTCATTGACGGCGCGTTTTGTGATCTCGTGGAACGCCACGCGATGCACAGGTTTGTCTTTGAGCAGTTTTTTGCTGTCAGAATCTCGTAGAGATGCCAGGAGATGGCCTCGCCTTCGCGGTCTGGGTCGGTCGCCAGATAGAGGCTGTCGGCCCTTCATCGCCTTGACGATGGCGTCCACATGTTTCGCATTTTTATCGATCAACTGGTACTTCATGGCGAAGTCGTTATCGGGATCGACGGCGCCGCCCTTGGGTACCAGATCGCGCACATGGCCATAAGAGGCCATCACCTCGAAATCCTTGCCCAGGTATTTCTTGATGGTTTTGGCCTTGGCCGGGGATTCGACGATGACCAGATGTTTGCTCATGGGTTCTTCAGGGTGGGGTTGTTGCGCGACGATTCAGCGAAACTCAGCGCGTAGGGTCCGTGCATGGTGTTTATACGAAGCCGTTTAGAGTCGGTCTGTGTGTGCTTGCGCGGGGTAGATCAGTGCAGGGTGCCGGCGACGTTATCGAACACCAGATCTTCCATCCAGGCGTAAGCCGCTTCCTGGCCGGGTTCGTTGAACAGCACCATGAGTAATACCCATTTAAGCTGTTCGATGTCGACATCATTCGCGTCCAGCGCCAGAACCCGGTCAATTACCAGCTCGCGACTGCTCGGGGTCAGTATGCCCATTTGCTCCAGGAACATCAGGAAGCCGCGGCTTTCCAGATCCAAAAACTCCATTTCCCGGTCGGTGTAGTGGCGGATGCTGTGGGCGGCGGGGTGAATCGGTACACCCGTTTCGCGTTGTGAGGCCAGGCCATCCATCCAATCGAAGGCCTTGTTCACTTCGCTGGGCGGGAAGCCCGCTTCGAGCAATTCTACCTGCAGGGATTCGCGGTCGGGGCGGCCCTCGATCTCCTCGTCCATATAATAGTTTTCAAAGAGATACATCAGCACATCCAACACACTTTCTTTCATTTCAGCCTCGCGATTCGGTGCGGGTATAACGCCCGCCGGCCTGAGAAACAACCCGGCCATCCAGCTCTAGGATCAGCAGCATGGAGGAAACCGCCGCGGCCGTCAATCCACTGCGGGCCACCAATTGGTCGACCGAGATAGTATCGAATCCCATGGAATCAAGAAGTTGCATTTGATCCGAGGAGAGCATGCCGGGTTCCGGCGGGCAAGGCAGAGTGTTTTCTGCGACCGTTTCTATGCGCACTCCGAGTTCTTCGAGGATATCCGCAGCGGTTTCGACCAGCTTGGCGCCTTGGCGGATCAGGGCATGACAGCCGCGCGCCAAAGGATTGTGGATCGAGCCGGGAATGGCGAAGACCTCGCGGCCCTGCTCCACCGCATGTCGAGCGGTGGTCAATGAACCGGAGCGAGGTGCAGCCTCGACCACCAACGTACCCAGGCTCAAGCCACTGATAATGCGATTGCGGCGCGGGAAATTTTCCGGACGCGGGCCGGTGCCGATCGGAAACTCCGTGACCAGCGCGCCGCCACGGCTGACGATTTCATGTGCCAGTTCACGGTGGCGCGCGGGGTAAACCCGATCCAACCCAGTGCCCATGACGGCGACCGTTATGCCGCCGCTGTCCAGGGCACCAGTGTGACTGGCGGCGTCGATACCCAAGGCCAATCCACTGGTGATGGTCAGCCCGACACCTGCCAAGTGCGCCGCAAACGCGCGCGCGGTCTCCTGGCCGCCGGCACTGGGATTACGGCTGCCGACCATGGCGAGCTGCGGTGTGTGCAGCGCCTCGATGCTGCCATGCACATATAACAACGGCGGTGGGTCGGGGATTTGCCGCAGCAGTTCGGGATATTCCGGCGTATTCAGCCGTAGGATGTGGTTGTTATCCTGCGCGGCCCATGCCAGATCCCGGTCGATCGCCTCCCAATCCGGCGCACGCAGATAGCGACGAGTCGCCTCCGGTAAATTGCTGTGGGCCAGCAGACTGTCCAGCAACTGATCCGGGTCGGCTATCTGTTCGAGCAGACGGGCGAAACTGACCGGCCCGATACCGGGCGCGCCAAGCACGGCTAGCCATTCCCGCAGAGCCTGACGTTCCTCTATGCTGCTGATCATAAACAAAAAGACGCGGCACCCGTGAGGGTGTCGCGCCAAGTTGTCGAATCAATGCGAGATTTAAGGTGTGGTGATGTAATCGTGCACATGAATAGGCCGGGTCGCCTCCATGACTAACCCATAACTGACCTTCTCGAAGGTACGGAACAACATGACCAACCCGGCATCCTCGTCCGGCAGCGTGACCATGTCGTTGGGTGCGGGCGTGACTTTGTCCTTCACTTCCTGTCCCGCCTGCTGGATACGCAATACATGTCCGACCTCCATGCCCTCGCGGGTGCCGCGATTTACCGCCACGATCTGATAGCGACCGATCTGGCTCACGCCATCGAGTACCGCCAGGATCCGGCCTTTAATATCCGTGGCCGGCGGGTGCGGTAGGAAGCTGGCATGGATCTCGTCCTGGCCGATGGCTTTCAGACGGTCGCCGACACCGATCTCACGGGTGGTGCGTTCCAACAACAGCGTGGCCGGCTCGCCGAACTTCTGCACCGTCGATTCACCCAGATAGATGGCTTGGATACCCAGCATTTCCTGGGTATCCGGATCGATCAGCTTGTCGCCCGGCCTATACAGGTTATAGCGGCTCGAACTGGTATCAGTGATGCCGCGGACATAAATGCGATTACCAGCACCGGCCACTAAATGTTCATCGGCACTCTCTACGACATAAGGTGCGGACTCCAGTTCACCTTCGCCGACCACCAAGGGCTGGGAGAGGAACTGCTTGATCGCATCGATAGGGATGGTCGGGATGGCGCGATCCAGGCGCTCTTCACGGGCCGACGGTGACAGTTTCACCGTCTGGTGGCCGCGGTTGACGCGCAGTTGCGGCTTCCCGTCCACATAAACTAGGCTGATGACATCGCCGGGGTAGATCAGATGCGGATTCGCGATCTGCGGGTTGACCTGCCAAACTTCCGGCCACAGCCACGGCTCGCGCAGAAAGCGCCCGGAGATATCCCACAGCGTATCGCCCTTGACGACAACATAGCTGTCCGGATGATTGGGGTTGAGGGCGATTTCGCCGGCTTGCACCGAGGTGGCAAGCAGTGAAGCGAAAACCAGTCCAAGAATTTTGTTGGCCATATACGTCCCTTTGCAGCGGTTATTGCGAGATTTGGCTGCAGGCGGCGCCTCGCAGCGTCACCCGGTGCAGTGGTGTTCAATAACCCCATCTCACAAATTGTGGAAAGTCGGGTTTGAATTCCATTATTATCGCTACGTTAGCGTAGCTACTTTAGCAATATATGTTAGCGCATGGAAAGCGTTTGTGACCGACAGCACATGGCCAAGCTTGAAATACTCCATTTTCCCGACCCACGGCTGCGCACCGTAGCCAAGCCCGTGCCCGTCGTAGGCGCCGAAATCCGGCGTTTGATCGACGCCATGTTCGAGACCATGTACGACGCGCCCGGTATTGGCCTGGCCGCAACCCAGGTCAATGTCCATCAGCGTTTGTTGGTGCTGGATGTGAGCGAGGACAAGGATCAGCCGCAGGTCTTCATTAATCCAGAAATCCTGTCGCGCGATGGCGTCGAGGAGATGGAGGAAGGTTGCCTGTCGGTGCCGGGCTTCTACGATAAGGTGCAGCGCGCCGAGCGTATCAAGGTGCGAGCCTTGGATCGTAACGGCACACCCTTCGAACTGGAAGCCGATGGCTTGCTGGCGGTGTGTATCCAGCATGAGATTGATCATCTCGACGGAAAATTGTTCGTCGACTACCTGTCGAGCTTGAAGCGTCAGCGCATCAAAAAGAAATTGGAGAAGGCGCGCCGTCACGGTGATCCCGATCCCGTCGCCGAGCACGGCGAGCCCGCCCTCTAAGCGGCGTACTCAATCGATCGGCACTGCCAATTTTGCGGCTGCCGGGTACAATCCGGATTGTTGCCCGTAGTTCGCCAGGAAACCGCGTCACCATGAGGATCATCTTTGCCGGCACGCCGGAGTTTGCCGTGCCCACGCTACGTGCCTTGCTGGCGAGTGCACATACGGTCGTCGCCGTTTACACCCAGCCGGACCGACCTGCTGGTCGTGGCCGCAAGCTGCGCGCCAGTCCGGTCAAAGAACTCGCGCTCGCGCATGATATTCCTGTTGAGCAACCCCTCTCGCTTAAGACTGCCGAGGCGCAAGCCGTGCTAGCCAGTTACGCGCCCGATCTGATGGTGGTGGTGGCCTATGGGCTGATTCTGCCGCAGGCCGTGCTTGATCAGCCGCGCCACGGTTGCGTGAACGTGCACGCATCTTTACTACCGCGTTGGCGTGGTGCCGCACCGATACAACGCGCGATTCTTGCGGGCGACTCAGAGACCGGCGTGACCTTGATGCGCATGGAGGCCGGTTTGGACACCGGGCCAATGCTGGCAAAAGTTCGGTGTCCGATTGAATCAAATGATACCGCCGCTGATCTTCATGATCGCCTGGCAGCCATGGGCGGCGACCTGCTCGGTGCACAATTGGATGCGCTCTTGAGCGATGGCGTGTGCGCCGAGCACCAAGACGACAGCCTCGCGACCTATGCCGCCAAACTTGACAAGGCAGAGGCTGAAATCGATTGGACGCGTCCTGCCGCCGAGGTGTTGCGCCAAGTGAATGCCTTCAACCCGTGGCCGGTCGCGCAGAGCGGATTTCGCGGCCAAGCGCTGCGCATTTGGCGCGCCGCTGTCGTAGCAGGCCAGGGCGCGCCCGGAACCGTTGTAGTGGCCGGTCGCGACGGCGTGGATGTCGCGTGTGGTACGGGGTGCCTGCGGTTGTTGGAAGTGCAATTGCCGGGCGGTCGGCGCATCAGCGCGGCTGATTTCAGCAACAGTCAGAATCCGCAAGGCGAGCGACTCGCGCCGCTCAACCCATGACGCAGTCGACTGCCAATGCCCGTGCCTTAGCCGGTGATGTTGTGACTCAGGTGTTGCGCGACGGTCGCTCACTGAGTCAGGTGCTCCCGCATTACCTCGCTCAGGCCGCCGACGCGGATCGTGCCTTGGTGCAGGAACTCACCTATGGCGTGCTGCGCTGGCGGTTTCGATTGGAAGCGTTGCTGCGGCAATTGCTGAAACAACCCTTGAAGCGTAAAGACCAGGACGTCGTCAGCCTGTTACTGGTTGGCTTGTATCAACTCACCTACACCGATATTGCGGCGCATGCGGCGGTGCATGAAAGTGTCGAGGCTGTGCGCGCGACCGGCAAGCGTTGGGCGGTGTCACTGGCCAATGCGGTGTTGCGCAGCTACCAGCGGCAGCGCGCAGAACTGGAGACGGCGGCCGATAAGCAGCCAGCGGATCGCTATGCTCATCCCGAGTGGCTGGTCGAACAATTGCGCGTGGATTGGCCTGACGATTGGGAGCGCATTCTCGCGGCCAATAATCAGCGGCCACCGTTTGTGCTGCGGGTCAATGCGCGCCACAGGACGCTGCCAGATTATTGCGCCGTCTTGGCTGCGGCTGGGATGGCGCATGCGCTGTTGCCGTGGACCGAGCAGGGCCTGTGTCTTGAGCGCCCCGTGGCGGTGGAGCGTCTTCCGGGTTTTGCTGCCGGCGAGGTATCGGTGCAGGATGCCGCAGCGCAGTTGGCGGCGCCCTTGTTGGACGCGACAGCCGGTATGCGCGTGCTGGATGTCTGCGCCGCACCGGGCGGTAAGGCGGCGCATATAATTGAGCGCACGCCCGATGTTGAATTGATAGCCGTGGATATCGATGCGAGCCGCGCCGGTCGGATCGAGGAGAATTTCCAGCGACTGGGCGTGTCGGCGCAGGTCCTGGTCGGTGACGCGGCGCGCCCGGAGGATTGGTGGGACAAGCGCCCTTTCCAACGTATTTTGCTCGATGCGCCCTGCTCCGCCAGCGGCGTGATTCGGCGCCATCCCGATATCAAATCGCTACGCCGCGCAGCGGATATCAATGTGCTAGCGGCCACGCAGGCCCAGCTATTGGATGCCGTGTGGCCCTTGCTGGAAGTGGGTGGTCTGTTGTTATATGCGACCTGTTCGGTGTTGTGGCGCGAAAACTCAGACCAGATTGGGGCGTTCCTGAGCCGTCATGAGGATGCGCGAGCCGTTCCGTTGGATGTTAACTGGGGTCGGCCCATGCCACATGGCCGGCAAATCCTGCCCGGTAATACAGATGAGCATGCTGCCGCTGTAGGTATGGATGGTTTCTTTTACGCGAGCCTGATCAAGTTGCCGTGAACACGACTGAGCGCATGCGCACCCTGGGAACACAGATCAGCCGTCGGCATGCAGCCGCCTGGCTGGTGCTGTTTGGCTGGTTGGCACTGTGGGTGCCCTGCACCGTAGCCGCCGAAGATGCTTATTTCAGTGTGCGTGATGCGCGGGCTGAACTTAAAGATGGCGTCTACCTGCTGGACGCGAACATCGTGTATCGATTCAGCGACGCGGCCCTGGAGGCCTTGCACAACGGCATCCCGCTGGTGCTTGAAATGCAGATTAAGGTTGGCCGGAAGCGTGATTGGCTGTGGACCGATACCGTTGCGGCACTCAGCCGGCGGTTCCGACTGCAATACCACGCCCTGTCGGATCGCTATGTCATCCACAATCTCAACACCGACCAGCGTCAGAGCTTCGCGACACTCGACGATGCCCTGCATGGATTGGGACTGGTGCGTGGATTCCCGATGCTGGATGGAAAACTGCTGCACGCCGGTGCCGAGTATCGGGCGAGCGTGCGCGCCGTCCTGCTGGTCGAGGAATTGCCAACGCCGATGCGCCTGTGGGCGTATGTCTCCGACCAATGGGGTCATGACAGTTCCTGGTATACATGGCGACTGCAACCATGAAGCGTTACGGACGCGGCACCTGGCCGATGTTCGCGTTGTTTCTGCTGCTGCTGGTGTCGCTGAAGTTCATGAGCGATGCCACGCACAACTCCGAGCAGTTCGGGCGCTTGTATTCCTTGCTGTTGCTGACCAACGCCCTTGGTCTGGTGGTTCTGATTGGGTTGATCGGAACCAATCTCTATTGGTTGTTGATGCAATACCGGCGCCGTGCGGCCGGTGCGCGCCTGACGTCACGCCTGGTGTTGATGTTCGTGGTCCTCGCCGTGGTGCCGGTATCAGTGGTCTATTATTTCTCACTGCAGTTCCTGCAGCGCGGCATCGACAGCTGGTTCAACGTGCAGATCGAAGCGTCGTTGGAAGATGCCATGGAATTGAGTCAATCGGCTTTCGATGTACGGCTGCGCGATTTGCTGCATCTGACCAAGGGCCTGGCGGGTGAGCTGACCGAAGTGCCCTCCGCGCTCGCGCCACTGAGTTTGTACGATCTGCGCGTGCGTTCAGGCGCGAGCGAGCTCACACTGATTGGATCGAACGGACGTATCATTGCCTCCAGTTCGCTTGAGTCGACGAGTATCATTCCGGACCGACCGGCCGACACCGTGTTGCTGCAAGTGCGTCAAGGGCAGGCGTATGTGGGGCTTGATCCTGTCGGTGAGGATTTACATATTCGCTCGGTGGTGCCGGTTCCGACCGGGGGGCCGAGTGCCGAGCCACGCATTCTGCAGGCGCTGTTTGCCGTACCTGAACGTCTCAATGCGAAGGCCGGGCGTGTTCAGGAGGCCTTTGCCCGCTACAAGGAGTTGGCCTATCTGCGGGTGCCGCTCAAACACAGTTACACCTTGACCCTGTCGCTGGTCCTGCTGCTCAGTCTGCTGTCAGCGGTGTGGGGCGCGTTCTATGCGGCGCGGCGGTTGGTGGCGCCGATCCGCGACCTCGCCGAAGGCACGCGTGCCGTGGCGGATGGCGATTACAGCCAGCAATTGCCTGTGACTGGGCATGACGAACTGGGTTTCCTGGTGCAGTCATTCAATGTTATGACGCGGCGTTTGTCCTACACTCGCGATGAAGCCGATCGCAGTCAGCAGCAGGTCGAAGGACAGCGCACTTATCTGGCTGCTTTGCTGGCCAACATTTCGTCGGGCGTCATCAGTCTCGCGCCGGATTTGCAGATACGCATGATTAACGATGCCGCCGCGAGAATTCTCGGATTGACGTCACAGGAGTGTGCCGAAGCGAATCTTGAGGCGATGGCTGAGCTGCATCATTTTCTGCAACCGTTACTGCTGATTATTCAGGAGCACCGGCGCTTGCAGGACGTGCAATGGACCGAAGAGGTGATTTTATTCGGCAGCCGTGGCCGGCAAGTCATGATCTGCCGGGCGACTACCTTGCCCGGTGATGAGGAACATACCGGTGGCTTGGTGTTGGTATTGGACGACATTACCGCGCTGATACAGGCGCAGCGTGATGCCGCCTGGGGCGAGGTGGCGCGCCGTTTGGCACACGAAATAAAGAACCCGCTGACGCCGATTCAACTGTCGGCTGAACGTCTGCGGCGTAAATTTCTCGACCGCATGGCCCCGGAAGACGCGGAGATTCTTGACCGCTCGACGCACACCATCGTGCAACAAGTCGAGACCATGAAGGAAATGGTTAATGCCTTCTCCGAATATGCGCGAGCACCGCAGATCCAGCTGCAGGTGCTCGATCTCAATCGATTGGCGCGTGAAGTGCTCGATCTCTACCGCGGCGGACATCGGCAGTACAGCATCAGCATCGATCTGGATCCTGCCTGTCCACAGGTGGAGGCCGATGCCGGGCGCCTGCGCCAGCTGTTGCATAATCTGATTAAAAACGCCATTGAGGCGACCGCTACAGAAGGTGGCGAGGTGGCGCCAGCGCAGATCAAATTCACGACGCGCGTGGGCAGCGAAGAAGAGCGGCCGTATGTCGAACTCTCGATTACCGACAATGGACCTGGGTTCAGCGCCGAGATGCTCGATAAGCTGTTCGAGCCGTATGTCACCACCAAAACCAAGGGCACCGGTCTGGGTATGGCGATCGTCAAAAAGATCGTCGAAGAACATGGCGGGATCATTGTTGCGGAAAACGCCCCGGAGGGTGGCGCAGTCGTGCGGATTCGCTTGCGATTGGCCGAGATCGCCAAGAACGTGCAATATTCGGCGCATTAAGGTTTATACTCGGGCGAGCACCAGTGCCCCGTACTGAATAAACACGAAGACATCTAAATCTTATGGCGGCAGCCTACATATTGGTCGTAGACGACGAGCCCGACATTCGCTCGTTGGTCAAAGAAATCCTCGAGGAAGAAGGTTACGAGGTTGGCGTCGCCGAAGATGGCGAGGCGGCGCGGCGTGCGCGGCGCGACCGCCGCCCCGATCTGATTCTGCTGGATATCTGGATGCAGGATGTCGATGGCATCACCCTGCTGCGCGAGTGGGGCGAAGGCGGTGCGCTGCCCTGCCCGGTGATCGTGATGTCAGGCCACGGCACTGTGGAGACGGCCGTCGAGGCGACGCGCCTGGGCGCCTACGATTTTATCGAGAAACCGATTTCACTCGCCAAGCTGTTGCTGACGGTCGAGCGCGCCTTGGAGGCCGACAAGCTGGCGCGGGAAAATACCGGTCTCAAACGCCTTGAGGCGACGGTGCCTGAACCCATCGGTCGCAGCGATACGATGCAGCGACTGCGCGAACAGGCGCGGCGCATCGCCCAGCACAGCAGCTGGGTGCTGATTACTGGCGAACCGGGTACTGGAAAAAAGACCTTCGCACATTATCTGCACGCGCAAAGCCCGCGTCGCCAAGGGCCGTTTGTCGAAGTCGGCGTTGGCTCAATGTCGCCGCACACTTCGGCGGTTGAGCTGTTCGGCAGCGAAGAAGGCGGGCGCCTCAACTACGGCCGTTTCGAGCAGGCCAACGGCGGCACGCTGTATCTCGATGATATCGCCGATATGGACTTGCAGACACAGGCGCGCCTGCTATCGGTGCTGGAGACGCGTTCGTTTCTGCGCATGGGCGGCAGTGAGCCGGTGAATGTGGATGTGCGTATCATCGCCGCGACGCACCGCGATCTGGCGCAGGCTGTGGCTGCAGGCCGTTTCCGTGAGGATCTCTATTACCATCTCAATGTGGTGCCCTTACAGATCCCCGTGCTGGCACAGCACCGCGACGATATCCCCGACCTGCTGAATTATTACGCCGACTTCTTCGTCACTCGCGAGGGCCTTCCTTACCGGCATTTCTCCGTGGGCGCGCAGAATCGCCTGCGTAATCACGCTTGGCCGGGCAATGTACGCGAATTGAAAAATCTTGTGCAGCGCTTGTTGATCCTCGGCGCGGGTGAGGAGATTGCGGCACAGGAAGTCGATATCGCCATCGGCACGCAGGTGGCCACGCAGGCGATCAGCGGTGCGTCCGCGGTGCCATACGATCTGCCGCTGCGCGAGGCACGCGAGCAGTTTGAGAAGGCCTATCTTGAACATCAGTTGCTTGAGGTGGGTGGCAGTGTCGGCAAGCTCGCCAAGCGTGTTGGTATGGAACGCACCCATCTCTACCGCAAACTCAAATCTCTGGGCATCGAAGCCAAGAACAAGTAGCCGTAGCGTTCGACGGCACATTCAGATGATGGCCATTGCCCTGACCTGCGGTATTGCGCGATTTGCATCAGAGTTGCGGAATCGTTTGGGTGTGCGCACCCTTGTCAGGCACGCCTCGCATTTGGATGCGCTAATCTGTCCGGAACAGCGGGTGACGGATATGTGCAATGCCTGAACGAATATCCTGTCGTATCACAGTTATTGGATTTTACAGCGTGCAGGGTGCACTGCGACGGATCAGGATGCTATGACCATCATTGATAATTTCGAGAAGCTGTTGGCAGCTGGCCAGGATAATGCGTTATTGCGCTATAGCCTGGGTAACGAATATGCCAAGGTGGGCGATGCGGCAACTGCTGTGGTCCATCTGCGCCGTGCACTGGAACATGATAGCGACTACTCGGCCGCCTGGAAGTTATTGGGTAAAATGCTCACTGAGACTGGCGATGTAACCGCGGCGATAGATGCCTACCGCACGGGTATCGCGGTGGCGGAACGAAAAGGCGATAAACAGGCGGCAAAGGAAATGCAGGTGTTCATGCGGCGATTGGAAAAGCTGCAATCGCCGCCCGTGGGCGACTAGATCGGGCGACGTTGCCGAGATGCGCTAGTACATTTTCGCTGAGCCGGGCGGTCGAGTACGAAAGCGGCGGTAGCTCCACTGATACTGCTCCGGGTAAGCGCGCACAAAGGTCTCCACGCCGCGATTCATGGCCGCGGCAGCGATCGCTGGGTCGGCGTCGGCAATCCCTTCGGGTGCCGGTATAAAATGCAGGTGGTATCCTTGCGTATCGGGCAGACGCTCGCAGAAACCGAACATCACCGCCGCACCGGTTTTCCGCGCTAAGCGACTCAGCAATATCATGCTGTTGGCCGGGATGCCGAAAAATGGCGCGAATACCCCGCCACTGTCCCCGGGGTCCTGGTCCGGCAGAATGGCAATAACACCACCCTGGCTGAGTGTTTCGTAGAGGCGACGCACACCGCTGGCGTCGGTGGGTACCAACCGTGCACCACACCGTTCGCGCCCGCGACGGATCAAGCTGTCGAGCGCGGCGATGCGGGGTGGACGGTACAGCGTGGTGATGCTCCAGCGCACCGCGCAATAATGGCCGCCCATTTCCCAGCTACCCAGATGCGGCGTCGCTATGATGACCCCTTTGCCGGCGCGGACCGCGCTGTCGACCGCCTCGGCATTGTCCGCTCCGCCAATCAGGGTGTGGAGTTTCTCGGCAGGCCAGTACCACATGGGCCCCGCCTCCAGCGCGGTTTTCCCCGTTTCAATCAGGCTGCTGCGTAACAGGCGTTGTCGTTCCTGCGCCGAGCGTTCGGGAAAACACACGGCCAGATTAATGGCGCTGATACGTCGTAGCGAATTGGGCGTGTGAACCAGCACCCAGCCCAGCAGTGCCCCAAGCTGTCGGTTCCAACTCAAAGGCAGGGCTGCGAAAATCCGTAGCAGTGCGGTGATCAGGGATGCGCGCATAGATTGTCTTGTCGTACAAAAGTAATGGCTATATTGTGCCTGTCGCCGGACTCTCTGGCTAAGAAAAGTGGATAATCGATCAATAATATCCACATAAACAGCATCGACCGCGGATAATTGAAATTTCATTAGATGCGCCCCCATAGCGCAATGCTACTCAACCATATATCCATGTGGTTGCGCATTTAATGAGAGGGATTTGAATATATCAGCCGAATTTTCATCCATGAGTGGGCGTAGAGTCGACAATAATGCCTTGAAAAGCGTTTTGTTGTGGGATTCTTCCTGGCTCAGAAGCGCTTTCATATGCTGACGCTGAGTCGGCATGCGGAAGCAGGCGGGGCAATTGTCGCGGATAACTGGCAGCTGTGCCGCTTCGCTGAAGGCGCGCAACTGGCGTTCCCGCACATACACGAGCGGGCGGATGATGCGCACATCTTGGGCATCGTTGAGGTAATGCGCCTTCATCGTCTGTAGCCGGCCGCCGTGAAAGGCGGACATCAAAAAGCTTTCTGCCAGATCATCGAGATGTTGGCCGAGCACTAACACATTGTAGCCTTCGGCTCGCGCGGTGGCGTACATTACCCCACGCTTCATGCGCGCACACCAACTGCAGTATGAATTACCCTGCATATGCGTTTTGGCGCGTTCCATGATTGGCTGCTGCACATAGTGGTGAGGCACACCCAGTTCGTGTAAGTAAGCTCGCAATGGAGAGGGATCGAATCCCTCGACCTGTGGATCGACGGTAATCGTGCCGATCTCGAAGCGGATGGGTGCATGCAATTGCATATGTCGCAGGATATGCAGCATTGAGAGCGAGTCCTTGCCGCCCGACAGCCCTAACAGGATGCGGTCACCCGCACGGATCATGGCGTAATCACCCATGGCACGGCCGACGGAGCGCAGCAAGGCTTTTGGCGGTCGTACCCACTGTGTTGTATATGTAGACATGCGTTGGTCTGGTCTGAAAGTGATTCGGCGCGCATCATGCCCCGTACACGGGGTGCTGAGAAGCCCAACTATACGGGTACAAGTATGAGGGAGGGAGTCGGTCGTGCCTGATTCTGCAAGTGTTAAGGGGATTTCACCTGAGGAGGCTTGGGATTTGGTGCAAAAAAATCCGCGGGCTCTCCTGATCGATGTGCGCTCCAATATGGAATATCTCTTTGTCGGTCATCCGACCGGAGCCATCCACGTACCCTGGATCGATGAGCCCGAGTGGAACATCAACCCGCATTTCGTCCAGCAAATCCGGCAACTATTGCTGGGTGGGGTATGTGGAGCCGATAGCGGCGCTAATTGTGTGCCCATCATCCTTGTATGCCGAAGCGGCAAGCGCTCTCTGGAGGCAGGCAAGCTCCTGGTAACCAATGGATTTGGCGAAATATATAACATCACCGAGGGGTTCGAGGGTGACTTGGATGTTCATCATCACCGCAGCAGTGTTGGGGGTTGGCGTTTCCGCGGTCTCCCCTGGGAGCAGTGCTAGAGTCTCCGTACCGGTGCGTGATTTAGAGGCTGTAGGTACTTAACGCGTTGACTCTGCTGTACGTGGCGGAATATATTGCAGGACCGGTGCAGTGCTCCGGGTAAAGATTTTGCACGCGAGACAGCGTCGATATGAGGCGATCTGCGCTGAACCTTAGATGCGGACATCAACAAACGTCACCCGTGGGACTTAACAGGTGTTTTTCAGTGCTGCCGAAACAACACAGTTCGTCCACTAGCCAAATAATCGCAGTATTAGTAGGAGGATTTTATGTCTGACGCAATGCAGAGTGGCCAGATGGACCAATGGCTTAATCAGAAGCTGGACGAATTGCTACCGAGCAAACTGGCAGCGATCGAAGCCAGCAGGACGCCGTCATTGGCGATCATCGCCACCAAGGGTACGTTGGACTGGGCCTATCCCCCGTTCATCCTGGCCTCCACCGCGGCGGCCCTGGGTTGGGAAGCCAGCATCTTCTTTACCTTCTACGGCTTGCTGCTGCTGAAGAAAGAAATTCCTTCCGAAGTCAGCCCGCTGGGCAACCCGGCGATGCCGATGAAAATGCCGTTCGGTCCGAAGTGGTTCCAGGATTTCACCTGGCCGATGCCGAACCTGCTGATGGCCGGCGTGCCCGGTTTTGAGAAGGTCGCCACGAGCCTGATGAAGCAGACCTTCAAGAACAAGGGTGTTGCCACGGTCGGTGAGCTGCGCGATCTGTGCATCGAAGCGGAAGTGAAAATGTACGCCTGCCAGATGACCGTGGATGTGTTCGGCTTCAGCCACGATGAATTCATCGGCGGCGTGGACTATGTCGGTGCCACCTACTTCTTGCCGATCGGCAAGGATGCGGACGTCTGCTTGTTCATTTAAGCGCGTTAGCCGGGCATAAAAAAACAGGGCTCAATCGGGCCCTGTTTTTTTTACCCCCAAAAACGCTACTTCCTGACCCGAGAAAAAAACTACCCGGTGTATTTCACCGGGCTCGACGCCATTTCGAGGCTGGAAGGCGATCTGAATTCCCTCCCTGGACAACATCCGGGTAGCCGTGCGCATGATCCTCCCCGAACTGCGCACACTTTTCCCGTCTAGTGTTTATCCTTACACTCCAGTTGCCTGATAATTTCAAGCTCACAGAAGCCAGACGGATGATGGCACTTAGACATAAGTCCATGCTGTCGGTACACAGATCGAAAATTTGTAAGCATTTCCCTACCTGCGCGTCTTGTTACGTATCTTGGGTCGGAAAACGTGGAGCATAGGTATGCAAGGGTTCTATCCAGAAATTCAACCGTATGTGCGTCACACCCTGAGAGTTGATAACACCCACCAACTCTACGTAGAGGAGTCTGGCAACCCGCAGGGCATCCCTGTTGTGTTTTTGCACGGCGGTCCCGGTGCGGGCAGTGAACCGTTTCAGCGACGTTTTTTCGATCCGCAGCGATATCGCATCGTTTTATTCGATCAGCGCGGGTGCGGGCAGTCGACGCCGCATGCCGAACTCGCCGACAACAACACGGAGAATTTGGTCGCCGATATCGAGCGCATTCGCAATCATCTCGGCATTGAGCGCTGGCTGGTGTTCGGGGGGTCCTGGGGGTCGACGTTGGGCTTGGTGTACGCTGAGGCACATCCCGAGTGCGTGATGGGCCTCGTACTGCGCGGCATATTTCTCTGTCGCCCGCGTGATATCAACTGGTTTTACCAGGATGGCGCCTCATTCCTGTATCCAGATTATTGGGCAGATTACCTCGCGCCGATTCCGCCTGCCGAGCGCGGCAGTATGGTCGACGCCTATTACGAACGCCTAACGGGTGAGGATGAAGTCACGCGCATGGCCGCCGCCAAGGCCTGGTCGTTATGGGAAGGGCGGACGGCAACGCTCTTGCCACGTCAGTCGGTGATCGAACACTTTGCCAACCCGTTCACGGCGCTCAGCCTCGCGCGGATTGAATGCCATTACTTCATCAACAACAGTTTTCTGGAGCCGGATCAGATACTCGCCCGTGCCGACCGGCTCAAGGGCATTCCCGGTGTCATTATTCACGGCCGCTACGATGTCGTGTGTCCGGTTGAGCAGGCCTTCGCCTTGCACCAAGCCTGGCCCGAGGCGCAACTCGAAGTCATTGCGGATGCGGGTCATTCCGCGACTGAGCCGGGCATCGTAGATGCGCTGGTGCGTGCTACCGACGCCTTTGCCGAGCGCCTCGCGTGATTGGATTGTTGCAGCGCGTGACCGAGGCGCGCGTGGTGGTGAACGGAAACAGCGTTGGCGCCATCGGCTGTGGCCTGTTGGTGTTGGTTGGTGTCGAACGTAGCGATGCCGAGGCGCAGGCCGATCGGTTATTGGAGCGCCTCCTCGGCTATCGCGTGTTTCCTGATACCGAGGGGAAAATGAATCTGAGCGTGAGTGACGTCGGCGGTGGTCTATTGCTTGTACCGCAGTTCACCCTGGCGGCGGATACGGATAAAGGTATGCGTCCGAGCTTCACGCCCGCTGCTGCGCCTGAGCAAGGGAAGCAGATGTTCGACTATTTGGTCGCCTGTGCACGTGCGCACCATGACGATGTCGCGACAGGATGTTTCGGCGCAGACATGCAGGTTAGCCTGATCAACGATGGGCCGGTGACATTCTGGTTGCAGGGCAAGTGACAGGCGGAGTCGCTCTGCAATACTGAGGCTGGCGTAATTCCAACCGGGCACGCCGTTTTCAATATGGCGAAGTACGGAAAACCGAAATTGCTGCCAATCAAGCTGCCGCATCTCCCGGCACGACAGGTTTGCAGCACTAGCCGGGGGCTGCCGTGTCAAGACACTGTTCGATGATTTACCGTGTTACCTGAGAATTACTCTTCTCGCAGGGCCGCTGAAAATAACAGGTCAAAGCACTGGTCAGTGTGGTCAGCAGCCAGAACAGAAAGAACCCAACGGTATAGGCGCCCAGCCGACTCATCTCGGCATAGTCCGTGTACATGAGCAGATGCTGGGGGTCGAAGGCGGTGAAAAACAAGATAGTCGCCACACCCGAGGTGAGAAACGACGGCCAGAGGATGGCGATGAAGCGCTGTATTAATGGGATCTCGTTCATGATGACAAGCCTTCCCTGTTTTATTAGTTAATGAGTGTTCGGCTGCAGCAGCGCCTGCTGCTGGTCGGGCAGCGTGAGACGCCCAGACAAACGCCAATCGCTGGCGCTCGGTTCGAGTTGCAGTTGCCAGCGACCCGCCGCGGCCTGTTCCAACGCGGCCGACCATGCGCCGTGACCATCACTGTTCAAGGTCAGCGTGCGATCAAGATTCGGGCGCGTGGGATGGATCATCCGCAGCACCATTTCCTTCTGGTTGCGCGCGTCCAGCGGTCCATCGAGCGTCAAACTGATGCGTTGAGTACTCGTGTCGACACGTAGCAACCCGGATAATCCAAGTGTCTGCGCGCGTCGCTCACGATCGAGTATCTGGTTGATGGCAAGTCCCTGCTTGTAATAATCGTCGGCAACCAATCCATCCGGATCATGTGCGGCGATGATCAAGGTGGTGATGCTGGCAATCACCGCTGTCAGCGGCAGTGCGATGATGAACCAGGGCCAGAACTGGCGATACCAGGGCTGGATTTGCGTGAATTTCTCCATCAGTGTCCTCCGGCGGCAGGGCCGATGAAGCGTCCTGTCTGTGTGGTGGTTACGGTTGCGTCATCCTGCGCTGTGAGCGTAAAGGCGATTTCGTTGCTCGGGCGAGTGAGATTGATCGGGTCGACCCGCACGCGTACCGGGAGGCTGCGTATTTCAGCGGCGCCGACCTCAATGATATCCGACTGTATATCGAGCTGCAGGCCTGGTAATCCACTTACGGACAGCTGATAACGATGCGCGCGCTCATCCATGTTGATCAGTTTCAGTGTGTAAACGTTCTCCACCAGGCCCATGTCGGTCTCGCGATAAAGCATGTTTCGATCGCGAATGATGTCCAACTCGATGGGCATGCGTTGGCTGATGGCGTAAATGAGGCCGCCGGCCAGTGCCAGCAGGAACAGGGCATAGACGACGATGCGCGTGCGGAACACGTGTGTGATCTTGCCCTCTAGAGCATTTTCAGTGGTATAGCGGATCAGCCCCTTGGGGTAATTCATCTTGTCCATGACTTGATCGCAGACGTCCACGCAGGCGGCGCAGCCGATGCATTCGTATTGCAAGCCTTTGCGGATGTCGATACCAGTCGGGCAGACCTGAACACACAGCGTGCAGTCGATGCAATCGCCCATGCTCGCGGCGCGGTGATCGACGGCGCGCTTACGCGAGCCGCGCGGCTCGCCGCGCTTCTCGTCGTAGGAGATGATCAACGTGTCGCGATCGAACATGGCGCTCTGGAAACGCGCGTAGGGGCACATGTAGATGCATACCTGCTCGCGCATCCAGCCGGCGTTGCCATAGGTGGCAAAGCCATAGAATATTATCCAGAAGGTTTCCCAGGGGCCGAGTGTCAGCGCGAATAACGAGCCCCATAATTCAATGATCGGCGTGAAGTAACCGACGAAGGTAAAGCCGGTCCAGGCCGACAGCAGCAGCCATAAGGTGTGCGTGGTGGCCTTGATGCGGAATTTATTCGCGGTCATCGCGCTCTTGTCGAGCTTCATTTGTTTGCTGCGGTCGCCTTCGACCTTGCGTTCGATCCACAGAAACAATTCGGTCCACACGGTTTGTGGGCAGGCGTAACCGCACCACAATCGACCCGCCAAGGCGGTGAAAAAGAACAGCGTCAGCGCAGCGATCACCAATAGCCAGGCGAAGTAGATAAAGTCCTGCGGCCACAAGGTCAGGCCGAAGATATAAAACTTGCGTGCCGGCAGATCGAACAGCACGGCCTGATGATCGCCCCAGCGCAGCCAGGGCAGAATGTAATACAGCCCCAGCAGCACGACTGACGCCGAGCACGCGCAGGCCGGCAAAAATACCGTGAACTTCGCGCGGATAAATCTTCTGATGCTTGGCGTACAGCTCGTCTTCGATCGCCGGCGCTGACGCGGCATGATGGGCGGCTTGTTGCGGAGTTTCGGACACGATGGAATCTGAATGCCTAGTTAAATTAGAGATGGATATGTTGCGCTGACGACGGGAAGGGCGCGGCATTTGAAGCACGGGATTGAAACACCCGTGCTTCAAATAGCGCGCGCCGGCCTACTTGGCCGATAGGCTATACACGTACGCCGCGAGCAGATGCGCCTTATGCTCGCCGAGGAATTCACGGTGAGCCGGCATTTTGCCGTTGCGGCCTTGGGCGATGGTCTGCTGGATCACGCCAGGCGACGCGCCATACAACCAGACATTGTCGGTCAGATTCGGCGCACCCAGCGCGGCGTTACCTTTGCCATCGATGCCGTGACAGGCCACACACATCGTCTCGAAGCGAGCCTTGCCGGCGCTGGCCTTGGCAGCATCGGTCTCACGCCCACTGAGTTGTATGACGTACGCGGTGACTTCCGTGACGCCTGCATCACCCATGGCATCCTTCCAGGCCGGCATCACGCCCTGACGACCGTCCAGAATGCTGGTCTTGATGGCATCGGGCTCACCGCCGTACAACCAGTCGTTATCGGATAGATTGGGGAAGCCCGGACTGCCGTGTGCATCCGAACCATGGCAGGTTGCACAATAGTTCAAGAACAAACGCTCACCGACTTTCAATGCCTGATCATCCGCAGCCAGCGCGACAATATCTTTTTGCGCATAGGCGGCAAAGATCGGATCGAATTTCTCGGCAGCTTGTTGCATCTCGCTATCGTACTGACCTTCCTGCGTCCATTTCCAGGCGCCAGCGAACTTCCCGAGACCGGGATAGAGTGCGAGATACACCAACCCAAACACCAGTGTGATGTGGAACATCCACAGCCACCAACGCGGCAACGGGTTGTTGTATTCCTGTAAGGTTTCATCCCAGGTATGACCGGTGACCGCGCCACTGGCGGATTCGCCGGTCTGCTTCTTACTGGTCCAGGCGATCAGCCACCAGCAGGCCAGTATGTTGCCGAGGCTGATCAAGATTACCCACCAGTTCCAGAACTCACTGGAAAATACAAAGTCATTCATGGTTCGAATCCTTCTGCGTGCCCGTGTTGTCAGGGATGCCGTCTTCGACAAAAGGTAGATTGGCTGCTTCGTCAAAGGCCTGTTTGCGCTTACTGCTCCAGGCCCAGATCCACACGCCAATGAATGTCACGAACATCACTACCGTAATAATCGAGCGTAGGGTTGTGAGATCCATGTGGCTTACCTCTGGCTCTTGATCACGGTACCGAGGTTTTGCAGGTACGCGATCAAGGCATCCAGTTCGGTTTTACCGGCAACGGCGGCTTGCGCGCCAGCGATGTCGGCCTCGGTGTACGGAACGCCGAGCGTGCGCAGGGTCTGCATTTTCTTCGGGGTCAATACACCGTCCAGCGTGTTCTCCGCCAGCCAGGGGAAACCGGGCATGTTGGATTCGGGCACCACATCACGCGCATTGATCAGATGCACACGGTGCCAGTCATCCCAGTAACGACCGCCGACACGTGCCAGATCGGGACCGGTGCGCTTGGAGCCCCACAGGAACGGATGGTCATAGACGAACTCACCGGCCACCGAGTAATGCCCGTAGCGTTCGGTCTCGGCGCGGAACGGCCGGATCATCTGCGAATGGCAGACGTAGCAACCTTCGCGGACATAAATGTCGCGACCTTCCAGTTCCAGGGCGGTGCGCGGCATCAGCCCTTCGACCGGTTCGGTGGTGCTCTTCAAGAAAAACAAAGGCACGATCTCGACCAAGCCCGCGACGCTGATCACCAGCACTATCAGCAGCGCCATCAGGCCGACATTTTTTTCTACGACTTCATGACTCATGGGGATGTCTCCTCAGGCGGCCTGCGGGATGGCAGCTTCAACAGCACGCTGGCCAGAGATGGTCTTGATCACGTTATAGGCCATGATCAACATGCCGGACAGGAAAATCAGTCCGCCCAGGAAGCGCACGAAATAGAACGGATACATGCGTTCCAGCGACTCGACGAAACTGTAGGTCAGCGTGCCATCGGCGTTCACCGCGCGCCACATAAGACCCTGCATCACGCCGGCGATCCACATGGCGGCGATGTACAGCACCACTGCCGATGGTGGAGACCCAGAAGTGCACATCGATCAGCTTGACGCTGTACATTTGTTCGCGGCCGAACATGCGCGGAATCAGGAAGTACATCGCACCGATCGACATCATCGCCACCCAGCCCAGCGCGCCGGAGTGCACATGGCCGATGGTCCAGTCGGTGTAATGCGACAGCGCGTTCACGGTCTTGATGGACATCATCGGCCCTTCGAAGGTGGACATGCCATAGAACGACAGCGAGACGATCAGGAACCGCAGGATCGGATCGGTACGCAACTTATCCCAGGCGCCCGACAGGGTCATCATGCCGTTGATCATGCCGCCCCAGGTCGGCGCCAGCAGGATCAGCGAGAACACCATGCCCAGCGTCTGCGTCCAGTCCGGCAGCGCGGTGTAATGCAGATGATGCGGACCGGCCCACATGTAGGTGGAGATCAGCGCCCAGAAGTGCACCACCGACAGGCGATAGGAATACACCGGTCGATTGGCCTGCTTCGGGATGAAGTAATACATCATGCCGAGGAAGCCGGCAGTCAGGAAGAAGCCCACCGCGTTGTGGCCGTACCACCACTGCACCATCGCATCCATGGCGCCGGGATAGACCGAATAGGATTTGGACCAGCCGACACCGGCACTTCCAGGCTGTTGACCAGATGTGCAGCACGGCAATGGTCAGAATGAACGCACCGATAGAACCAATTGGCGACATAGATGTGCTTGGTGCGGCGCTTGCAGAATCGTGCCGAAGAACACAATCGCGTAAGACACCCACACCAGCGTGATCAGAATATCGATCGGCCATTCCAGCTCGGCGTATTCCTTGCCGCTGGTCATGCCGAGCGGCAGGCTGATGGCCGCCGCGACAATCACCAGCTGCCAACCCCAGAAGGTGAAGGCGGCCAGCCCGTCGGAGAACAGGCGTGCCTGGCAGGTGCGCTGCACGACGTAATACGACGTCGCGAACAAGGCCGAGCCGCCGAAGGCGAAGATCACCGCATTGGTATGCAGCGGGCGCAGACGGCTGTAAGTCAGGAAGGGCAGGTCGAAATTCAGCGCCGGCCAGACCAGTTGTGCGGCAATGATCACGCCGACCAGCATGCCGACGATGCCCCACACCATGGTCATGATCGAGAATTGGCGCACGACCTTGTAGTTGTATGTCGATGTATTATCCATTGTGGACCTCTCGCGGTGCCTACCATGATGCGGCAGAAAAAATTGAATGCGACTGAACCCAGAAGCACACTCCGACACCGGGCCTGCGCGGACAGATAGCAAAGTGACACTTTGTCTCTGACGCGTGATCGGGGCGGCTGTACAGTCGGTGCTACTGTGCTGAAGGGAGGGTGGGTCGACAATGACCCAAATCAAAGAAGGTTAATGTTCGAAAATAGCGCAATCAGCCGTGTTGGCCGTCGCCCTGTTGTACTTGGGCGCGGGTCTCGCTATGGGCCATGCGCTGGAGGCCGTCCATGTCTTCGATCACCACATGTTTGCGATCGACGCTGAGCAGGCCTTCGGCCTGAAAGCGTGAGAACAACCGGCTGACCGTCTCGACGGCCAGGCCCAGGTAGTTGGCGATGTCGGTGCGTGACATGCTCAGATGAAATTCTCGGGCCGAGAAATTGCGTTCGGTGAAGCGCTTGGATATGCGCAGCAGCAAAGAGGCCAGGCGTTCCTCGGCGGTCTTCTTACCCAGCCAGATCATCAGATCCTGATCTTCGAGAATCTCCCGGCTCATGATCCGCAGCAGCTGGCGTTGCAGTCCGGGGATCTTGGCGCCCAGATCCTGCAAGCGGTTGAACGGGATCTCGCAGACACTGGTGGTTTCGAGTGCCCGCGCATTGCAGTTGTGCGTGTCGGTGGTGATGGCGTCCAGGCCGACCAGTTCGCTGGGCAGATGGAATCCTGTGACCTGCTCCTGCCCATCATCGGTGGTGGTGAATGTTTTTAGCGAGCCGGAGCGGATCGCGTAGATCGAGGTGAAGGTGTCGCCGGACTGGAACAGGTGCTCGCCACGTTGCAGCGGACGCCGGCGCTTGATGATGCGCTCCAGTTCATCCATATCGGTATGGTTGAGTTCCAGCGGCAGGCACAACTGGTGCAGGCTGCAACTCTCGCAGGCGACTTGCATACTGCTTAGGTTGATGACACGGGAGTCCATGGTACTCACACTGCGTCTCCGTTCGGCCCCTAACAGGCTCTTTGTCAGGTCCGATCATTGGAGCAGAACCCTTGAGCTAAATCAATTAAAGTATAAATAAGTCACAATACAACCGGAATCAAGCCAGAGGCGGCGAAGGTGGCTATGCGACGAGGAAGATCGATTTACGCAAAGTGGTTCTCTCAGCGCCAATTTTCCGTTAGGATTCCGGTTGCTAGCCTTAGTTGACGGCCGCAACGGAGCGGCGCCCGCAAGCCGGGGGTCCGTTTCATCCATAAATGTATTTCCAGCCCAGATTCCGGCGCGTGTTGAGTGATCCGACCATGACGCAACGACAGGCCGAGGTTCGACGCGACACGCTCGAGACCCGCATTTCCGTCAAAATTAACCTGGATGGTACCGGCCAGTCGCGGTTCCAGACCGGCGTGCCGTTCCTTGAGCACATGCTCGATCAGGTGGCCCGCCACGGCTTGATCGATCTGGATGTTCAGGCCGAGGGCGATTTACACATCGATGCCCATCACACTGTCGAGGACGTCGGCATCAGCCTCGGTCAGGCCTTCTGCAAAGCGCTCGGGGACAAGCAAGGTATTCGCCGCTACGGCCATGCCTACGTGCCCTTGGACGAGGCGCTGTCGCGGGTGGTGATCGACTTCTCCGGACGTCCGGGCCTGGATTATCACGTCCAGTATCCGCGCGCGCGCATCGGCGATTTCGACGTGGATCTGCTGCGCGAATTTTTCCAGGGCTTCGTCAACCATGCCCCGGCCACGCTGCACATCGACAGCCTGCGTGGGGTGAATGCCCATCACATCGCCGAGACCGTTTTCAAGGCGTTCGGCCGCGCGCTGCGTATGGCCGCCGAGGCCGATCCGCGCATGCAGGGCCAAGTGCCGTCCACCAAGGGGAGCCTCTGACCGGGCTGTCTGATTCCTTGCCATGGGTATTGTTAATTATTCACTGAATGGGTACAGACTCGACGTCTACCCGCAAATCGCGCTTCTATGACCTCGGTAGCCATCATCGATTACGGCATGGGTAACCTGCATTCCATCGGCAAGGCGGTGGAGCATGTGGCGGGTGACCTGCGCGTGATGGTGACGGCGGACGCCGCCACCATCCGCCGTGCCGATCGGGTGATTTTCCCGGGTGTCGGCGCTATACGCCACTGCATGCAGGAACTGCAACGCTTAGGGCTGGATGATGTGATCCGCGAAGTCGCCGGGCAGAAACCGCTGCTGGGCGTATGTCTGGGCATGCAGGCGCTACTGCAGTTTTCGGAGGAGAATGGCGGCACGCCGGCCTTGGGCCTGTTCGCCGGTCAAGTGCGACGTTTCCCCGACGGTTTGCGCGACCCGCTCAGCGGCGAACGGCTGAAGATTCCGCATATGGGTTGGAATCAGGTGCAGCAGCGGCCGCACCCGTTATGGGCCGGCATCCCCCAGGACAGCCGCTTTTATTTCGTGCACAGCTATTATGTGCAGCCTGAACAGTCGGCGGAGTCGGCGGGCACCACGGATTACGGTATTAGTTTCGCTTCCGCCGTGGCCCGCGACGGCATTTTCGCCGTGCAGTTCCACCCGGAAAAAAGCCAACACAATGGTTTGCAATTACTGGCAAATTTCATCAAATGGAATGGTCAGCATTAAACTGACAGCGTGGATCGTCCTTCCGGCGACCCGGACTTAAGCACAGAGGAACGGCTTATGTTGTTGATACCCGCCATCGATCTGAAAGACGGCAAGTGCGTGCGTCTGCGCCAAGGACGTATGGATGACGCGACGGTATTCTCCGACGATCCCGTGGAGGTCGCCCGCCGTTGGGTGGAAGCCGGCGCGCGGCGTCTGCACATCGTCGATCTGAACGGTGCGTTTGCCGGACAGCCGGTCAATGCCGATGCCATTGGGCTGATCGCCGAGACCTTTCCCGATCTGCCCTTGCAGGTCGGCGGTGGCATCCGCGATGAAGACACCGTGCAGGCCTACCTCGATATCGGCGTGAATTTCGTCATCATCGGCACCAAGGCCGTGAGCGCGCCGCATTTCATCAATGATCTGTGCATGGAGTTTCCCGGCCACATCATCGTCGGTCTGGATGCCAAAGACGGCAAAGTGGCGATTGATGGCTGGTCGAAACTGTCGCACCACAATGTGCAGGAACTGGCGCAGCGCTTCGAGCGTGACGGTGTCGCCGCGATCGTTTACACCGACATCGGCCGCGACGGCATGATGAACGGCGTGAATGTCGAAGCCACCCTCGAACTGGCGCGTTCGGTCACCATCCCGATCATCGCTTCGGGCGGCGTCAGCAGCATGGCCGATATCAAGGCGCTGTGCGCCGTCGAAGGCGAGGGCATTATGGGTGCCATCATCGGCCGCGCCTTGTATGAAGGCACGATCGATCTGGCCGAGGCACAGAAAACCCTCGACGCGATGGCCGGGAACTGAGCGGCATGCTCGCCAAACGCATTATTCCCTGTCTCGATGTGGATGCCGGCCGCGTCGTCAAAGGCGTGCAATTCGTCGAGATCCGCGACGCCGGCGATCCGGTGGAAGTCGCGCGCCGCTATGACGAACAGGGCGCCGATGAAATTACCTTTCTCGATATCACCGCCAGCTCCGATGACCGCGAGACCATGGTGCATGTCGTCGAACAGGTTGCCAGTGAGGTATTCATCCCGCTCACCGTCGGCGGTGGTATCCGCGAGTTGCCCGATATTCGTCGCATGCTCAACGCCGGCGCCGACAAGGTCGCGATCAATACCGCGGCGGTGAACCGACCGGAGTTCGTGCGCGAGGCCGCCGAAAAATTCGGCTCGCAATGCATTGTGGTGGCCATCGACGCCAAGCGCGTGAGTAAAGACGGCGAGGCCAATCGCTGGGAAATCTTCACCCACGGCGGCCGCAAGCCAACCGGACTCGATGCCGTGGCATGGGCGCGGCGCATGGTGGAATACGGCGCCGGTGAAATCCTTCTAACCAGCATGGATCGCGACGGCACCAAAGACGGCTTTGACCTGGCGCTGACCCGCGCCGTGAGCGACGCCGTAGAGGTGCCGGTGATCGCCTCGGGCGGCGTCGGCAATCTCGATCATCTGGTCGCCGGTGTGCGCGAGGGCGGTGCCGATG
This sequence comes from uncultured Gammaproteobacteria bacterium, assembly GCA_963696465.1. Lineage (GTDB taxonomy): Bacteria > Pseudomonadota > Gammaproteobacteria > Thiohalobacterales > Thiohalobacteraceae > JAHJQQ01. Next base: position 23,539 of record CAVOKC010000008.1, on the reverse strand, counting down.
CCGTGCTCGCCGCGAGCATCTTCCACTTCGGCACCTACACCATTGAACAAGCCAAGCGCCACATGGCCGCCGCCGGCGTCGAAGTGCGGCTGTAGTGCAGCGTGCAGATTTATCCATAACCTAAATAAATCATTTCAGCCACGGAAACACACGGAAGACACTGAAACACAGTGCATTCCTGGAGCGACTATTCACCACCTCGCAGGTGATGGATGTGCCTGCGTGAAGCTTATGCTCTTGTCCGTGTTTTTCCGTGTGATTCCGTGGCAAATGCGGTTTATAGGATGAACGACACTTGGCTGAATGACATCAAATGGACCGATGACGGCCTGCTGCCGGTGATCGCGCAGGATGCGGCCACCGGCGATGTACTGATGTTCGCCTGGATGAATCGCGAGGCGTTGGCGTTGACAGTAGAGGAAGGCCGTGCGGTGTACTGGTCACGCTCGCGCAATAAATTGTGGCGCAAAGGCGAGGAGTCCGGTCATGTGCAGCGGGTGTTGGATATCCGTCTGGATTGCGACAAAGATGTGCTGCTGCTGAAAATCGAACAAGTCGGCGGCATCGCCTGCCATACTGGGCGGCGTAGCTGTTTCTTTCATCGGCTGGAGGGCCAGCAGTGGCAGGCGGTCGAGCCGGTGCTGAAAGACCCGGATACGATCTACAAGTGATATGACCATGGCCGAGCGACCTGTGAACGATATTCTGCAAGAACTCGCCGCCGTGTTGGAAGCGCGCAAGGGCGCCGATCCGGACAGCTCCTATGTCGCCAAGCTGTACAGCAAAGGCCTGGATGGGATTCTGAAGAAGATCGGCGAGGAGGCGACGGAAACCATTCTGGCCGCCAAAGACGGCGATAAAGAGCATTTGGTTTATGAAACAGCCGATCTGTGGTTTCATACCCTGGTAATGTTGGCGCAGCAAGGGCTTGGACCGGAGCTTGTGTTGCAGGAATTGGCGCGTCGTTTCGGACTTTCCGGATTGGACGAGAAGGCCGCGCGTGACACCACCAAATAATCCCCGGCAAGTTATTTTTGGAGAGCCGTTATGGGCATCGGTTTTAAAGAGCTGCTAATAATCCTGGTCATCGTGTTGGTCCTGTTCGGCGCCAAGCGCCTGCGGACTCTGGGCGGCGATCTGGGGTCGGCGCTGAAAGGGTTCCGCTCGGCCGTCAAAGAGGGCGAGGACACGGACAAAGACACCCTCGAAGAAAAGCCCGGCCGCACCATCGATGCCAAGGTCGAGTCCAAAGAGAAAGATAAGGCCTGAGCTCTTGGCCGGAAGGGCGCATGTTCGACGTTGGCTTCTCTGAATTACTCCTGATCCTGGTGGTGGCGTTGGTCGTAGTAGGCCCCGAGCGCCTGCCGAAGCTGGCGCGTACTGCCGGTTTGTATCTGGGGCGGGCGCGGCGCATGGCCGCGGCGGTGAAGGCGGATGTACAGCGCGAACTCGCCGCTGAGGACCTCAAACAAACGCTGCAGAAACAGGTCGAATCGGTAGGTTTGCACGACATCATCGAAGAGACCGCGGATGCCGCGACAGCCGCGGAGCGGTTGTTCAAACCGGATGCCCCGAATACACCTACGCCCACCGCGCCCGCTGTAGCGGACACACCCACTGTCGGCACGGCTTCGGATTCCCCGCATGGCGGCGTCTGACCCGCAACCCGGCGGGACCACCAACGAGCAACCGTTCCTCGCGCATCTGATGGAGTTGCGTGACCGTTTGTTGCGCATAATTATCGCGATCGTGTTGGTGACGCTGGTGTTGTTGCCGTTCGCCAATCCGCTGTTCTCCACGCTGGCTGGACCGCTGCTCAAGCACATGCCCGAGAACAGTTCCATGATCGCCACGGCGGTGGCCTCGCCGTTTCTGATTCCGATGAAGCTGGCGCTGATTCTGGCCGTCTTCGTCTGTGTGCCCTATCTGCTGTATCAACTCTGGGGTTTTATCGCGCCGGGCCTGTATCGCCACGAAAAGCGCATGGCCTTGCCGCTGCTGATATCGAGCACGCTACTGTTCTATCTCGGCGGCGCGTTCGCCTATTTCGTGGTGTTCCCATTGGTGTTTGCGTTTCTGGCCGCGACGCCGCCGGAAGGTGTCACCATCATGACCGACATCAGCAACTATCTGGATTTCGTGCTGACGTTGACCTTCGCGTTCGGCGCCGCCTTCGAAGTGCCGGTGGCGACGTTCCTGCTCGTCCAGCTGGGTATGACCACACCCGAGGCATTGGCCGAGAAGCGGCCGTATGTGATCGTCGGCGCCTTCGTCATCGGTGCCATCCTTACCCCGCCCGACGCGGTGACGCAGACATTGTTGGCAGTGCCGATGTGGTTGTTGTTCGAACTTGGCGTGTTGATGGCGCGGTTGTTTGTGAAGCGTAAGGACGAGATAGAAACGGAACACTCAAGCGACGAACCGGACGTGCAGGACGAGCTGGATGCGGAACTCAACCGTATTGAAGAGCAGGAACACCCGGGTTCGCACTGAGCACCAAGTCGATGGAGACAGATTTGATATCTGTCTCCCGGCGCATCAGACCTTGCTCGCCCGCACTGGAATGCCGTAACGCATGCGCGTGCCATGCTCCAGTGACATGAGGATTTCCTCGGCGGCCAGATCGGCGGGGAAAAAGACGCCCGAAATCTTGGCGCCGTGAATGCTGGCCCCCACGAGTTTGGCCTCGCTCAGGTCCACGCCGCGCAAGTCGGTCTGGCGGAAATAGCTGTCGCTGAGATCGAGCGCCTTTGGCGATGAGTCCGCGCAGATCGAGGCCACGGAAATCACAGCCGGTCAGGTCGCAGCTTTCGCCTGCCTGGTGACGGGTATTAAATTCGGCGATCTTGCCGTCGCGCAGCAACTGATACAGCGGATCGTCTTTGATGGCTGGCATCTGCTCGTTCATATGCATTCCCCTGGTTGGAGCGTCCTTCTCAAGTGTACTACCGCGCCGGTTCCCTCCCCTGTGCCCTGCCGCCCTGGAGCCACAGATAAAATACCGGCACTAGAAATAGCGACACCACCAGCGAGAACGTTAAGCCATAGACCATCGTCTGGGCCAGGGGTTGCAGCATTTCCGCACCCTCGCCGAGTCCGAACGACAGCGGCAGCAGGCCGACCACGGTGGTCACTGTGGTCATCAGGATCGGCCGCAGCCGCAGCTCCCCGGCGCGGGCAATCGCCGGCTTGACCGCCATGCCCTGCTCACGCAGCAGCTCGATGTATTCGACCAGAATAATGGCATTGTTGACGACGATGCCGGCGAGCATGATCAAGCCCAGCCACACCGGCATGGACACCGGCGTGCCCAGCAGCGGCAGGATCAGCCCTGGCCCGGTCAGGGTGAAGGGCACGCTCAACAGAATCACCAGGGGGTTGCGCAGCGATTCGTATTGCACGGCCATGACCACGAACACCAGGAACAGCGCCAGCCCGAGCAGGACTCCGGCAAGCTGGCGGCCTTCCTGCAAGGCCTGGAACGCACCGGCGTCATAAAGGCGATAACCCTCCGGCAACGCCAGGCTCTTTCAGTCGCTGCTGCGCGGCATCCACGGCGGCACTGAGGACCACTTCACCGCTCAATGTCGCGTTGAGTTCGACGATACGCTGCTGCTGATCGCGGAGAATTTCCGTCGGCGCGGCGACCAGGTTGATCTGTGCGACATCGCCCAAGCGGATCGCCGGCCGGATCGCGTTGCGCGCCGTGTCGGGCACGGCCAGCAGAATACTTTCGATGTCCGCCACCGTCGTCAGCGTCGGTTGCGGCAGCCGTACCCGGATATCGAACGGTTGATCGCCGTCGATCAGATCGCCGGCGATCTCGCCGTCCAGCGCGAAGCGCAGGGCCGTGCCGATGTCGTTCACGCTCAAGCCGAGTTGCGCGGCGCGCTCGCGATCCACCTGCACCGCGAGTTCGTGTTGAGTCTCTTCGCCGGACCAGGTCACACTGCGCAGACCCGGGGAGTCATCCAGCAGTGCCGCGGCCTGCGCGCCCAGGGTGTTGAGCACCTGCAGATCCGGCCCCTGAATTCGGAAAGCTGACCTCTTCTTCGCTCGCGCCGACGCGTAAGCCGCGCAGGCCGGCGACGCGCAGCCGCACCTTGCTGCCAATCAGATTCAGCTTGGCGATCTCACTTTCCATGCGGGTAATCCAGGCATCGGATGAGATGTCGCGCTGGGCCAGCGGTTTAAGTTTGATCTGCAACGAGGCCCGACTCGGTGATTCGCGCGTAGTGCGGCCGAAGATGAACCCCCCGGTGGTGGTGAACACCGACTCGACCTCGGGTTGTTTGTGCAGCAGCGTTTCCAGTTGCTGCGCGATAGCGTCCATGCTGGCCATCGACGTGCCCGGATCGCCGGTGACGCGCACATCGATACTCCCGTCGTCCAGACTCGGCAGGAAAATTTCCTGGCTGGAAAAAAAACTCGCGGTGCCCCAGGCCAATAAGGCGGCAAACACCGTTACCCCAATGTCTTGCGCAGTGAGCCTCGCCGTCACCCCAGACAATATGCTGGCGTAACCGCGTTGCACGCGACCCAGCCACGCTTCGAAGGCGCGATGCCAACGCGCGTCTGTGCCGTACTGCGTCCGTAGCCGCACGCCCCAGGCCGGTACCAATGTCAATGCGACCAGCAGCGCGGCGATGATGGCCGCCGAGATAGTGATGATCAGTTCCCGGAACAGCAGGCCAGTCAGCCCGGAGACCAACAGAAACGGTACCACGGCCGCGAGATTGGTGGTGGTGGAGGCGACGATGGCGCTGTTGACCTCGGTGGCGGCGGTGATGCCAGCCTGATGCGAGTGTTCGCCCGCTTGCTGATGGCGGTGGATGTTTTCCAGCATGACGATGGCACAGTCCACCAGCATGCCGATGCCGAGTGCCAGTCCACCGAGACTCATGATGTTCAGCGTCAGATTGGTGAATGACATCATAAATAGGGTGATGGCGACGGCGATGGGAATGGCGCTGCCGATCACCAGGGTGCGGCGCCAGTCGCCGAGGAACAGATATACCACCAGCATCGCCAGTATCGCGCCGCTGGCGGCCGCCATCACGGCGTTGTCGAGCGCATAACGCACATACACCGATTGATCGGACACCGGATTAATCTTGATGTCGTCCGGCAGCAGGTGGTTGTCGCGCAGCCACTGTAGACGTTCAGAGATCACATCGGCGACCGCCACCGTGTTTGCCGTAGGCTGTTTCTGTAGTGTGAGTTTCACGCCGGTGGTGCCATCGAAACGCACGCGCAGGCGCTCATCCTCATGGGTGTCGCGCACCTCGGCGAGTTCTGCGAGCGGCACGCTGTTGCCGTTCGCCAGCGCAATGGGCAGCGCGCTGATCTCGCTGACGCTCGCGAAGCGGCCAGCGGTGCGGCTGCTGTATTCGTGGTCGCCGGCGCGCAGTTTGCCGGCCGGCACATCGCGATTGGCATCGCGGAGCGCCGTTACCAAGTCCGCACTGCTCAGGCCGACCGCAGCCAGACGCTCACGGTCCGGCAGCACCTGGATCTCGCGCAGTAGCCCGCCGCCGACTTCGGTGGAGGCGACGCCGGGCAGATTTAGAAACCATTTCGCCAGGCTGTAATCGACATAGCTGCGCAATTGCACGGGATCGCGCCGGGTCGAACTGACCACGAATTCCATCACCGGGATCTGTTGCGGGTCGCTCTTGAAGACAATTGGCGGTTCGATAGTGGTCGGCAGCACGCGCAGTGCGCGATCCAGACGGTTGCTGGCATCGCGCACGGCGATGTCGATGTCGGTGCCATAGGGAAACGAGAGGTCGACCGCGCTGTCGCCTTCCTTGCTGGATGAACGGATGGCGATGACGTTTTCCGTGATCGCCAGTTGCTCTTCCAGTGGGCGCGTGACCTGATCTTCCATGATGTTGGCCGGCACGCCACGGTCGACGATGCGTACACGCACTTCGGGGTAGACGATGTTCGGCAACAGATCGACCGGCAGACGCAGCGAGAAAAACGCACCCAGCACTACCAGTGCCAGCGCGATCATGCTCACGCCGACCGGATGACGGATAGACCAGGCGGCGAGACCGCCGCTGCGCGCGGGGCGGTCGTCGGTATTCATGGCGCTGGTGTGTCTACAGCCTGAACGGGGATCTGGATGGATTTGCCGTCGGCCAGATCTATGAAGCCGCGCGTGACCACGCGGTCGCCGTCTTTGAGTCCGGCGAGGATCTCGATGCGATCGCCCAGTGAGACACCGCTCTTCACGACCAACGCGGTGCGCAATGTTGCTTGCATCGATGGCGAACACATATTCGCCACCCTGATCGCGGCGCAGCGCGGTGAGCGGAATGCTCAGGCGTTCCAGTACCTCGCCGGGCAAATAGATGCGCGCCAGCTGACCGGCCTGGGCGCCGTCCGGCACCGGCGTCAGTACGACTTCGACGATGCCCTGCCGGGTATCCGCGGCAACGGTGGGATGGATGCGCGTGATGTGCCCAACGAATCGCGCTGCCCCAAGCGCATCGATGCTTACCTCCACAGGGGCGCCGATCTTGAGGGTCGGCAGCACCAGTTCGGAGACGCCGACATCGATCATCAGCGACTGCGGATCGGCCAGGGTCAGCAAATGCGCGAAACGCGGCACCGCATCGCCGGGCTCGACCTTGCGTTCGGTGACCACGGCGGCGAACGGTGCGCGGATCGTGGTGTAACCCAAGCGGGTTTCCAGCAGGGAAGTCTCTGCTCTGGCGACCTGCACCACGGTGTCGGCGCGTTGTTGTTCGTCGGTCGATATGAGTTTGCGCTCGGCGAGTTGTTGCACGCGCTGCAGATTCTGTTCGGCTTGGCGCTGCACGGCCGCGGCCTTGCGTACTTCCGCGCTCAGCAGGCGGTCATCGAGGCGTGCCACCACGGCGTCGGCCGCGACGCTGTCACCTTCGAATACCGGCAATGCCTCAATGCGGCCTTCTTCCTGGCTATAGAGCTTCACGGAGCGTCGCGCCCGCAGTGTGCCGGTGCGCACCAGCGGTTGCGCGAGTGCCGTACTGGAAACGGTGGTGATGCTGACTGCGACGGGCTGGTCCGAAAGCTTTGCGTTGTGGGCGGTGTCGCCTGATTTATCGCCGCAGGCTGTGAGCGCCGTCCATATGATGGTGAACGTGAGCAGGTGAAGGGTGCGGGATAGGCGGCTAGGCAAGCACAGTTTCATGGCGGCGATGGTAGCAGCAACCGCGACTGGACGGCAGCCATCGCCTAGACACGGTAGAGAATATTCAAAATTTCATCGAAGTCTGCGGCGGCGGCGGCCACGGCCGCATCGACGACCTCGGGGGTCAGGCCGGCGGCTGTCCACATCGCCGGCGCGATGCTGTCGATCAGGGCGCGTTCCGGCAGATCGGCGAGCACTTGCGGATTCGTGTAGTCACCAAAGGGATCGTACTTTGCGGCGCTGCGGTTGTGGGCAATCGACTCGACCTGATGGGCGATATGGTTGGCGATCTGCACCAGACTGGTCTCCAGTGGCGCGTCCTGCGGCGGTTCGTTGCAATGATGATAAGCGACGGCGCTGCATAAAGCCGTCGGCAATTGCCACAGCGTCAGCAGTTCATAACCGACCTCGGCGTGATCGAAACCCAGTTCCGCGCGTTCTGCTGTGCACACATCTTCGCCGCGTACGATCCGTTGCAGGATCATCGCGGCGCTCTCTGGCAGAAGGCTGAAAATCAGCAGTCGGCCGATATCGTGCAACAGACCGGCGATGAACAACCGTTCACCGTGCAGCACGCGCGCGCGCTTGGCCAGAAAGCGCGCCAGCAGGGCGCAATACACGGAGTGGCGCCAGAAGCTGAGCATATCGAAGCGTTCGCTCTCCAAGCCGCCGAACACGTCAATAGCCGCCATGGCCAGGCTCAGATTGCGCAGTTCGGCGATGCCGACCAGATTGATCGCGCGGGTGAGCGTGTCGACGCGCCCGGGAAAACCGTAGTAGGCGCTGTTCACCAACTTCAGCAGGCGGATGGTCAATGCGGGATCTTGGGATACCAACTCCGCAAACTCGCCCATCTCCGCATGCGGATTGCTGGCGAGTTGTTGAATGCGCAAACAGATCTCGGGCAACGACAGCAGTTGCACGTTATCGTGGACGAGTTCATGGGCGTGCATGAGGGCTCCGGGCCGCGGGTCTGCATGCCATTGTACGCAAATAGGCGCATAGGGAAGCAGCCAAATCTATTCCGTGATAGGGGGGGCATTCGGAGCCTAATCTACATACGGCCCATGCTGATGAATCGGTTCACCGTGCGGGGCGCCGAACGCCAGCATCAGGCGCGCCGCCGTCTCGGCGTGTATTGGCACCGATGTGGCGCCGTGACTGAACCAGGCCATGCCGGCCTCAAGGCGTTCGCCGTTGATGCGTGCCTCGCCCGACACGACATAGGCCAGTGCATGTTCACCGGCTTGCATCGGCAGTGTGTGCTCGCCGCCGCCATCCAAGATACAGATCGTAATAGCGAATCGGCGTATGCAGACGCAACGGCGAACCCGGACCCACCACGGTGCGCAGTCGTCCGTGTGGCAAGATTTCTTCGGGAAAATCTTTTGCATCGACTTGTTGATATTCCGGGTCGATGCCTTTCAGCCGCTGCGGCAGGTTGATCCATAATTGTATGCCGCGGGTGTTACCGGTGGCCGCGGGCATCTCGGAATGCACAATGCCGCGCCCGGCGGTGAAGCGTTGTGCGCCCTGCGGCCCCACCGTTGAGGTGTTGCCGAGGTTGTCCGCATGTTGCATGGCACCTTCGAACAGATAAGTGATCGCCTCGAAGCCGCGGTGCGGATGTTCGGGAAATCCGGCCCCGGCGCCGATGTCGAAGTGATCCCAGAGCACGAACGGATCGAAGTTCATGAAACGCGGGATCGGAAACAAGCGGCGTACCTCGGCACCATCGCCTTCCATGGTGGCCGTTGCGGTGCGAATAAAGCTGTCGTGATTCATGGTCAGGGTTCCCTCTGTGATGGCGGCATCAATGACGGTGTGCGACCAGGTTTCTGGTCACCATATGTCCAACTCGGTTCGGCATCATCTCCATTGCACTTCCCCATTGCACTACCTTGGGTTCATTCGTGGAGTATGGAATGATAATGTCTGATCGAAATGAAAATAACAGCGGATCGACCCGGGCATAAATGGGAACTATTGAGATGCGTATAACCATGGACTCACCCGAATGGCACTAACTTAAGCGATACCATGGCCAAACACCCGGGTTACCAAGATATTACCGAACCGCAAAGGCACAAAGGAACGTTGTTGAATAACCGTAACAATGGGTTGTATCTTTCATTCGTCATGTCTCGGCGCCTTTGCGCCTTTGCGGTTCACAGCCATAGCATTCCTGGTTTAAGTAAGTGCCATTCTGGGCTCACCTCATATTTAGCATTGAAACAATGACGCGCCCTGCTGGCCGTGGTGGGCGCAGGTGTCGCCGCGTGGCCGCCGGGTGCGTGCCATGAAGCAAGCGGAGCGCTGTCCCTGCGGTTCCGGGCGCGCGCTGGCCGAGTGCTGCGGTCCGGCATTGTCTGGCCACTGTCTGCCGGACACAGCCGAGGCGCTGATGCGCTCGCGGTTTACGGCCTTCGTGCGCGGGGACGTGGGTTATCTGTTAACCACGTGGCATCCGCGCACCCGCCCGATGATGCTGGATCTGACGGATCAACCGGCGTGGGAACGGCTGGAGATCGTACGCAGCAACGCGGGTATGAACACGGACAGCGAAGGCCAGGTGGAGTTCATCGCCCACTTTCGCAGCGATACCGGCGCCGGGCGATTGCACGAGTCGAGCCGATTCGTGCGCGAGCAGGGCCAGTGGTTGTACCTGGATGGCGTGCAGCCGACAGCGTTTGCAGACAAGCCGGGCCGCAATACAGCGTGCCCCTGCGGCAGCGGCCGCAAATTCAAACACTGTTGTGGCCGGTGAGGGCACGACACTGGACATATACGTGCCTGGAATGTATCTGACGGGCATATGCGGACTGGTGGGTGCGCTATGCTCATAGAGGCGAAATGGAGCATTCAGAAGGAGGATCGATCATGCACAAGCTGCTGAAGAAGCTCAGCGTTGGACTGCTGGCCGCGGGGCTGAGTTGTGGCGCTTTCGCCGCCGATGAACCTGCCCTAGTGACCTATCAGGCACTTACTCTCGAAACCGCTCAGGCACTCGCCGAGGCGACAGTAGAGGCCTGCCGTGAGGGGGGATTCCAGATTGCCGTTGCCGTAGTCGATCGGGCCGGTGTGCCACAGGTTATTCTCAGAGATCGCTATGCAGGCGCGCATACCCCGGATACGGCAACGCGCAAGGCCTGGACAGCAGCGAGCTTCCGCACCGACACGTTAGCGATGGCCGAAACGACGCAGGCCGGTAAGACTCAATCCGGTGCGCGCAGCGTTACCCACGCGCTGATGATCGGCGGTGGCGTGCCGATTGAGGTCGACGGCAGTCTGGTCGGCGCTGTGGGGGTATCGGGCGCTCCGGAAGGCGAACAGGATGATGCCTGCGCACGTAGTGGATTGGCGGCCATCGAAGAGCGGTTGCTGCACTAGCGCGATGCGCTCTCGCCTGAACTTAAGGCGATTGGAGCACCCGGAGCAGTTGTTCCTGGTCGGTGCCCGCGGCGAGCGCCGAGCGGATCTTGTTAAACGCCTCGGCGGCGAGTTTGGGGTTGGTGCCGTAAGGCGTCATCTTGCCGTACTTCCACCCGGCCGCCTTGAGTGCACGCAGTTTGAACTCGTTGGCACTCACGCCCGCGCCGCCAAGCTCAAGCAGTGCCGCCTCGATTCTCAGATGCGGGGGCTTTTCACCGCCAATGCGCGAAAAATCGTCTTCGTGGACTTCTGCGATATTCGTATCCATGTGCTGCAGCCTTGTCGCTGTTGAGGAGAGCCAAGGCCCGGCCGGGGGCAGGGCGGTACAGTTTTATGTTCGGCCCTGAGACGCGATTCTTAAGCCGGCGTGACTCGGTTTTTTTGAAAGAATTCGTATCGATTCACCTAGGGGATGGGCGGATTCTCGGTATGGTCGGCGGCGCTTGCTAGAATCCGTGCAGACGCATCGTCACATGGAATATTTCTATTATGAAAATCAGCATCATCAGCGGCAGTCACCGGCACAACTCACAAAGCGAGAAGGTGGCCATTCACATTGTTAAAAGTTTGCAACAACATGCATTGTGCGACGCATCGTGGCTGTTCAGTCTGGCCGGCAACCCGCTGCCGTTGTGGGACCAGGGTATCTGGGACGGCGACCCGGACTGGAAGGCGCGTCTGGAACCGATCTCCAAAGAACTGCATGAGAGCGACGCCTTCGTCATCATCGCCCCGGAATACCACGGTCAGGTGCCGGCCGGCTTGAAGAATTTTTTCCTGCTGTGGGGCAAGGGCGAGCTCGCCCACAAACCCGCGCTGATCGTCACCGTTTCGTCGGCCGATGGCGGCTCTTACCCGGTTGCCGAACTGCGTATGAGCAGCTACAAGAACAACCGCATCTGCTACATCCCCGAACACATCATCGTGCGTAACGTCGAGAAGGTGTTGAATGACGATCCTGCGCAGAACAACGAAGCCGCCGACGCCTATTTTCGCGACCGCATCCGCTATGCGCTGACGCTGTTGAGGGAATATGCTGTGGCTCTGCGCCAAGTGCGAGCGAGCGCGGCGAGTGATCGCTCGGTGTACAAGAATGGGATGTGAATGCGTTCGCCTTAGGGTGCATCCGGCGGTGTAATTGCAGTATCCATATCGACCGCGATGTCCTGGAGTAACGCATGTAAGTGGCGGGGGTTATATGTCACGCAGAGCAGCAGCAGATTCGGTCGCGCGCGCGGCGTAGCGGCATGTCGCTACGCATTGATCGGGCGCGTTCATCTGTGCGGCGGTGTTGTGCTGCTGGTGTGTCTGTGGGCGCCGCCGGTTGCCGCTGATACCGCGCCGCTACGCTATCGAGAACAGACACTCGAATTGAGTGGCCAGCAGGTCGTCGTGCAGATTCCGCTGGGTTTCAAGCTGGAGCTGCTGACCGCCGATCTGAATGCGCCACGGCTGCTGACCTTCGCCGCCAACGGCGATCTGTTCATCGGCTCACGCTCCGGACGGGTGTATCGTCTTGCGCCGCCGTATACGACGCCGCAGGTGTTGGTCAAGTTGCCGGACTATCCGCACAGTGTCGCGTTGCGCAAGCATGAAATCCTCATCGCCCAGACCGACGGACTGTATCGAGCGCCCTATCAACCGGGGCAGGCAACGCTCGATCCTGATGCAGTAAAGCTGTATGCGGAACTGCCTGGCGGTGGCGGTCATAGCAGTCGCAGCGTCGCCATCGGCCCGGACGGGCGCGTATATGTAAGTCTTGGTATCAGCGGCAATTGCAGTGATGAATATCTCGGCGAGCCGTATGCGTTCACCGATCGGCGCGGCGGGGTACTGGTGCTGGATGAGTCAGGCGACACGCCGGCATGGAAAACCTATGGCAGTGGTCTGCGCAATCCGGTCGGCTTTGCCTGGCATCCGCGTACGGCAGAATTATATGCGAGCAATAACGGCCCCGATCATCAGGGTTTCGAGCTGCCACCGGAATACTTCAGCCGCATCACGCCGGATTCGTTTCACGGCATGCCCTGGTTTCAATTCGATGGTACGCGTGTGCAGCGCGATACGTGCATTGAGCGCGACCCACCGCGTCCGCTGAGTGATGTGACGCCACCGGTCGCGACCTTTCCCGCGCGCAATGCGCCGATGGGTGTGGCCTTTGTGCCTGCGGGTGCGCTGCGCAAAGACTTGGAATTCGATGCCGTCGTTGCATTGCGTGGCTCGTGGGGCACACAGCCCAGCGGCAGCAGTCTAGGTGCGGCGGCGACACGGCGCCCGCCGAAGCTGGTGGTGGTGCGATTTAAAGACGGTCAAGCACAACGCGTGGATGATTTGGTGACCGGCTTTCAGTTGCGCAACGGTGAACGCTGGGCGCGTCCCGTCGGTGTCGCCGTCGGCCCGGACGGTGCGCTGTACTTCACCAGCGACAGTGATGTGAATGGCTTGTTTCGTCTCGTGCCGGATCGCTGATTCAGGCGATGTCCCACAAACCCAATCCGCAGACGATCATCAAACCCAGACCGATCCAGCGTTTGAACTGTTGATCGTTGCGTGTGATGGCGTCATGCGCCTTCAGCCCGAGCACATGGCCGATAGCAGCGACCGGCAGTAATGCGAGCGCAGTGGGTAGATGCAGATCGACGCCGACGGCGGCAAACGTACTCATCTTGATCGTGACGAGAATAAACCAGAGCACGAACAGCGTATCGCGCAATTGCGCCTTGGCGACGTTGCGCATATACACAGCGACCATCAGCGGCGCGCCGGTGAGCGAAGTGCCGGCGACGTAACCGCCGAGGATCAGCAGCAGCTTGTCGACCCAATCATGGCGGCTGTGAATCGCCCAGTTCATCACCCAGATGAAGGCGTAGAACAGCGTGATCGAGTAGATGAAAATCAGCAACCAGCGGTTCGGCAGGTTGAGCAGGCCGAACACGCCGACCAAGGCGGCGGGAATTATGTACAGCGACGAGCGGCGCAAATACGCCCAGTCGACATTGTCCAGCCGCGTGCGCAAGGTGAGACCTGAAAAGAACAGTAAATGCGAGCCGATGATCGGTAGCCACAGCAGCGGTTGATTATCGATGAACAGCAGCAACGGCAAGCCCAAGGCCGCACCACCAAAGCCTAATCCGGTGCGCACGAAGCCCGTCCAGAGAAAGATCAGGCCGATCAACAGGGTTTGCAACAGATCGAAGTGCAACAACATAAACGCTCATCCACGGTGGTGGCGGACTATACACCGGATGCCGGGCTTGGCAACGCCGTGCATTTAGCCAAGAATGCGCGCCTATGTTGAATCCCGAACGTTCACGCTGGAACCCCGATTTCGCACAGACCTCGCCGCTGTTCGAGCCCTTGCGTGCCTGGGCGCCGGCGTTCGCGCGTTTCACGTCGGGCTGGCCTGGTCTCGAAGATTATCAGCAGTTGTTGGCGGCGCAGACCGATCCGATCCTGACCCGCACTGGCCAGGCGCTGAAAATTGTGGCGCAAGACAGCCGCCCGCAACGCTTCGAGGAACACTACGCGCCGCGCGTGTACATGACCGGTGAACTACAAACGCGCCGCGAAAACTGGCACGACTTCTTTCAGTTCCTGACTTGGCTGATGTTCCCCAAGACCAAGGCGGTGATCAACGCCTTGCATGTGCCGCACGCCGAGGCGCGTATCGCTGCGGCGGGCGATCAAGGTCGACGTTCGCCCATGGAGAATATGCTGTCGCTGTTCGATGAAGGCGGCGCGGTGATCATCGCCAGCGATGCCTCGCTGTTGCAGTTGATCCACGAGTTTCAGTGGCAGGATTTGTTCTGGGCGCGTCGTGCAGAGCTTGCGCACAGCCTGCGCTGCATCAGCTTCGGCCATGCGCTGTATGAAAAGGCATTGCATCCGTATATCGGTATGACTGCCAATGCGATTCTACTCGACGTTGATCAGGCCTTGCTCGATCAGTCGATGGACGTTCTGCTCCCGGCGTTGGATGAGCGCCTGGCCGCGTTGTTCACGGCGGGTGCCACATACACACAGCCGCAAGACCTGCAACCGTTCCCGATCCTCGGTATGCCCGGTTGGGATCCGGGCAATGTGGCTGCGGCCTACTACAGTAATAAGCAGTATTTCCGATCGGGGCGGCGCACGGATCGGTGCAGCCAAGCTGAAACGGCTTCTCCATGAAGTCGCATTGGCGGCATCGTTCACCCATATGCGCACCAGATCAGCGCCGATCTTTCCCGGTACGCCCCAGTATCGGGCATTTGTGTAGCGCTTCGGTGTTCAATTCGAAGCTAATCCAATGATTTGATGAGGGTGTCTCCGCGTGGCACAAAGGCTGCAAAAGTAATGTCAAAAGTGCACCAATTTATTGTGGTGCGGGAAGATGTTGGGAAGGGTGCCGCAGGGCGCATAGGCAAGCCATGGCTATAGATTGCAGCCAGTATCCGCACACGGGCGGTTTTGATGAATTGCTCTCAGCGCCGGGCGCGCCGCGCTCGGGCGCGGAAGGGTTTGTGCAATTTCTTTTCCGGTCTGCCGCCAGGCGAGCTCGAGGACCGGCATCGCGCCGTGGATGCCGCCATTATGGCGGCGGGGATTACCTTCACGGTGTATTCCGAGGCCGGCAACATCGACCGCGCCTGGCCCTTCGATGTGGTGCCACGCATCATCGAGAAACGCGAGTGGGAACGCATCGAGGCCGGGCTGAAACAACGTTTGCAGGCGCTCAATCTCTGCATCCAGGATCTCTATCACGAGCAGCGCATCGTAAAAGATAAGGTATTGCCAGCGGAAGTGTTGGTTGATTCGCGCAACTTCCGCAGCGCCTGCGTCGGCGCCACGCCGCGCTATGGTGTGTGGGCGCACATCTGCGGGACCGATCTGGTGCGCGACGGCGACGGCACGGTGTATGTGCTGGAAGACAATCTGCGCGTGCCGTCCGGCGTATCCTACATGCTGGAAAACCGCCAGCTCATGAAGCGCCTGTTTCCGGAACTGTTCGCACGTTACGACATCCTGCCGATCGATGATTACACGGCCCAACTCTACGATATGCTGGCCTCCTTGTCGCCGCGTCCCGGCGATCGCCCGGAAATCGCCGTGCTCACACCGGGTGTGTACAACTCGGCCTATTTCGAGCATTCCTATCTTGCCCAGCAAATGGGCGCGCATCTGGTGGAAGGCTCCGATCTGGTGGTGCTGGATGATGATTGTGTCTACATGCGCACCATCGAAGGGCTGACGCGTCTGGATGTGATTTACCGGCGCATCGACGACGACTTCCTCGATCCCGAAGTATTCCGGCCCGATTCGACCTTGGGCGTTCCTGGGCTGATGCGGGCCTGGCGCAAGGGCAACATCGGCATCGCCAACGCACCTGGTGCGGGCGTCGCCGACGACAAGGTGGTGTATGCCTTTGTTCCGCAGATGATCCGTTATTATCTGGATGAAGATCCGATTCTGCCCAACGTGCCGAGTTATTTGTGCATGTATGAAAAGGACCGCGAATACGTGCTGGCCAATCTGGAAAAACTGGTCGTCAAGCCGGCCAACGAATCCGGTGGCTACGGCATGCTGGTGGGCCCCAAGTCCACGGCCAAGGAGTGTGCGAAATTTGCTGACCTGATTCGCGCCAACCCGCGCAATTACATGGCGCAGCCGACCTTGTCGCTGTCCACGGTGCCGACCTTGTGCGAAGGCAATCTGGAACCGCGGCACGTCGATTTGCGGCCCTTTATCCTGCAGGCGAAAGACCTGTATGTGACGAGCGGAGGATTGACCAGGGTTGCCTTGCGGCGCGGTTCGCTGGTGGTCAATTCCTCACAGGGCGGCGGCAGTAAAGACACCTGGATCGTACAGGACAGTTGGTGATGCTGGCACGCGTCGCGGAAAGTCTCTATTGGATGGCGCGCTATCTGGAACGCGCGGAAGATACCGCGCGGCTGATCAACGCCACCACCATCATGCTCATCGACATGCCGCGCGGTGCCAGTGTCGGCTGGGAAGCGCTGCTCACCGTGGCCGGATTGGATGAGCAGTTCAAAAAGCACTACGAAGAAGCCACCGAAACCGCGGTCATGAGTTTTCTGATCCAGGACGAACGCAACCCATCGTCGATATTCGCCTGCATTCGCATGGCACGGGAAAACACCCGCAGTTTCCGCGAAGTGCTACCGCGCGAATCCTGGGAGTGGGTGAACGAGTTGTACCTGTATGCCAAGGCGTATATGAACCAGGCATTGGATCGACGCAAACGCTTAGAGGTGCTGACAGAAATCATCCGCCGCCGGCAGGCGGTGGTGGGTCTGTTGTCAGGCACCATGAGTCGCGACGAGGCATTTCAATTCCTGCGCCTGGGCCGTAACGTCGAGCGTGCCGATATGACGAGCCGCGTGCTCGACGTGAGCTATGCACTCAATCTGCCGCGCGAGGGCAGTCAGTATTACGATCTGATCTGGATGAGCGCGTTGAAGGCGTTGTCCGCCTACCAGATGTACCGCCGGCATGTCAGCATCCGCGCCCAAGGCTCCAAGGTATTGGCCTTTCTGCTCAGCGACCCGAAGTTTCCGCGCAGCGTGCGTCACTGTCTCAACGAAATGCGCGCGGCCCTGGACGAATTGCCGGGCGATAAACCGCTGCGTACCTTGCGCGGCATCCAGGCCGATCTGGATAATGCGGATTTTCGCGCCCTGGCAAAAGCCGGCCTGCACGACTATTGCGATACCTTGCAGGCGGGCCTGGCCGAGTTGAGCGGCGATATTGCAGACACCTATTTCCGCGCCGCCAATGCGCAGCCGACGGTGGCTCAAGACTTGTTCGGTCAGGCTTGAACATGCGCGCCTCACTCGATTTTCCGCGTTACGGCGACAAGTTGAACTCCAGTCAGTTCGAAGATTATCTCGGTTTACTGCTGGAAGAGCGCGACCGCATTGGACTCACCGAAATCATCCGCCAGATCGACGCGCTGATGATCACTGTCGAGCCCGGTCATTCAGTGGCCTATGTCGCCGAGCTGTGTCTGATGACGCCCTACCATTATCTGGTCACACTGGAATCGGAGTCGCACTACACGCACATCCTGCGCATCGACATGAGCGCGCCGGACATCCTGGTGCGTGAGGTTAAGGACCCCAACGTGCGCGGCATTTTCCGCAGCCTCAACGAGGTCTATCCCATCGGTGCGGTCAAGCCAAACTCGCGCTACATGGGCGAAGTGCTGCGCGTCACCGATCCGCATGCCGTGGTCGATCTGCAGAAGGCGCGTGATATCCGCTTCTTCAATCAGGAGCAGATCCGTAAGCTGGAACTGCCGGGCAATATGGCGGTGGTGAAACCCAGCCCCTACACCCACAACATCGTCGCCTATTGGGAGCGGCCGGAAGCCGAGATCCGCATCTATGCGCTGGGCTGGAGCAGCATCCGCGATGACATGCAGAGTGCTTATGAAAGCGCCAAACAGACCCAGGAAAAGCTCGGCATCGACAAACTGCTGTTGCCTATCGACCATCTGGCCACGCGCATCTACAGCCAGAACCGCGAGGCCGCGATTCTCGAATACCTGACCCTGTCGAGTTATTACTACTGGGGCTCCTACGACATCGCCGACCAGAACTCCTCGACCAATGTCACCAAGAGCGTGCATTTCGCCAACGAACTGGAATGCCCGGCCAAGGTCTTCACCGCCGCCAACCATCCGTATTTTCTCAATCACCTGTTGACCGAATCGCCCACTGAGGCCTTCGTGCGCAACTTCGGTCCGCGTCTGCACCACATCGCCGTCGCCGTGCGCGATGGCGAGACAGCTGAACTCGCCAATATCGATTACGTGGTGGAGTCCCTGCGCGACTGCGGCCAGAAATTCCTGCTCGATGTGATTGGTTCGAAAGAGGAGGGATTGAAGCAGATCTTCTCCAGCGCCTCCGAGTATTCCTCGCTGATCATCGAATATGTCCAGCGCTTCGGCGACTTTCAGGGGTTTTTCACCAAGGACAATGTCGCCGAACTCACCCATGCCGCCGGCGTTGAAGAGAGCCTCAAGGCATTGCAGGAAGCGGCACAGTCCTGAGTGGTCGTAGCACAGGCAGGGCAGTATTGGTAAGCTGGGTCACGGAAGTACACGAAGCACACGACTAAATCACACGTCGTGGTGGACAGCATCCAATCAACCCGGTGACAAAGTCATGACCGAGCCTAACGCGACACTCCAGATCGACGGCAACACTATCGAGCTTCCCATCCTCAAGGGCAGTATCGGTCCAGACGTCATTGACACCCGCACACTCGGCAATCAGGGTTACTTCACCTACGACCCCGGTTTCCTATCCACTGCAAGTTGCACGTCCAGCATTACCTATATCGACGGTGATGAGGGTCTGCTCTACTACCGGGGTTACCCCATAGAACAACTCGCGGAACAGTCGGATTTCCTGGAAACCGCCTATCTGCTCTGGAACGGCGAACTGCCTGACACCGAACAAAAGCAGGACTTCGATGCACTGGTCACCCACCACACTATGCTGCATGACCAGATGCTCTCCCTCTTCAAGGGCTTCCGTCGCGACGCGCACCCGATGGCGGTCATGGTCTCCATCATCGGCGCGATGGCGGCTTTCTATCCGGAAAGCTCTGACGTGACCGATCCCGGACAACGTGAAATCTCGATGTTCCGCCTGCTCGCCAAGGTGCCGACCGTGGCCGCCTGGTCCTACAAATACAACAAGGGCGAGCCCTTCATCTATCCGCAGAACCGTATGGGCTATGCCGAGAATTTCCTGCATATGCTGCATGCCAATCCCTGCGAGGAATATGTACCCAACCCGATCCTGGCGCGTGCGCTGGATCGCATCTTCATTCTGCATGCCGACCACGAGCAGAACGCTTCCACCTCCACGGTGCGCATGGCCGGTTCCAGTTACGCCAACCCGTTCGCCTGCATTGCGGCGGGCACCGCCTGCCTATGGGGGCCGCTGCACGGCGGCGCCAATGAGTCGGCCCTGGCGATGCTGGAGGAGATCGGCGACGTATCGCGCATCGGCGAATTCGTCAATCGCGCCAAGGACAAGACGTCCGGTTTCCGCCTGATGGGATTCGGCCACCGCGTCTACAAAAACATGGACCCACGCGCCGCGATCATGCGCCAGACCTGCCATGAGGTGCTCGACGAACTGGGTCTGCACGACGACCCGCTGTTGAAGATAGCGCTCAAACTGGAACAAATCGCGCTGGAAGACGAGTACTTCATCGAAAAGAAGTTGTATCCGAATGTCGATTTCTACTCCGGCATCGTGCTGCGCGCCCTGGGCATCCCCACCTCCATGTTCACCGCCATCTTCGCCCTGGCACGTACCGCCGGCTGGATCGCGCAGTGGAACGAAATGATCGTAAGTCCCGGCCACAAGATCGCCCGCCCACGCCAGCTCTATAGCGGCCCGCAACGCCGCGAGTTCGTGCCGATCAGCGGGCGCTGAATGGGCCGCCAAAGCGCCCTGTTGAGATTAGCCGCATCAGTCACGGCGTTGCGCTGCATGGTCCCAGCCTTTCTCAGCTGATTAAGCGCAGCGCCTCGGCTTCGATCAGCCGATAGGCCTCCGCCAGCCGTTCCGCCCAAAGAGCGACGCTCTCTGCTGACCGAATTTCATCCTGGCGGATCTCGATCATAGCGCTGGGCAATCCACGCCCCTCGCCCTGCACGGGGATGGTGTAGTCAACATCAGCTTCGATCGGGTAAGGCTCGTTGAACCCGACAGTGAAATTCCCGCTGCGCGCGAGCACCTCATGCAACATCGCGGCGAATTCCCGGTTATGCCAATAGGAAACGCCGATCTGCCAGGGTCGCGGCTGTCCGTTCAGCATCGGCGTGAAGCTGTGAATACTGAGCAGCAGATTCGGTCGCTGTGAACGACCATCGAGCAGCCGAGCGATGGCGTCGTGGTAAGGTCGGAACAGTGTATCGATGCGGTTTTCTCTTTTCGCCAGCGACAACCCGCGGTTACCCGGGACGGGCACGCCGGCACTTTGTTCGGCGATGGATTCCGCGCTGCCCAGCGGTCGGTTGCAGTCGATGACCAGACGTGAGTAGCCGCTCAACACCAAGGGTGCATCGAGATGTGCCGAGAGGTGGCGCGCTACGTCGGCAGCACCCGGATCCCAGCCGATGTGATCGGCTAATTGGGCTGCATTCAAGCCTAGGTTATCCAACCGTCTAGGCACGCGATTGGAGGCGTGATCGCAGACCAGTACAACGCTGCTGCCGCCGTCGGCATTGACCATCTCGACGGCGGGCGGCTCATCAGGACCCAGCAACGAACCGACATCCGAATCGATCATCACGGACAGTTCCGCGCTGTGCAACGGTCACATAGGTAATGCATCAGAATCCGGATTGCCCCCTCACTTCGTCTGTCCACACCTTGAAGCTCTTGAGTACATTCGGACCGAACGTGGTACTCAGTGAGACATCCGCCGCATCCCGGCCCTGCGCGATCAACACGCGCCCGATCCGAGGCTTATTGTTGCGTGGATCGAAGATATGCCAGCGGCCGCCGACGTAGGCCTCGAACCAAGCGGAGAAATCCATTGGATCCGACGAGGCAGGCACCCCGATATCACCCAGATAGCCGGTACAGTAACGCGCTGGAATATTCATACAGCGACAGAACGTGATCGCGAGGTGGGTGTAATCGCGACACACGCCTCTACGCTCATTGAAGGTTTCGAGCGCGGTCTTGGTCACCCGGGCATGCTGGTAGCCGAAGCTGATATGCTCATGCACAAAATTGCAAATCGCCTGGACGCGAAGCCAACCGGGTGCTGTCTGCCCGAACAGTGCCCAAGCGGTCTCGGTGAGCCGATCGGTCTCGCAGTAGCGGCTCCCGAGCAGATACACGAGTGTCTCGGTCGGCAAGTCTTCCACGGCGCACTGCGTCGTAGCGAACTGATCGACCGCATCCGGCAGTCCGCTATCGCTGATGAGCGCGTCGGTAGTGATTCGGGTGTCGCCCGGTGGCGCGATGATTCGGCTGCACCAGTTACCGAAACCGTCGCGGTAGGCGGCGATCGGGGTTGGTGGGCTGGTGATGATGTGGTCTGCAACGACGAGGTCGGAGACGCGGGTAAAATGGACATTCAGCGTCAGGATCATGGGGGTCGGCTGCGCACACGCATAGATCAATTCGTATCCAATTCGTATCTGCATCATGTCCTCCTTGTGTAAACCCGATGTACAGCATGCCGCTCACAAACGGAACATGTTCTTTGCCTATGAAATGCGGGTGACGCGAACATCCACCGTGAGTTCCTGTCGGGCATTCGCCGTGCCCACAAAGGAACCGGCAACCGGAGGGATGGCCTGCGGGTGGCGATGCACTGCCACGGCGATATGGTCGCCGCTGACCACCAGGCCACTGGTGGAATCGAATCCCCGCCAACCCGAGCCCGGCAAATAGATTTCCGACCAGGCATGGGTGGCGGTATGTTCATCGGCCACCGTCTCGTTCAGCACGTAACCGCTGATGAATCGGCTGGCCAGCCCATAGTGCCGACAGATCTCGATGAACAAGGTCGCGAAGTCGCGGCACGAACCCGCGCCTGCCGATAGTGTCTGCGCCGGCGACTGCACGCCGGGCTCCTCGCGCATCCGGTAGCGAAGTTCGTTGGCGATTTTTCGGTTGAGCGCGGTGAGCAGGTCGATGGTGTCGATTTCGCCGGCCGGTTTGCGGAGGTCTGTCATCCAGGCTTTCATCTCTTTCAGGTCGTGTGGAAAGACCGCGCGCTGGTAGGGCGCCAGGTCGATCTGTTCCTCGGGGTCGTACTGAAAGGGAAAGATTCTGGCGCGGTCTTCGAGGGCAAACTTCAGCGGTTCTTCCTCGTAGTGTTCCACCACGACTTCGCTGGCGATGACGAGGTCTTCGGCGAGCTGCAGGAACTCGACGATGGCGACGGAATTGCCGTAGACATCGCGCTTCCAGTTGATCTGGAACTTCGGACTGATCTCCAACCTGGACGACTGCACGCGTATATCGTGACCCTCCCGTGGCCTCAGGTGCAGGGTGTGTGGTAACAGCGTGACCGTCTCCGCGTAGTGATAGCGTGTCAGGTGTTGGATTCGTATGCGGCGCACATTTGCATTTTAGGCTTATGGGTTTGCAAAAGGTATAGATTGTTCCATTTTGGTGCATCGGCATCAAGACGTGATGCGGCGTCGTACGCTGTTTTACAGTGCATGGGAACTGCTACACTCGTCTTGCGTGAGAACCGACAACGGCAGTTTTGATGCAGCCATCCGCGCCCACCATGCGGCATGGCGGCCTGCGGCCTCGACGTCTGGGTCGGCGCCGAACCAACCTTCACCAACCGCGCATCCGAAGCACCCGAATGGCTCACCGATGCGCTCGGCGATACCAAACAGGCCTTCGCCTGCCGGATCATTCGAAGTCTGCAGGACAACCATCCCGGCTCGATTATCTTGCGTACCCTGGGGCGTCAGTATCCCGGTGAAGATCAGCCCCGCTGGAATCTGGGGCTGTACCAGCGCCGCGACGCCCAGCCGTTGGCCGATGGATTGCCGCAAGACCCGCTGAGTGAGCCATGTCCCTACGATGCGGAACATCTGTACGCATTCTGGCAGTCCTTGATTGCCGCGCTCGATAGCGATGGCTGGGCCGCGATCGGTTTTCAGATCGACGCGCCGACATGGGCCTGCGCGTCGTGTTCCGCTGCGACGGACAGGCGTCGGTTTCCGCCATGGCCGAAGATCCTCGGTGCGCACGTGCTTCATTCCATGCGACGGCTATTCCGCCAAGCGGCGCTGTTGACGATCTCGCGACCAAGGGCTGCTATCTCGTTACGCTCGGCAGTGCACCGACAGGGCCTGAAAACAGTTTGCAACCGTGTATGGAATTGCCATGCTTCACCGAAGTCGTGGTGTTCATGGCATTT
>CAVOKC010000007.1:0-49838 GCA_963696465.1 uncultured Gammaproteobacteria bacterium | reverse complement strand
GAAAATGCCGGCCATGTGTTCGCCGTCGATCCGACCTCGCAGGACGCCTCGACCATCGGCGGCAATGTCTCCATGAATGCCGGCGGCAAGAAGGCCGTGCTGTGGGGCACAACGCTGGACAATCTGGTGTCCTGGCGCATGGTCACACCCGACGCGCAGTGGCTGGAGGTCGAACGCCTCAATCACAACCTGAGCAAGATTCACGATCAGCCGACGGTGAGTTTCCGCATCACGCGTTACGCGCCGGATGGTCGCACCCGCATTGGCGAGCCGGAACTATTGAATCTGCCCGGAGCCGCCTTGCGCAAAGAGGGGTTGGGTAAAGATGTCACCGATAAATTTCTCGGCGGCCTGCCCGGCATTCAGAAAGAAGGTTGCGACGGCTTGATCACATCAGCGGTGTTCGTGCTGCACCGCATGCCAAAATTCACGCGCACCCTATGTCTGGAATTCTTTGGCAGCGATCTGCACCGTGCCGTACCGGCGATTGTCGAAACCAAGGATTATCTGGACGCGCGTGACGATGTGTTGCTCTCTGGTCTGGAACACCTCGACGAGCGCTACATCAAGGCCGTGAACTACAGCACCAAAGCGCCACGCCGCGAGCTGCCGAAAATGGTGTTGCTGATCGATGTGGCGGGCGACAACGAGGATGCCGTGGCCGATGCGTCATCGGTTGTTGTGCGCATGGCCAACGCGCGCGGCGCCGAAGGCTTTGTCGCCGTGAGTCCGGAGGCGCGCCGGCGCTTCTGGTTGGATCGCGCCCGCACCGCCGCGATTGCCGCGCATACCAACGCCTTCAAGATCAACGAAGACGTGGTGATTCCGCTGGAGCGTCTGGCCGAATACGAAGAAGGCATTGAACGCATCAACATCGAATATTCGACGCGCAATAAGCTGGCGATGACCGACGCGGTGCTGGAATATCTCGATGGCGAACTGCCTGAGCTGCACACCGATATCGACGCGGAAGACAGTGCCGAAAACCGCGCCATCGTCGCCGCCAAGACCGAGGCTGCGCGCGCACATCTGCGCACGGTTGCAGAGCGCTGGCGCACGCTGCTGGAAAATCTTGATCATCTCGCGACCACACATGTCACATTGCTGCCGGATGCGCTGCGCGCACGCTTGCAGCCGGGCGAGACCCTATTGTCGCTGTTACTCAAGCGCGACCTGCGCATTTCCTATCGCGACGAGGTCGAACGCCCCCTCAAGGAGATCTTCTCGGGGCGCGAATGGGATGGCGTGACCGCGCAATTGGATGCGATCCATAAACGCATCCGCTCCAGCCGCCTGTTCGTTGCCACGCACATGCACGCCGGTGACGGCAATGTGCACACCAATATTCCGGTCAACTCCAATGACTATCCGATGCTGCACGAGGCCGAACGTATCGTCGATCGGGTGATGGTGTTGGCGATCGCGCTCGGCGGCGTGATCTCCGGCGAGCATGGTATCGGCATCACCAAGATTCAGTATCTCGATCCGGCCATCATTGATGCCTTTGCGGCGTATAAACGCAAGGTCGATCCCGATAACCGCTTCAACGCCGGCAAGCTGTTGGCCGGCTCTGGTCTGGAGAATGCCTACACGCCGTCGCTGCGCCTGGTGCAACAAGAGGCGCTGCTGCTCGAAGAGAGCGAATTGGGCGAACTCAATAACGACATCCGCAATTGTCTGCGTTGCGGCAAGTGCAAGCCGGTGTGCAGCCACGCATATCCCGCGCGCGAACTTGTTGTATTCGCCGCGCAATAAAATCCTGGCCACAGGATTGATCATCGAGGCGTTCCTCTACGAAGAACAGACGCGGCGGGGTATTTCCATTCGCCACTTCGACGAGATGAACGATGTGGCCGATCATTGCACGGTCTGTCACAAGTGCCTCAATCCCTGTCCGGTGAACATCGACTTCGGCGATGTCTCCATCCGCATGCGCCACATCCTGCGCGAGCGTGGTCAGAAGCGCTCAAGTCCTGCGACGTGGGCGGCGATGGCCTTCTTGAATATCACCGATCCGCGCACGATCAAATTCGTGCGCAAGGCGATGATCGAGTGGGGTTACAAGAGCCAGCGTCTGGCGTATCAGTTCGCCAAGCGCTTGTTGCCCGTCAGCAAAGGCGCTGTGCCGCACGCGACCACCGGTGCGATGTCGATCCCGACGCAGGTGATCAACTTCGTCAAAAAGCCAATGCCGGGCGGCCTGCCGACGCAGACCATGCGCGCGCTCCTGGGCGTGGAAGACAGCAAGTTGGTGCCGATCCTGCGTGATCCGCTGAAGGTCACCGACGAATCCGACGCCGTGTTTTATTTCCCCGGTTGCGGCTCGGAGCGTCTGTTCAGTCAGATCGGTTTGGCAACGCTGGCCATGCTCTATGAAGTCGGCGCGCAGACGGTATTGCCGCCGGGTTATCTGTGCTGCGGTTATCCGCAGACCTCCGGCGGCGATGCCGAGCGCGGCCGCAAGATAAGCACCGACAACCGAGTGCTGTTCCACCGCGTCGCGAATACGCTGAACTACATGGACATCAAGACCGTGATCGTGTCTTGTGGCACCTGCATGGATCAGCTCATGGACTACGAATTCGACAGAATCTTCCCCGGTTGTCGCCTGCTCGACATCCACGAATATCTGATGGAGAAGGGCATCAGCACCGCGGGCGTCGACGGCGTACAGTATCTGTATCACGAGCCTTGTCACACGCCGATGAAGACCTATGCATCGACGAACGTGGCCGCAAAGCTGCTTGGACAGCCCGTGCAAGTATCCGATCGCTGTTGCGGCGAGGCCGGCACGCTGGCCGTGTCGCGCCCGGATATCTCGACGCAGCTGCGTTTCCGCAAGCAGGAAGAGATTCAACAAGGCATTCAGGCTTTGACCGGTGCGGACCGCGCCGTTGCCGGCAATGTGAAAATGCTCACCAGTTGCCCGGCCTGTCAGCAAGGCCTGTCGCGCTATGCCGACGACACCGGGCTGGACACGGATTACATCGTCGTGGAACTCGCCAACCGTCTGCTCGGCGATCAATGGCAGAAGGATTTCATCGAACGGGTGAAGAACGGTGGGGTGGAGCGGGTGCTGCTGTGAGGTTGGGGCCGCAATCTACTACCTCATCGCCGAAACAACCAAAACAGCAGGCTCAACACCAAGCTTACGATGATCGAAGTCATCAGCGGAAAGTGGAAGCGGTAGCCCTCGCGCTCGATGACGATGTCGCCGGGCAATCGCCCCAGCCCCAGCTTGGCGAGCCAGGGCCAGAGCAATCCCAGTACAACCAAAACAACGCCGAGGATGACGAGCGTGCGTTGCATGCCGTTATCGCAACTACGCCTGAGCACACATACTCAGGTCAGTTTCTTCACGCCATCCTTGGTGCCCAGCAACAGCACATCCGCTGGACGGATGGCGAACAGGCCGACGGTGACGATACCGGGGATGTTGTTCAACTCCGCTTCCATCTTCACCGGGTCCATGATCTTCAGATTATGGATGTCCAGAATGACGTTGCCGTTGTCGGTGGTAAAACCCTCGCGCAACACCGGGGTGCCGCCGAGTTTCACCAGTTCGCGGGCGACGAAGCTGCGCGCCATTGGAATGACTTCGATGGGCAGCGGAAAGGCGCCAAGCACGTCGACCAATTTGGATTCGTCGGCGATGCAGACGAATTTGCGCGCCGCACCGGCGACGATCTTCTCGCGGGTGAGCGCGCCGCCGCCGCCTTTGATCAGGTGCAGGTGTTTGGTGGATTCGTCGGCGCCGTCGACATACACCGACAATTCGCCGGCCGAATTCAAATCCAGCACCGGGATGTTGTGACCGCGCAGGCGGTCGGCACTGGCCACGGAGCTGGCCACGGCGCCTTCGATCTTGCCCTTGATGCGCGCCAGCGCGTCGATGAAATAATTCGCGGTGGAGCCGGTGCCGATACCGATGACGGTGCCCGCCTCGACATATTCCAAGGCCGCCTCGGCGACCATTTTCTTGAGTTCGTTCTGGTCCATGGTATGTGCTTCTTTGTGCCTGTGACAGACCGTCGATGATATAGGGGCGGGGCGGGAAGGGAAATGGGGTCAGACCCGAATGGCACTTACTTAAGCTCAAATGTAGGGTGGGTTAGCGTAGTTTGCGTAACCCACCAAGCGTTGCGCAGCAACACAACCCGTTTTTTAAGGTGTGCCTGACGGCACGCTTGGTGGGTTACGGCACAAACGGCGTGCCTAACCCACCCTACATCGGATTGGCAGCTGCTTAAGTAAGTGCCATTCGGGTCTGACCCCATTTCACCCATTGCATTCATTGCGCCCTACGGTGCCAGCCCTATATTATCCCCCTATGCCCGACAATTATCTGAAAATGATCCTCAACGCGCGCGTGTATGAAGTCGCGCGCGAGACGCCCCTGGAACCCGCGCCGCGCCTCAGTCAAAGACTGGGCAATTCGGTATGGATGAAGCGTGAAGACCTGCAACCGGTGTTCTCGTTCAAGATTCGCGGCGCCTACAACAAGATTGCGCACTTGACCGACGAGGAATGCGCGCGGGGCGTGATCACCGCTTCGGCGGGCAATCACGCGCAGGGCGTGGCGCTGGGCGCCCGCAAACGCGGGGTCAAGGCGCTGATCGTCATGCCGCGCACCACCCCGCAGATCAAGGTCGCGGCGGTGCGCAGCTATGGCGCGCGCGCCGTGCTGCACGGCGACAGCTACGACGAGGCCTATGAACATGCCCTGCAGCTTGCCGCCGAAAAAGGCCTGGTGTTCATCCATCCCTTCGACGATCCCCTGGTCATCGCCGGACAAGGCACGGTGGCGATGGAGCTGCTGCGCCAGCATGCGGGTTATCCGCACGCCATTTTCGTGCCGGTCGGTGGTGGTGGGCTGATCGCCGGCATCGCCGCCTACGTCAAACAGCTGCGCCCCGAAATCAAGATCATCGGTGTCGAGCCAGAAGACGCGCCGAGCATGCAGCAGGCCCTGGCGGCCAAGCGCCGCGTGGTGCTGAAGCAAGTCGGTATCTTCGCCGACGGCGTCGGCGGTGCGCCAGGTGGGCAAGGAAACCTTCAAACTCGCACAGCGCTATGTCGACGAAGTTATTCTGGTCAGCGCCGATGAAATTTGCGCGGCCATCAAGGATATCTTCGACGATACCCGTTCCATCGTCGAGCCGGCCGGTGCGCTGGCGGTTGCCGGCCTCAAGAAATATGTCGAGCGCGAAGATCTGCGCGACCAGGAGCTGATCGCCATCAACAGCGGTGCGAATATCAATTTCGACCGCCTGCGCTATGTCGCCGAGCGCGCCGAACTGGGCGAACGCCGCGAGGCCTTGCTGGCCGTCAGCATCCCCGAGCGGCCGGGCAGTTTCCGCCAGTTCTGCAAGACCATCGGTCAGCGCACCATCACCGAGTTCAATTATCGCTATGCCGATGCCGCGCAGGCGCATGTCTACGCCGGTGTCGAACTCAGTGAGGGCGACAGTGAACGCCAAGCGCTGGTGACGCAATTGCGTCAGGAAGGTTATCCGGTCATCGACATGACCGATAACGAAGTGGCGAAGCTGCATATCCGCCACATGGTCGGCGGCCGTGCGCCGTTGTTGGACAATGAAATCCTCTATCGCTTCGAATTTCCCGAGCGCCCCGGCGCGCTGTTGCACTTCCTCACCGCCATCGGTGAGCGTTGGAACATCAGCTTGTTCCATTACCGCAACCACGGCGACGCCTACGGTCGTGTGCTGGTGGGCATCCAAGTGCCGAGCGCCGACCGCAAGCGTTTCCGCGAATACCTCGACAGCACCGGTTATCCCTACTGGGATGAGAGCGAGAATCCGGCGTATGGCTTGTTTCTGGGTAGGGATTGAGCCTAAAAAGATCATTCCAGCCACGGAAACACACGGAAGACACTGCAACACAGTACATTCGTGGAGTGACTATTCACCCCCTTGCGGGTGACGGCGGTGCCGGCGTGAAGCTTATGATCATGTCCGTGTTTTTCCGTGTGATTCCGTGGCAAATGCGGTTTATTAGGTTGAACACTCGCGGTATAGATGTGCGTAATTCTTTAGGAGAACACCATGAAAGCGACGATGGCAATGTTGCTTGCGGCGGCTTTATTGCTGGCAGGCTGTAATACTGTGAAAGGCTTGGGCCAAGATATTGAAAACGCGGGCGGGGCTATCAAGGACGCGGGTTCCAAGTGAATGCAGGCGTGTGAGCAGCGCTGCGTACGGGATACACTTCGTTCGTTCCACAGACATGTAGCATCCGCTGAGTGATGCGCTACAACCCCGAAAAAATCTCCGCAAACGTTCCGATGCACGGAAACTCGTCGATATCGCGTGCCGGACTTTTGGAATCCGGCTGGCGAATGCATAGCAAATTACGGATTCCGTAGGTCTGTGCCGAGCGCAGCACCGACAGACTGTCATCGACAAACAGGGTATGTTCAGGATGGAACGGCTCGCGTTCGCGCAACCAGCCCCAGAAGCTCGGATCTTCTTTAGGTTTGCCATAGTCGTGCGCGCAGATCAGTGCATCGAAATGCCCACCCAGACGGGTGCGTTGCAGCTTCAGGTCCAGCGCCTTCTGGTGGGCGTTAGTGACCAGGGCGATACGCTTGCCGGCGGCGCGTACGCGGTCGAGGAACTCGATGACATGCGGATGCACGGCGATCAGGTGATCGACTTCGCGCTTGAGTTCGGCGATGTCCATATCCAACTCACGGCTCCAGTAATCCACGCAATACCATTCCATGCGGCCTTCCATGGAACGGAATATCGGCACCAGCGTGTCCTTGGCGGTATCGACTTCGAGGCCGTGGCGTTCGGCGTAACGCAGCGGCACATGCTCGCGCCAGAAATGGTTGTCGAAATGTAAATCGAGCAGCGTGCCGTCCATGTCCAGCAGGACGTTCTCGATATCGTTCCAGGGCAGTTGCATCGGCGGTTACACGGGTGGGCCAATCGGTTCGGGGAGGCCACAAGGGTGCCAGTTTCGCGCGTTGACGACAACCGTGCCACGGCTGAGTGTTGGGGTTGCGTGTCGGGGTCGCGCCGATGCGTTAGAATGGACGCAAAGTGCAGGCCGACACCATGACCTCCAAACCGCAGATAATGAACGTGAAAACCGTGGCGCAGAGTCGCCTGTTCAGCATCGAGCAGGTGGATCTGCGTTTCAGCAATGGCACCGAGGTCGCTTACGAGCGTTTGCAGGGCAAGGCCGGGGGCGCGGTACTGATCGTGCCGATGCAGGATGACGGCACGGTGTTGCTGGTGCGCGAATATGCTGTCGGTGTCGAGCGTTATGAATTGGGTTTGCCCAAGGGCCGGTTGGAACCGGGCGAGGATGTCCTGGATACGGCCAATCGCGAGCTGATGGAAGAGCTGGGGTATGGTGCGCGCCGGCTGACCGAGATTGCACAGTTGACGGTGGCGCCCGGTTATTTCGGGCACATCACGTATGTGATTCTCGCCGAGGATCTCTACCCGCAGCGCCGCGACGGTGATGAGCCGGAACCGGTCGAGGTGGTGCCCTGGGTGTTGAATGATTTCGAGCGTCTGTTGACGCGGGACGATTTTTCCGAGGCGCGCAGTATTGCGGCGCTGTATATGGTACGAGAGAGGCTGAAAAATGACCGATAACAACACCTTCAATCCCTGCACCTTGCTGGACGACATCAAACGCATCGCCATCGAGGCGGGCGACCGCATTCTGGATATCTACGAAAGCGAATTCGCCATCGAACACAAAGACGACAAGTCGCCGTTGACCGCAGCCGATCTGGCCGCGCACAAGACCATCGTCGCCGGACTCACTGCACTGACGCCCCAGATTCCGGTGTTGTCGGAAGAGTCCGCTAAAATCCCGTTCAGTGTGCGCAGCAGCTGGACGCGTTACTGGCTGGTCGATCCGCTCGACGGCACGAAAGAATTCATCAAGCGCAATGGCGAATTCACCGTGAACATCGCGTTGATCGACAACGGCTGTGTCACGCTCGGCGTGGTCTATGTGCCGGTGACGCGCCTGAGTTACTACGCCTGTGCCGGCGGTGGTGCCTTCAAGCAGGAAGCTGGACAGACTGCAAAGCCGATACACGTGACAGCACCGGCGGCCGCGCCGTTACGGGTGGTGGGCAGTCGCTCACACAGTGGCGATTCGTTGTTGCGTTATCTGGATAATTTAGGCGCGCATGACATGGTGAGCATGGGCAGCTCACTGAAATTCTGTCTGGTCGCGGAAGGTAAGGCGGACGTCTACCCGCGCCTGGGTCTGACCTCGGAGTGGGATACCGCCGCCGCGCAATGTGTGGTTGAAGAGGCCGGTGGACGCGTCACCGGTCTGGATATGCAGCCGCTGCGCTACAACACCAAAGATCCGCTGCTGAATCCACATTTCTTTGTTTTCGGCGACACGACGCGGGATTGGTCGCAGTATCTGTAGGCATGTGCGTTGGGACATGTAATCGTGCGGCACGATAGGCATGGAGGTAATTCGTCATGATCGAGACACGACAGAAACTGATCGAGGAGCGTGACCGCTTGCGCGCGCGTTTGGACGCCATTCGCGCAGACATTCGCCAGGGACTCGACGCGGATTCCGAAGAACGCGCCATCCAACTGGAAAACCGCGAGGTGCTGGACGGTATTGCCCGCGCGACGACCGAGGAACTCGCGCGCATTGAGCGACGCCTGCAGGAACTTAAAGGCTGAGGCGCGGGCGCGCGAATGCGCCGGCCCTATGGCGCCGTGCACCCACGAGGCCCATTCAAACCTAAAAATCGATGGTTATTCCCGCATAGCCGGCAGTATTTTTATATCACCATTCTGGGTCTATATAGAGTAAGTACCGCCCGCTGATCGGAACGCCACCCATGGGTAGGCGGACATCCCTGATGTACAAGGAGGTCCTTATGAACACCACAACAGAACCGGAAGGCAGCACCGTTCACAACTTCGATGCCCTCAACTACGTGGCCACCGATCCGCTTCCGCGCGACGCGGAACAAAGTCACCGCCTGCACGAGCCGGAACGGAGGCTGACCGGCATCGACCCGATCACTGGGCACGATATCGATGATCTGTCCGGCAAGCCCTATATTGTCGATGACAATGTGGTCATGTATTTCGAGTCGGAAGAAACCCGCCAAGCCTATCGCGATACACCCATCGATCATCCGTTTCCGCTGGTCGACAATCCCTATGAGGATGGTGAAGCCGAGGGCTAATCCAAAAGCCAGTGGCGCATGGCGATCACTTACGCGCCGTTACGCCATGAATGTAAGGTCGGTTATAGGCACGCAGTTTCTGCCACGGTAACACACGGAAGCGTGACTGACAGGCACATACATACCGAATGGATTGCGTGTTGCTTCACAACGCTTGTGGGTTACGCAAACTACCGGCGTGAAGCCTACCCTACATTTCCGTGTTTTAGTAAGTGCCATTCCGTGGCAATATAGCGCGTTTTTAGGTTACTTCGGCAATCAGAGCATCTCCCTGCGCGAGGCCGTGAGCGGCCAGGGAGAGTAATCGGGCTGTGTGTATACTCTGCTCCGCATGTCTCAACACACCACTACATTGTCGCCCTCGGTTGCCATCATCGGCGGCGGCCCCGCCGGACTCATGGCCGCTGAAGTACTCCTCAACGCGGGTCTGCGTGTTGAGCTTTTCGATGCAATGCCATCGCTGGGGCGAAAATTCCTGCTCGCGGGCGTCGGCGGGATGAATCTCACGCATGCGGAGCCGCGCGAACAGTTTGTTGCGCGCTACGGTACGAGACGTGATCACATTGAGTCGCTGCTCGATGCGTTCGGCCCCGAGGCCTTGCGCGAGTGGGCGCGGGGCTTGGGCATCGAGACGTTTATCGGCTCGTCGGGACGGGTATTCCCCAAGGACATGAAAGCGGCGCCGTTGTTGCGCGCTTGGCTACATCGGCTGCGCGCGGCGGGCGCGCATCTGCATGTGCGCCATCGCTGGTTGGGTTGGACAGAGGAGGGCGCGCTGCGCTTTTCAACAACGCAGGGTGAGCGGCAGGTACAGGCGGATGCCGTGGTGCTCGCCTTGGGCGGTGGCAGTTGGGCGCGACTGGGTTCCGATGGCGCCTGGGTGCCGTTGCTGGAACGGCAGGGTGTGCAGGTCGCCCCTTTATTGCCGTCCAACTGTGGTTTCGAGGTCGCGTGGAGCGCGCATTTTCGCGAACGTTTTGCCGGCCAGCCGGTGAAGACCGTGGTCGCACAGTGTGTCGATGCGGCGGGCAATGAGCAGCGCCAGCAAGGCGAGTTCGTGATTACCGCGCACGGTGTCGAAGGGAGTCTGATCTACGCCTTGTCTGCCGTTCTGCGTGACACACTTGCAACCACCGGTCACGCGACGCTGTGGCTCGATCTGGTGCCGGGCAAAACTCAACATCAACTCGTAAGCGCCTTGGCGCAGCCACGCGGCACCCGTTCACAGGCCAATCATCTGCGCCGTCAGGTGGGCATCGAAGGCGTCAAGGCGGGCCTGTTGCGTGAGGTGTTGGCGGCGGAAAATTTTTCTGACCCAGAGCATATCGCGGCTACGCTGAAGGCACTGCCGCTGACACTGCTTGCGCCGCGGCCCTTGGACGAAGCGATCAGCAGTGCCGGCGGAGTGATGTTTGAGGCGCTCGATGAGAATCTAATGCTACGTGCCGTGCCGGGCGTGTTCTGCGCTGGCGAGATGCTCGATTGGGAGGCACCCACCGGGGGTTATCTGCTCACTGCGTGTTTCGCCAGCGGCCATGCCGCAGGGCGTGGTGTGCTGGCGTGGCTTGCCAAGTAAGCTGCGGTTGACTTACAGATAGCGTCCGGCGCTGGCAATCACACCCACGCTCAGGCCAAGTATCAGATTGATACCGACTATGCGGCGGATCTGCGCGAGCTGCAGCGCGGCGGCTGGCCAGTCGCCGATGGTGACGGCACGTTGCAAGCGTTTATAGGGCGCGAAAAACAGATGCATGAACATCAGCATCATGATCCAGCCGATGCCCTGCATCAGATGGATATGCAGGCCGACGCTCGCCATGCCGCCGAAGGTGTGGAAGATCATGCTGTAGCCGGTGATCATCAGCAGCACGATTGACACCCAGACCCACGGGAAGAAATTGCCGAACGTGCCCACCCACAGTGGTAAGCGCTGCGGCGGATCCAACAATGTGGCCGCCGCCGGGCGCAGTGCCTGATGGGCGAAGAACATGCCGCCGACCCAGACGATGGCGGCGAGCAGATGCAGGGCGATGAAAATAGGTGTCAGCAGTGTCATGGTGTTGGCTTCGTGTCCTGTGCAGGTGGAGGCGTGACGGGCGCCGGTGCCGTCGTGGTTGCAGGTGCTCGGTGCTGGCGCTGGCGTGGTAGTGTCCGCTTTTGCAGGCTCTTTGGCCATTGTGTCCGTGGCATCGGTTTTCAGCAGGTGTTCCAGCCAGCCGCGCACGATGCGCACGAGTTCCTCTTCCAAGCCGACAAAGAAATGATCCGCGCCTTCGATAGCCTGTTGTCGATACTCCGTGTGACCGGCCTTGCGCGCCGCGGCCGCGCGCGGTGCGGCGGCGGCCAACACCTCATCCAGATCGCGGCTGCCGTACAGATCAAATATCGGCAAGTTGAGTTTAGCGATCGCGGCGGTGGTGTCGAGTTGCGGATCGAGATCGCTGCTGCTCATGCCGATCACCACCAGGCCGCGCAGGTCGAGATCACCGGTTTCGGTCAACGTGGCCGCGGCCATGGTGGCGCCAAGGCTGTGAGCAATGAGTACGACCGGTTCGTTGCCTTTGGACTTCAGAAACGCCAGCGCGGCCTGGATGCGCGGTGCCGCTTCCTTGATCAGCGGTATGTAGTCTTTCAGTGTGGCCTCATTGGGCAGGATCGGCATCTGGATGGACAGCGTCGCCCAGCCGTAATTGGGCAACTCGCTACGCAGCGGGTAGACCACGTCCGGCCAGTCGGGGTGCACGCCGATACCGTGCAGGATGATGGCGCCGCCCTTGGGCTCGCCGCTCTGATCTTCGGTATAAATGCCGAGGAATTTCTGGCCGCCGGCCTCCAGCCATTCGGCATTGCCGACCAATAATGCATCGACAATCTGATCGGACCAGCGTTTTTCCTTGTCCATATCCGAGGCCGTACTCACCGACGCAGTGCCCAGGGCGAGCGAAAAAACCAGTAGACTCAAGCATCTTAGCGACATAGGCAGGTTCTCCTTCCGATCTTCCGGGTGTGAGCTGCAACCCGGTGCTGGCGGGTGGATGCACGCCGTCTAGCCGGGTGGCTGAAAATCTGACCGCGATACGGTACATTGCGCAACTTTACTCGCTCGCACGAGTTCCCAGCAACGCCCACCCGTAATTGATTTGGAGAGCAAGACCATGGCGGACTACAAGATTGCCCCTTCCATCCTCTCGGCAGATTTCGCGCGCTTGGGCGAAGAGGTCGACAATGTATTGGCGGCCGGCGCCGACATCGTGCACTTCGATGTAATGGACAACCATTACGTGCCCAATCTGACGATTGGCCCGCTGGTTTGCGAGGCGCTGCGCAAGCATGGCGTGAAGGCCGAGATCGACGTGCATCTGATGGTCAAGCCGGTCGACCGCATCATTCCCGATTTCGCCAAGGCCGGTGCCAGCTATATCACCTTCCACCCGGAAGCGTCCGACCACATCGATCGCACCTTGCAGTTGATCAAGGGCGAAGGTTGCAAGGCCGGTCTGGTGTTCAACCCGGCCACACCGTTGTCGTATTTGGAATACGTGCTGGACAAGGTCGACATGGTGTTGCTGATGTCGGTCAACCCGGGCTTCGGCGGTCAGAGTTTTATTCCGGCCACGCTGGACAAGCTGCGCCAGGCGCGCAAATTGATCGATGCCTCCGGCCGCAACATCCGTCTCGAAATCGACGGTGGCGTGAAGGTCGACAACATCCGCGAAATCGCTGCGGCGGGCGCCGATACCTTCGTCGCCGGTTCGGCGATCTTCAACGCCGGCAAAGACGGCGACAAGTATCGCTACGACAGCGTCGTCAAGGCGATGCGCGACGAGTTGGCGAAGGTCGGCAAGTAATCGTGATGTTCCCTCTCCCCGCAGGGGAGAGGGTTAGGGTGAGGGGGTGCAGGCCATCAACCTTCCCTCACCCTGTCGCTCTCCCAGAGGGACAGGGGACGCAATCACTAAGCGCAGCGGATGATCTCAATGTTGAAAAAACCGCAAATGATTCTGATCGACGTGGACGGCACGCTGGTGGACAGCGTGCCGGACCTGACATTCTGTGTCGATGAGATGATGAAGGCCCTCGGCCGTGCGCCGCACGGCGAGGCCCGGGTGCGCAACTGGGTCGGCAACGGCGTCGAGCGTCTGGTGCGCCGCGCGCTCATCGGCCAGTTGAACGGTGAGCCGGATGAGGCCGAGTATCAGCAGGCTGCGCCGATTTTTCTCGAACTCTATGCCGAGAACACCTCCAAGCGCAGCGTGTTATATCCGGGGGTGCGCGAAGGGGTGGATTATCTGAAGAACGCCGGCTACAAGCTCGGTTGCGTGACTAACAAGGCCGCACAGTTCACCTTGCCGCTGTTGCGCGATCTGGGGCTGGCCGAAGACTTTGCGATCATTGTCAGCGGTGATACGCTGCCGCAGAAGAAACCCGATCCGGCGCCGTTGCTGCATGCGGCCACGTTTTTCGGCGTGGCGCCCGAACATGCGCTGATGATCGGCGACTCGGTCAGTGATGTGAAGGCGGCGCGCGCCGCCGGTTTCCAGATTGTGTGCATGAGCTATGGCTACAATCATGGTGTCGATATCCGCGACTCCAATCCGGATGCGGTCATCGATGCGATGACCGAATTGCAGTCGCTGCTCGAAGCGGCGGCTTGAGATAGCACGGACAGATTTTGCGGGCGCGGGCACAGACCGCTTCTGCAATTTCCATGCTTTCATGTAATCCTCAAAATACAAGACGATGTGAAGTGATAACCATGACATCAATCGAATCGACACAGAAGATGACGCAACGATGGCGCGGCTGAATGCCGGGCGTGTAATCCGTTCCGTTTTCGATTCACACAGGTGATGTCATGAATGCCGCGCGTTTTTCCGAATTAGCCAAGCAGGGTTTCAACCGCATCCCGGTCGCGCGTGAAGTGCTCGCCGATCTGGATACGCCGCTGAGCACCTATCTGAAGCTGGCCAATGGCCCGTATTCCTATCTTTTCGAATCCGTGCAGGGCGGAGAGAAGTGGGGCCGTTACTCCATCATCGGTCTGCCGTGCCGCACGGTGTTGCGCATAACCGCACAACGTATCGATGTGCTGAATGACGGTGCGATTATTGAGTCGCATGATGTTGCCGATCCGTTGAGGTGGGTCGAGGCCTTTCAGACGCGCTACAAGGTCGCCGAGGTCGAAGGTTTGCCGCGTTTCAACGGCGGGCTGGTCGGCTATTTCGGCTACGACACGATCCGTTACATCGAACCGAAGCTGGCCAAGTGCGTAAAGCCAGACCCGCTGAATAATCCGGATATCCTGTTGATGGTATCGGATGAAGTGATCGTGTTCGACAATCTGCGCGGTAAGCTGTATCTGGTCGTGCATGCCGATCCGGCGCAGTCCGATGCGCTGACCAAGGCCGAAGCGCGCCTGGATGAACTTGATGGCCTGATGCATCAAGCCGCGCCACGTTACACGCATCCCGGTGTCAGTCGCGTCAACGAGGCCGATTTCATCTCCGGTTTCACACAGGAAGGTTTCGAGACGGCGGTCGCCCGCTGCAAGGACTACATCGTCGACGGCGATGTCATGCAAGTGGTGTTGTCGCAGCGTTTGTCGATACCGTTCACGTCACGGCCCTTGGATATCTATCGCGCGCTGCGCAGCCTGAATCCCTCGCCGTATATGTTTTATCTCGATCTCGGCGATTTTCATATCGTCGGTTCGTCGCCGGAAATTCTCGCCCGGCTTGAAGATGGTGTGGTCACGGTGCGTCCGATCGCCGGCACGCGGCCGCGCGGCGCGAGTGAATCTGAAGATCAGGCGCTGGAACGCGATCTGCTCGCCGATCCCAAAGAGCTTGCCGAACATCTGATGCTGATCGATCTCGGTCGCAATGATGTCGGGCGCATCGCCAAGACCGGCACGGTGGAGCTCACCGAAAAAATGCTCATCGAGCGCTATTCGCATGTCATGCACATCGTCTCCAACGTCGATGGTGTGCTGAAAGACGGCATGAGTGCAATGGATGTGCTGCGCGCGACCTTCCCGGCCGGCACCGTCAGCGGCGCGCCGAAAATCCGTGCCATGGAAATCATCGACGAACTGGAGCCGGTCAAACGCGGCGTATACGCCGGTGCGGTCGGCTATCTGTCCTGGAATGGCAACATGGATACCGCGATTGCGATTCGCACCGCGGTGATCAAGGACGGTCTGCTGCACATTCAGGCTGGCGCCGGCATCGTCTACGATTCCGTGCCGCGCATATGAATGGGACGAGACCATGAACAAGGGCCGCGCCATGTTCCGTGCCGTGGCCTTGGCCGAGCGAGGCCTGGACGGCGCGCATAAGTAAGCCTTGGCCGTGCACTAATGTAGCCCGGATGTAATCCGGGATGGGGTTTACGAATTCCCGGATTACATCCGGGCTACATTACTGAAAATTCGCCGGATACGAGACGTGAGCCCAAGGCAATAAATCGGGCATGTCATGGAAAATCGGGAGGGCATGCCCGGCGCATTGGGCGACCCGCCGGGGCACGGTCGGCGGGTTGGGTCCTACGGTAGCACTTGGTTGATCGTGATACTCACGGGTTGGGCGTCGCGGGTCTAATGCATCGCTCAGGCTTTGCAGGTCGCCGCTTGCTGGCATCGCATTGCCGCTTTTGGACACGCGCGCACCCACCACGACTTCGGCATAGTTCGAGAGTTTCATGGCGGGCATCATGGCCAGCGAGTCATCGAGAACCACATCACTCGGTAGATCCTTGACCTGCTTGCGCACGATCGCCAGCGGCATCGGCGGACCCTGTGTGGCACGGGCGAAGATAAACACCGTGTCGTCCGGTGCAGCCTGTGCGGCGAGCGCGGGATCCAGCGCCACATGGACTTTGATCGACGCGCCACTGCTAGCCGCGGCCGGTGCCGGTGCGGTGTCCGCGCCGGTCGTCGGCGTGCTTGGTTGAATAATATCTTCGACAGGGTTGCCCGCGCGTGCCTGTGCGAGGTAATCGGCGAGCATCCGACCCTGTTCATTGTCTGGCGCGGTGATCTTCTGCAGGCTCTCCCAGTATTTTACGGCGGTCGGGTAATCGGCCTTCTGGAACGCGTTCATGCCGGCCAGCCACAGGGCGTTGGGATGATCGGGCTGCAGCGTCAGCGCCTTTTCGATCAGGCTTTCCGGCGCGCCGGCAAGACGATTGCCATTGGCTAACGCCAGCGCCTCCGCATATTCGGCGTAGAGTTGCGCATCCGGAGTCGACGTCAATGTTTCCGCTTGTGCATAGGCACGCACGGCATCGGCAGGACGATTGAGGTAGAGATAGCTACGACCCAGCATCAACCAGCCTTCGGTATTGCTGGGATCGTCTTTGACTTTCTGTTCCAGGCGTGTGACCAGCTCATCGATCGGTGCCATGCCGTCGTTGGCGGGTGTGCTGCCGTCGTCGGCGACATTCGGTGTGCTATTGCCAGCAGACTGCGATGCTTGCATGACCGCTTGCGTGGACGCGTCGAGCATGCGCCAGCTGCCGAGCTGGTAATACAGGCCGAACGCCAGTGCCGGTACCACGACAGCGACGATCGCCGCGCTGATGCGACCGGCCTTGGGTGATGTGTTTAGGGACACGGTGCCGCCGCTGTCCGAGAGTTCCTGTAACAGTTCACGCTCAAGATCTTCGCGTGCCAGCGCGAACTGGGCTGCGTTCAACGCACCATTGGCGAGGTCGCCCTCAAGTTCGACCAGCCGTTTACGCAACAAGTCGATATTGTGCGCGTTCTGCTCTGGGCCCTGCGCACGCGGCGCCTTGAGCAAGGGCAGCAAGACGAATAACAACGCGATGATCAGCATCGCCGCGAACAAGATCCACATCATCATGAATTCTTTTCCTCGTCCTGCCGGCGTAGCAGGTCTTGTACTTGCTGTTGCTGGGTGGCACTGAGCGTCGTCGGTGTGGTATGTCCGCGACGGCGGATGGTGATGATCGCGATGATTACGCCGAGCGCGAGCAGCACAAACGGTCCATACCACAACATCAGGGTGGTGGGCTTGACCGGTGGGTTGTAGAGCACATAGTCGCCGTAACGGGCGACCAGAAATTCGTAAATCTCCGCGTCGCTTTTACCGTCGACCAGCATGCCACGGATCTCACGACGCAAATCGACCGCCAGTTCGGCGTTGGAATCGGCCAGCGTCTCGTTCTGACAGACCAGACAGCGCAGTTCATTAATCATCGCTTTATAACGCGGTTCGTACTCATCCGGCAGTTCGATGCCGTCAAGTTTGGCGGCGTGTGTGAGCGATACGGGGCTTGCGCACAGTAGAACAACTGCAACCGCACAGAGTATCAGCTGAATTAACGGTAGGCGTTCCCTCTCCCTCTGGGAGAGGGCCGGGGTGAGGGGTGTCGACTGATTATTACTTCTCTCTCCCAGAGGGAGAGGGGGCTGACGTTGTTCGGTTCTATTCAACAGTATCGTCGTTAACATTTTTCTCACCGTGCTCCCTGCAATTCACGCACCTTGGGCAATAGCACCGTATCGAGATCGGCTTGGGTGACGGGTCCGATATGTTTGTAGCGGATGATGCCTGCGCGATCGACGACGAAGGTTTCCGGCACGCCATATACGCCCCAGTCGATACCGACGCGGCCATCTGTATCGGAGATGATTGTGGTGTATGGATCGCCAAACATCTCCAGCCAACGCAGCGCTTCTTCGCGCTGATCCTTGTAATTGAAGCCAACCATCTCCACTTGTTGGGTCTGCGCCAATTGCATCAGTACCGGCTGTTCGTCACGGCACGAGACGCACCACGAGGCCCATACATTGAGCAGATAGACCTTTCCAAGCATATCTTGGCGCGATAGGGTTTTCTCGGGTGCATGCAATTGCGGCAAGGTGAATGCGGGCGCCGGTTTGTCGATCAACGGCGAGGGTACTTCGCGCGGATCGAGATACAGGCCGGCGAACAACAGCGCTACCAGTGCAGCGAAAATACCCAAGGGAAGGAGATAGCGTGTCATGCGCTCAGGCCCTTGCCGTCGCGGCATTCGGCGCCGCCTGGGTCTTGCGCACACGGACGAAATAGCGTCGGTCACTGGCGGCGAAGACGCCACCTAAAGCCATCAACAACGCGCCGGCCCAGATCCAGCGGATGAACGGTTTGTAATAGACGCGCACGCTCCAGGCGCCGTTGTCGATTGGTTCACCCAGTGAGACATACAGATCACGGAACAGGCCGACGTCGATGGCCGCTTCGGTCATCGGCATGGTCTGCACGCGGTAGGTGCGCTTCTGCGGATGCAAGATGGCAATGGCTTCGCCGTTACGTGTGACATGCAAGAGGCCTTGATTGGCGGTGTAATTCGGTCCCTCAACTTGCTTGACGCCATCAAAGGTGAAGGTATAGCCGGCGATGGTCACGTCTGTGCCGAGATCCATGCGCAGATCTTTTTCGATGTTATACGCGCCGGTCAGTGTGACGCCGAGAATAAAAACACCCACACCGAAGTGTGCCACCGTCATGCCGATGAAGGCGCGCGGTATACTGAACAGCCGCCCTGAACTTTACGCGCACGTGTGATCAGATCGCGCAATGCGCTGATGATCACCCACAGGCCGATACAGGTACTCAAGCCGGTCAGCAGGCTGACATGGTCGAGTCAATGCATAGAGTGCCGTCAGGCCGATGACGATGGCGCTGATCAGATAGGGCAGGGCGTTGCGCATGACGCTGCCGGCGCATCCTGCTTCCAGCGGGTTAACGGTCCGATGCCCATCAGTACCGCCAGCGGCAGCATCAGGGGTACAAACACGGTGGCGAAGTACGGCGGGCCAACGGAAATCTTGCCCAGGTTCAACGCATCGAGAATCAGGGGATATAAAGTGCCGAGCAACATGCTGACCGCCGCAACCACCAGAATCACGTTGTTGAGCAGCAGTAGTGATTCACGCGAAAAACCGCTGAAGGTGCCGCCACTCTTCACACGCGGCGCGCGCCACGCATACAAGCCCAGTGAACTGCCGATGACGATGACTAGGAAGGCGAGAATGAATATGCCGCGGCCGGGATCGGTGGCGAAGGCATGCACGGATACCAGCACGCCGGAACGTACCAAGAAGGTGCCGAGCAATGATAGCGAGAAGGCGAAGATCGCCAGCAGCACGGTCCAGGGTTTGAACGCGCCGCGTTTTTCGGTCACGGCGAGTGAATGGATCAATGCCGTGCCGACCAGCCACGGCATGAATGAGGCGTTCTCGAC
Organism: uncultured Gammaproteobacteria bacterium; assembly: GCA_963696465.1. Taxonomy (GTDB): domain Bacteria; phylum Pseudomonadota; class Gammaproteobacteria; order Thiohalobacterales; family Thiohalobacteraceae; genus JAHJQQ01. Next base: position 30,376 of record CAVOKC010000007.1, on the reverse strand, counting down.
CGGATCCCAAAACCACCAGCCGCCCCAACCGAGTTCGTTATAGGCCCACCAACTGCCGAGCGCGATGCCGGTGGTTAAACACGTCCAGGAGACCACGGTCCACGGCCGCGACCAGCGCGCCCAGGTGGCATCGAGATGGCCGCCGATCAGTGCGGCAATCGCAAACGCAAACGCCACCGAGAAGCCGACATAACCCATGTACAACATCGGTGGATGAAAAATCAAACCGGGATCTTGCAGCAGCGGATTCAGATCGCGGCCTTCGAGTGCGGCCGGGTATAGGCGATCAAACGGGTTCGAGGTGGCGAGCATGAACAACAGGAAGCCGACGCTGATCAGACCCATTACCGCGATCACGCGCGCGACCACAACCTGCGGCAGGCTGCGGCTGAATACGGTGACGGCGAGCGTCCAGACGCTGAGTATGCACGCCCATAACAACAACGAACCTTCGTGCGCGCCCCATACGGCTGCGATGCGGAATTCCAACGGCAATGCCGTATTGGAATTCGAGGCGACGTACAACACCGAGAAATCATTGACGACGAAGCTATAGGTCAGGACACAGAATGCAATGGCAGATAAGACGAATTGCCCTTGTGCGGCGGGTCGCGCCAACGCCATCAGCGCAAGATTGCCGCGCTGTGCGCCGATCAACGGCAGGATACCTTGCGCGAGCGCCAGACACAGCGCCAGGATCAAGGCGAAATGGCCGAGTTCTGGAATCATTTTGCGTTCTCCTGGTTTGACGTGCATGCCGGCCTTCTTGATCGCATCGCCAACTTCTGGCGGCATGTAATTCTCATCGTGCTTGGCGAGTACTTCATCGGCGACGAACTCATCATTCACACCCAGCGTCCCATCGCAACGATACCCTGACCTTCGCGGAACAGATCGGGCAAGATGCCTTTGTAGGTAATGGGAATGCTCTTGGCGGTATCGGTGACGGTGAAATGCACGGTGAGGCCGTCCGACTCGCGCGTGACACTGCCCGCTTCGACTAAACCACCGACGCGAAACGCACGGCCCTTGGGTGCTTCACCATCGGCGACCTGTGAGGGCGTGTAGAAGTACAGCAGGTTTTCCTGAAAAGCAGACAGCGCCAGTGCCACGGCGGCACCGATGCCGATCACGATCAAGGCGACGAACATTAAACGTTGTTTGCGCTTCGGTGTCATACGCTCCCCTCGCGACGCAGCTTACCGATCAGCTCGCGGCGCTGTTTACGCGCATTCAGCATCGGCATCAGGACATTGGCGAGCAGGATCACGCCGGCCAGTGCGTACGACGTCCAGACGTAGAACGCGTAGCCGCCCATGTTGAAAAATTCGGAGACTGTCATTATCACCTGCTTGCAGTTTCCAGTGTAGGAGCGGGCTTTGCCCGCGAACTGGTGTACTCCCGAACTGTTCGCGGGCAAAGCCCGCTCCTAAAATTATTTAATGCCGAGTTTCTTTAACCCAGCTGCTGCCGCTCTCGCGTTTTAAAACTTCATTGCGTGCGCGCAGCAGCACCACGGTGAAGAAATATAATTTAAAGGCCAGCGCCATCAGCAGCAGCGGGATCAGCATCGATGTAGCGATTGATGGCGTGCCCATCTTGGTGACCGTCGCGCCCTGATGCAAGGTATTCCACCACACCACCGAGTAATGAATGATGGGGATGTTCACCACGCCAACCAGTGCCAGCACTGTCGAGGCGCGCGCCGCCGTGCGCGTATCGTCGATGGCCGATTGCAAGGCGATATAACCTAAGTACAGAAATAACAGAATAAGTTCCGAGGTCAGGCGCGCATCCCACACCCACCACGCGCCCCACATCGGTTTGCCCCACAGCGAGCCGGTGACCAGCGCCAGAAAGGTGAACGAGGCGCCGATCGGCGCGCAACTGGCAGCGACGATATCGGCCAGTTTGATTTTCCAGATCAGGCCGATGGCGCCGGCGCCGGCCATGAGCATATAGACGAACATCGACATCCACGCGGCGGGTACATGGATAAACATGATGCGATAACTCTCGCCCTGTTGGTAATCGGCGGGTGCTACCCACAGGCCCTGGTACAGCCCGGCGAGCAGTAACAGCACAGTTGCGGCCGCGAACCACGGCAGCAGACGCCCGGAGATGTCGTAGAAATATTTTGGCGAGGCCAGTTTATGGAAGAAGGTCCACATCGTGTCTGTCCTATCAACTCACACTGATACGTAGGGCGGCTGCTGCGGCCAGGGGTGCCAACGTCAAGGCCAGTGCCAGCAGCGCACCGAGAAAATATAACTGCGCGGTGATCGCCAGTCCGATGCCGGCATCGGCGACGGCGCTGGAGGCGAAGATTAACACCGGCACATATAAAGGCAGTACCAGCAGCGACAACAACACCCCGCCGCGCCGCAGTCCGACCGTGAGCGCCACGCCAATCGCGCCGATCAGACTTAATACCGGTGTGCCGAGTGCGAGTGTGGCCAGCAGCGCGCCCATCGCCGCCTCGGGCAAACGCAGCAACACACCCAGCAGTGGCGCGACCAGGATCAACGGTAGTCCACTCACCAGCCAGTGCGCGATGACTTTGGTCAACACCAACAGCGCGGCTGGATGCGGGCTGAGCAGCAACTGTTCGAGACTGCCATCTTCGAAATCGGAACGGAAAATACCTTCCAATGACAGCAGGGCGGCCAGCAGCGCCGCGACCCAGATCACGCCTGGCGCGATGGTCTGCAAGGTGTGCGAATCCGGGCCGAGGCCGAGCGGGAACAGACTCACCACCAACACAAAAAACAACAGCGGATTGGCCATTTCGCCACGATGCCGCAAGGCCAGGGTCAGGTCGCGGCGCAACAGCGCGGTACAGGCGAGGGCTAAGTTAGGCAGCGTTGGTGTCGGCATGGTCAGGCGGCGAGCTGCAGACTCAGCAGTGCACACTGCGTGAGTTCGACGGGCTGGTGGGTGGTGAGGATCGCGATACCGCCGTTGCGGCTGTGCGCTTCGAGCATGGACTCGATGAGTGCCTTGCCGCTGCGATCCAGCGCCGTGAACGGTTCATCGAGCACCCACACGCGTGCGTCCAGCACCAGCAGCCGCGCCAAGGCCACACGGCGACGCTGGCCGGCCGACAAGGTGCGTGATGGCAGGTCTTCAAATCCATACAGTCCGACGTGTTCCAGCGCTTGATCCAGGCTGATGTCGTTGCGCGTGCGGCCGAGGGCCTGGGCCATACGCAGATTTTCACGCGGGCTGAGATCTTCTTTGATGCCATGCAGATGCCCGATGTACGCCACGTCAGCAAGGAACTCCGCGCGTTGCGCCTGGATGTCCACGCCGCGCCAACGCACCTCGCCCTGCGCCGGCTGCAGCAAGCCGCAGAGCATCCGCAACAGGCTGGTCTTGCCGCTGCCGTTCGGTCCCTCGATCTGGAGAATCTGCCCAGGGGTAAGCGCGAAACTCAGACCCGCGAATAAGGTGCGGTCGTGGCGTACGCAATGCAGATCATGGGCCTCGAAACGGTCCGGCGCCGTAGCGAGTGCGGAAGGGTTTGCGGTGGTCGGGTCCATGAGTTCCACAGGGGCTGGCATCTGGGGCGGCAGTATATATGATCTCTCTACGCCGCAAGTGTGGGTTGTCACAAATTTCCCAAATATTATTTTGTCGCACTGTCAAACGATTACGCGCAATGCCGTTTGCCTCGCAGCACCATAACGGGATGGGTGTAAGGGCAAAAAGTGGGTATATTAGCGGCTACCGTGCCGCACTCTGCTGGATAATATCCAGCAAGAACAAATGGATAGTTTTAATATGCTGCTGATGATCGATAATTACGATTCCTTCACCTACAACCTGGTCCAGTATCTGGGCGAGTTGGGGCAGGATGTGCGCGTGGAGCGCAACGATCAGATCACGCTGGCCGACATCGCCACGCTCAAACCTGATCATATCGTGATTTCGCCGGGGCCGTGCACACCCAACGAGGCGGGTGTGTCGGTGCCGACCATCCGCGAATTCGCCGGCAAGATTCCGATCCTCGGTGTGTGCCTCGGCCATCAGAGCATCGGCCAGGCCTTCGGCGGTAAGATCGTGCACGCCCGCGAGATCATGCATGGCAAGACCTCGATGATTCATCACAAAAACGTCGGCGTGTTCCACGGTCTGGAAAATCCCTTCGAGGCGACGCGTTATCACTCGCTGGTGATCGAGAAGGACAGTATTCCCGACTGTCTGGAGATTACCGCCTGGACGCAGGATGCCCACGGCAATCTCGACGAGATCATGGGCGTGCGCCACAAGACCCTGGCGGTGGAAGGCGTGCAGTTTCACCCCGAGTCGATTTTGACCCAGCACGGTCACGACATGCTGCGCAATTTTCTGGAAGGACAGCGTTAATCGCCAAGACGCCAAGATCGTCGAACCGCAAGGACGCAAAGGCGCAAAGAAAACATTTTTTAACATTGAAATAACAAAAGCCAACTACCAGTGTTTCCCCAACCAGTGGCTAACCGATACCGATGACAAAAATAATCTTTCTTTGCGCCTTTGCGCCTTTGCGGTTCCAAATTCCTTTCATAGCGTCTTGGCGGTTTAAGAGAGCAACGGATAACAATCATGGACATGCAAGCAGCCATACGCGCGATCACCGAACGTCGCGATCTCAGTCACGCGGAGATGACTGCGGTGATGCGCATCATCATGACCGGTCAGGCGACGCCGGCGCAGATCGGCGGGTTTCTGATCGGCATGCGCATGAAGGGCGAGACCGTCGACGAATTGACCGCGGCCGCGCAGGTGATGCGCGAACTGGCTGCGCACGTCGATGTTGGTGGTCCGCATCTGGTCGATATCGTCGGCACCGGTGGTGATGGCAGCAGCACGTTTAATATTTCCACGGCCAGCACGTTTGTGGTTGCCGCTGCGGGCGGGCGTGTAGCGAAACACGGCAATCGCGCCGTCTCCAGCAAATCCGGCAGCGCCGACTTACTGGAAGCGGCGGGTGTGAAACTCGATCTTCAGCCGGAACAGGTGCGTAAATGCATCGACGCAGTCGGCGTAGGTTTCATGTTCGCGCCCATGCATCACAGCGCCATGAAACATGCTATCGGCCCGCGCAAGGAGATGGGCGTACGCACACTGTTCAATCTGCTCGGTCCGCTGACCAATCCGGCCAGCGCGCCACATCAGGTGCTGGGTGTGTTCAGCAAGGATTGGGTGCGGCCGCTCGCCGAAGTGCTGAAGCAGCTGGGCAGCAAACACGCATTGGTGGTGAATGCGCTGGATGGCATGGACGAGATCAGTATTGCCGCGCCGACCGAGATCGCGGAACTCAAAGACGGGACGATCCGCTGTTATCAAATCGCGCCGGAAGATTTCGGTTTTGTCCGGGGTGATCTGGCGGCGCTCAAAGTGGCGGACGCGCGCGAGAGTCTGGCGATCATTCAACGCGTGCTGGCGGGCGAGCCCGGTCCGGCACGTGACATCGTCGTGCTAAATGCGGGCGCGGCCATCTATGCGGCCGATCTGGTTGATTCGTTGGCGGCCGGTATTGCCCAAGCGGCGACGGTGATCGACAGCGGCGCGGCGCGTGAGAAACTGGCGGCGCTGGTGCGGGTGAGCAATAACGTGTAGATCACAAGACACCCCTCACCCTAACCCTCTCCCCACACACGGGGAGAGGGGATATCTCCCTCTCCCGCACTGGCGGGAGAGGGCAGGGGTGAGGGTGGGAATGTGTTAGCAAAGACCAATTCTCCATCCAGAGTTCGATCAAGATGACGGGCGTACCAGACATTCTCCAGAAAATCCTGACCCGCAAGGCCGAAGAAGTCGCAGCACGTGCGGCGCGCGTGCCGTTGAGTGCAATCCGTGAACAGGCTGCGGTGGCTGATGCGCCGCGCGGATTCGTCGCGGCATTGGAACGGCGTATCGCCTCAGGACACGCCGGCGTCATCGCCGAAATCAAAAAGGCATCGCCGAGCAAAGGCGTGTTGCGTGAACATTTCGATCCGCCGGCGATTGCGCGCAGTTATGCCGCAGGCGGTGCCACTTGTTTATCGGTGCTGACGGATGTCGACTTTTTTCAAGGTGCGGATGAATATCTGCAGCAGGCGCGCGCGGCGTGCGCGCTGCCGGTATTGCGCAAAGATTTCATGATCGATCCCTACCAGGTATATGAGGCGCGTGCGATGGGTGCCGATTGTATTTTGTTGATCGTTTCGGCATTGGCCGATGCGCAGATGGCAGCGCTGGCGGCGCTGGCAGCGCAGTTGGGCATGGATGTGCTGGTCGAGGTGCATGATGCGGATGAGTTGGAACGTGCGCTGCGTCTGCCGTGCCGCATGATCGGCATCAACAACCGCAATCTGCGTACCTTCGAGATGCGGCTGGAAACGACCTTGGATTTACTCAAGCAGATCCCCGATGACCGCCTCATCGTGACCGAGAGTGGTATTCATACGCGGGCCGATGTGGCGTTGATGCGCGACCACAACGTCCACGCCTTCCTGGTCGGTGAGGCCTTTATGAAGGCCGACGATCCGGGACAGAAACTGGCGGAGTTGTTTGCCTAACGCGTCCCGAACACCACGATGGTCTTGCCTTTCGCGTGGATCAGTTCCTGCTCCTCCAGGATCTTCAACACACGACCGACCATTTCGCGCGAGCAGCCGACGATGCGGCCGATTTCCTGGCGGGTGACGCGGATCTGCATGCCATCGGGATGGGTCATGGCATCGGGTTGTTTGCAGAGATCCAGCAGGGTACGGGCGACGCGACCGGTGACGTCCAGGAATGCCAAGTCGGAGACCTTGCGGCTGGTGGTGCGCAGACGTGCCGCCATCTGCGAGGCCAGTGCGAACAGAATGCTCGGATCTTCTTTGGCGATCTGACGAAAGCGGCCGTAGCTGATCTCGCCGAGTTCGCATTGCTGCGGGTGCGCACCCAGGCGCTGCGTTTGCTGCTCTCGCCGAACAGACCCATCTCGCCGAAGAAGTCGCCCTTGTTGAGATAGGCAAGCACGATCTCGTGACCGTCCTCGTCCTCGATCAGTACCGTGACCGAGCCTTCGACGATGTAATACAGCACGTCGGGCGCATCGCCGGCGTAGATGATGACGCTCTTGGTCGGGTAGCGCCGTCGGTGACAGTGCTCCAGGAAGCGGTCGATCGACGGGTTGCCGGTGGTTTTGAGCTTTATTATCCGCGTAAGGGTCATGGCAGTCCTGTGCTCATGGCTATTCAAAGGTTGAATGCAAACACTGTAACACTCTGGCCGGATTCGGCGAGATGGTGAACTGTGATAGGCTTCGCACAATTCAGACGGGCGCGGAGGATGCATGAAGGCGCGGGTGAAATGGGTCCAGGATGCCACCTTTATCGGTGAGGCCGGCAGCGGCCATGCCGTGGTCATGGACGGGCCGCCCGAGAGAGGCGGCCGCAATCTGGGTCCGCGACCGATGGAGATGCTGCTGTTGGGTATGGGGGGCTGCACGGCTTTCGATGTGGTCCACATTCTTCAGCGCGCCCGTCAGCCGGTGCTGGATTGCGTGGTGGAACTGGAGGCCGAGCGTGCCGACGAGGCGCCCAAGGTGTTCACTAAGATCCACGTCCATTTCATCGTCAGCGGCCGGGGCTTGAGCGAAAAGCAGGTCGAGCGGGCGGTGCAGTTATCGGCCGAGAAATACTGTTCGGCCTCGCTGATGTTGGCCAAGGCGGCCACCATCACCCACGATTTCGAAGTGGTCGAGGCGCCCTGAGCGGCGCTGGCCAAGCACAGGCCAATCACACATCAGGTACACGCTATGAACCGCCCCGAAGCAACCCTGGGTCTGCGCCATGTGGCCCTGACTGTGGATGATCTTGCTGCCAGCGAGCATTTTTATGTGGAGCTGCTGGGCATGCAGGTCGAATGGCGGCCCGACCCCGACAATCTCTATCTGACCAGCGCCGGCCAGGACAATCTGGCCCTGCATCGCCGCACTGACGGCGCGGCCGCCGGCGGCGCCCAAGTGCTCGACCATATCGGCTTTATTTTGCCCAGCCCGGCCCAGGTCGATGCCTGGCACGATTTCCTGGTCGCCCACGGCGTGACCATCAAGGCCGCGCCACGTACCCACCGCGACGGTGCCCGCAGCTTCTACTGTGCCGATCCCGCCGGCACCGTGGTGCAGATGATCTACCATCCCCCCATCGCTGGAAATGTGGGATAATCCCGCGCCGCGCCGTCAGGGGCGGGGCGGGTGGTTTCCTCATCTCTTTGAACAGCTTGTCACGCAGGGCCAGCATGCGTTCTGGTCGGGATTGTCTTTGCCATGGTTAATCAGTCGATGAAAAAGCTCAAACTCCACGGTTTCAACAATCTGACCAAGTCGTTGAGCTTCAATATCTATGATATTTGCTATGCCAAGACCAAGCGCCAGCGCAAGGAATACATCGAATACATCGACGAGGCGTACAACGCCGAGCGCCTGACGCAGATCCTCACCGAGGTGTCCAACATCATCGGCGCGAACATCCTCAATATCGCCCATCAGGATTACGATCCGCAGGGCGCCAGCGTCACCATGCTGATCTCCGAGGAGCCGATCATCTCCGAGGAGTTATCCAACACCGAAGGCCCGGGCCCGCTGCCGGATTCGGTGGTCGCGCATTTGGACAAGAGCCACATCACCGTGCACACCTATCCGGAGAGCCACCCGGACAACGGCATCAGCAGCTTCCGCGCCGACATCGACGTATCCACCTGCGGCCGCATCTCGCCGCTGCGCGCGTTGAATTATTTGATCCACACCTTCGAGTCCGACATCGTCATCATGGACTATCGCGTGCGCGGTTTTACCCGCGACGTGAGTGGCAAGAAGCATTACATCGATCACAAGATCAGTTCCATTCAAAACTTCCTGTCCAAGGATACGCGCGAGCGTTATCAGATGATCGACGTGAACGTGTATCAGGAGAATATCTTTCACACCAAGATGCTGCTGAAAGAATTCGACCTGGACAACTACCTGTTCGGCACCGGCGCCGACGAACTCGCGCCCAAAGAAGAAAAACAAATCCGCGATCGCCTGCAACGGGAGATGGCGGAAATATTCTATGGACGGAATTTGAAGCGGGGATTGCGGTAGGTTCTACTTGGGTTGTTTTCGACTGGAAGTGACTATTCACATCTGAATTGATTCTAGAAATCCGTCTTTGCGAGGATGCCTTGACCCGAAGGGCAACCATAACTAAGAATGTCCGCTTCAATCCAGGAAGCGGATGCCGGCGCGCGCTTACAGTCACCGCTCTGGGGCATTGCGGCCAGCATTATGTTTGTCGCAGCGCTACTCGCCGTACTCATCCATTTCGATGCGCATGAACTGGTGGTGCATCTGCTGCGGTGGTTCGATGCGCAAGGCGCGTGGTTCGGCAGTGCAATAATAGGTATGGCCAGCCTATAGGCTCGTAAAAAAACGGTTTAAACGAAAACAACCGGAACGGGTTTTATGCCCGTTCCGGTGTTTATTTTCTATTGAGTAACAAGTTTTTTTCAGCACCTTACTGATTCTGAATCCTAACGGTCTGAATGCCTGGAATTGCACTACCGGCAGCGTTATAACGATCCAAAACTATACTAAAGGTTGCGCCTAATAATGTAGAATCTTTATGGACAGTGACCAAATATCTACCGGCAGCGCCGCTTAAAATTGCGGTCGGCGGCGCCACTCCTTCCAATGAGATTGCGCTTCTTACCGCCCCGGACGGAGCGATTATCTGAACGGTTATTTCATCGACGGGGTTTCCGTTGGGATTGTTTACTCTAGCCCGCACCGATGCCGTCCCTGCCGGGCAAGTCAATCGGTAAACATCGGTAGGCGCAAAGCGGGCATTTCCGGGGCCTAAGGCACCTGCAAAAGGACCGTCCGCCCAACCGGTAGATGCGTTTATCAATCCGGCAACAGCAAGCGCCGCCATCATAAAGTTTTTATTTAATACAGAAATCATAATCACCTCCTAATATCACAAATTCAAACAGACGGAATCGGGCAATGTATAGGAAGTATAAACCCGCTTAGCTGAACAACCACCCTGACCAGCCTGAGTCAATCCTGCCATTGCGTGGCCAGGCGTAGTCAATCTCAGCTGATGCGGTGGCCCAACCGGGATCAACCGGCGAAATCGCCGGGATTTCTACCCTTTGATCCGCCCAATCTAAACCGGCGGCCGAGCGCCACCCGTGCCCGGTGTTGCCGGCAACGCCCCTGTACCGCTCAGGGTCAGCGCCGCGAGTGCAAAGGCCTGTACCATCGCCAAGGTCTGCGTGATCCAGAGCAGGCGGAAGCGCGAAAGCGATCGGCCGCCCCGCCCGCAAACAGACCCAGCAGCAAGACCGGCGCGAGATTCAGGAAGCTCACCAGACCAAGCATGAAACTGGAATCGGTCAGCCGGTACACCAGCCAGGCCTGGGCGACGCTCTGCATCCAGGTGCCAAGCAGCGACAGCAACTGGCCGAAGAAATACAGGCGGAAGTTACGGTGGCGGAGGGAACGGGAAAGTTGCAGCGGCATGGCAGCGTAACGGGCGCATCATTCGCGCACCAGATAAACATCCACCGTCGAATTGCCGCCGAGGGTATTCGGTTCGTCGAAATACACCGTCGCGGCCAGCTCGCCCTTGAGTGCCATGGTCAGATCGTCGACGAAGGCATTGAAGACCGCCGGATCCGAATACCCCAGCACCAGTTTGCAGATGCTCTCACGGCATTCGATCAGATCCCGGCTGATACTGGAATACCGCGCCCTGTCGCCCGCGACGTTGTGCAGAATCTCCTGAATCTGTGCGGTCCAGGCGGAGTCACCGTATTGGCCCGCGAAGTGGGTTGTGATGGCATCGATGTCATCGGACTCCGTGACGACGGTATCGGTCGCGTCTTGCGGGGCGGGTAGCGGTTCCTCCTCGACCGGCGCGGCCGGCGCCGCTGTCGCAGGCGCCGGCTGTTGTACCGTTGCCTGCGGTTGAATCGGCACGGACGCGGCCCCGGGCTGTACGACGGGCGGCGTTTGCGCTGTCGCACACGCCGTCGACAGCCGGTCCACGCGTTCGACCAGGACCTCCATGCCGCGATACAACACCAGCGTGGCGAACAGGTTCACTGCGAGCAGGGCCATCACAATACGCTGACCGTTCATTGGAAACTCGACACCAGCGAATACGCATCGGTCACCGTCGTACCGAAGCCGTCGACCTTCAGATAATAGGTGCCCACGGCGAGGTTCCTGTTGATGCAGAAGTTCAAAGCATTGCTGCAACCGCCGTCGTTGGTGGCGATCACCGTGCCGGTCGCGGAATCCAGCATGCCCACGATATCGATGGTGCCGTTGCTGCGAAGCCGCAACTGTCCAGCAAGCGTAGCCCGGATGCAGCATAGCGTAATCCGGGGGAACGTTCACCACAACATCACCGCTCATCAAACGTGAATAACCAACCGGCACGGAAACCCGGATTTCATTTCATTCCATCCGGGCTACGCTTGCTACCTGTTCGGCACCGGCGCCGACGAACTCGCACCCAAAGAAGAAAAACAAATCCGCGATCGCCTGCAACGGGAGATGGCGGAGATATTCTATGGACGGAATTTGAAGCGGGGATTGCGGTAGGTTCTACTTGGGTTGTTTTCGACTGGAAGTGACTATTCACATCTGAATTGATTCTAGAAATCCGTCAACGACAACTAGTCTCCAAAGCAGGCGTTCGCTGAAAAAACATCAACTAGTGCTTTCGACCGTTTGCAGCCTAAGAGGCTGAAATAGATTTAATGACTCAGCTACAGCCGGAATCGGCCAAAACTTGCCGCCTCGAGCAAACGAATTCCCACCAAAAAACGGACGTCCAGAAGAGGAAGCCGTTTCTACAAACGTATCTTTGATTCATTAGGAACTTATTGCTTTCAGTCTAGCATAGACGCCCACGATTAGCCGCCATAAGCCGATCCGGCAAACGAACCAAACTGCGGGCGCTCCGGGTGCCGGTACTCGCGCCGAGGCATCGCCAATTCACGCCCCGCGGCAGCCCGCTCCTTACTCTCGTGAGCCGCAGACCGAATTCATTGAGTCGGGGTCTATATGGTGTCCGTGATCTCCAGGGTATGCCGTCGTCACCGTGGCGCTCCGTACGGAAGGAAACCACGCGTGGCCTGGCGGGACCTCACAGCCATGCGCGTTGGTCATCTGTACGGCCGTCCAAAAGCCGGCACTGTGGTGGCGAAATTAGGGATCGTCCGCATAAACTGGGACCGGCCTATGTTGGGCGAGACCCCGGCGAGGCCTTAGCGGCACCGCCCCCGAGGTCCCCATCGCTGGCGATATCCCCTTCGCCAGGCGGCGACGCGAGGGTGCTGTAGAACATGCGCTGCCGTTGTCGGCCACGAGCGCCAGTCGGGATTGGCACCGCTTGGGAGTGGAGAACGAGCGTTCGCCGCAGAAGCAGACGGTACCCGATGTTTGGACAGGATCGCATCCACGGCGAAGCCGGTATCTGTCGCAGTCGGCCACCGCCAACCGGTGATACCCCTGGCACGGTATGCAAGGATTCAGGCTCGCCGCCCCATCTGTCAGCGAGTACGCCCGAATGAATCACATTGTAGTGCTCAAGGATCGTAATGACCGAGCGTCGAGCCAGCCAAGTTACCTGGCCAGCGTTACCCGTTCGATCCAATGGAGAAGGCCTTTCATCAACTCGGCGAACAGCTTCCTGGCCGACACCGAACATCCTACACCATCGACTGGCGCCTAGGTACAGACCTATGCGCTCAGCCCGGCGCTGCGCGCGATGTCGCATGTGTGGGTCGCGTCAGGCGATGGCGTTCCAGACGGTGGCTGCCAAGGGTGCGCCGGAAGCGGTGATGGACCTGCGCCACCTCGACGATGCGAAGAAGGTCTGCATCGCCAACGTGGTCGACGAACTGGCCGCCGAGGGATTGCGCGTGCTGGCAGTGGCGCGTGGTTCATTCGTCGGCCAGGACTGGCCTGCGAACGAACACGACTTCGACTTCGCGTTCATCGGGCTGTTGGGCCTGGCGGTCCCGGTGCGCCCCCAGGTGCCCGCCGCCGTGGCCGAGTGCCGTGCGGCCGGCATCCGCGTGGTGATGATCACCGGCGACTACCCGGCCACGGCGCGGGCCATTGCCCGCCAGGCCGGACTGGTCGAACACGAAGGCGGCGTGCTGTCAGGCGACGAGATCACGACGCTCAGCGACGAGGCTGCATCGTGCCCCCGAAGTGCCATGGCCAATGATCCGCATAGCGCCGGAGCAGAAACTGCATGTCGGGGCGCTGAAGACCCGGCGCAGACGTCGCCGCCATGACGGGTGATGGCGTGAACGACGCCCCTGCACTGCGCGCGGCGCATGTGGGTGTGGCCATGGGAGGGCGCGGCACGGACGTGGCACGCGAGTCGGCCTCGTTGGTGCTCATCGACGACAACTTCGCCGCCATCGTCGGGGCGGTGCGTCTGGGACGCCGCATCTCCACCAACCTACCGCAAGGCCATGTCGTACATCCTGGCGGTGCACGTGCCGATCGCCGGAATGGCGCTGCTGCCGGTGTTGTTCGGCTGGCCAGCACTGCTTTACCCGATGATATTGCGTTGCTAGTTAATCATTGACCGGCATTCTCGATTCATTTTTCAAGAACGAACCTTCCGAAACGACGTGATGCAGCGCCCACTCGCGTGATACCGCCGCACCGCTCTTTGGCGGCGCCACGCTGTGGTTGGCATTGCTTCAGGGCCTAGGCGTGCTCGCCGTTGTCATGGCCGCATTCGCCTGGGCCAGCCCGCGGATATCCGAGCCGGAGGCCCGCGCCTTTGCGTTCGCCACCCTGGTGATAGGGAACCTGGCCCTCATCCTACCAACCGCTCGACCACCCGATTGCTCTGGGCCACGCTGCGCACGCCGAACACGTACCCTGTGGGTGGTCGTCGGCCTGGCGTTTGCGCTGTTGCTGGCCGACGCTGTACATCCCCTGGGCCGTCGGCGTGCTGCGATTCGCGCCCCTGCCGGCTCACGAACTGGCCGCAGCCTGCGGACTGGGCCTGCTGAGCGTGGTGTGGTTCGAAGGCATCAAGTGGGTACACAGACGCGGATAACGTCTCAGAACGGCCAGATGGCAGTCCTTTAGATATTTCAAATATTCCAGCAGCCCAACTTCCGTAATTCGCCGTTCTCGGCAGTGAGACTGGTATGCGTCAAGGTCAGCTATCGGTGTCTTCCAGTTGCAGACGTGCATCAAGCCGCCCGCACCAGCGCCTTGCGCACCGCCTCCGGCAATTCGATCAACATAAAGAAATCGTCGGGGTACAGATAGTCTTCGCCGGACTCGTCGATGACCCGGAGCATGTGGTGGCTCGCGGCCTCCGCGTCGGGGAGTATCGGGTAAATCTTTCGCATCTCCAGCGATGCCTCGTAGCCATCGTTGCGGATGCAGATGGCAAAGCGCAGATCGGATTCATTGGGTATGTGCATAATGCATAGCCGGGCAGGCCTAATGACTGCCCCGCAATAAACCCGCGACACTCAAATCTTCGTCAAGGTCCGGCCAATGAATGCCTTCGCCATCACCTAAGAGTTCGTAATTCTCCAACTGACTTCGCGTGGCGTTCGATAACCGGGGAAACCAGATCAACGGGACAACGACCTTACGGCCGTCCACCAGCGATACGATCAGGTCGTCGTCGGTGAACTCGACATGCTGGGCTAGCGGATGTGTCTCAATGGCCAATGTGCTCATTCAGGCATCCAGAAATAGCAAGCGTAGCCTGGGTTGAGCGGCAGCGAATCCCGGGTTTCACTTTGTTCCACCCAGGCTGCATGTTACGTACCCCCTCAAACCCAGTACGTCGTCCCCGTCATCACCTTCGACATCGCCTGCATCAGTTGTTTGACCGGGCTGGGCAGTTCCGCGCCACCGGCTTCGAGGGCGGTAGTGCCGTGGTGCAGTTCGTCGACTTTCATTTGTTCGAGGATGGCGCGGCTCTTGTGGTCGTGCGGGGCGATGCGCGTGAGATGTTCATCGAGGTGATTGACCACTTGGCGTTCAGTTTCCGCGACGAAGCCGAGGCTCCATTTGTCGCCGATCACACCGGCGACTGCGCCGAGTGCAAAAGAACCGGCGTAGAACAGCGGATTTAGTACGCTGGTGTGACTGCCCAGTGCGTGCACGCGCTGTTGACACCAAACCAGATGATCGTTCTCTTCCTGTGCGGCTTGCTCCATGCTGTCGCGGACGTTGTCTAGACGAGCGGTCAACGCCTGTCCTTGATACAGCGCCTGCGCGCAGACTTCGCCGGTGTGGTTGATGCGCATGAGGCGCGCGGACTCTGCGCGCTCGTGGTCGCTGAGTGCCGCTGCGCCGGTGTCTGCGTCGATGACTTCATTGACGGCAGTACTGGGATCGCTACGGCCGGTGCCCAGTGGGCGGCCGAAGACCGTGCGCAGGGCCTGGTCGAAGTTGATCAGCAAATGATCGATGGGTGAGTAGTGACGGTTCATGCGGGTACCATACGCCAGCGTGAGTTCAGCAGGCAAGTACAGGCGAGGCCGCTGGCCGCGAACCAATTATGTGGCGTATTGTTCGCGGCTAGCGGCCGCGCCCAGACAGGGTCAATAAACTGGATTTTCCAGCGCGATCAGTGCACATGGGTGCCGTGCTGCTGGAATAGCAAGCTGGCGCCCTGATAATAAGCGATGGCATCGTCGACCCGTGCTGGGTCTGCAGTTACCATCTGCGACTGCACATCGTGGGCACCGATCTGGTAGCTCTCTATTTGCTGGCGCGGTGAGAGCACCTCCAGTTCACCGTCCTTCAGATAGCCCAATTTTTGATAATTACCGAGCAAGGCGCGACCAGCGTCTGCCTGATGCGGCGCGAGTACGTCACGGCCGAAGAACTGGCTCTGGTAGCTGAAATTGAGCAGCCCCAAGAGCGTCGGTGCAAGGTCGATTTGGCTGACCAGGCGGTCGACCGTGCCCGGCGCGATGTGTTTCGGCGAGTAGATCAACAAGGGAATGTGATACTGCGCCACGGTCAACGCCTCTTTGCCGGCACTCTTGGCGCAATGATCGGCGATGACCACGAACACCGTATCGTCGAACCAGGACTTGCCGCGCGCACGTTCGATGAAATCATTAATGGCATAGTCGGTGTATTTCACCACGCCGTCGCGGCCACCCGGCGAGGGGATGTCGATGCGACCGTCCGGATAGGTATAGGGGCGATGATTGGAGGTCGTCATCACCAGTCCGAAAAACGGTTCGCGGGCGGCATGTGCGGCGTCGACTTCCTTGAGCGTCTGGGTGAACAGATCCTCATCGGCGACGCCCCAGGCGTTGGCGAAATGAGTGTCTTCCGGCGCGATATTATTGCGGTCGACAATCTTGAAGCCGTTATTCTCGAAGAAATAATTCATATTGTCGAAGTAGCCGTAACCGCCGTAGAGAAATTCGGTGCGGTAACCCTGTTCGTGGAAGACTTGGCCCAGCGAGAACAGATGTTCGTTGTGTGGACGTTTTATCAGGGAACGTCCAGCCGTCGGCGGCACTGACAAGGCGATGGATTCCAGTCCGCGGTCGGTACGGGTGCCGGTAGCGTACACATGCGTGAAAAACAGGCTTTCATGTGCCAGGGCGTCGAGATGCGGTGAAATTTTACGGTCACTGCCGTACGCGCCGAGAAATTCTGCGCTGAGACTTTCCACGGTGATGAGCACAACGTTCAGGCGTTTCTCCGGGCCGCGGCCGGTAATCGTGCGGGTGATATCGTGTGTGTCGGTGCTGGTGAAGTGCGTGTCCGGCTCGGCGACCAGGGCGCGCAAGTGTTGGTACACGCGTTCATTGTTTTGCAGCGCATAGTAGCGGGCATAGTCGATTTCGTTATTGCGGTACGCGGCGAAAAAATTGTAGATGCCGTTGCCGGCCAGTTCGTTGGCGTAGCGGTTGCTGGAGAAGTTCGCCTGCGAGGCATCGATGCCGAAGGTTGTCAGCACAGGTATGGCGAGCAGCAATGCCGCCTCACCCAGACGTTGCCGCAGGCGGGTGGCTGGGCCGGTGGCGTGCAAGCTACGACGCAGCAGCAGGAAGACGGCCAACGTTGCAACGCCGATCACAGTGAGTAATGTCGGGACTGGATAAGACTCCCAGATATTGCCGAGCACTTCGTTGGTGTAGACCAGATAATCCACAGCAATGAAATTGAAGCGGCTTTCGAACTCGTCCCAGAACACCCATTCAGAAACGGCAACGAACAGCAGCAGATACAGCAGCGCCACAAAGCCAAGTGATATCAGTACACGATGTGTTCGGCTACGGTAAGCGCGTTCGGGTAACAGCAGCAAATAGAAGATCAGCGGTATGGCGAAATAACTGGCGGTGATCATATCGTAGGCCAGACCGATGCCGAAGGCGCCGGCGAGGTCGACCGCGGAAAGACCACTCTCAGGTGAGTGCAGCAGCAAGGCCAAGCGTATCAGCGCGGCGATACCGGCGAAAACCAGTGCTAGCAGATAGACAGCGCCGAAGCGGCGCGCAAAAAGGGTATGCATCGATAACGACCTCGGGGAGTAGGTCCAGCCTGGGATTAGCCAACCAGTGGCCGACAATCGGGGGGGGCAATAAGACATATTGTACCAGAAACCGCTGCGGTCATGGAGTGCCCAATTCAAATCTCGTGCGACGATGGTTTACCCGGCGCGGGCTTGGTGAAACAATACGCACCCAGTTCATTTCTCAGGTTTGTCTACATCATGTTCGAACGTTTCATGGAAAACACCCTGTACGCCAGCCGTTGGCTGTTGGCACCCGTCTTTCTCGGCCTGAGCGTGGCGCTGCTGGCGCTGTGCATCAAGTTTTTTCAGGAGCTTATCCACCTCTTCCCGAGAATCCTGGAGATGAGTGAGTCCGATCTGGTGCTCACCATACTTGCCTTGGTCGATCTTTCGCTGGTTGGTAGTCTGCTGGTGATGGTGATGTTCTCGGGCTATGAGAATTTTGTTTCCGAAATGAATATCAAGGAAGGCACCGAGAAGCTTAACTGGCTTGGAAAAATGGATGCCGGCTCGCTCAAATTGAAGGTGGCCGCCTCGATCGTCGCCATCTCCTCAATCCATCTGCTGCGTGTCTTCGTCAACGTGGAAAAGATCGATAATAATGACCATCTTTACTGGTACACGGTTATCCATCTGACTTTTGTGTTGTCGGCGTTCATCGTCGCCTACATGGAAAAGATGACCAAACACTGAATTCATACGGTCTAACGCGCTGCATCGGCTGAGCGAATCGATACGGGAGCACGATAATGCTGAAACAGAGTTGGTTGATCATCTCGCTGGTTGTACCGTTGGCGATAGTGGGGTGCTCGCAGGAAGGGCAGGACGCTCAGGAACAAAGTCGCGATACGGCCGCAGTGGGCAGCGGGGTTCCGGAAGACAATGTGTTCAGCGATCAGGTGAAGGCGCTGGAAAAGGCCGAAGGCGTACAACAGACGCTGGACGATGCGACCGCCGCTCAGCGCGAGGAGATCGAACGGCAGGAGCAGCGCTAGGAGATTCCGGCCAGTGCAAACCAGCCGTCATGGCGAGCATTGCGGTGCATTACCCGGCATTGGCCAAGAGCCAGCTTAAGTAAGTGCCATTCAGGTCAGAAGTTGTTTGGCTTATCGGTTGAAAAACTGTAGGAGCGGTCAAGGTCGCTCCTACAGTTAAGCACTATTTCTGCTTGAGCAGATCGCGAATCTCGGTCAACAGTTTTTCTTCTGCGCTCGGTTCAGGCGGTGCGGCGGGGGCGGCTTCTTCGGTCTTCTTCAGCTTGTTCATGGCCTTGATGGCGACGAAAATGGCGAGCGCCACAATGGTGAAGTCGAACACCGACTGGATGAATTTGCCGTAGTTCAGAGTGACCGCTGCGACACCTTCGCTGGCTGCCTTCAGCGTGATGGCCAGATCGGAGAAATTCACGCCGCCGATCAGAATGCCCAGCGGCGGCATGATCACATCACCGACGAACGACGAGACGATCTTGCCGAAGGCCGCGCCGATGATGATACCGACGGCCAGGTCGACCACGTTGCCCTTCATGGCAAATTCTTTGAATTCTTTGATGAAGCTCATGCTGTCTCTCCTCTGAAACGCTTATTAAGCACGGCAGCAACCCAACTGCCTGGCGCCAAGCATACACTGTCGCCAGCGGGTGTTGCGATGGGGAATTGCAAACAATCGTGGCAATAACATGACGGTTAGCCGTACCGCAGCTTAGATCGGGCGCAGTCGAGTTCTTATTCCTGGCGCACCCAGCCCAGGCTATGCGTGTCTCGCGAGCAGCCTATCAAGTTCCGCATATGTGTTTACCGGAGGTGCGCAGCGCGTGCCGGAACAAACATACGCGATGATACTTTCCTGTGTGCGGCGCTCACGTAAAATACCCGGAAGATCGGCTGCGTCATTGGGGATAGCCAGTGTCAGTCGTCGCGGTGCATAGGCTTGCGCGCAGTGTCGCTGCCACGCTGTGAGCGTCGCCCCGACACCACGCAGCACGACCGTTTGTCCAGGAAATAGGTACTCTTCCGTGGCGAGCAGCAATGCCGTGCAGGCATAGGCGTTCTGTTCGATGACCGGCCAGAGCGTATGCAGCGTGCGCTCGGCGGCATCCACATAACGCATCTCGCCGAGTAGATGTCCGAGTCGACCGAGCACTGTCGCCGCACAGCCATTGCCCGAGGGTAGGGCATCGTCGGATACCGGCTTCGGGCGTTGAATCAGCGTCTCATGATCATCGGCGGTGAAGAAGAAGCCGCCGTTGGGATCCTGGAAATGTGCCAGCACGACGTCGGCGAGTTCCAAGGCGAAGGCGAGATCGCCGTCGCGCCAACGCACCTGCAACAGTTCCAGAATGCCGTCGATGAGAAACACGTAGTCGTCGAGATAGGCGTTGAGATGCGCCTTGCCGTCTTTGTAGGTCGCGAGCAAACGGCCGT
Organism: uncultured Gammaproteobacteria bacterium; assembly: GCA_963696465.1. Classification (GTDB taxonomy): domain Bacteria; phylum Pseudomonadota; class Gammaproteobacteria; order Thiohalobacterales; family Thiohalobacteraceae; genus JAHJQQ01. The sequence continues at coordinate 10,401 of CAVOKC010000007.1, read as the reverse complement.
CGCGCCAGAGCGTCGCGCGAATGAAATCCAGTGCGCGGGTGGCAGACGCCGCATAGTCCGGTCGATCCAGATGACGGGCGGCGATGGCCAGGCCACGGATCATCAGGCCGTTCCACGAGGTCAGAATCTTTTCGTCACGACCGGGCCAGATGCGTTGGCCGCGTACGGCAAACAGCCGGGCGCGTGCCGACTCCAGGCGTTGGTTGATTTGCTCTTCACTGGTTGAGAATTCATGCGCCAGATCGGCCAGCGCCGTGAACACATGCAGGTGATATTTGCCTTCGAAATTCGGCTCGCGATCCAGACCGAAACGGCGCGCGAACAGCTCGTATTCATCACCCAGCAGCGCGCGTACTTCGGCGCGTGTCCAGGCGTAGAACTTGCCTTCCTCGCCCTCGGAATCGGCATCCAGCGTCGAATAGAAGCCACCTTCCGGTGATTGCATCTCGCGCATCACCCAAGCGGCCGTCTCATGCGCGATGCGTGCAAACAGCGGATTGTCGGTTGCCGCATACGCTTGGGCATACAGCGCCAGCAGCGGGCCATTGTCGTAGAGCATTTTTTCGAAGTGCGGAATCATCCAATAGTCGTCGACCGAATACCGGCAAAAGCCGCCGCCGAGTTGGTCGTAGACGCCGCCGAGTGCCATGCGCTCCAGCGTGAAAGTCGCCATGTGCAAGGCCTGTATGTCTGGCTGCGCGCTGTCACGAGACCCGGACCAATGCCGCAGCAACCGTTCCAGGCTGGTCGGATGCGGAAACTTGGGTGCGCGACCGAAGCCACCGTGGGTGGCGTCGAACTGCTTTTCGAGCTGGTTGCGCGCCACGTCCAACGGCAGTGCATCGGGTGTGCCCGGCGCATGGGTGGGTGCAGCGATCGTGTTCAAGGCGTTGAGCAGCGCCTCGTTCTGTTCGGCGATATCGGCTTGGCGCTCGCGATAGAAGCCCGCCACGCGCTGCATGAGTTCGACAAAACCGGGCAGGTTGTAGCGGGGTTCCTTGGGGAAATAGGTGCCACCGAAAAACGGGATCTGGCCGTCGGGGGTGAGGAACATGGTTAGCGGCCAGCCACCGTTGCGCTGGGTGAGCAGCGAATGCGCGGTTTGATAAATCTTATCCAGATCGGGGCGCTCTTCGCGGTCGACTTTGATGTTCACGAACAGATCGTTCATGACCGCGGCGACCTCGGCATCCTCGAAGCACTCATGCGCCATGACATGGCACCAATGACAGGCGGAATAACCGACCGAGAGCAGGATGGGCTTGTTTTCCCGGCGGGCCTTTTCTAGGGCCTCCGCGCCCCAGGGGTGCCAGTCCACCGGATTGTGGGCATGCTGCAGCAGATAAGGGCTGGTCTCACCGGCAAGGTGATTGGTCTGGTTGCCACTTGTATTCATTGTGTTTCACTGCGCATTTAAGACTGGGATGGTCGACTATAGCGGCTGGGTGATGCACTGTCTTCCACAGGGTATGCCTTGAAATTGTATCTCGTCTAAATGCGTGCCACGCCGGTCGGTTGGCGTTACCTAAAGACCATGAGGTTGCTTGCGTAACAGTGCTGTCATAATCGCTCTGGATAATCGCCGTGTGATGACGCATTCATTTTTTAATCGGGAATTCGATACTGGTGGGCGCCAGCCGCGCGCCCGTACGGCGTTGCGGCCATGGGGTCCATATGGTGCGTTGGCCATCGCCGCGTTGCTTATTCTTGTGGCCTCGGCCAGCCTACGGTTTACCAATTTGGGCGCCAAGGTCTACTGGCACGATGAGAGCCTATTCATCCTTGCGGGTGTTCGGCCATACCGGACCGGAATATTACGCCGGCATGTTCGACGGCAGATTCCATTCGATTGACCGATCTGCAGTCTATGCAGCATGCCAATCCTGATCTGGGTATCGATGCAACCCTTAATGCATTGATAAGCCGTCCCGAACATCCACCGCTGTATTATCTTCTGGCTAGGTTGTGGGCGGGGCTCTTTGCCGATCCGGTGGTTGCGCTGCGCAGTCTGTCGGCCCTGTTCGGTCTACTGTTGTTGCCGGCCGTGTACTGGTTCGCGCGCGAATTATTTGGCGATCCCCGGGTGTCATGGATGGCGGTGTTGCTCGCGGCGACATCGCCCTTGTTCTTGCTGTATGCCCAGGAGGCGCGGCAATATGCGCTCTGGTGTCTGTTGACAGCACTGTCCGGCGCGGCCTTACTGCATGTCTTCGCACCGGTTCACGTCGCGCTATTATTTTTACGCGCTGACGTTGCGCTCGGGCTGTATGCGCATATCATGTTTGCCTTTGCGACGCTATCTCATGCGATCTATCTGGCCTTGACGCGCGGCGACTATTCGCGCGTTACCGTCAGGGCAGCACCATCTCGCTAGCCTTCGGTGCGCTGGCATTCATACCCTGGGGGGTCGTTTTTATCAGTCGCGATTCCGGATGTATCCATGGTCACCGGATGGATGCGACAATCCGGTCACCATGGGCGTCAGCTGCAAAGCTGGCTGACCAGCATCAATAGATTGTTCTTCGATTTCCCTGGCAGCGGATATCTCATTCCGTCAGTTCCGCCCTGGCGATAGCTGCGTTGTTGGTGGTATGGCGACGTACGCCCGCGAAGACCCGGCTTGACCCCGATCTTGTTGCTGGCGATCACGGCTGGCGCCGTGATCGTTCCGGATCTTGTGGACAGTGGGCGGCGCTCTCTGGAAACGCGCTACTTGCTGCCGGCGCTGTTATCGCTGCAGCTATGTGTTGCCTATCTGCTGGCTACGGGCATCACGCTGCATACGCTCACGGGCCGGTTGAAGGTTGCGCTTGGCCTGCTGGTCATTACCGGCGGCATCGCTTCACAGCTGGTTATCGTCTCGTCCAGTACCTGGTGGAACAAATCCTTCAGTGCGAACAATGCCGAGGTGGCGGCCATCATCAATGCGGCGGACCGGCCGTTGCTGATTGGCGCGATTGGGCGACGTCAGTCCAGGCGAGTTGCTGTCGCTGAGCTATCTGCTGAAGGACCGGGTGCGGCTGCTGTTGCTGCGCGATGCGACGCTGCCGGAGTTGCCCGACGGCTATAGCCGCTATTTCGTCCTGAATCCGCCTTGGAGCGTCGTTCATGCAGAGGTACGTAATTACACGCTGCAGCGGGTAAATGAAAAGTATCCGCTGTGGGAGTTGCGCCGTCGCGATGATTGGTAGCCGGCCGTGACGGTGGCTGTTCCCGTTCCCGACATACCAGCTGGTGAAACGGTAATAACCGTGCGCGGTAGAGAAGTGTCTATCGACCTACTGCGTGCCGCCTGTATTCTCTATATCGTCGGTTATTGGCATCTCGTACCTTACACCGAAGCCTTTCCTGGATACGCGTAACAGTATTACCGAAGTGCATAAAAGATATCGCGCTCGGGACGTTTGTGTTCTGTTCCGGTCTGCTCTTAGCGGGCCGCCCTATTGCCTTAACTCGCGTTTCTCTGGCGGCATTTTACCAGCGACGTGTGTTGCGGATTTATCCGCTGTATGTGATTGCATTGCTGCTCTTCGGTGCCGCCGGCCTTGCCGACCGTGACGTTATCCTGAATGCCATGCTGCTGTTGTCGATGTTCAAACCACCCGCGCCTTACACCTTGTGGTTTGTGTCCATGATCATGACGTTCTATCTGGTAACACCGTTGCTGGTGCGCTTAGCGGATTATCCGCGTCTGTATCTGCAGGCCAGTTTAGTGATCATTATCTGTGCGGTTTTTGTCCACGAGGAAATACATCCGCTCGATACACGTCTGATCCAATATCTGCCGTGTTTCCTCTTCGGTATCGCCTATAAACGGGTGGTCCGGCTGGAGCAGCTGATCAGGTCGCGCGCAGCAGTCTTGCTTGCGCTGTTCACCCCGGCATTTTATTTATATCAATTGCAGTACGGTGCCGGTAGCGTCGCGGCTCTCGGTCGAATCCCTGCCGTACTGATCGGGACGCTGCTGTTGTTTCATGCCGCCGCGCTGCTGGCGGGGAGGTGCAATGCCCGTGCTGTGGTGTGGGTATCCTATGCGAGTTTTTGCATGTATCTTTTTCATCGCGTGATTTTCCAGATGTCGATCGATCTGTATTTCCCCGCCGAGGCGTTATGCGCGGCTCGCCTATCTGCTCGGTGTGGTGCTGCCCGCCACGGTTGTCATCTCTTACTACGCGCAGCTGGCGTATGACCGCAGCGCACAAAGTTTGCAGCAGCGTATGTGGATGTCCCGCTGTGAGTGCGCATCGCACGCGCCTGCGGATCGACTCAGAGTAAATTCGCAATATTCTGGTATGCGTTATCTCATGTCTCCGCAGTATATTCCTGGTGAGAATTCGATCTCGGGTCATTCACCAGATGCTCCGCGATAATGCTCGCAGGTTAATCCTCCTATGAAGCGGATTTCAGTCCCGAGCCTCAACGGATCTCCCTGTATGGCTGTTTGTCACTTTCTGGCTTTGCATCCTGGCAGCTGCTCGCATGGAAAGGAGCGACATTCGTGAGTCGTTCAGCCGTCAGGCCGTCTCTGGGGCATGTCAGAACTCATGGGTCACCCCTCTGGTGGCTGGGCGCGGGATGCGTCAGCTGCGTCGGTCATCGTGTGGTTGGGTTGCATGCTGTTGCAGGATGGCGTCCCCCAAGGCGGATCCATTCGTTGTCCTATAGTCAGCCGACGTCTCTTTCAGAGACGTGTACCGTCACACATCAAGTTATCCGGCACTGATTCCAACAGTGGCCACCCAGTATAGCGCCGGCGGGATAAATCCATGAACAAGCGCATGGATTACTGTCCACACACTCCCCCGTGGTTTTTCGCAGAATCAATATGGATCTATCCGTCGTCATCCCGGTCAAGAACGAACAGGACAATATTCTGCCGCTGCTGGAGGAGATCCATGCGGCGCTCGAAGGTCGTTACGACTATGAGGTGATCTATGTCGACGACGGCAGCGACGATGCATCACCGCGCGTGCTCGGCGCGGCGCGCAACACCTATCCGCGTCTGCGCGTGCTGCGCCATGCCGAGAGTTGTGGTCAGAGTACGGCGGTGCGCAGCGGTGTGCAGGCGGCGCACGCGCCGTGGATCGCCACGCTCGATGGTGACGGTCAAAATGATCCGGCCGACATTCCGAGTTTGATGGCGGTGATCCAGGCGCCTGATTGTCCGGCGGAACTCAAGCTGATTGCGGGCTGGCGCAAGACGCGCCGCGACACCTGGTTGAAACGTCTCTCGTCGAAGATCGCCAACGCCGTGCGCAGCACGTCTGCTCAAGGACAACACGCCGGATACCGGCTGTGGCCTGAAGCTGTTTCAGCGCGAGATGTTTCTGGATCTGCCGTACTTCGATCACATGCACCGCTTCTTGCCGGCGCTGGTGCTGCGCGCGGGCGGGCAGGTGCGTTCGGTCGAGGTGCGGCATCGGCATCGCGAACGCGGCGTCAGCAAATACGGCCTGCATAATCGCCTGTGGGTCGGTATCGTCGATCTGTTTGGTGTGAGCTGGTTGCAGCGGCGCGCCAAGCGACCCGTGGTCGACGAAGCTGCAATAGTTATGTCTGCCCTCAAGCCGCGCATCTTTCTCAACGGTCTTTTGCTGATTGCCAGTCTGGTAGGCGTGGCCTATCTGTTCGAGGTCACGCAGTTGAGCGCCATGCTCGACAAGGCCTGGATCGACAGCGAAGTGCGCGGCAAGGGCATGACGGGCGAACTGCTGTTTTTGGGGATGGGTGCGCTCGACCCTTGGCCCACGGAACTCGTGCTGGTCGCCAAGTCGGCGGAGGGCGCGGCGGTCGAGTTGGCCCGGCAGCAGGTCGAGCCGGCGCCGTTCGAGGCGGACGCGGTCGCGCGGCCCGATCGCATCGTCAACCCGGTCGATCTGGGGGCGATCCTGGTGCCGTCCGATTGGCTCTTGTTGGCCGGCGGTCAGACGGGGAGCGTCGAGGTGGCGGCGATCTGCCGCACCGGCGACGTGCCCGACGCCCGCGTGACGGCCTGGTTCGAGTCGGCGCCCGCGGCGAAGACGGCGGCCGAAGTGGCGCTGGTCGCAGGATCGCCGGGCCCAACTCCGCCTTCCGCTGCCGCCCGCCCCCGCGACGCTCGATCGCGACGTGCTCCACGTGAGCATCGCCTCGGCCAGCGGGGCCGAGCTGTGGCACAAGACAGATCCCGACGATGCTGGTCCAGCGTCCGCCCCAGTGGCCGGAGTTCGGCGCGGCGGAAACCAAGCTCCGCTACGATGCCCCGATTTCGCGTGCGCGGCGACGACGGCAACGTTCTCCTCGATGAGCTACGCCGACGCCTGGGACCCGAAGCTCCACGACGTGGTGGTGGCGCTGCCCAACGGTTCGCGGTTCGTGTTCTGGCGGGGTTCGAGCTACGTGCCGTTCTGGGCCGGCCGATGCAACACGGGCCTCAGCTACGAATGGGCCGAGACCAGCCCGCCCGCCGACGGCTTCACCGATTGCGTCGAGCCGCTGATGGACAAGGAGCTCCGCTACGGCCGCGTGCGGATCGTCGAGTCGACGCCCGCCCGGATCCACGTGCGCTGGAGCTACCAGTCGTGCGATTTCAAGTACAAGGTGTGGGGCGATTCGGCGGTCGAGGATTTCTACTTCTATCCGGACGGCTTCGGCACGCGCGTGCTGACGCTCCAGAGCGAGCCCACCGGGGACTACGAGCTGAGCGAGTTCATCATCCTGACGCCGCAGGCGACGTATCCGTTCAGCGTGCTGCCGCCGAACCTGGTGGACATCCTGTTTCTCGACGGCCAGAAGCGCGAGCTGACGTTCCCGTTCTTTCCGGCCGAGCAAGGGGAGAAGGTCAAGTCGCGCGACATGCCGGCGATCTACCGCGTGCGGCTGCACAAGGACGAGCCGCTGGCGGCCATCTACTTCAATCCGCTCGACACTCAAGCTGCCGCCGGCGATCTTCGCGCCGTTCTTCGACAAGGGCCAGCTCGTCACGCCGACCTACTGGGGCAGCCACTGGCCGCTGGCCCGCGGCAAGACCACCGGCTGGGCGATCGACGACCGCGTCCAGTTCACGCCGTGCCACAACAGCGTGATGAGCTGGGCCCGCAGCCGGCCGCGAGCCGCTGCGCACGGCCCAGCTCGAGACGCTCGACACGCTGGGCCGCTCGAAGCCGATGCTCGTGCAGACCTGGGTCTGGCTGATCGGCATGAGCGACGCGGACGACGCGCGGCTCCTGGAGTGGGCGCGCAGCTTCTCACAGACCTCCCGGCCGTTGGAAGTCTCTGACGGTGCGACGGCTGGAGGCGGAATCGTATGTCCCCGAGCGGCGCGCGCATTCCGCTTATCGCCGGAGGGCCGACGGTGACGATCAAGATCAAACCCGCCGCCCCGTGCTGTCAATCCGGTCTTCGAGATCCGCGCCGGGGTCGCCGACAAGCACGCCACATTGCGGCATCGCCGTGCAATTAGGCACAAGCTCGACCCGCACGAATATGCTTGAGGACCGGGACGCTATGGTCAATAGGGACTGGCGCAGGATACCGGCATTGTACGCTGGTATTCGCCGCCTCGCCTCAGAGTGGAAGCTCAAGAGAGCGTCACTGTCACCTTGCCCGAATCTGAAAGCAAAGTTAAATACGAAAAAATTCGAATGCAGAATCCAACTGCGCGTCACCGTGGTGGGAGCCAGACTCCGATGAACAAGATGCTTTCCCGCAGAGATTTTGCTCGGGAGCGGGCCGGCCGTGTTCCTCGGCGGCGGCCGCTGCGCTCTGGTGTTGGCCGCGACGCCACTGTTCCGGCCGAGCCGGCCGCCGAGCCGCAGCCGCCCCGCCGCCAAAGACATCTTCTTCTTCATTCCCCACACGCACTGGGAAGGGGCGGTCTTCAAGACCCGCGAGGAGTACCTCGACATGGGGCTGCCCAACATCCTGCGGGCGCTCGCGGCTGCTCAAGGCCCACCCCGACTACCGCTTCGTGCTCGATCAGGCCTGCTACGTGAAGCCCTTCCTGGAGCGGTATCCGGAAGAAGAAGCCGACCTTCCGCAAGTTCGTCGAGGAAGGCCGGCTGGCGATCGTCGGCGGCACCGACGTGATGCTGGACGTCAACATGCCGGGCGGCGAATCGTTCGTGCGGCAGGTGCTCTACGGCAAGGGCTATTTCCGCAAGAAGCTGGGCGTGGACGTGACCGTCGGCTGGCAGCTGGATACGTTCGGGCACCACGCGCAGATGCCGCAGTTGTTGAAGCTGGGCGGCTACAAGTCGTTCTGGTTCTTCCGCGGCGTGGCGCGACTGGACACGTCCCTGCGGAGTTCCTCTGGGAAGGGATCGACGGCTCGCGGATTCCCGCGTTCTGGCTGCCGCACGGCTACGCCCACACCTACGGCTCGCCGCAGGACCTGCCCGCGTTCGCCGAGTTCTTCAAGCAGCGGTTCGACGCGCTGGCGCCGTTCGCGCGCGGACCGGGCCGGGTGGGGCTGGCCGGAGCCGACGTCTGCGAGCCCGAGGAGCACGTGCCGGCGCTGGTCGAGCAGTTCAATCGCCAGGCCGGACGCGCCGTTCGAGCTGCGACATCGCCGTGCCCGCCGATTTCGAGGCCTTGGTGGCCCAGCGTCCCGATCGGCCGGTCGATCGGCGGCGAACTCAATCCGATCTTCCAGGGCACCTACAGCAGCCGCATCGAACTGAAGCAGCGGACCCGGGAACTGGAGCGCCTGCTGACCACGGCCGAGAAGCTGGGCGTGCTGCTGCGCTGGCTCGGCGACACCGGTCGACGACGAGGTCCTCTGGCGGGCCTGGGAGCCGATGCTCTTCAACCAGGCGCACGACCTGATGTCCGGCGTGATGACGGACCGGGTCTACGAAGACACGATCCGCGGCTACGATTTCTCGCGGCGGATCGCCGGCGACGAGGTCCAGGCCGGCTGGCAAGGCGTCTCGGCGCAGATCGACACCCAGGGCGAGGGCATCCCGTGGCGGTGTTCAACGCGCTGGGCTGGCCGCGCACGGACGTCGCCGTGGCCAACGTCGGCTTCTCCGACACGCAACGTCATGGACCTGAGCCTGGTCGGACCCGACGGGCAGGCGGTGCCGGTGCAACTGCTCAGCAGCGACGCGTTACGCCGGCGGCGGCCTGCTGCGGGCCGAGATCGCTTTCGTGGCCCGCGACGTTCCGGCGCTGGGATACGCCGTCTACCGGCTTGATGCCGCTGCAGTCGCCGGCCGCCGCTCCGGCCGCCGAGCGCAGCGGACGAACCGGTCCTCGAAAACGAACACTACCGCCTCGAGTTCGACCCGGCCGGCGGCGCGATCACCCGGCTGCTCGTCAAGGCCGGCAACTGGGAAGCCCTGCGCGGGCCCGGCAACGTCGTGGCCCGGGAGGAGGACCGTGGCGACCTGTGGGAACCCTACCGGCCGCTGGACGGCGGCAGCCGCATCGCCATGAAGACGCAACTCGCCGTGCCCGCAGCCGGGCCAGGGCGTCTTCAGCAACGAGCAGGCCGGACCGCGGGGCACGGTGACTCGCGGGCCCGTCGTGTCGGAATTCAAGGTCGCCCATCCCTTCGGCGACCAAGGCAACTTCGCCACGACCGTCCGCCTGTACGCCGGATCTGCGGCGGATCGACATTCGCACGCAGATCCTCAACCAGGACCAGTTCGTCCGCTACCGGGTGCTGTTTCCCACGTCGATCCGCGACGGCCAGAGCGTGCACGAGATCCCCTTCGGCGCCGATCCAGCGGCCGGCGGCGATCGAGTTCCCCGCCCAGAACTGGATCGACTACGGCAACGGCCAGCAGGGGCGTGGCTCTGCTCAACCGCGGCCTGCCCGGCAACAACGTCGCCGACGGCACGATGATGCTTTCGCTGCTGCGGAGCACGCGGATCGTCGCCTACGGCTTCGGCGGCGGCTACGAGCCGGGCATGTCGTCCGATTCGGGTCTGGAATTGGGCAAGGAGTTGACGTTCGACTATGCCCTGGTCCCCCATGCCGGCGACTGGCGGCAGGCAGCCGTCTATCGCGAGGGGCTGGAGTTCAACCATCCGCTGCTGGCCTGCACGCTGGCCTCGCACGCCGGCACGCTGCCCAGTCGTTGGGGGTTCCTGCAAATCGCTCCCGCACAACGTCGTGCTGACGGCGCTCAAGCCCGGCCCGGACGGCACCGCCGTGCTGCGGGTGTACGAGGCCGACGGAGTGCCGACGAGTGCGACCGTTCGGCTCTCGGCCCAGGTCGCTGCGGCCGAGGAGGTCAATCTGATGGAGGATTCCGGCCCGAAGCTCGCGGTCGCCGACAACACGCTTGCGGTTCGATCTGCGAGCCTTCGAGATCAAGACCATCAAGTTGCGGCTGGAACCAGCGAGATTCCCCGAACCCGCTGATCCGCACGGAGGAGAGTTCCGTAGAAATATCATGCCACTCGAGTCCATCC